>CAZSIX010000013.1:0-82099 GCA_964607145.1 uncultured Planctomycetota bacterium | reverse complement strand
GCGGCGCCCCCGCCACGGCGGCGGCGAGCAGCGCCGAGGCCCCCGCGGACGCGCCGACGGCGGGCGTGCCCGGGGGGGCCCCCCAGCCGGCGGCCTGCAGCCCCACGTAGGCGGCGCCCCCCGCGAGCCCCCCCAGCAGGAACGCGGCGCCGATGGTGCGGGCGCGCAGGCGATCCTCGAGGACCAGGGCGAAGATCCAGAGCGCCAGCCCGTTGAAGAGCACGTGGGAGAGATCCCCGTGGACGAAGAGGGACGTCAGCGGCTGCCACACCCGGCCCGCGCGGAGCCCGTCGAGGGAGAGTCCCAGGAACTCCGCCGTCCATCCCCGGGGAAGGGCGCCGCCGTTCTCGAGCCCCGTGTGGAGGAGGAACGCGGCGCCGATGAGGCAGGGCAGGAGCCACCGCACGGGGGGCAGGCGGAGGACCAGGTCCCCCCTGGGCGGGTCCTCCCGGTAGTAGTCCCGATCGTGGATGCTCAACGGTGGCGCTCCCGGCACCGGCGCGCAGGCCGACGCCTCCGCCCCCATCCTATCGCTCCGCGCTCCGCGGCGGCAGCGGAGCGCCTCCCGCCCGCGGAAACCGTGGGGGGGCCCGGGGCGGGAGGTTCCAATCGCCGCCCCATGGCCGCCACCCCCATCGACGGACGCGCGCTGGCGGAGCGCCTCCGCGGCGAGGCGGCGGCCGCCGTGGCCGCCATGGGCGCGCCGCCCTCGCTCCGCGCCGTGGCGCTGGGCGAGAACCCCGCCAGCGACGTCTACCTCCGGAGCCAGCGGCGCGGCTGCGAGGCCGCGGGCATCGGCTTCTCCCTGGACCGCCTCCCCGCCGCCACCCCGGAGGCCGACCTGCTGTCCCACCTCGCGGCGCTGGGCGGGGATGCCTCCGTCACCGGGGTCATCCTCCAGATGCCGCTGCCGGCGCACGTCGACGCGCGGCGGGCGCAGGCGGGCATCCCCCCGCTGAAGGACGTGGAGGGAGTGCATCCCGCGAACCTGGGCAGCCTCGTGCGCGGCGGCGAGGGGCTCTACCCGTGCACGGCGCTCTCGATCCTGGCGTGCCTCGAGGCGGGCGGGGCCTCGTTCGCCGGCGCGGAAGCCGTCGTCATCGGGCACAGCACCATCGTGGGCAAGCCCACGGCGCTGCTGCTGCTGGATCGCCTGGCGACGGTGACCGTCTGCCACGTGGAGACGCGGGACCTGGCCGCGCACACGCGGCGCGCCGACCTGCTCGTCGTCGCCGTGGGGAAGGCCGGGCTCGTGCGCGGGGACATGGTGAAGCCCGGCGCCATCGTGGTGGATGTCGGGATCAACCGGGTGGACGGGCCCGGCGGCACCCACCGCATCGTCGGGGACTGCGACTTCGACTCCGTCGCCGCCGTGGCCGGCGCCTTCACTCCGGTCCCCGGAGGGCCGGGCCCCGTGACCGTCGGGATGCTGCTCCGGAACACCGTGGCGGCGGCGCGCCTCCAGCGCCGATGACGCGCTACACTGCCCCCGTGACCTCCCTGCTTCGAACAGCCTCCGCCGTCCTGCTGCTCGGGTGCCACATGGCGGCGGAAGCGGCCGCCGCCGACGGACCGCCCCCGGCGCCGCCGCCGGTGGCCCCGCAGGAACCGCCCCCGCCGACGCCCGACGCCGCGGGGAAGGAACCGCTCCCGCCGGCTCCCCCGCCGCTCCCCGGCCCCACCGCCGAGGCGCGGGCGGTCATCGAGCGCGCCGCCCGCCGGCAGGGGACGCTGGACCGCCGCGGCGAGAGCGCGGTGCGGAGGTTCCAGGTCGCGTTCTCCCGCGTGGTCGTCCTCTCGCCGAAGGGCGACAAGGTCGACACGGAGAGCGTGGAGACGTTCGCGCAGCCGGACCGCGTGCGCAGCGAGTGGACCCTGGAGGGGCGGCGGCAGATCCTCGGGCACAGCGGACGCATCGGCTGGCTCAAGTCCGGCGAGGAGCCGGTCAAGCGCTTCTCCGACCCCGAGGGGGCGGACCGGGAGAACCTCCGCGACGTCGATCTCCGCCGCCGCATGCTGGGCATGACGCAGCGGGTCTTCTTCCTGGGCAACCTCCTGGAGCCGGGGCCCGAGGTGCGCCTCCTTCCGGAGGAGACCCTCGCGCTGCCGCGGTTCAACGGGGAGGTCGAGAAGCGGCGCTGCACCGTCCTCCGCCGGGCGGTCCACCTGGACGCCGGCGAGCCGGCGCTCACCCTCTTCCTCGACGCCACCACCCTCGATCCGGTGGCCGCCCGCCTCGAGCCCTCCGGGGAGGGAGCGCCCGCGTTCCTCGTGACCTTCGACCCCGCGGAGGAGGGGCACTTCGCGAAAGGGAAGGTTCCCGAGGGCCTGCGCGTCCCCGGGTTCCTCGAGGTCTTCGAGATCCCCGCCGACCCCGCCGCGAAGCCGGCCCCGCGCATCACCGCCACGCTGGCTTCCCTCGTCATCGACCCCGCCGCGCTGCCGGACTCGCTGTTCCAGCCGCCGCGGTAGGGGCTAGAGATCGACGCTCTCCCCCTCCCGCGCGACGCGGAACCCCCGCGCCTCCGCGGGGGAGGGATCCACCAGGAGCGGGTTGGTGTGGTTCATGTGCAGGAACCGCACGCGCTGGCCGAGGCCGGCGAGGCGCTCCATGGTCTCCGCCACGGGCGGGTGGGGCACGGTCCGCATGTCCCGGCCTCCCAGTTCGTCGCCGGAGAAGAACGTGGCGTCGAGGTACGCCGCGTCCACGGACCCCACGAACTCCCGCAGGTCCCGGTCCCACGCGTCCCACGAGTCGATGTCGGGGAGGAAGACCACGCGGCGCGTCGGCCCCTCCACGAGGTAGCCGACGGTGTCGCTCAGTTCGTCCCGGTGGGGAACGGGAAACGCCGTGACGCGCACGCCGCCGAGATCCACGGCCGCGTTGTCCGCCAGCGCGATCCGTCCCTCCTCCACGAGGCGCCGCCAGGGCTCGTTGGTCTCCAGGAACCGGCGCATGCGCGCCGTCGCGTAGACGGGGACGTCGCGGGCGCCGAGCACCTCCTTCCCCAGCCGCAGCAGGCCCGTGTAGTGGCCCATGTGGGCATGGGTGAGGAAGATGCCCGTGGGGACGCGGACGCCCATGGCGTGCACCTGGTCGGCCAGGTCCGGCGTGGCGTCGAGAAGCCAGGCCCGGGTGCCGTCGGTGATGCCGAGGCAGGCGACCCGCTCCGCCGGCCGCTCCCCCCGCCGGGCCGCGGCGCAGGGGTCCTTCAGGCAGCCGAGGTGGGGCATGCCGCCGTCCTGAGCGCGACCGAGGACGACCACCCGCCACCGCGCCGTCGCGCCGGGATCTCCGGCGTTCCCCGTCGGTCCGGCCATGGCGCACCCCCCCGCCAGCAGCGCCGCGGCCAGGAACCCCGCGCGGCCGCGCATCAGGCGTCCTTCACGAGCCGCACGACCCGCTGCGGGAACGGGATGGAATGCGGAACGGCCGGAACAGGAGGATCAGGACGCCGCCGGCGAGGTTCGAGAGGCTCCCCTGGAGCGCCATCCCCACGGCGAACCCCATGGCCCCGAGGACGGCCACGAAGGACACCCTCTCGATGCCGAGCATCGAGGCCACGGCGATGACCAGCGCGATGCGCAGCGTCCACGCGAGGATGGAGCCCAGGAACATCCGCGGTGCCGGGTACGCCCCTTCCACGGCTCCTCCTCCCGGGGCGACCGCCGTCGCCGCCGGGGCCGAGGGTAGCCGCCCGCGGGGGTTGTCCCAAGCCCGCGCGCGCGTCGCGGGTCAGCGCGTCGCGCCGGCCGGCTCCGTCCGCAGGAGCGCCTCCACGCGGGAGCCGCCCTCCACGCTCCACCCCAGCGTCGCCAGCTCGGCGCGGAGCATCTCCAGCGGCAGGTCGCGGCCCGCGTAGGCGTTCAGCCGCGCGGCCACCGTCGAGTCCCGCAGCGCCGCGTCGGTGGGGAAGAGCGCCGGCAGCAGGCGACGCAACTCGCCGGAGTTGCGGAGGTAGTACTTCTGGTGGTAGTCCTCCGCCGGCGTGAATCCGTCGAAGGGGCGGATCTCGGTGGTCACCGGCCGGCCGGTCTCCCGCGCGATGGCATCCCGGGTCCCCTCCGCCAGTCGCCGCTGCTCGTCGTCGTGGAAGAAGAGCACCGACTTGTACTGGCAGGACCAGGCCCGGCGGGACGGGTCGTGGCTGTCCCAGAACTCCCGCAGGAGCCGCTCCACCGGGAGCACCGCGGGGTCGAAGTCCACCTGGATGGACTCCGAGTGGTCCCCCATGGAGCCGTACGTCGGCGCGACGGTGGTGCCTCCCGCGTAGCCGACGCGCGTCGCGACGACACCGGGCAGACTCCCGAACCGGGAGTCGGGGGTCCAGAATCAGCCCACGGCGAAGGTGAGCGTGCGCACGGCGGGCGTCGCCGCGGTGGCGGTGGTGCGCGAAGCATCCACGGAGACGGCGGCGACGGACGGGTTCGGGCCCGGCTTCACGGTGACCTCCTCGCTCCCCGGCGCGCCGCAGGCGACCGCCAGCAGGGCGGCGGCGAGCAGCGCGACGGCGCGGCGCGGGCCCGCTCCCGCGGACCGGCCTTCGACGAACGGCGTGATTGCCATGCTCCACATGATCCCTCTCAACACCGGCGGGCGCGCCTCCATTCCGCAGGGTGGACCGGTCGCCGCGACGCCGGGATCGACGCGAGGACGCCGCGGGATCGCGCTCCCGCATGGGTGGGTCGGGCTACAGCCCCCGGGCCCACTCCGCCCGCAGCGGGACGTCCCCCGCCAGCGCGGCGTCCAGCACGCCGAGGATGCGGGCCCGGTCCCGCGGCAGCCGTCCCGCCAGCGGCAGGTAGTTGGACGCGTGGTTCGTCCGGAAGACGGCGTCCGTGGGGGCGGCGAGATCCACGAACGTGCGGAGTTCGCGGAGCAGCCCCTCGACATCGGGCAGGTGGAACTTCCCCCGCTCCTCGAGACGGGCGATGGGCGTGCCGGGGATGACGGTCAGCGTCAGCAGGGAGACGAACCGCGGGTCCATGCGGCTCGCGAGGAGCGCCGACGCGCGGGCGTGCTCGTCGCTCCGCTCGACCCCCCCGGCGCCCAGCAGGAAGATGGCGGACACGCGGATGCCCGCCTCCCGCGCCCGCGCCGCCGCCTCCACGTGCTCGTCGTGCGTCCCGCCCTTGGCGATGCGCCGCAGCGTCACGTCGTCCCCCGACTCGGGGCCCACGTAGACGAGGGAGAGCCCCGCGTCACGGAGCGTCGCCAGTTCCGCCGGCGACTTCGCCAGCAGGTTCCTCGCCATGGCGTAGCAGGACACGCGGCGGAGGCGCGGGAACGCGGCCTTCAGCGCTTCCAGCAGGGGCAACCAGCGGTCGAGGGACATCACCAGCGCGTCGCCGTCGGCGACGAAGACCTTGTCCACCCGGGGACCGAGGGCCGCGCCCGCCTCCGCGACGTCCTCCAGCACCTCCGCCAGGTCCCGCTCCCGGAACCGCTTCGCGCGGTACATGTCGCAGTACGTGCAGGCGTTCCACGAGCAGCCCACCGTCGCCTGCAGGATGTACGCGTCCGCCTCCGACGGCGGCCGGTAGATGTCGCCCTCGTAGCGCATGGGGCCTCCCGCAGAGAGGGTACCCGGTCAGCGGGCGGCATCCCGCGCGGGAGGCACCGGCCGCGGCCGGATTGCCGCCGCCGCGGAGCCCCCCCCATCGTCGCGGGGCGGCGCGGCGCGCCGTCAGCCCCGCGGGTAGGGCGTCACGGCGGGCCGCCGCAGCACCTGATCGAGGTGGTGCCGCATGTGCAGGACGTAGTCGTCCACCAGGAACCCGAGGGGCACGGGGGCCGCTCCTCCGACGGTGCAGGGCGTGGAGAGTCTCCCGTCCGGGATCGCCGCCACGAGGGGGACGAGGATCGCGTTGTGGGCCCGCCAGATCTCGACCAGGGCGGGCCAGGGGACCTCCGCGTAGCGGTGGAGGGACACCCACGCGTCCTGCTCGTAGCCGGGGCCCCGGTACTCGGGCTCCAGCGCGGCCCGCACGAACCGGTTGTGGTTGTTGACGGCGGAGTCGACGAGGTGGCCCAGTTCCTCCCGGCGGGACCAGCCGACCCCGGACGGTCGGTTGGGGAGCGTGGTCGCCTCCCCGTCGGGGATGGCGAGCAGCAGCGGGAGGTCCCGGCGGAGGACGGCGTCGATGGCGTCGGCGAGGGAGCGGGGGGTCATGGTTCCTGCCGCCGGTGGCCCGAGCGCCGCACCCGCAACCTCTTGTCCCACGGGGAGTTCCACCGTGGTGGGCAGAGCTGGATTTGAACCAGCGAAGGCTGAGCCACCAGATTTACAGTCTGGCCCGTTTGGCCGCTTCGGTATCTGCCCACGGAGGATTGCGGTGCGCCGCCCGGGGAGCCCGCGGAGGGACTTGAACCCCCAACCCCCTGCTTACAAAGCAGGCGCTCTGCCGGTTGAGCTACGCGGGCGGCACCGGGGGGATGCTAGCGGTCCCCCGGGGAGGCGATGAGGAAGTTCCACCGGGCGCGGGGAACAGGCGCGCGGCGGCGGCGCGGTGGGCGTCCAGTCGGGCGAGGACCTCGGCGAGCGTGTCGCCGCCGGTCTTCTCCAGGAGCGCGTCGGCCAGCACCAGCGCCACCGCCGCCTCGGCGATGACGGAGAGCGCGGGCACGGCGCAGACGTCGCTCCGCTGGGTCGCCGCCGGCGCCGCCTCTCCGGTGAGGGCGTCCACGCTGGGCAGCGGGTTCCGGAGGGAGGAGAGCGGCTTCATCGCGATCCGCACCACGACGGGCCCGCCGTTGGTCACTCCCCCCTCGATGCCGCCCGCCCGGTTCCCCTCGCGGCGCGGGACCCCGCCGCCGGGACCCGCGGGGAGGATGGGGTCGTGGGCCGCGCTCCCGCGCACGGCGGCGGCCGCGAAGCCGAGGCCGATCTCCACGCCCTTCACCGCGGGGAGCGCCATGAGCGCCTGCGCGAGGCGGCCGTCGAGCCGGGCCGCCGCCGTGCGGAAGTCCCCGAGCCCCGCGGGGACGCCGACGGCCCGCACCTCCACGATCCCGCCCAGCGTGTCCCCCGCCTCGCGGGCCCCGTCCACGGCGGCCCGCATGGGCCCGTCGGCGGCGGGGTCGGGGCAGAGGAAGTCGCTGCCGTCCCGGGCCGCGGCAAGGGCGTCGGGGTCGTCGGGGACCGTGCCGGCCTCCACGTGCCCCACGGAGCGGCAGAACCCGAGGACGCGCATCCCCGCCTCCCCGAGGAGCAGCGCGGCCACGGCGCCGGCGGCGGTGGTCGCCGCCGTGGAGCGCGCGCTGGCCCGCTCCAGGACGTCCCGCGCGTCGACGGTCCCGAGTTTCAGCATGCCCGCGAGATCGGCGTGCCCGGGCCGCGGTCGCGTCACCGGAGGGAGGCGCTCCAGCGTCGCGTCCCGGTTGCGGACCATCAGCGCCAGCGGCGAGCCGAGGGTGCGGCCCCCGCGGAGTCCCGCCAGGATCTCCACGGCGTCGGACTCGATGCGCATGCGGCCGCCCCGCCCGTAGCCCCGCTGGCGGCGCGCCAGCGCGGCGTCCACCGCCGCCGCGTCCACCGCCAGACCCGCGGGCAGCCCCTCCAGGATGGCCAGGAGCGCGGGGCCGTGGGACTCCCCCGCCGTCGTCAGCCGGAGCGTCACGCGCGCGCCTCCTCCTTCACGTCCTCGGCGCCGTGCCGCGTGCCGTCGTACGAGAGGAGGCGCGCCTTCCCGTCGAGGCGCGTCAGGACGTGGACGGGGCGGGACCAGACGCGCTGCAGCGCCTCCAGCGTGTCCTTCGCGTAGTCCAGGCGCAGATCGAGGCCGTCCCAGGAGTGGCGGAGGAGGAGTTCCCCGCGGTTCCCGTGGTTCGCGTCCTCGACGGCGAGGATCGGGTTGCCCAGGTTGGTGATGTCGCGGAGCAGCGTCCGCTTCACCTTCCGGAAGTCCCGGTCGTCCACCACCGGCCGACCCTCCGCGTCCCGCCGGTACACGAAGAGCCGCTGCTCCTCGGCGAACTCCTCCGTCAGGAACTCGTCGATGAACGTCACGTCGTTGTACGCGCGGCGGACCTCGAAGATCTTCCGGCGGCCCAGCCCGGCCCGCGTGTCCCACCTCCGCCGGCGCTCGACATCGTCGCAATGCACGTACTCGGGGCCGAACTGCCCGCGGTCCCAGCGGCGCTCCACGTGGCGCCAGAGCTCGAGGCCGAGCTTGTAGGGGTTGAGCCTCCCCGGCGCCGAGCCCAGCGTGGCCGCGTGGGCCTCGGCGTAGTCCACCAGCTCGTCGTCCTCGAGGACGCGCTCCGTGAGGATCGTGGAGTGCCAGTAGGTCGCCCACCCCTCGTTCATGATCTTGGTCATGGCCTGGGGGGCGAAGTAGAGCGCCTCGGCGCGCACGATGGAGAGCACGTCCCGCTGCCAGGTCGAGAGCGCCGCGTGCTCCAGGAGGAAGCCGAGGACGTCGCGCCGGGGCTCCGCGGGAAACCGCCGCTTCTTCCTGAGCGCCTCGCGCATCCGGCGACGTTCGCGCGCGAGTTCCTCCGGCGGGTTCACGTAGCGCTCCATGTAGCCCGACCCCGCCCGCAGCCTCGGGACGTTCTCCCCGAGGCGCCGCTCCTCCTCGTCGGCGCGGTCGGCGCGCTCCGTGGTATCCCCCGCCGCGGCGCGGGGCGGAGCGTACATCTCGTACGGGTCGACGAGGTTCTCCAGGCACAGGGCGTCGTCCAGGAACCGCTCGACGCGCTCCGTGCCGTGGCGATCGGCGTACCGCCGGATGCGCGTCCCGTGGTTCGCCATCTGGTCGATCATCTTCCGGTGCGTGGGGGCGAACCAGAGGTTGTTCTTGAAGAAGTCGGCGTGCCCGTAGACGTGCGCCATCACGATCTTCTGGTCCGTGCGCGAGTTCGACCGCATGAGGTACGCGTAGCAGGGGTCGTTGTTGATGACCAGTTCGTAGATCTTCTGCAGTCCGTACGCGTACCCCTTCCGCAGCCCCTCGTAGTCCATGCCGAAGCGCCAGTGGGGGTACCGCGTCGGGAAGCCGCCGTACGCGGCGACCTCGTGGAGCTCGTCGTGCTCGAGGAGTTCGAAGTGGGTCTCGGAGAAGTCCAGGCCGTACTCCACCGCGTGCGCCCGGATGCGGTCCCGCATGCGGCGCAGGTCGGCGGGGAGCCCTCCGCTCACCGGCCGCTCCCGAGGAACGTGCGGATGGAGGGGAGGATCCCCTCCCGGTCGGGGATGTCCGAGGTCAGCACCCGCTCGTCCCCGCGGAACCGGCCGTCGAGGTCCACCTTGAACTGGCCGCTCCCGTAGGCGCTCTTCACCTGGCCGTAGCAGAACACGTTCACCCGCGGCAGCAGGCGCTCCTCCAGGAGTTCCAGGCAGAGGCGCGTGTCGCCGCCGGACCAGTTGTCCCCGTCGGAGAAGTGGAACGGGTAGACGTTCCAGTCCGTCGCCGAGTAGCGCTCCTCGACCATGCGCAGGCAGAGTTCGTAGGCGGACGAGATCTTCGTGCCGCCGGACTCCCGCAGGTGGAAGAACTGGTGGCGGTCCACCTCGCGCGCCGCGGCGTCGTGCACGAGGTAGCGCACCTCCAGGTTGCGGTACTGGCTGCGGAGCCAGGTGTCGATCCAGAACGCCTCGATGCGCACGATCTCCTTCTGCTCCGAGCCCATGGATCCCGACACGTCCATCATGTAGATGACGACGGCGTTGGACTGCGGCACCTCGGTCATGCGGAAGGACCGGAAGCGCCGGTCCTCGCGGCGCGGGATCACGACGGGGCGCGCCGGGTCGTAGGTGCCCGTGGCGATCTCCCGCTTCAGCGCCTCGCGGAACGTGCGCCGGAAGTGGCGGAGTCCCTCGGGCCCCGTCCGCCGGATCCCCCGGAGGCGCATGCGATTGGCGATCACGCGGTCGCGGCCGCGGGGGCGGATGCGGGGAAGGCTCAGTTCCTCGCCCAGGATGCGGGCCAGTTCCGGGAGCGGGACGTCCACCTCGAGGACGTGGTCCCCCTCGCCCTCGCCGGGTCCGCCGGTCCCCTCGCCGCCGGGCGCGGGGCTGCCGGGCGCGCCCTCCCCCATCCCGACGCCGTCGGCGCGGTTGTCCCCGAAGGTGAACCGCGGGAGCCGGATCTGCGGGAGGGGCACGGAGACCGTGTCCTTGCCCACGCGGCCGAGGAGTTCCCCCTTCGTCACGTACTTCTTCAGGTTGCGCCGGATCTCCCCCGTGACGATTCGCCGGAACCGGCCCACGTCCTGGTCGATCCGGCGGACCATGGCGCGCGTACGGCTCATGCCTCGTCCCGGTCCCTCGCGTCGCCCCGGGCGAAGATGGACGCCACGAAGTTCAGCACGTCGGAGGCGCAGACGTCGCAGTAGCCGTGGTTCTTCACGAGGCGGCCCTTGACGACGTCGATCTTCTCCTGCGTCTCCCGGTCCACGACGGTGGAGACGAGGCTGGTCAGCTTGATGGAGTCCTTCTGGTCCTCGAAGAGCTTCAGTTCCAGCGCCTTCTGGAGCCGCTCGTTCGTGCGGTAGTCGAACGTCCTCCCCTCCACCGCCAGCGCCCCGATGTAGTTCATGATCTCGCGGCGGAAGTCGTCCTTCCGGCTCTCGGGGATCTCGATCTTCTGCTCGATGGAGCGCATGAGGCGCTCGTCGGGCTCCTCCTGCTGCTGCGTGTAGCGGTTGCGGACCTTCTCCCGCTGGGTGTACGCCTTGATGTTGTCGATGTAGTTGGCGCAGAGGCGCGCGATGGCCTCCTCGTCGGCGCTGATGGCGCGCTGCACCTCGTTCTTGATGACGTCCTCGTACTCGCGGCGGACCAGTCCCAGGAGCTCCCGGTACCGCTTCCGGAGGTCCTCGCTGGTGAGCAGCGAGTGGTGGACGAGCCCCGCCTCCAGTTCGTTCATGACCAGGAACGGGTTGATGCACGACGGCGCATCGTCCCCCACCAGGGCGTTGGAGACCTTGTCCTGCACGTACCGCGGCGAGATGCCGCTCATGGCCTCGGCGGCGGCCTCCTCCCGGAGTTCGCGCACCGTGTCCTCCGTGAAGCCGGGGAGCGAGCGCCCGTTGTAGAGCTTCAGTTTCTGCAGGAGGGAGAGGCTCCCCTTCTTCGGCTCCTGCAGGCGCGTGAGGACCGCCCACATGGCGGCCATCTCCAGCGTGTGCGGGGCGACGTGCTTGCCGCGCACGCGGTCCGCCGAGAAGTCGCGGCGGTAGATCTTGATCTCGTCGTCCAGTTCGACGGCGTAGGGGACGTCGATCTTCACGGTCCGGTCCCGGAACGCCTCCATGAGCTCGTTGGACTGGAGGCGCCGGTACTCGGGCTCGTTGGTGTGGCTCAGGATCACCTCGTCGATGTCGGTCTGCGCGAACTTCTTCGGCTTGATGCTGTGCTCCTGCGACGCGCCCAGGAGGTCGTAGAGGAACGCGACGTCCAGTTTCAGGACCTCGATGAACTCCACGAGTCCGCGGTTGGCGACGTTGAACTCGCCGTCGAAGTTGAACGCGCGCGGATCCGAGTCGGAGCCGTACTCGGCGATCTTCCGGTAGTTGATGTCCCCCGTCAGTTCCGTGGAGTCCTGGTTCTTCTCGTCCTTGGGCTGGAAGGTGCCGATGCCGACCCGATCCTTCTCGCTGAGCACGAGGCGGCGCACGCGCACGTCCGCCTCGACCATGCGCTGCCAGTCCCCGGCATGGCGCTCCAGCGCCTCGCGGTAGTTGGCCCGGCAGGACGGGCAGAGGTCCCCCTCGAGGCCGAGGCGGTAGGGGGCGTCCAGCGCGTCGTTCAGGCTCTCCAGGACGGACGCGCGGGAGCCGGAGGGCAGGAGCCGCAGGGGCTCCTCGTGCATGGGGCAGTCCTCCCACGCGCCCTCCTCCTCGCCGCCGCGCCCGCGCGGCCCGCGGCCGGTCCGCCAGCGGAGCGTGTAGAGCGCGCCGGCGGGGGTGCGCGAGTAGTCCTCCAGGCCGCGCTTGAGCAGCCGGACCACGGTGCTCTTGGCGGAGCCCACGGGCCCGTGCAGCAGGAGGATGCGCCGCTCCGGGCCGTACCCGCACGCCGCCGCCTTGAGGACGTTCACCAGGCGCGCCAGCGGCTTCTCCAGCCCGAACACCGCCTCGCGGCCGTCCCCCAGCGGATCGGAGAAGAACCGGAACCGCTGGATGCGCTCCTTGTGCTTCACGACCTCCTCGGTGCCGTGGGAGAGGATCATGTCGTGGAGGCGCTGGAACGCGTTGCGGACGACACGCGGGTCGCGCAGCGCGATGGCGAGGTACTCGGCGAAGGAGCCCTCCCAGTGCAGTTCGCGGAAGGACTCGAGTTCGCGGTCCCGGCGCACGTCCGCCAGGAGCGCCTCGATCCTCCCGTCGATGGAACCCATGGTTCGCTCTCCTTTCGGTGGCGCGGCGGCGTGGCCCGCTGGCCTGCTCCCTTGGACGGCCGGGCGAGGGAGGAGTGCCCGCGGGCGGATTGTAGACGTTGCGCGCGGTCGCCGTCGGACGGGATCCGGTCGCACGCGGGGCCGGCGCCCGTGACGGCGGCGCTACACTCCCCCCATGGCGCTCCCCGCGCGGACCCTGCTGCTGGCCGGCCTCGGCACCGCCGCCGTGGCGGTGGCGGCGGCGGTCTACCGCGGGGACGGCGAGGTGGACGCGCCCTCCGATCCCGCGGGATCCTCCTCCGGGAAGGTCGTCCAACCGGGGAAGGGAGGGAGATCGCTGCCCCCCCTGGCGTTCCCCCCGGGCTTCCCCGCGGCGGCGGCGGAGATCCTGGAGGAGGCCCGGACCGGCGCCGCCGGCGGCGACGCCCCGGCCGCCGCCGCGCTGCAGGGCCTCGCCGAGCCCGGTCGGCGGGCCGCGCTCCGGCCCGTGGCCGCGGAGGCCCTGGCGACGCTCCTCCCCTGCCTCGCGATCCTGCTCGACGAGCCCGACGGCGCCGTCGCCGGTGCGGCGCTGCGCGCCACCGCGGCGCTGGCGCTGGACGGCGGGGAGCGGGCCCGTGGGCTCCTCGACGGGTCCGGGTTCGTCCTCCGATCCCTGGTCCCGCGTGCCCTCTCCGGATCCCCCGGCATCCGGGAGGAGACGGCCCGGCTGCTGGGGTTCGTCGGCGGCCGCGACGCGGGGGACCGGCTGGTCCTGATGCTCGCCGACGCCGAGCCCGCGGTCACGGCGGCGGCGGCGCTGGCGCTGGGGGACATCGGCGATCGCGAGCGGCGACTGCCCGACCTCGCCCCCACGGCGCTCATCGACCTGTTCGACGGCCGCGAGGAGCCCGCCGTCCGCCGCGCGTGCCTCATCGCCTTCCGCCGGGCCCACCGGCTGTTGGCCCCCTACGGCGCGGCGGAGCGGGAGGCGCGGGCGCTGCGCTCCCCCGACGCGGCCACGCGGCTGGAGGCGGCGCTCAACCAGCAGGCCCACCCCGCGGACGGAGCCGCGGAGGCCCTCATGGCGGCGCTGGAGGACCCGGACCCGCGCATCGTGGAGCCCGTCGCCGACGCCCTCGGCGCGCTCCTCGACGCCCGCGCCGTGGAGCCCCTCCGCCGGCGCCGTGCCTCCCTCGCCGATCCGGCGGCGCTGCGGGCCGTGGACGCGGCGGTGGCGCGGCTGGAGGGCGGGAGGTAGGCGGTCAGCCGGGCTCCGCCGCCGGGCGCCGCCGCCGCGCCGCCCACAGGGCCGAGCCCGCCGCCGCGCCCGCGAGATCCGCGGCCAGGTCCGCCACGTCGGGGGTGCGTCCGGGCACGCGGGACTGGTGGAACTCGTCGGAGGCGCCGTAGAGCAGTCCCAGAGCGGTGGCCAGCGCCGCCGCCGCGACGGGGGATCGCGCCCGGCGCCCCGACAGGAGAGCACGGCAGAGCAGGAGGCCGAGCACCCCGTACTCGATGAAGTGGGCGACCTTGTCGATGTGGGGGATGGAGGGCCCCGGGGCCCTGAGGTCGCCGCTGGAAGCCGCGAAGATGAGCGCCGCCCAGAGGACCGGCGGGAGCCAGGCACCCAGGGCGGCGGTCACCTGCCCGGGAGATCGGCCCGCTGCTGCAGTTCGCCGGCGGCACCCCTGGGAGTGATGGGCGCGCCGTCGAACGCGGGGGGCGTCGGCGCCGGTCCCCCGTCCTTCTGCGCGGCGCGGTCCCGCTCCATCTGCTGGATGGTCGTCTGCAGGAGGAACATCTCGGCGGTCCCCTCCCGCGCGTTGCGCAGGAAGGTCTCCAGCCGCGGCAGCGCGGACGTGTCCCCGATCTTCCGGAGCGCCTCGATGGCGGTGCGGCGGAGGGCCGCGTCGTCGGCGCCGGATCCCTCGTACGCGTCGAGGATGGGACCGGCCCCCGAGCGGTCGCCGATCTCGCCCAGCGCCCGGACCGCGGCGACGCGAAGGCCCATGGCCTCGCCGCCGTCGCGGACGACGTCCCCCAGGGCGCCCACCGCGGCCGTCCCCCCCATCGCTCCCAGCGCGCTGACCAGGTACCCCCGGAGCGTCGGGTCCGTGGAGGACTGGAGGATCTTCGCCACGGGCCCCGCGGCGCCCGGGTCCTTCACCCCCTGCAGGGCCACCGCGGCGGCCAGGCGATCGGCGGGATCGCCGCCGGCGAACACGGAGAGGAGTTCCTGGACCGCCACCTCGCCCCCCACCATCCCCAGCGCCTTCCAGGCCTCGCGGCGGAGGTCCGCGTCACCCGTGGCGTGGGCGAACCGGACGAGATCCGCCGCCAGCGCGGGATCCCTCGTCCGGGCCATGGCCTCGATGAGGGCTCCCCGGAGGGATCCGTCGAGCCCCTCCTCGTGGAGCATGCGGGCCATGGCGTCCAGCGCCTCCGGCGCGCGGATCCGGCCCAGCGCGTCCACCAGCGCGGCGCGGCTGCCGGCGCGACCACCCTCCCTGAGGAGGTCCATGAGGACGGCCGCCGAGGCGGCGCTCCCCTCGCGCCCCAGCGCCAGCGCCGCGGCCGCCGCCATGGGGCTCCCGTCGGGGGACTCCCGGAGGATGCGAAGCGCCTCCTCGGTCAGTTCGGGGCCGCCCACGCCGGCGAACGCGAGCAGCGCGGCCATGCGCGTCGCCTCCGGCGCGTCGCCCCCGGTGATGGCGAGCAGTTTCCGCGCGGCACCGGGGTCCTTGACGAACTCGAAGAGCCCGGCGGCGAAGTTCCGCCAGCGCGGGTCGGCCAGGTGCTTCAGCAGGAGGTCCGTGACGCGGGGGTCGGTGCTGCCTCCGCGCCGGAGGAGGCTCTCGACCTCCAGCCACTTGCCGGCGGTGGCGGCGGCGAGGATCTCCTCGTAGGTCGCCACGCCGCCCACCAGGTCGCCCTCGTCGTCGGGGGTGTCCTCGTCCCCCACCTCCTCCGGTCGCGGCGCGCCGCGGGGGGCGATCCCCGTCGCCGCGGGCCGCGGGACGTCGTCCCCGGGCTCGTCCCCCGCGCCCTCGCCGGGGCGCGGGGACCCGCGTCCGGAGGATCGGTCCGCCGGAGGGACCGCCGTGGGGGCCGCCGGGGCGAGCAGCCAGAGACCGACGCCGGCCCCCAGCGCGAGGGCGACGCCGCCCAGCACGAGGGTCGCGGCGAGGGGACGGGCCATGGGGCGATTGTACTCCGCGGGTGCTCGACCACCCGTTGGACGCGCGCCGGGTCCCGATCGGCGCGTATCATCCCGCCATGAGCACCTTCGACCCCGACGGAGCCGCCGCCGACGACTCCGGCGTCTTCGGACTCCCCCACTCCCCCGCCGAGGCCGCGGTGGTACTGCTCCCCGTCCCCTGGGACGCCACCACGTCCTACCGCCCGGGCACCCGCAACGGGCCGCGGGCCATCCTGGCCGCCTCCCGGCAGGTGGACCTCTTCGACGAGGAGACCGGCCGCCCCTACGAGCGGGGCATCGCCATGCTGGAGGAGTCGGCGACGGTGCGCGCGTGGAACCGGGAGGCCCGCACCGCGGCGGAGCCCATCATCGCCGCCGGCGGCCGCGTGGCGGGCGACCCGGCGCTGGAGGACGCGCTGGGCCGCGTCAACGCGTTCGGCGATCGCCTCAACGCGTGGGTGCGCGGCGAGACGGAGCGGCTGCTGGAGGACGGGAAGGTCGTCGGGCTCGTGGGCGGGGACCACTCCACCCCGTTCGGCGCCATCGAGGCGTTCGCGGCGCGCCACCGGGGAATGGGAATCCTCCACTTCGACGCCCACTACGACCTCCGCGAGGCCTACGAGGGGTTCCTCTGGTCCCACGCCTCCATCATGTTCAACGTGCACCGGCGCATCCCCGGCGTGCAGCGCATCGTCCACGTGGGCATCCGGGACTTCTGCGAGGCGGAGCAGCGCCTCGTCGACGGGAGCGGCGGGCGCCTGATCGCGCACACCATGCGCGCCATGGAGACGGCCCGGTTCGCCGGCGAGACCTGGGACGCGCGCTGCGCCCGCATCGTGGACGAACTCCCGCGCGACGTGTTCGTGTCGTTCGACATCGACGGCCTCGACCCCGTCTACTGCCCCCACACCGGCACGCCCGTCCCCGGCGGGCTGGAGTTCCACCAGGCCTGCCACCTCGTGGGCGCCGTCTCCCGCAGCGGCCGCCGCATCGTCGGCTTCGACCTCAACGAGGTCGCCCCCGGCCGCAAGGGGGACCAGTGGGACGGCAACGTCGGCGCGCGGCTCCTCTACCGCCTCATCGGCTGGACGCTGAAGAGCCGGGGGTAGCCGTGGGCCTCCTCCGCGACATCGGCACGTGGGTGCGGGCGTACCCGGGGAGGGCGGCGGCGGCGCCCTTCGTCGCGTTCCTCCTGGCACTTCCCTCCTGGGGGAACGGCCGGAGTCCCGCTACCGATCCTCCCCCGCCGCGCACTCCGCGCAGGGGCGCGGCGTGATGAGCCTGAAGAACCCGCCCGCGCCCGCCGCCACGTCGAAGGCCTCGTTCGCGACGGGATGACTCTTCGCGTCGTGCAGGGTCAACTCCGACGGGCCCGCCGGGAGCGTCCCGGTCCACGCGGCTCCCGCGGGGACGACGCCATGGTGGTCGACCCGGAACCACATCCCGTCCACCCACCCGTCGATCACGATCTCCGCGGAGACCTCCATCGCCGGCGGCAGCACGACGTCCACGTCCAGCGTCTCCCCGGCGCGCAGACGGCCCGCCAGCGGAACGCGGACCGGTGTGAACCGATCGCCGTCGACGAAGAGGAACAGGGGTTCCGCCTCGTCGAACCCGCCCAGCGCGAACTCCCCCGCGTCGTCCGTCCGGTCGCGCTCCCATCCAGCCGCCGCGGGTGCCCGGCCCGCGCCGTCCGTCGTGACGGAGACCTCGGCGCGGGCCACGGGCCGCCCGTCGACGTCGAGGACCCGGCCGCGCACGCGGGCCTCGGCGCGCAGCACGATGCGCGCATCATCCACCCGACCCCGCGCGCGGAGCGCCGCCAGCAGCGGTTCGTCGAGGACGACCTCCCGCTGGCCCAGCCCCGTCGCGCGGATCCCCAGCGCCGCCCGGTCCCCCGGCTCGGGGAGCCAATGGAGCGCGAGGCGGAACCGTCCGTCGTGCCCGCTTCGGCGACCGGGCGGGTCACGGTAGTCCGGGAGGTTGCCCCAGAACTCGGCGCCGGGGACCGGCCGGCCGGCCGGGTCGACGACGATGCCCGAGAGGATCCACGGGCCATCGCGGGGTGCGAGGGCCACGCGATGGCCGGGGAGGGCGAGGGTCACCGTCGTCGACCCGCCGGGGACGAGGCGCCCGGTGAGGACGCACACCGCCGAGCGCGAGCCGCCGGCCTCCGCGACGACACCGAGGGCCGAGTCCGGGTCGAGGGCGCCCAGCGAGCAGCACCCCGCGGGGACCGGGCGGCCCGTCGTCCGGCGCGACGGCGGGCGCTCGGCGCGCCGCGGGATCGCCGCGGCGATCAGCCCGGCGGCGCCCACCGCGAGAAGGGCCGCCGGAGCCATGGCGCGCATGGCTGCGGACCCGCAAGAGGCGCGCCGACGCGCTCCCCGGGCGGGGAGCCCATCGACGTCACCGATCCGTGCCGCCGGGGCCGCCCGGGGAGGGGGTTCCGATCCCGCGGGGGAACGGCGCCGGCGAGGTCTATCCGGCCAGCACCGCCGCGGCGACGACCGTCGTCCAGAGCCCGTTCTTGTGGCCCACGGCGGTCTGCGTGCAGTTGAGGGTGCGGACGACCTTCCCCGACAGCTTGTACTCCTGCTCCTTCTCCTTCCAGGAGAGGTCGGTGCGCGCGTCGAGGCCGAGGCTGGTGGCGAGCATCTCGGCGGCGAGCTCCTCGGCGAAGTCGCCGGCGCGGCCCTCGGTCTCGCCGTAGGAGTGGTGCTCGGAGAGATAGCCGTAGGTGTTGCGGTCCTTGGGGATGGCGAGTCCGATGGACGCCGCGATGAGCCGGTTGGGCTCGTTGGTGGCGTTGTCGGCGAGGACGATGTAGAGGATCTGCCCCGGGTCGAGCAGCTTCACGCCGGCCTCGCGCGTGACGATCTTGCAGCGCGGCGGGTAGATGCTGGTGACGCGGACGAGGTTGTACTCCGCCACGCCGGCGTCCCGCAGCGCCGCCTCGAAGGAGGCGAGCTTCGCCGTCGCGCGACCCACGCCCTTCGTGAGGAACATCTTCGTCGGAACGCGCATCCTTCCCTCCGCGCCGCCGTCGGCGGCTCCACAGGCCTGCCCCCGCCGCACCGAAGGGCGCGGCGGGCGCGTAGTCTACGGAGCGTCGGAGGCGCGGAAAGGAATCGAGACGGCGGCGGCCTCCACGAGCGCGGCGACGAGCTCCGCGCCGGCGCCGGGACCGCACCGCGGCCGTTCCGGGTGCCACTGCACGGCGAGGAGGAAGCGCGCGCCGGGGCGCTCCAGCGCCTCCACGAGCCCGTCCGCGGAGCGGGCCGCGACGCGCAGGCCGCGACCCACGCGGCGCACCGACTGGTGGTGGAACGAGTTGACCTCGATCGGAGCGGTCCCCGCCAGCGCGGCGAAGCGCGTCCCCGGCTCCGGCGTCACCGCGTGCGTCGCGCCGCGCCGGTGCTCCACGGCGCCGGGGACCTGCGACGGCACGTCCTGGTGGAGGTCGCCGCCGGCGGCGACGTTCAGGACCTGGAGCCCGTTGCAGATGCCCAGCACCGGCCGGTCCTCCGCGAGGAGGGCGCGCGCCAGCAGGAACTCCATGCGGTCGCGGGGCCCGTTCACGCGCCCCAGGTTCGCGTGGGGCTCCTCGCCGTAGTACTCGGGGGCGAGGTCGTCCCCGCCGGGCAGCAGGAAGCCCGCGGCGCGCCGGAGGAGGGAGGGGACGTCCGCTCCGTCGGCGGCGCGGACCACCAGCGGCTCCCCCCCGGCGGCCTCCACGGCTGCTACGTACCGCGCCTCGCTCTCCCCGTAGCCCCACGCGACATCGGCGAAGGTGAGGGCGATGACGGGGCGGGTTCCCATGGACCCTTCATCGTCCCGCCCCGCCTCCGGCGACAGCCCGCCGCGGCGCTCCGCACGGCCCCGCCCGGACGCGGGTAGATTCCCCCGCCATGCCCGCCCGCCGCCGTTCCCGCCCCCGCGCCGTGGCCACGGTGGAGGCCGTCGCCCCCACGCGCGTCGACCTGGCCGGCGGCACGCTCGACATCTGGCCCGTCTACCTGATGCTGGACGGGCCCGTGACCGTCAACCTCGCGCTCGACCTCACGGGGCGCGCCAGCGTCCGGCCGCGGACCGACGGCCGGGTCGTGTTCGCGTCGGCGGATCACGGATCCCGCGAGGAGTTCCCCTCCGCCGCGGCGGCCGTGGCGGGCGCGCGCCACCGGCTCGCCGCGGAGGCCCTCCGCGCGCTCCCCGTCGAGGGGGGCGTGGACGTGGAGACGCGCTCCCTCGTGCCGGCGGGCTCCGGTCTCGGCGGGTCGTCGACGCTCTCCGTCGCGCTGTGCGCCGCGCTGGCAGCGGTGCGGGGGGAGCGGCTCCGGCGGCCGGCGCTGGCGGCGCTGGCGAGCAACATCGAGGGGCGCGTCATCCAGGTGCCTCCGGGCTCGCAGGATCACCTGGCCGCGGCCCACGGCGGGCTGTGCGCATGGGAGTACGGCCCCGCGGGGGTGCGGCGCGTGCCCCTCCCCGGCGCGGCGACGGTGGCGGCGCGGCTGGTCCTCGCGTACACCGGCGTGACCCACTCCTCGGCGGTGAACAACTGGCGGGTGGTGCGCGCGTTCCTCGACGGGGACCGGAAGGTCCGCCGCGGATTCGCCGAGGTGGCCGCCGCGGCGCGGGAGGCCTGCGCGGCGGTGGCGACGGGAGACGGGCCCGCCCTGGCGGCGGCCATGGACCGGGACTCCCGCGCGCGGCGGCGCCTCTTCCCCGGCTTCCACACGGACCGCACGCTGGAACTGGATCGCGCGGCGCGGCGGGCCGGGGCGCTGGGCGGGCGGCCGTGCGGCGCCGGCGGCGGCGGGTCCGTCGTGTTCGTGGTGGAGGACGGGGGCGCGCGAGGGTCCGTGGAGGCGGCGCTGCGGGCCCGCGGCGCGACGCTCCTCCCGGTGGCACCGGATCGCCGCGGCGTGCGTCTCCGGCGGATCCCGTGACCGGCTCCCCGAGGCGCGCCGTCCTCCTGGACCTCGACGACACGCTCCTCGACACCGCGGGGCTGCTCCTCGGCCCGGCGCGGCTGGAGGCGGGGGCCGCCATGGTGGCCGCGGGCCTGCCGGGGACCGCCGCGGAGGCGGCCGCGGGACTGGCCCGGCTCGCCGGGGAACGGCCCGGCGGCAACCCCTTCGAGGCGCTGGCGGAGGAGCGGGGCGTGGACCCGGTGCGGGTCGGCATCGCCGGCTGGAGCGCGTTCTTCCGCCGCGACGTGCCCGCGACGCTCCCGCTGGTGGACGGCGCGCGCGAGGCCCTCGCCCGTTGGCGGCGGGCGGGCGCGCTGCTGCTCCTCGTGACCTTCGGGGACCCGGCGACGCAGCACGCGAAGATCGTCGCCACGGGCGTCGGCGACCTCGTGGACGCGGTCATCCTCGAGCCCCTCGGCCCCCGCGCCGACAAGGGGAGGGCGTTCCGCGAGGCGGTGGAGCGCCACGGCCTGGACCCGGCCCGCTGCATCGTCGTCGGCGACCGCCCCGACGCGGAGATCGCCGCGGGACGCGCGCTGGGCATGCGGACCGTGCGCATCCGTCGTGGGGAGCACCGGGCCATGGATCCGGCGGACGAAGCGCTCGCGCCCCACGAGACCGTGGCCGACTTCGCGGCGGCGGCGGCGGCGGTGGACCGGGAACTGCAGGCCGACGGGTGAGAGGCCGTGAGCGAAGAGGCCCGCTCACGGCGTTGTAAGCGGCGACGGGGCGCCCATTGGCGCAGGGCTCCCGAGACGGCGGTTCCGCCCGCTCCCTGTGGATCTCGCCGGCGCCCGCGGTCCCCTTGCGGAGCCGCCACGCGGCGATCTCCCCCATGCAGCGCGTGTGAGCCGGCCGTCCGGCTCACTCGCGCTGGGTACGCCTACGCGGGCGTCGCCGCGATCACGAGGAACGAGTCGGGGCGCTCCGGGAGTTCCTCCAGCACCGCGAGCACGCGGCAGCCGAGGTGGGAGACGAGGGCGGCCATCTCGTGCTGCGTCCACGCGTGCCAGTGCATGTGCCCGTTGCGGACGATCCACTCCCGGTCCCAGGTCCCGTCGGGCCGGCAGGCCTCCGGCTTCCACGCGTGGTCGTGCTGCGGGATGGACCACCGCTCGAAGTCGGCGAAATGCGCCGCGTCCCCCTCGTCCACGCCCCGCCGCTCGTCCTCCAGGTGGTGCTCCACCGTGGCCAGCGGCCGCCCGCGGTCGAAGGTGCGGCCGGCGTGCGGCAGGATCAGCGCCAGCGTGCCCCCGGGCCGCACCACGCGGAGCCACTCCCGGAGGACGCGCAGCGTGTCGGGACAGTGCTCCAGGCAGTGGGAGGAGACGAGGAAGTCGAAGGACGCGTCGGGGCGGGGGATGGCCGCCGCGTCGCCGACGATGTCCAGCGGCAGCGCGCCGGGCCCGGTGCGCGGGTACTTGTCCATGAGCACGAGACCCGGCGTCCGCAGGTAGGGACCCGCCCCGGGGCCGACCTCGATGCCGCGCCCCCGGCAGTGGCGCCGCAGGAGCCAGAGGGTGACGGCGCCGCGCGGGGGATAGAACCACGCGCGCACCATGCGCGCCATGGCGCCGAGCGCCCCCATGGGACCCCGGCGGCTACGCCGCCTCCACCGCTTCCGGCCCCGCGACCTGCTCCAGTTCCAGCAGGACGTGGGTGGAGACCCCGGGCTCGGCCATGGAGATCCCGTAGATCCTCCCGGCGGTGGTCATCGTCTTCTTGTTGTGGGTGATGATGATGAACTGGCTCGAGTCGAGGAAGTCCCGGACCATGGCCGTGAACCGCCCCACGTTGCTCTCGTCGAGGGCGGCGTCCACCTCGTCGAGGATGCAGAACGGGCTCGGCTTCGCGCGGTAGACCGCGAACAGCAGCGCCACGGCGGTCAGCGTGCGCTCGCCGCCGGAGAGCAGCGAGATGGAGCGCAGTTCCTTGCCCGGGGGCCGCGCCACGACCTCCACGCCGGACTCGAGGATGTCCTCCCCCTCCTCCAGGAAGATGTCCGCCTTCCCGCCGCCGAAGAGGCGCCGGAAGGTCTCCTGGAAGTGCTCGCGGATGCGCGCGAAGGTCTCCTGGAAGCGCTCCCGGGACTGCCGGTTGAGGAGGCGCAGCGCCTCCATGAGGTCCTCGCGCGCCTTCGACAGGTCCTGCTCCTGCTCGCGGAGTTCCCGGGCCTGCTTCTCGACGTCGCCGATCTGGTCCAGGGCCTCCAGGTTCACGTTGCCCATGCGCTCGATCTTCGTGCGGAGTTCGTCGATGGCGCGCTCCGCCGCCTCCTCGTCGAAGGGGGCCGGTCCGGGAGCGGGCTCCGGGGCGGGCCCGGCGGCGACGGCGGGAGCGCCGTCGACGGGACCCTCCACTGCGGGCCCCCCGTCCACGACGGGCGCCGCGTGCAGTTGCTCGAGGTCGACGCGGAGTTCGTCCCGCATCCGCGCGAGAAGCGCCTCGATGCGCATGCGCGATTCGCTCTCCCGCAGCCGGAACGTCTCCAGCGTGCCGCGGTAGGAGCGGTACTCGTCGTCCACGGCGGAGACGCCGAGGCGGAGGTCCTCGAGGACGCGGGTCGCCTCCACCACCGCCTCCCGGGCGCGGACGAGGTCGCGGACCGCGCGCTCGCGCCGCGCCCGCGCCTCCTCGGCCTCGGAGCGCGCCGTGGACGCGGAGCGGATCGACGCCTCGCGGCGACCACGGCAGGCCTCCATGTCGACGCGCGCGACCTCCAGGTTGCGGCGCCCGTCGTGGAGGGCGCGCTCCGCCGCCCCGCGGCGATGGGCCGACGCGTCCCGGCGCTCCACCGCCCGCGCGAGCCCCACCCGCGCCTCCGCCCGACCCTCCTCGGCGGCGCGCCTCGCGTCGGAGGCGGCGGACTCGGCGGCGAGCGCCGCGTCCTGCTCCGCGGCGAGGGCCGTCCCCTCCTCCTCGGCGGCGGCGGCCTCCGCGGCCAGCGCGCCGGCGGCCTCCTCCCGTCGCGCGAGTTCGGCGCCCACCTCGGTCCTCTCGGCGCCGAGGACCGACGCCTCGTCGTCCGCCCGGCGAAGGTCCGCCGCGCAGCCGTCCGCGGCCGCCCGCGTCGACTGCCCCGTGGACTCCGCCTCGCGCGCCTCGGCCCGGCAGCGGACCACGGCGGCGCGGGCCTCCTCCAGGAGGGACTCCGTGGCGCGCACCTCCCCCTGCAGGGTCGACAGCCGCCGCTCCTCGCCGGCGAGGCGCTGGCGGAGCGTGCGGATCTCCGCATTGCGGGCCAGCAGGCCATGGCCCGAGTCCGCCCCGCGGCCCCCGGCCATGCCGCCCCGCCCGTCGAGGACTTCGCCGCCGCCGGTGACGAGGCGGACGCCGGCGGTCTCCGCGGAGAGGGCGCGGGCCGTGTCGAGGTCGGCCACCAGCAGCGTGCCCGCCAGGGCCCCGTCCACGACCGGGCGGAGGTCGTCGGCGCAGCGCACGGCCGCCGCGGCGGCGCGGCCCGCGACGGCCCCCTCCGGGGAGGGGGCGGCCGCCCGCACCGAGTCCAGCGGCAGGAACAGGGCCCGCCCGATGCCCTCCTCCTGCAGGAGGGTGACGGCGCGGCGGGCGTCCTCGAAGGTCTCCACGACGATGCCCTCGGCGGCGGGGCCCAGGGCCAGTTCCACGGCCTCCGCGTCCGCCACGTCCGTCTCGATGAGATCCGCGAGCACGCCGCGCACGCCGGACAGTCCTCCGCCCCCCGCCTTCCGCGCCTCCTCCAGGATGCGCCGGGCCCCGCGCCCCAGCCCCTCGTGGCGATCGCGGAGGGACGTGAGCACGTCGAGGCGGGATCGCGCGGAGGAGACGGCCCGGTCCAGCGCCGTGAACCGCACGCGGAGGTCGGAGATGCGCCCCTCCGCCGCCGCCAGTTCCCCCTCCGCCGCCGCCAGCGCCGACCGGGCCGTCGCGGCCGCCTCGGCGGCCTCCCGGGCGGCCAGCGCGGTGCGCGCGTGCCGCTCGCCGGCCCGCTCCCGTTCCCCCTCCAGTTCCTCGCCCCGCCGGGCGAGGCGCGCGGCCCGGGCGCGGAGGGCCTCGGCCTCGGCCTCGGCACGGGCGCGGGCGTTGGCCAGCCGGCCCTTCCGCTCCAGCAGCGCCAGCGCCCGCGTCCGCAGGGCCTGGACGGCGTCGGTCCGCTCCCGGTGCGCCGCCGTGGCGGCGGCGATGGCGGTGTCCGCGGCACGGAGGTCCTCCGCCCGCTCCGCCACCTCTCCCGCCGCCGCGTCCTCCGATGCCCGGGCCTCCGCGGCCTGCGCCTCCGCCTCCTCGAGGCGCCGGACGGTGGTCTGGATCTCCCCCTCGTACCAGCGGATGCGGCCTTCCAGTTCCCCCGACAGGCGGTCCTCGGAAGCGGCCCGCTCCAGCGCCGCCTCGGCGGCCCCCTCGGACTTGCCGGCCTCCGCCTCCAGGGCGGCGGCGCGATCCCGGGCCTCGTGGACGCGGCGCTCCCCCTCCCGGAGATCCCCGGAGAGGGCGGCGAGGCGCGCGTTGGTCTCCGCCTCGCGGGCGGCGAGCTCCTCGACCCGGGCGGCGGCCGCGGCACGGTCCCCCAGCAGCGCCGCATAACGATGGAGCGCCAGCTCGATGCGGCGGCGGCGCCACTCCTCGTCGAGGGCCTTCCACCGCTCCGCCCGGCCCGCCTGGGATCGGATGGACCGGAGCTGCTTCTCCGTCACGGAGAGGACATCCCGGAGGCGCCCCAGGTTCTCGTCCAGGTGCTCCACGCGCCGCAGCGTCTCCTTCTGGCGCAGGCGATAGCGGGCGATGCCCGCGGCCTCCTCGAACACCACGCGGCGCTCCACGGGATTCTCCTGGAGCACCGCGTCGATGCGCCCCTGCTCGAGGATGGCCATGGCGCCGCGGCCGCCGCCCGTGTCCAGGAGGAGGTCGCGGATGTCCTTCAGCCGCGAGGACTCCCGGTTGAGGAGGTACTCGCTGGTCCCGTCCCGGTAGAGCCGGCGCGTGAGGACCACCTCGTCCGTGTCCATGGCCAGGAACCGGTCGGCGTTGTCGAAGGTCAGGGAGACCTCCGCCAGCCCCAGCGGCTTGCGGCCGCCGGACCCGGCGAAGAGCACGTCGGACATCTCGGATCCGCGGATGGAGGTCGGTCGCTGCTCACCCAGGGCCCACTTCACGGCGTCCACGACGTTGGACTTGCCGCACCCGTTGGGTCCCACGATCCCCGTGATCCCCCGGTCGAACTCGAAGGAGACGGGATCGGCGAAGGACTTGAAACCGAAGGCCTCGAGACGCTTCAGGTGCATGGAGGGACCCCCTTCTGGGGTTTATCGGGTTGGCGCGAGGCGACCTTCACGGGGCCGGAGCGGGCGGGTCATGCCGCCCCCACCCTTCCCGGGCGGGCGTTGCGGCCGTAGTCCCGGCCCGGCCGCCCGGCCACGATGCAGACGTCGGCGTTGGGACCGGCGTCGCGGGCCAGCGCCGTCAGGACCCGCATGCCCGGCCGGCCGGGGACCACGGGCTCGAGGACCAGTCGGCGGACCCCGAAGGCGGCCCGGGCGGCGCGGACCACGTCGTCCCGGGTGAGGATGCGGGGGTCGACGACGATTCGGACCTCGTGCTCGCCCCCGGCCTCCACCACGCGCTCCAGGGAGCGGTAGACCGCCCCCAGGTCCAGCGCGCCCCCCGCCGCCAGGGAGGCCAGGGGCCCCAGCGGCGCGCGGAGGACGACGGCGACGCTGTCCACCAGGTCCGCGTTCAGCAGCCGGGCCAGCAGGCGGGGGCGGGTTCCGTTGGTGACCACGCGCGTGTCGAGGCCGAAGGACCGCAGGATCTCGAGGAGGTCGGGGAGGGTCTCGTGGAGGAGGGGCTCGCCCCCCGTGATGACGACCCCGTCCAGGAGGGCGCGGCGGGCGAAGACGGCGTCCAGGACCGCTTCCACGGGGATCCGCCCGCGGAGCGCGCCGCCGGGGCCCGCCGCCGCCGACGGGATGAGGTGGGGCACGGCGCACGACGGGCAGGCGAGGTTGCAGCCCTGGAGGTGGACCACCGCCGCCGTGCGTCCCTCCCATGCCACGAGGGAACTCTCGTCCAGCCCGCCCACCGGAGGAAGACCGTCCAGGTTCACGGACAGGTCCCCCCCAGCGCCAGCGCCCGGACCTCGGTGTGGAGGAAGGTCTTCTCCAGGAGGGCGAGCAGGCCCTCCTCGGAGACGCCCCGCTCGGCGGAGGGGTCGTAGCGGAAGGACGCGTTGCGGACGTGGGAGTGCAGACGCCCCTCCCGCTCCAGCCGGCGCAGGAGGTCGGCGGGTGCGTCGGGCCGCAGGGAGACGCCCGGCGTGTAGGGTCGCCCCCCCGCCACGCGGCGGAGGTCGTCGCCGTGCTCCGCGGTGTCCGCCTCCAGGAACCGGGCCAGGGCGCGCCGTTCCTCGCCGGCGTCCAGGCGGAGCGGAAGCGCCGCCTTCTCCCCCGCCTCCCTCGTCCGGAGCGCGAGATAGGCGAGCGTGCGCATGCCGACCTTCACGGCGGCGTCGCTCTCGTGGAGTTCCTCCCCGAGGAGGTGGGCCACGGCCTCGTTGAGCCCCGCCACGGCCACCGAGTACACCCCCTCGGCCAGGTCCGGCGGGGGGAGCCCGCCGTCCCCCGTCGCCCGCCGCCGCGCCCCGCCCCGCCGGAAGAGCGGCGCCAGCGCCCCCCCCTCGCGGACCGCGACCCCCGCCAGGAGGGACCGGCGGGCCAGGTGGGCCTCCACGGCCAGGTCCACCAGGCGGTCGCACTCCCGGAAGAACCCCGTGAGATCGCCGGACAGGTTGCGGAACGCGGCCCGCGGGAGGTTGAGCGCCACGCGCTGCACCTCGAAGGGACGGAGCAGGGCGGGGTCGTCCCCGGGGACCCCCCGCGGCAGGGTCTCCCGGGCGCCGGGGGGACCGGCGCCGGGCACGCCGCCGCGGTCCGGGATGATCCGGAGGGGCGATCCCGCCACCACCGCGGCGAGCGCCTCGCGCAGCAGTTCCCGCGAGCGGGGGTCGCCGATCCCGCCCCTCCCCACCACCAGCGTGAGGGTCGGGAGACAGCCCCGCGGCGGCAGCCCGTCGGCGGAGGCGCGCTCCGCGAGGATCGCGCGGGCCAGGGCCAGCGCCGCGCCCCCCGCCGCCGCCAGCGTCTCGCCGTTCCGCCGACCGCCGGCGCCGCGGGACGGCAGGGGCGCGGCCCACGGGGGGACGTCGGCCAGCAGTTCCAGGTCGACGGAAGGGTCCCCCGGCGTACGGCTCGCCTCCAGGAGGAGGTGCCACGCGTCCTCGCGGAGATCCGCCGGCGCCGGAGGGTCGCCGTCCGGTCCCCCGGGCACGAGGGAGGCCAGGAAGAGGTTCGCCGCGGGGACCGCAAGGCCGCCGGTGACGTAGTCGGAGACCCCGCGGACGGCGCGACCGGTCTGCGCGACCATGCGGCGGAGGTCCGTCGCGGCGCGCCCCGGGGCGCGGGAGGGCGAGCCGGGCACGCCCTCCTCCTTGAGCGCCTCCAGCGAGAGCGTCGCGGCGAAGAGCGCCGCCGGGCGGTGCAGGCCGTGGACGTGGAGCGAACCGTCCAGGTGGGCGGAAGCCACCAGCGGCGGCAGCACGTCCGCCAGCGCATGGGCGCGGAGGGCCTCGCCGCCGAGGCGGCGGGCCGCGTCCTCCGGCGGGAGCGTCGCCCCCGGCCGGCCCCGCGGCGCCAGCGCCGTCTCCACCGTGGCGCGGCTGAGCGCCACGCCGGAGCGCCGACGGGGGTCGCAGAGATGGCCGCGCTCCAGCAGGACGGCGTCCACCAGCGACGAGAGGAGCGGCGCCGGCAGCCTCCCCATCCCCGCCCGGCGGAGACGGGCCTCCACCTCTGCGGTGACCGCGAGGGCCTCCACGTGCTCGAGGTCCGCCTCCGCCGCCACCGCCCGGGCGAGGCGGTCGCGGGAGAACGGTTGGGCCCGTTCCGTGGACGGGTCCTCGATGAGGATCCGGCGGTCGTCGAACAGGGTCGGCTCCGCCGCGGCGCGGCGCGCGGCGGCGGCGGCGCGGAGGCGGGAGCGCTTCTCCCGGTGGAGGATGTAGGCGCGGGCCGTGCGCGCGTGCCCGGTCTCGATGAGGACCCTCTCGACGACGTCCTGGATCTGCTCGATCCCCGGGACCGCCACCGCGGGCTCGGCGTCGGCCACTCCCTCGATGCCGGGAAGCGGGGCGGCCGCGGGACCCTCCGCGGCGGGACCCATGCCCTTCACGAGGAAGAGCGTGACCATGGAGGCCAGTTCCTCCGCGAGGAACCGATCCTCGCCGCCCACGGCCAGGGCGGCGCGGTAGATGGCGTCGGCGATCTTGCCCTCGTCGAAGGGGACCACGCGCCCGTCGCGCTTGCGGACGTGCCGGGGGGGGTTCACGGCTGGGGAGGGGGCTCCCCGGCCCCCGGGTCCCCGTCGGGAAGGTCGTCGTCGTGGGACTCCGCGTCTCCCGGCGCCGACGGGCGCCGACGGCCCCGGGGCTTCGTGCGCCGCAGTTCCTCCGCCGCCTCGGTGAAGTCGTCCACGTCCTGGAACTCCCGGTAGACGGAAGCGAAGCGGACGTAGGCGACGTGATCCACCTTGCGGAGTTCGCGCATCACGAGGGAGCCGATGATGCGGCTGGGCACCTCGCGGTCGTAGCGCTCGGTGACGTACTCCTCGATGCGCTGGGTGATCTCCTCCAGCGCCTCCGACGGCACGGGCCGCTTCTCGCAGGCCTTGACGAGGCCGATGAGGACCTTCCGCCGGTCGAAGGGGACGCGACTGCCGTCCTTCTTCACGAGGCGGAGCGGCGTCTCCTCGATGCGCTCGTAGGTGGTGACGCGGCGGCGGCACGCGAGGCACTCGCGGCGGCGGCGGATGACGTAGGCGTCCGTGGACTCGCGGGAGTCGATGACGCGATCGTTGTTCTCCTTGCAGTAGGGACAGCGCATGGCCCCTCCCGGCGCCGATGGCGTCTGCCCCCGCGCCGCCCCGGGAGGCCGCCGACCCCCAGGGGGCACCCGTCCGCGGGGGGCGGTGGCGGTCCGCGGAACCCCCGCGGCGCCCCGGACTTGCGGAGTCTACGGGGGGGCGGGGACGGGGTGTGGAGAACGGCTCCGCGCCGGACAGGAATGGCTCGCCTGTCCCCGCCGTACGCCGGGGTCGAGGCGGTCGCCCGGATCTTCGCCCTGGCCCGGAGCATGGGGCGAGCCCGGACGCGCGCGCAGCGGTCGGCCACCGCCCCGGGAAGTACCGGAGCGGCCCGCTGAACCGCCGCCCCGCGCCCCCTCCGCTCCCCGGCCTGTCGTCGCCGCCTACGAGGCCGTGAGCGCGCCGTTCCGCCCACGGCCCCTCAAGCCACGCCGAGGCTCCGGCGGATGTACCGGGACTCGATGATCCCCCAGATGCTGGACACGGTGATGTAGAGGCAGAGGCCCGCGGGCATGGTGTAGAAGCCGGGGAACAGCAGCATGATGAACGGCATCCACTGCATCATCTTCTGCATCTGCGCCTGCTGCTCGTCCGCGGGCGGCGTCATGGTGGCCTTGGACGCGAAGAACCACGTGAACGTCATGATGAGGGGGAGCAGGTTGAGATACTCCAGCGCCGTGGGCACGAACGGCATGGACGCCGCGTCGGGCAGCATCCGCCAGAGGTGATCCGCCTGGGAGAGGTCGTCCACCCAGAGGAACGGGGCATGGCGCAGGGAGTAGTTGGTCTGGAGCATCCCGTAGAGCGCGATCCAGATGGGGATCTGGAGGACTGTCAGGAGGCACCCGCCGGGCATGAGCGGGATGTTCTCCTCCTTCATCATCCGCAGCTGCTCCTGCTGGATCTTCTTGGAGTTCCCCTTGTACTTCTCCTTGAGCGCGTCCAGTTTCGGCTTGAAGCGCTTCATCTTCTCGCCGTACTCGATGGTGGACTTCAACTGCCGCCGGGAGAGCGGGAAGAGGAGCCCGCGCACGAGGAGCGTGAGCAGGATGATCCCCACGCCCCAGTTGGGAACGACGGCGTGGACGGCGGAGAGGATGAGGAACAGCGGCGTCGCGATGAACCCGAACAAGCGGTCCTGGATCGGAAGGAGGTGGGCGTACTCCTCCCGCTCCAGCACCTCGTTGGACTTGGGTCCCACGAAGAAGTGGAACTCGTGCACCACCTCCGCGCCGGGCGCGGGCATGCGGCCCGGGACGAGGAGCAGCGGGGACGCCTCCGGCCGCCCGGGAACCCGGGGGTCGTGCGGGGGCTCGAGGGCGCTCCACTGGACCTCCGCCACCGGGGACGGCGTCCCGCCGGCTCCCTCGGCCTCCACCGGGGACACGATGGCCGCGAAGTAGGTGGAGCCGGAGCCCGCCCACTGGACGTCCCCCGCGTGGCGCACGGGCTCCTTCTTCTTCGCCGCCGCGGCCACGGAGGCGCCGTTGGTGGACTTGAGTCCCGTGTTGCGGATCTTCGCCCACCCCGCGAGGGCGTCGCGCGCCTCGGCCACGGGCTCGTGGTGGAGCGCCGCGCCCCGGACCTGGAGGCGCATCTCGATGCCCGCCAGGTCGGGGTCGTCATTGCGGACGGCGACGCGCTGGGTGAGGTGCCAGGCGTCGGGACCGGGCTCCGGCTGGAGCGTCACGGTCACGGTGATGCCGAGGCCCTCCCGCTCCGTCGGGAGCGCGCGGGTCTCCAGCACCACGGGCACCGCCCCCGGCGCGGAGACGAGGCGCCAGTGGACCGCCTCGAGGTCGCGGAGGGTCCGGTCCCGGGAGAGGAGCGTCACTCCCAGGGCGCCGGGCAGGGTGTTCGGGGACGGCTCCAGGAAGCGCAGCCAGCGGGCGGGATCGGCGGGGTCGGTCTTCGGCTTCTCGAGGACGCCGGCCAGCGTCACCCCGTCGAGGCAGCCGCCCCGCGAGCGGACCCGCGTCCTCAGGCGGCCGGAGGCGAGGTCGAAGGTGTCGAACGGGGGGGGATCCTGGACCCGCTTCCGTCCCTCGTCGGCGGCCGGGGCGCCGTCCGCCGCGGGGGCGGGAGGTGCCGCGGCCCCGCCCCCGTCGGCCGCCGGCGGGGATTCCGCCGAGGCGACGGCGGGGTCGACCCGGGCCTCCGCCGGGGGCGTCGGCTTGCGCGGTGGCGGCACCGGCTGCGGGAGCGCCCACTCCAGGAGTCCGATGGCGAGCACGCAGACGACGATGGCAAGCAGGAGTCTCCGCTCGGTGCTCATCGCCTCCGGATCCCGACGCGGGAGATGGGGGTAAGGGCCCGTGCAAGAATGACTGCTACATTCGGGCGGCTGCGGCGCCCGCTGGCTGCGTTGCTCGTCGGTTGTGGCCCTGGAGGGGCCACGCCCTCCTCGCGCCTTGCCACCGGCCGCCTCGCTCGCCCTCGGTGTGACGCACTAATTCTCGCACGAACCCTAAGGGGCCGACGATGCACGGCCGGCCGGGGAACGGGTGGGAGCGGCACCGGCGTCAACGACCGACGATGAGGCGATCCGCCAGGTAGTTGGGGAGCCCGGGAATGGCGTAGATCTTCTCCATCGTCGTCTTGACGTCGTAGTCGAGGCGGAAGAACGTGACCCGGCGACCGTCGGAGATGACGTAGGACGCGCGCGGGTCGCCGTCCCGCGGCTGCCCCACCGAACCCACGTTGATGAGCGCCTTCGTCGCGGGGTCGTGGACGTACGTCGTGCCGCTCTTCCCCGGCGAGAGGAAGCGCAGGTCCTCGGTGTAGACGCCGGGGATGTGGGAGTGGCCCACGAAGCAGAGCGAGGGGATGAGTGAGAACACCTCGCGCATCTTCTCCGGGTTCTTCGTGTCCGAGGGAACCATGTACTCCTTCGTCGGCACGCGCGGGGAACCGTGGACGTACATGATGTCGCCCTCGACCACGGTCTCGCGGAGGTTGCCCAGGAAGTTCCACAGTTCGTAGTTGTCGGTGCGGTCGTACTCCGGCGAGTTGAGCTGCTCCTTGGTCCACTCCAGCGCGGCCCTCGCCTTGGGGTTGAAGTCCTCGCCGTAGAACAGCACCGCCTCCTCGTGGTTCCCCATGAGGCAGAACCGCGACGGTCGCGCCATCGTCAGCGCCTCCCGCGGATTGGGGCCGTACCCGATGACGTCGCCGAGGCAGACGATCTCGTCCACGCCCTGACCGGCGATGTGGTCCATCACGACGGAGAGCGCCTCCACGTTGGCGTGGAGGTCGGAGATGATGGCGGTCTTCACGGGGTCGGGCTCATCCCGCTCTCCCGCCCGCGGGAGGCAGTTCCGCCTCCTCCACCAGCATCACCGGGTACCCGTCACGCACGGGATAGCGGCGACCGCACGCGGTGCACACGATCCGATCCCCCTCGAGGCGGATGTCCGCCTTGTCCAGCGGGCAGACGAGGATCTCGAGGAGGTCGGGCTCGACCATGGGGGACTCCGGCGGAGGGGACGCCGGCACGGCGTCCCGAGCGGGGCCAGCATCCCCGCCCGTCCCCGGAGCGTCAAGGATTCGCGCCGTCGCGGTGGGCGTCCACCCCCTCCATGGCCAGGAGCCGGGCCTTCGCCGCGATGCCGCCGGGGGCCGTGAACCCGTGGAGTCCGCCGTCGGCGCCCAGCACGCGGTGGCAGGGGACGAAGGGGGCGAGGGGGTTCCGCGCCAGGGCCGTGCCCACGGCCCGGGCGGCGCCCGGCGACCCCGCCCGCCGGGCCAGTTCCCCGTACGTGACCGTCCGCCCGGGGCGGACGCGGCGCAGCGCGCGGTAGACCCGGCCGGCGAAGGGGGCGACGGCGGCGAGGTCCACGGGGACCGTCGCCGGGTCCCCGCCCCGTCCCTCCGCCCACCGCCGGAGGACCCCGGCCGCGGGCAGGGCGCGCTCGCCGCGCTCGCGGGCATCGGGGAACCGCTCCCGGAGCCGCGCCACCTGCGCCGCTCCGTCGGGACCCGGGAGGAACGACGCGACCACGCGCCCCCCCCGCGCCGCCACCACCGCCGTCCCCGCCGCCGTCGCCACCACCGCGTACTCCACCCCGCCCCCACCCATGGCCCGACCTCCGTTCACCCGTGGAGCGGCGCCGCGCCGCCCCGGCCGCTCCCCGCGTCGGGGAGTCTAGCCCGACCTATTCATGAGGGACCGCGGTCCCGCGGCGTCCTCACGTCGATCCCGGCGTCGCGGCGACTCGCCTACTCTACGGAGTATGTCTTCGTCGCCGCTCCTTGGTCTCGACGCGATGCCGCTCGCGGGACAGGGTGTCTCGCTGCCCACCCACCACCTCGTCGTCCCAAGTCCCTGCGCCACCGCCACCTCCCTGCACCTCCCGCGACCCCTCACGAATACGTCGAGCTAGCCCGCCCGCGGTCGATCCCCCGGCGCTCCCTCCAGGAGGCCCCGCTCGAGGAACGACACGTACGCGCCGTCACCCACCACGACGTGGTCCAGCACGCGGATGCCCACCAGATCGGCGACGGCGCAGAGCCGTCGCGTGATCTCCACGTCCTCTACGGAGGGCGTGGGGTCGCCGCTGGGGTGGTTGTGGACGAACACCATGGCACCGGCGGACTCGCGGATGGCCGGCGCGAAGACCTCGCGCGGGTGGACGAGGGACGCGGTCAGGCTCCCTTCGCTGACCCGCTCCTCCCGCAGGACGCGGTTCTTGCCGTCCAGCAGCACCGCCCAGAACTGCTCCTTCCGGAGGTCCCTCATGCGGCCGTGGTAGTGGCGGAAGATGTCGCCGCCGGAACGGAACCGCTCCCCGCGGGGGATGCGCAGCACGCCCGCGGAGCGCCCGAGCGCGAAGGCCGCCGCCACGCGGGCCGCCCGCGCGCCCCCGACGCCGTGGACCGCGGCCATCTCCCGCGGGAGCCGGGACGAGAGCCGCCGGAGCCCGCCGCACCGCTCCAGGAGCCGCTGACCGACCTCCACCGCGGAGAGCCCCCGCGTCCCCGTGCCGAGAAGGACCCCCAGCAGTTCCGCCGGCGAGAGCGCGTCGGGGCCGAGGCGGAGGAGCCGCTCCCGCGGCCGCTCGTCCGCGGGGAGACCGGGCGCGTCCTCCGGTGGCGGGTCGGGGCAGGGCTCGGCGAGCAGGGTCCGGGTCAAGGGCATCCTCCGCGGCGGCGAGCATCCGCCGCGCTCAAGGACGCCGCCCGGTTACTGCGAGAGCAGCAGGATCTCCACGCGCCGGTTCCTCGTGCGCCCCTCGGCGGAGGAGTTGTCGGTGCGCGGGGCGTGCTCGCCGTAGCCGGCGCACGCGACGCGCCTGGCCTCGATGCCGGACTTGACGAGGAAGTCCTGGACGTGGAGGGCGCGATCCAGGGACAGCTGCATGTTCCCCAGGGGGTACCGGGCGCGGGTCTCCGGCTTCCCGATGGGGACGTTGTCCGTGTGGCCCTCGACACGGAGGCGCTCCGCCCGACCCTTCAGGGTCTCGGCGATGCGCCCCAGCGCGGCCTTGCCCTCCTCCGTCAGTTCGGAGTCTCCGGACCCGAAGAGGACCTCGCCCTGGACGATGAAGCGGATCCCCCCGCCCTCGGCGCGCTCCACGAGGACGCCCTGGGTCGGGTCCTGGAACGCCCCCTCGAGTTCCGTCAGCCGGGCCTCGAGACGTTCCGTGGCGGCGCGGTACGCCTGATCGGATCCGCTGGCCCGTTCCCGATCGGCGCGGGCCGCCTCCAGCGCGGTCTCCGCACGGAGAACGCGGGCGCGGAGTTCGGCGTTGCTCGCCTGCTGCGCGCGGATCACCTCGTCCTGATCGCGGATGACGCGGGAGGACTCCGAGTCGCCGGGCGCCACGCAACCGCCGACGACGAGGAGCAACGCGGCTGCCGCGGCCAGCCGGCGCGGACCGACCAGGGCGGCCGCGGAGTCGCCGCGACCCGCCGAGGATCCGTCGAGGCCCACCGAGGCTACTTCGCGGAGCCCGACGCCTGCTGCCCGCCGAGGTTCTCGCCGACCCACTGGGAGAGGGCGCCCGGCTTGTTGCCCTCGCGATCCATCCGGCCGATGTCCCAGGCCACCATGCAGCCGGCGACCATGAGCACCGACGAGACGACCAGCAGCAGCGTCCAGGCGACGTGCACCGTGGGCTCCTCGACGGCGCGCCGCGGCGCCGCCGCGGGGCGCGCCATGGTGGCGCCGGCCGCCGGCTTGCGCCGGCCCGCCGGGGAGGTCTCCATCGTCTTCGGCTCGCCGTCGACGTCCAGCGGCTCCGTGGTCATGCCCGCGGGCTGCCCCTCGTCGATGAAGGTGTCCTGGGAGGAGATCTCGGCGGTGGCCATCCCCGCCTCCTGGTTCGAGAGGTCGTCGCCCTCGTCGAAGATCAGGTCGTCGGTGAGCGTCTCGGAGGCGCGTCCGCCGCCCGCGGAGAGGTCGATGGCCGCGGTGGCGTCCTCGCCGCCGGACACGGGACGCGTGCGGCCCATGCCGTCGATGTCGCCCCGCCGGAACTTCATGGCCTCGCCCTCGCGGAAGGCGCGGATCTCGCCCTCGGAGACCAGCTTCATGAGGCGCTGCCGGTCGATGCTCAACTTCCGCAGCACTTCGTCGAAGCTGTAGAACTCGCCGCTCTGCGCCATGGCGCCTCCTCGTTGGGCGGCCCCGGGGGCCCGCCGGAAGATCCGTTCCGTCTCCGCGGCTACTTGGGCGGCGCGCCGGCGCCGGGGTTCGCCCCGGCCCGCTTCTGCCACTCCGCCCTGAGGTTGGGTACCTGCACCTCCGCGTCGGAGGTGTCCCGGTACATGTCCAACTTCATGTCAAACTCTATGTTCCGCGCGGCGACCAGTTCAATGTTTTTCCCGGTCCCCTGGTAGACGCACACCCTGCGGGTCCGCGTGTCCACGAGATAGAGGATGGCGGCCCCGGACGACGAGGCGCCGGTGACCGCGATCATGTCGCCGTTGCTGTCCGCCGTGCCGCCGCCGGCGGACTTGCCCGCGGGCACCGACTGGGCGTGGGCTCCCGTCCCCTCGCCCCAGCGGGCCCCCGCGAGGAACACCGCCGCCAGGGTGGTCAGCGCGAGCAGCCACCGGTACGTCGCCAGTTGACCGGGCCTCATGGGGACACCTCCTGACGACGATTCTAGGTCCCCCGCCCCGCCCGCGGCAAGGGATGGGCCCGCCCGCGCCGCACCGGTGACCGTCGCGTGACCGGGGCCTCCGCCCACGGTTCAGAGCGTGTGGGCCAGGCGGCCGGCTCGCACGCTCTGTACACGGGGCGGCTCAGGAGTGCTTGGCGATCGTGCGAATCCACAGGGGATGGCAGGCCCCCGAGGACGCGCATGATGGGCGGGAGTCTCTTCGATGTGGCGGAACCGCTGCCCCGCCACCCCTCCGCGTACCGGCAAGTCGTCGCCGTTTACAAGGCCGTGAGCGGGGCGTTTCGCTCGCGGCCTCTCAGGCCCCCGCGGGGAGGACGATGGTCGCCGTCGTCCCCGCCCCCGGCGTGGAGCGGAGTTCCACGCGCCCGCCGTGGCTGGAGACGATGGTGTGGACGATGGAGAGGCCGAGGCCGGTGCCCTCGCCGACGCCCTTCGTGGTGAAGAACAGGTCGAACGCCTTCGCCGCCTGCTCCTCGGTCATGCCGACCCCGTCGTCCTCCACGGACAGCCGGATGTCCGTCCCCTGCCGCTCCCCGCGGATGACGACGTTCCCGGAACCCCGTCCCGTCGCCGCCACGGCGTCGGCGGCGTTGACGACGAGGTTCAGGACCGCCTGCTGGAGTTCGTAGGGATCCCCGAACACGGGGAGGCCCCCCGGTTCCATCTCCACGCGGACCGCCGCACCGGCGCCCTCGACCCGATGCCGCCCCAGGGCGAGCGCCCGATCGGCCACGGCGGCCAGGTCGCACGCCCTGGGGGCCACCTGGTGGGGGGAGAACTGGAGCACGCGCTGGACCGTGTGGGCGACGCGGTCCAGCCCGTCCTCCACCAGTTCGAGGTACTCCTTCCGCTTCTCCGGACCGAGGTCGTCCCGCGCGAGGGCCCGGACCGCGTTCATCATCCCGCCCAGCGGGTTGTTGATGTCGTGGGCGATGCCCGCGGCCAGCGTGCCCACCGCGGCCAGCCGCTGCGCGGTGACGAGGTTCCGTTCCGCGGCGCGCATCTTGCGCACGGCGTCGCCCACGCGGGCCTGGAGGTCCTCGCGGAACGCCCCCACCTCCCCCATCATCCCGTTGAAGGCGGCGGCCACGGCGTCGATCTCGTCCCCCGCGTGCCGTCGAAGCGGCACGGGCGTCGAGAAGTCCCCCGCCGCCACCCGGCGCGCCCCCGCGGCGATGTGATCCAGTCCCCGCAGCACCCACCGGTCGAGGAGGACCGTCGTGATCACGACGCTGAGCGCCGCGCCCAGGAGCAGGACGACGTACACGCGGCGGAGGGGCTCGTAGGCGCTTCGCGGCGGCTGGAAGCGGAACCGCAGCCAGTACGCGTGGTGCCACCGGCCGCCCTCGCGGACCGGGATGGCCGTCACGTCCCCCGCCTTGACCGGGCCCCCCGTCTCCCAGGCCCGGGCCACCAGCGGTTCCACCTCCGCGCGCTGGAGGTGGCGCCCCGCCTTGAGCAGGCGGAACTCGTTGTTGCTGGTGAGCAGCGCCGCCTCGGCGACGAAGTCGTACTGGGCGACGACGCGCTCCAGCGTCCCGGGGTCGACGCGGGCGGCCCACTCCCGCGTGAGGTCCTCCATCATGGCGTCCACCGCCCGGGCGCGACCGTCCCGGGCCCGGGCGTCCAGCAGCAGCGCCGTCATGACGGCGAGGAGCGCGAGGAGGTGCACGAGCAGGCCCGCCGCGAGGACCCGCGTGCGGAGCGATGCGGCCCGCGTGCGCTACCCCCCGCCGAGCGTGTTGATGAGGGTGAGCATGGGCAGGAAGACGCTGAGCACGATGACGAACACGGCGGCGCCGAGGACGATGATGAGCAGCGGCTGCAGGATGGAGACGAGCGCCGCCACGGAGTTGTCGACCTCCTCGTCGTAGTTGTCGGCCACCTTGATCAGCATCTTGTCCAGTTCGCCCGTCTCCTCGCCGACGTCCACCATGTTGACCACGATGTCGTCGAAGATGCCCGATGCGCCCAGCGGCTGGGCGATGCCCTCGCCCTCGCGGATCGAGTCGCGCACCTTGTCCACGGCCTCCTGGACGATGACGTTGTCCACGGCGCCGCGGATGATGTTCAGGGCCTCGAGGATGGGCACGCCGGACGAGATGAGCGTGCCGAACGTGCGGGTGAACCGGGCCACGAGGGTCTTCCGGACGATGGCCCCGAAGACCGGGGCGCGCAACTTGAACCGGTCGATGGCGCGACGGCCGCCGGCGGACGACTTGAGGAGCCGGTAGCCGCCGTAGGTCACCGGCGCCAGGGCGACGATCCAGATCCAGCCGTAGTCCTTGGTGAGCCAGTTGGCGAGGCCCTGCATGAACTGCGTCAGGACCGGCAACTCCATCTTGCGGTTGCCCAGTTCCCGGAAGATCTCCTCGAACTTGGGGATGACGAACATGATGATCCCGGCCAGGATGCCGCCGGCGAGGGTGAGGACCACGGCCGGGTAGATCATCGCTGTCTTGACGCGATTGCGCAGGCGGACGCTCTTCTCCTTGAACTCCGCCAGGCGCAGCAGGATCGTGTCCAGGACGCCGCCCGCCTCGCCCGCCTTGACCATGTTCACGTACAGCGAATCGAACACGGCGGGGTGCTTCGCCAGCGCGTCGGAGAGGGGTGCGCCCGCCTCCACGTCCTCGGTCACGCCGGACAGCGTGCGCTTGAAGAGGCCGGGCTTCATCTGCCCCTCGAGGATCTTGAGGCAGCGGACGATGGGGAGACCGGCGTCCTGGAGGACGGAAAGCTGGGTCGTGAAGCGGGTCAGGTCCGCCTCGTCCACGGAATCGAAGAACCGCCGGCCGCCCTTCGCGGGGCGGTCCCTGGAGGCAAATGCGGAGTCGCGCGCACCCGGCGCCTTCGCGGGCATGGAGGGGGGGTCTCCGTGGGGGCCCTCGAGTCCACGTCGTTCCCGTGAAGATGGTAACGCCCCCCGCCGGGGCCGTCCCGCAATCCCGGAGAGGGCACCGGCGATTGCTCCCGCCACACCGCGGCCGGGCTACAGCGTCTCGATGGTCTCCCGGAGGATCTCCTCCACCGTCGTCGTCCCCTCGTAGACCGCCAGGAGACCGCTCTCGCGGAGGGAACGCATCCCCTCGGAGCGCGCCCGGGCGCGGAGGTCCGCCGTCGGGGCGCCGTCCATGATGAGGGCCCGGGTCGCCTCGGAGATGAGCATGATCTCGAAGAGGGCCGTCCGGCCGCGGTACCCGGTGAAGTGGCACTGGTCGCAGCCCTTGCCGAAGGCGAAGCGGCGTCCCTCGACCTCGGCGGCGGTGATGGCCAGTTCCATGAGGACCTGGTCGGTCGGTTCGTAGTACTGCTTGCAGTTCACGCACACGCGGCGCACGAGACGCTGGGCGACGATCCCCTCCAGCGTGGCGGCCAGCAGGAACGACTCCACGCCGATGTCCACCATGCGCGTCACCGCCAGCGGGGCGTCGTTGGTGTGCACCGTCGAGAACACCACGTGACCCGTGAGGGAGGCCTCGATGGCGATCTGCGCGGTCTCCCGGTCGCGGATCTCCCCCACCAGGATCATGTCCGGGTCCTGCCGCAGGATGGAGCGCAGGCAGCGGGCGTAGGTGACGCCGATCTCCTCGTTCACCTGCACCTGGATGAGGCCCTCGATGTCGTACTCCACCGGATCCTCGGTGGTGATGATCTTCGTGTCGACGACGTTCGCCTCGCGGAGCGCCGAGTACAGGGTGGTCGTCTTGCCGGAGCCCGTGGGACCCGTCACCAGGATGATCCCGTGGGGCAGCTTGAGCAGCCTCCGCACCGTGGCGGCGTCGTCGGGCCGGAGCCCCACCTGGTCGAGGTCGAGCGCCACGACGCTCCGATCCAGGATGCGCATGACGCACGACTCCCCGTGGAGCGTGGGGAGCGTCGAGACGCGCAGATCCACCGCGCGCCCCTCCACCGTGAGTTCGATGCGGCCGTCCTGGGGCAGTCGCGTCTCCGCGATGTCGAGGCGCGAGAGGACCTTGACGCGCGCGATCAGGGCGGTGGCCAGGTGGGCGGGCGGCGGCTCCAGTTCGTACAGCACCCCGTCCACGCGGTACCGGACGCGGAACTCCCCCTCGAACGGCTCCAGGTGGACGTCCGACGCCTTGTCGCGGATGGCCTGCGCGAGGATGTAGTTGAGGAGCTTGATGACCGGCGCCGACGTGGCCATGCTCTCGGGGTCGTCCACGGAGGTCGGCCCGTGGTCCCCTGTGGCCCGCTGGGCCGCCCGCGGATCGGGCTTGCCGGCGACCGCCGCCGCGCCCTTCTGGTAGGCCTTCTGGATGGCGTCCCGGAGGCGCTCGCCGTCGGCGATGACGCCGCGCACCTCCATGTTCGTGAGGAAGGCCACGTCCGTGAGCACGGCGGCGTTGGCGGCATCGGCGAAGGCGACGACCAGCGTGTTGCCCTCCACCGCCACGGGGAGCAGCGTGAAGGTCTGCGCCGTCGCCTGGTCGAGGCGCGCCACGGCGGCGGGGTCCGGGGGCCGCTCGTCCAGATCCCACGCGTCGTACCCGGCCTGGCGCGCCAGCGCGGACTGCAGCTGGCCCGCGGAGATGTGGCCCAGCCGGACCAGGGTCTCCCCGAGCATGCCCCCGTCCCGTCGCTGCGCCGCCAACCCCTCCTGGATGATGCCCTCGTGGACCGCCCGGGACTCCTTCAGGATCTGGCCGATGTGCCGGCGACCTCCCGGCCGTCGCGTCGGCGAGGGGGCGGCGCTCACGCCGCGCCCTCGGCGGGCTTCCCGCCCGGCGCCGCGGGCACGGACCCGCCGAGCTTGGCGAACTGGAGCTTGTCGCGGAGGTCCTTGGGGTTCTGGCTCTTCTCCAGCGCATCCTGCTCCGAGATCTTCCCGTCCTTCACCAGCCGGAACAGGAACTCGTCCAGCAGGATCATCCCGACGTTCGAACTCGTCTGGATGGTGGACGTGATCTTGAAGGTCTCGTTCTTGCGGATGTGGTTCTCGATGGCCGGGGTCATGAACATGATCTCGAACCCGGCGAGCTGGCCGCTCCGGTCCTTGCGCGGCAGGAGCACCTGCGAGATCACCGCGATGATGGAGACCGACAGCTGGGTCCGGATCTGCTCCTGCTGGTCCGAGGGGAACTGGTCGATGATGCGATCCACCGTGCGCGCGGACCCCGTGGTGTGGAGCGTGGCGAGCACGAGGTGGCCCGTCTCGGCCGCCGTCACCGCGGTGCGGATCGTCTCCAGGTCGCGCATTTCGCCGAGGAGGACGACGTCCGGGTCCTGCCGCAGGACGCGCCGCATCGCCTCGCTGAAGGTCCCCACGTCCACGCCGATCTCGCGCTGCGTGACAATCCCCTTCTTGTGGGGATGGTAGTACTCGATGGGGTCCTCGATGGTGACGATGTGGCGATCCATGTTGGTGTTGATGTAGTCCAGCATGGTCGCCAGCGTCGTCGTCTTGCCGGACCCGGTGGGTCCCGTCACGAGGACGAGGCCGCGGGGCCGGTGGAGGAGCGCCCGCACCGAGTCCGGCAGCCCGATCTGCTCGAAGGTCAGGATCCTCGAGGGCAGCAGGCGCAGCACGAGCCCGACGTTGGTCCGCTCGCGGAACACGGAGACGCGGAAGCGGGAACCGGAGTCCCCGTGGGCCATGCCGAAGTCGGTGCCGCCCCGCTCCTTGAACTCCAGCGCGCTGCGCTGGGGCATGATCTCCTTGGCCATCTCCGCCGTGTCCTCGGGGACGAGCGGCGGACCGTTCATGCTGCCCATGCGGGCGTTCACGCGCAGCGTCGGGGGACGTCCCACGCGCAGGTGGATGTCGGAGCCCTGCACCTCGACCACCTTGTCGAGGAGACGGTGGATGTCGTAGGCGCCCATCAGGCCGCCTCCCCGCGCGACTCCTCGGCCGTGGCGGCGAGGACCTCTTCGATGGTGGTCTGGCCGGCCAGCACCTTGCGCACGCCGTCCTCCTTGAGCGACACGAGGCCGCCCGACAGGCGCGCCTGCTCCCGCAGGCGAAGGGTCCCGCCGCCGCGGAAGCAGAGTTCGCGGATGCGGGCGTCCATCTCGAACAGTTCGAAGAGCCCGATGCGGCCGTGGTACCCGGTGCCCCGGCACTTCCCGCAGCCCACGCCGCGGTAGATCGTGCGCCCCTCGACCATCTGCGGCGTCAGGCCCATGGTGCGCAGCACCGACGGCTCCGGTTCGTAGGGGGCCCGGCACGCGGCGCAGAGGCGGCGCACCAGCCGCTGGGCCATGACCGCCATCACGGCCGTCGACACGAGGAACGGCTTGACGCCCATGTCGATGAGCCGCGTCAGCGCCGACGGGGCGTCGTTGGTGTGGAGCGTGGAGAAGACGAGGTGGCCCGTGAGGGACGCCTGGATGGCGATCTCCGCGGTCTCCGCGTCCCGGATCTCGCCGACGAGGATGATGTTGGGCGCCTGGCGCAGCATGGACCGGAGGATCCGCGCGAAGTCGAACCCGATGTTGGACCGCACCTGGCACTGGTTGATCCCGGCGAGGTAGTACTCCACGGGATCCTCGGCGGTGAGGATCTTGACGTCCGGCCGGTTGAGATCGCGCAGCGCCGCGTAGAGGCTCGTCGTCTTGCCCGAGCCCGTGGGCCCCGTGACCAGGAAGAGCCCGTTGGGCCGCTTGATGAGACGGGAGAACCGCTCGTGGTCGGTCCCGTCGAAGCCCAGTTCCTGGAGGGTGACGAGGCCCTTCTCCTTGTCGAGGATGCGCATCACGACCGCCTCGCCGTGGTAGGCCGGCAGGACCGAGACGCGGAGGTCGATCTCGCGGCCGTCCACGGCGGTGACGATGCGCCCGTCCTGGGGCTTCCGCTTCTCCGCGATGTCCATGCGCGCCAGCAGCTTGATGCGGGAGAGCAGCGGGCCCTGGAGGTTCTTCGGGGGACCCTCCACCTCGTGGCAGTACCCGTCGATGCGGTACCTCACGCGGATGCGCTCGGCGAAGGGCTCGACGTGGATGTCCGACGCGCGGTTGCGGAGGGCGTCGGCGATGACGGCGTCCACGAGGCGGACCACGGGGCCGTCGTCCCCCGAGTCACCGCCCCCGTCGGAGGCGCCGTCGGTGATGGCGGCACGGGCCTTCCCGACGCCGTAGTACTCGTCCAGCGCCTTCGCGAGGCCCGCCGGCGTGGTGAGGACCGCCTGCGCCTCGACGCCGGCACGGAACCGGAGTCCGTCGAGCTGCGCCACCGCCAGGGGATCGTCCACGGCCACCAGAAGGGTGGTCCCCCGCCTCGCCACGGGCACCACCCGGAACTCCGCCACCAGTTCCTTCGGGATGGCGGCGAGGATGTCGGCGGGGATGGGCGCCTTGGACTTCTCCAGGTTGACGAAGGGGAGGCCGCTCTGGAAGCAGAGGGCGCGGGTGACCTTCTCCTGATCGACGAAGCCGAGGGAGATGAGGCACTCCCCCAGCGGGAGGCGCCGTTTCTTCTGGAGGTCGAGCCCGCGCTGGACCTGCTCCGCCGTGAGCCCGGACTTCTCGACCAGGATTTCGCCCAGCATCCGGCGTGCTGCCATGGGCCTCCCGGGCCCGCCCCGCCGCGGCGGGGCGCGCCGTTGCTCGCTGCACCGAAAACCGTTCGCCCCCGTCGCGCCGGACGACCTGCGGCGCCGGGCCCGCGGCCCGCCTTCCCGGCGACGGAACGTAGGGCGGTCCCGGGGGGGTGTCAACTTCCTTGGGAGCGGAGCGGCGCCCCGGCGCGCCCGGTGATCGTGCCCCCGCGTACCCTCCGGGACCGTACCATCCGCCCGGGCGCCGCGGCGTCCCCGGTTCGGGAGGAGCGGAGCGATGGCGCGGACCACGGCGTGGGCTCTCGCGGCGGCGGCGGTGGCGACCACCGGGTGCTGCACGACCCTGACGCGGGGGGCCGCCGCGGGGCTCCGGCGGGACACCCCCGAGGAGGCCGTCGAGGCGCTGCGCCGCGCGTTCGTGGAGGAGGATCTCGGCGCACAGTACGACGCGCTCCACCCCGACTTCACCGCGCGGGAAGGCATCAGCGAGTTCAAGTACCGCATGGCCCACGACCGCTACCCGGAGGTCTTCCGCCGCGCGGCGGAGACCCTGGCGGCGGCGGGCGCTCCCGCGCTGGAGCCCGGCGACGCGCCCGTCGAGACCTCCGCCGGACCCCGCCCCTGGGTCCGGGTACGCCTGGCGACGGCCGGCGGGAGCGGCGTGTTCGTGCTCGTGGACGACCCCGGCTACCTCCTGGTGACGGACGACGGGGACGTGCCGGAGAAGCCGGGCTCTCTGGCCGCCATGGACCGCGCCGCGCGCGTGGAGGGCGGCCACCTCGTCCTGGACGCCCGCATCCCGCTGGGGACGGTGGCACCCCGCGACGGGGCGGAGGTGCGGCGGGTGGAACTGCGCCACCGGTGGCTCCTCTGGTCCATCGAGACGCTGGAGGGATTCGACGATCTGGTCCGCGAGGCGGCCACGGCGGCCCGGGATTCCGGGAAGGGGGACGAACGGTGAGCGCGAGCCGGAGGGCGGCGAGGAAGTCGGTCCGGGGCCGCAGGGTCTACGGGTTCGGCGGCGGCCGCGCCGACGGCGACGGCCGGATGAAGCCGCTCCTCGGCGGCAAGGGTGCCGGGCTCGCCGAGATGAGCCGGCTCGGCCTCCCCGTCCCCGCCGGGTTCACCATCACGACGGAGGTCTGCGCCGCCTACTACGCCGCGGGCCGGAAACTCCCCGGGGGACTGTGGGCCGAGGTCGAGGCCGCCCTCCGGCGGGTGGAGCGGCTTCGCGGTCGCACCTTCGGCCGGGGCCCCCACCCCCTGCTCGTCTCCGTCCGCAGCGGCGCCGCCGTCTCCATGCCGGGCATGATGGAGACGGTCCTCAACGTCGGCCTCACGCCGGAGACCCTCCCGGCGCTGGCGCGCGACTTCGGCGACGAGCGGGTCGCCGCGGACTCCCACCGCCGGCTCGTCCACATGTTCGGCAAGGTGGTCCGGCGGGTCCACGACGACCGTTTCGAGGACGCGATGCACGACCTGAAGCGGCGTCGCGGCGCGGAGTCCGACGCGGCGCTCAGCGCGGAGGACCTGAGCGAACTGGCCGCCGAGTACCGCGACATCTACGCCGAGGCGGTCGGCGAGCCGTTCCCCGACGACCCCATGGAGCAGTTGCGCCAGGCCGTGGAGGCGGTGTTCCTCTCCTGGGAGGGGGACAAGGCCCGCAAGTACCGGAAGATCCAGCGCATCAGCGGGCTGCTGGGCACGGCGGTCACGGTGCAGTCCATGGTCTTCGGGAACCTGGGGCCGACGTCGGGGACCGGGGTGTGCTTCACGCGCGACCCCTCCACGGGGGCCGACGAGTTCTTCGGGGAGTACCTCCTCAACGCCCAGGGCGAGGACGTGGTGGCGGGCATCCGCACGCCGGAACCCATCGCCCGTCTGGAGCGGGACCTCCCCGCCACCTACCGGGAACTGGTCGACGTGAAGGACCTCCTCGAGCGGCACTACGGCGACGTGCAGGACATCGAGTTCACCGTCGAGGACGGCCACCTCTTCGTGCTCCAGACGCGGACCGGCAAGCGGACGGCGCAGGCGGCGGTGCGAATCGCGGTGGACATGGTCCGGGCGCGCCGCATCGATCGCCGCACGGCGGTGCTCCGCATCGACCCCTCCACGCTGGACCGGCTGCTCCACCCGGCCTTCGACCCCGCGGCGGCCCGGGACGTCCTCGCCCGCGGGCTCGGCGCGTCGCCGGGGGCGGCCGGGGGGCGCGCCGTCTTCACGGCGGAAGACGCCGAGGCCTGGGCGGCGCGCGGCGAGACGGTCATCCTCGTGCGCGCGGAGACGAGTCCCGAGGACGTGGGCGGCATGCACGCCGCCGCCGGGATCCTCACCTCGCGCGGCGGACTCACGAGCCACGCCGCCGTGGTCGCCCGCGGGTGGGGCAAGTGCTGCGTCGTCGGATGCGGGAGCCTCGCCATCGACGCGGCCCGGCGCACGTGCATCGCCGGCGACCGCGTGGTCGCGGAGGGGGACTGGATCTCCATCGACGGGACCAGCGGCGAGGTGATGCGCGGCCGCCTCCCCACGGTGCGGCCCTCCCTGGGCCGCGAGTTCCACACGCTCATGGGCTGGGCCGACGGCTTCCGCCGGCTCGGCGTCCGGACCAACGCCGACACGCCCGGGGACTCCCGCGTGGCGCGGGAGTTCGGGGCCGAGGGGATCGGCCTCTGCCGCACGGAGCACATGTTCTTCGCCACGCCGGAGCGCATCTCGGCGATGCGCGAGATGATCCTCGCGGACTCCACGGAGGGCCGGGTGCGGGCGCTGGCGAAACTCCTCCCCTTCCAGCGGGAGGACTTCGACGGCATCTTCCGCGCCATGGACGGGTTCCCCGTCACCGTCCGCCTCCTGGATCCCCCGCTCCACGAGTTCGTCCCCCACGAGGCGGGGCAGCAGGAGGCGCTGGCGCGGGAGACCGGCGTCCCGGTGGCGCAGATCCAGCGGCGCGTGCGGACGCTGCACGAGTCCAACCCGATGCTGGGCCACCGCGGCTGCCGCCTCGGGATCTCCTACCCGGAGATCTACGACATGCAGGTCCGCGCCATCGCCGAGGCGGCGCTGGCGTGCGCACGGGATCGGGTGAAGGTCCTCCCGGAGATCATGATCCCGCTGGTCGGGTTCGCCTCCGAACTGCGGCTCCTGCGGGAGCGCGCAGAGGCGGTGCTCCGCGAGGTCACGAAGGGCTCCCGCGCGCGCATCCCGTTCCGCATCGGGACGATGATCGAGGTCCCCCGCGCCGCCGTGACGGCGGCGGCCATCGCGGCGCACGCCGACTTCTTCTCCTTCGGCACCAACGATCTCACGCAGATGACGTGCGGCATCTCGCGCGACGACATGGCCTCCTTCGTCCCCGCGTACATCGAGCGGCAGGTGCTCGCCGCGGACCCGTTCCAGGCCCTCGACCGCGAGGGCGTCGGGACCCTCGTCCGCTGGGCCGTCGACGAGGGCCGGCGCGCGCGGCGGACGCTGACGACCGGCATCTGCGGCGAGCACGGCGGGGAGCCGTCCTCGGTGGAGTTCTGCCACGACGCCGGCCTCGACTACGTCTCGTGCAGCCCCTACCGCGTCCCCGTGGCGAGGCTGGCGGCGGCGCACGCGGCGCTGCGGGAGGGGAAGGCGAAGCCGGGCCGGCGGGGAGCGCGCGGTGCGGGGGCGGGAGGGCGGGCACGCCCGTCGCGATGACCCCGGCTGCGGGGGCCGCCTCCGCGGGAACGCGGTTCCTCTCGAGCGGGTCGGGCTACCGCGCGGCGGCGGAGAGCGGCGCGGGCTCCCCCTCGGGACCAGGGAGCGCGGCCGATCCGTCCTTGGGGTACGCCGTCGCCCGGAACGTCGAGTGGTAGCCCGTGCCCACGAACCCGTAGAACCACGATTCCTTCAACTGCACGTCGGTGATCCAGCAGTTGGGCGCCTTCTCGACCAGCCTCTCCCAGGCGCGGGCGTGGCGGGACCCGTTCCTGATGGGGAAGAGGATCAGGAGCTGGAACGAACCGGCCGATCCCTCCACGACCCTCCCCCGGCCGCGGTCGATCCCGGCGGGCACGTAGTTGTCGATGTGGACGGGATCCCCCGCGCAGCCCGCCGCCAGGGCGGCGAGGGCGAGGCAGCCGAGGACCGCGGCCACCGACTTCGCGTTGCTGCTCATCGCACGCCCTCCCCGTCGATCTTGAGCGTCCGCGACCACCAGAACACCCAGAAGAAGTAGTCCTCCTGGATCGTCACCCCGCCCAGCGCCGTGGCGCCGGGCACGCTGGCGAGCGCCCGATCGTAGGCCTCCTGGTTCCGCTCGCTCCATCCGATGGGGATGAACTGGTACGCCGTCCAGTGCCCGATGCCGGCGATGGCGGACGTCGACTGGCCGTGCGCCCTCCCGAGTTTCTCCGCTCCCAGGCTGACTTCCGGCGCGATGGTCGTGAACGGGGAGTGGCACCCCGCGCACAACGCCATGAACACGACCAGCGCGACGCCGACGACGGCCCGCCCCATCCCCGACGCCGACGGTGCCATGCCGCTTCCCTCCCGCCCGCCGCGGTGCCCCGCGGATCGGGACCGCGGACACGCTACGCCTCCGCAATCCCGGCGTCAAGCCCCCGGCCCGACGCCCGGACGCCGCGGCAACAGCGCGGCGGCTCCGCTCCCCATCCGCCGCCTACGCCGGGACCTCCACGGTCTCCAGGATCCGCCGGACGATCTCCTCGCGGTCGTCGGCGGCGTCGGCGGCGGGGGCCTGGCGGGAGACGAGGCGGTGGGAGAGGACGGGGACGGCGAGGCGCTTGACGTCGTCGGGGAGGGCGTACTCCCGCCCCTCCAGGAGGGCGAGGGACTGGGCAGCGCGGTAGAGGCCGGCGCCGGCGCGGGGGCTGGCGCCCAGGGAGAGGCTCGGGGACCGCCGCGTCTCCGCCACGAGGCGGACGACGTAGTCCGCCAGCGCGTCGTCGACGCGGACGGCCCGGACGCGCCGCTGGAGCGCGGAGACGTCCTCGCCGGAGAGGGCCGGCTCCAGGCGGTCGAGGGCCTCCGGGTCGTCCTGCCCGCGCAGGATGCGCCGCTCCTCGCGCGGGGACGGGTAGCCGATGCGCAGGCGCAGGAGGAAGCGGTCCCACTGGGACTCGGGCAGGGGGAACGTGCCCTCGAACTCGTGGGGGTTCTGCGTCGCCACCACCATGAAGGGCCGGGGGAGGGCGTGGGTGAGGCCGTCCACGGAGACCTGCCCCTCCCCCATCGCCTCCAGCAGCGCCGACTGGGTCCGCGGCGTGGCGCGGTTGATCTCGTCGGCGAGCACGACGTTGGCGAACACGGGGCCGCGCCGGAACTCGAAGGCCGCCGCGCGCGCGTCCCAGACGGACGCGCCCACGACGTCGGAGGGGAGCAGGTCGGGAGTGAACTGGATCCGGGCGAAGGCGCCGCCCAGTGAGCGGGCCAGGGCGCGCGCCAGCGTGGTCTTCCCCACGCCGGGGACGTCCTCCACGAGGATGTGGCCCCCGGCGAGCAGCCCCACGAGGAGGTGGCGGACCGTGGCCGGCCTCCCCACGAAGACGGACTCGATGTTGGCCGCCACCGCCTCCAGCCGCGCGTCGGGGACCGGATCGGCGGCGTCGCCCACCGTCATTCCTCCTCGACGGCCCGGGCCAGGACGTCGTCGGGGATGTCGAAGTTGGCCACCACCTGCTGGATGTCGTCGTGCTCCTGGAGGGCCTCCACGAGCGCCAGCACGGTCCGCGCGGCGCCCACGTCGGTCACCGGCAGCAGCGTCTTCGGCTCCCACGAGACCTGGCTCTCGGCGATCTCCAGGCCCGCCGCCGCGACGGCCTCGCGCAGGCGGCCCATGGCGTCGGGAGGGCCGACCACCTCGAACACGCCGTCCAGGTGGCGGAGGTCCTCGGCCCCGGCGTCCGCCACGGTGAGGAAGACCTCGTCCTCGGACCGTCCCGCGTCGGGGGCGCGGACGACGGCCTTCTGCTCGAACTGCCACGCCACGGAGCCCGGCGTCCCGATGTTCCCGCCCCGCCGATCGAAGATGGACTTCACCTCTCCCGCCGTGCGCGCCCGGTTGTCCGTCAGCCCCGAGGCGATGATGGCGACGCCGCCCGCCGCGTAGCCCTCGTAGGAGACCTCCTCGTACGCCGCCGTCCCCAGTTCCCCGGTTCCCTTCAGGATGGCCCGTTCGATGGAGTCCTTGGTCATGTTGGCGGCCCGGGCCTTCTCAATGGCGTACTTCAGCCGGAGGTTCGCGTCGGGGTCGCCGCCGCCGGTGCGCGCGGCGACGATGATGAGGCGCGCCAGCTTGCTGAAGAGGGCGGACCGCTTCCGGTCCACCGCTCCCTTGCGGTACATGACGTTCGCGGCGTGTGAGTGGCCTGCCATCGGAGCCGCCTCCCGGTCGGGGCGCGGCGCCGGGACGCCCCGGCGGCGCGCGACCCCTCATTCTCCCGGGCCCGGCCGGACCGGTGGAGGATTCCATCCCGCGGGGGCCGCGGGGCCGCCCCCGCCGCGGGGCGGTGCGATTCCTCGGGGGGCCCCCGGGGGGAAGGTAGCCTTGCGCCGCCCCCCCCGGCCCCCGACCCCCGTGAAGGCCCTCCTCCTCTCCCGCAATCCCTCCCTCTACTCCACCCGGCGGCTCCTCGAGGCCTGCGAGCGCGAGGGAGTCGACGGGAGGGTGGTGGATCCCCTCGACATCGCCATGCTCCTCCCGCACGAGGGGCCCCCGTCGCTCCACCACGGGGCGGGGCCGCTCACGGGCGTCGACCTCGTCGTGCCCCGCATCGGCACCACCATCACCGAGTACGGCCTCGCCGTGCTCCACCACTTCGAGCTCACGGGGGTGCCGACGCTGAACACGTCCCGCGCCGTCTACCGCGCGCGGGACAAGTTGCGGAGCCTGCAGGTCCTCGCGGCCCACGGGGTCCGTGTCCCCCCCACGCTCATGGCCCGGAACCCGGACCACGTGGAGTGGTGCATCGACCAGTTGGGCGGGGCGCCGGTGGTGCTGAAGCTCCTGCAGGGGACGCAGGGGGTCGGCGTGATGCTCGCCGAATCCACGGACGCCGCGGAGGCGATCCTCGACGCCATGTGGGGCCTCGGGCAGAACATCCTCGTGCAGAAGTTCATCGCCGATTCCCGCGGGCGGGACGTGCGCGCCATCGTCGTCGGAGGCCGCGTCGTCGCGTGCATGCGGCGGGTGGCGCGGCCGGGGTCGTTCCGATCCAACATCCACCGGGGCGGCAAGGGGGAGGCGGTGGATCCCGTGCCCGCGGACGTCGAGCGGACGGCCGTCGCGGCGGCGGAGGCCATCGGCCTCAACGTGGCGGGCGTCGACATGCTGGAGTCAGCCACGGGGCCCCTCGTGACGGAGGTGAACGTCTCCCCCGGTCTCGAGGGCATCGAGTTCGCCACGGGCCGGGACATCGCCGGCGAGATGATCCGCTACGCCCGGACCTACGCGGCGGAGGCGGCGGCGCGCCCGCCGGCGATCCCGGGGGCCGATCCGGACGGCAGGTGAGCGCCCTCCGCGCGGTGCGGCTGGAGACGGCGCGCCTCGTGATCGCCGCCACCCGCACCGACGACGCCGCCGCCGCCGTCGCCTACGTCTCCGCGAACCGGGAGCACCTCGCCCCCTGGAGCCCCGTTCCCCCCGTGGACTGGTACGACGAGGGGGCGTGGCGGACGCGGCTGGCCGCCTGGGACCGGGAGCGGCGGCGCGGGCAGGCGCTGCGGACCTTCCTCCGGGACCGGGACGGGGGCCCCATCCTCGGCACCGCGAACCTGACGCGCATCACGCGGGGGGCGTTCGAGGCCTGCAACCTCGGCTACTCGCTGGCGCGGGAGGCGGAGGGGAAGGGGCTCATGGCGGAGGCGCTGGACGCGCTGCTCTGCCACGCGTTCGGCGAACTGGGGCTGCACCGCGTGGAGGCGAACCACATGCCCGCCAACATCCGGAGCGAGGCGCTGCTGCGGCGCCTCGGGTTCCAGCGGGAGGGGTACGCCCGGGGGTACCTCCGCATCGCCGGGAGGTGGGAGGACCACGTGCTGAACGCGCTGACGAGGGGGTAGCGAGGACGACGGCGCACGCCCCACGGCGGGGTCGGGCACCACCGGTGCCGGACCCGCCGCCGACGCTATCGCTTGCTGAACTGGCAGCCGCGGCGGGCGCCGTGGAGGCCGTACTTCTTGCGCTCCTTCATGCGGCTGTCGCGCGTGAGGAGGCCGGAGTGGCGGAGCGGGTCCTCGTAGGACGCGTCGGACTTGCGGAGGGCTCGGGCGAGGCCCATGGCGATGGCGCCGGCCTGGCCCGTGGTGCCGCCGCCGGAGACGGTCACGTGGATGTCGACCTTGTCCCGGGCGCCCAGCAACTGGGCGGCGGAGAGCGCGACGCCCCGATCCCGCACCAGGCGGAAGTACTCCTCCATGGGGCGGCCGTTGACGGTGAAGAGACCCCCGCCCCGGCGAACGCGCACGCGGGCGACGCTGCTCTTCCGCCGACCCGTCCCCCAGATGGTGTCCGCCGCGCCGGCCGTCGTCGCTTCCGCCACGGGGAACCCTCCTAGGACAGCGTCAGCGGACGGGGCCGCTGCGCCGAATGGTTGTGCTCGGGACCGCCGAACGTCTTGAGCTTGTTGATCATCCGCTTGCCGAGCTTCGTCTTCGGCAGCATGCGGCGCACCGCCAGCATCACCGCCTCGCCGGGCCTGGTGGACTGGAGCTGCCCCCAGGAACGCACCTTGAGGCCGCCCGGGTAGTCGCTGTACTTGTAGTACCGCTTGGACTGCGCCTTGCGCCCCGTGAGGCCGATCTTGTCGCAGTTGACGACGACGACGAAGTCGCCGCAGTCGACGTGGGGCGTGTAGTCGGTGCGGTGCTTGCCCATGATGACCCGCGCGACGCGGCTCGCGAGGCGCCCCAGGGGGATGCCCTCGGCATCCACGAGGTGCCAGTGGTGCACGACCTCGGCGGGCTTGGCGGAAGCGGTACGCATCGGGACGACTCCTGTGGGGTCCCCCGTCGGGACCGACGGGTCACGGACGCAATCCCCCGCCCGTGGCGTAGGGGAACCGCGGATTGTAGGTGGGAGTCCGGCGGCGCCAAGGAATCTACCGGTCGACCCCCACGCCGCGCTCGTCGGCGAACCGACCGGCGGGCTCCCGCTCCTCCTGGGTCCACGTGCCGCCGTCCACCGCGAAGGCCCCGTCCCCGTGGACCCGGTACAGGTCCCCGCCGCCGCCCAGGTCCAGGAACACCCCCAGCGTGAGGGCCCCGTGCCGGAGCGTGGGGACCTCGGGCCCCGCCTCCCGGCAGCGCGAGAGCCCCAGCGTCGTCCCCTTCGCCTCGTACACGTCGTCGCCGCCGCCGTCGGCGAAGACACCGACGCCGTTCATGTTGCCCGCCCCCAGCGACAGGTTCGGGGCGGAGTGGCGGTCGTCGCCGGCGCCGTCGAGCAGCATGCCCACGGAGAAGTCGTGGCCGGCGCCCTGCGCCATGTTGTGGGTCGCGAGGAACGTGTCGTTCCCGGCCACGTCCTCCAGGAGCCCCACGGCGAAGTGGGCGGAGGCCCCCTGGACGTACCAGACCCCGGTGTACGCGTCGTCGCCGGCGCCGTCGAGCAGCATGCCGACCCCCATCCAGTAGCCGCCCCCCTGGCCGAAGACGCCGCACGAGTACCTGTCCGCGCCGGAGCCGTCCACGAGCATCCCCACGCCCCCGGCGAGGGAGTGGCCGTCGAGGTAGTCGGCCCGCACCCCGTAGCCGAAGCCCTGGCAGAGGGAGAGGTTGTGCTCCTTCGTCTGGGGCGAAGGGCGGCGGATCTCCCGGTCGTCCGCCTCGTAGACGTCGTCCCCGGCGACGTCCACCAGGAGACCGGACCCCCGCACGAACCCGAAACCCTGCCCGTAGGCGAAGGCGGCGTAGGCGTCGTCGCCGGAGAGGTCCGCGAGGACCCCGAACCCCGCCGCCCCCGCCCCCATGCAGAACGCGTCCCCGCCGTAGGCGTCGTCCCCGCCCCTGTCCTGGAGGAGCCCGGCGCCGAACACGCCCGCCCCGAGACCGAGGGATCGCGGACCGGCGAGGAGGTACCGGTCGTCGCCGGCGACGTCCACGAGGGCCGCCACGCCGAAGAAGCCGGCGCCGAAGGCCGCCCCGTCGGGGGGGCCCTCGTACACGTCGTCCCCCTCCAGATCGATGAGGACGGAGACGGGTGTGCCGGGCCCCGACGCGGCGCCGGCGCCGTAGCGATCGCGGCCTCCCGTGTCGATGACGAGGAGGAACGGTCCCTCGCCGGCGTCCCCGTCGTCCCCGCCCCCCCGCAGCAGCACTTCCCCCGCGGGAGTGGCCACGCGGTAGTGGAAGGGCGGACCCCCGGCGGAGCCCGCGAGGAGCGTGACCGCGCGATCCACCGCCGCCAGCACCTCCGCCGCGGCACGGGCGAGGTAGGGACCGTCCAGCGCCGCCGCCTCGCGCTCGAAGAGGTGGCGCAGCGCCGCGTCCTCGTCGTCCGGCGCCAGGAGCAGCGTCCCGTCGGCGGGAGCGCGGGCGCGCAGCCCGGAGGGATCCATCTCCCGGAACGCCCGCTCGAGCCAGGGACCCGCCCGCGCCGCCGCCCGCAGGACGAGCGCCGCGGCCCCCTGGACGGCCGCGGGAACCGCGTCGGGGTCCGGCGGCGGCGCGGCGGGAGCCAGCGCCAGCAGCGCTTCCCGCAGGGCGCCGGGGCGCGCCGCCGCCGCGACTTCGTCCCCCAGCGGATCCCCGAGGAGGCCGTACCGCACTCCGGCGTCCACGCGGGCCGCGGCGAAGCCCATCGCGGCGGCGGCCGCGGGCGCGGCGGCCAGGGCTCCGCGCCGGAGGACGGGCGCGGCGCCCGCGAGCCCCGCGGGGTCCGCCTGGATTCCCTCGTAGAGGCGGGTCGGGAACCTCCCGTACGCGAAGAGAGCCAGTTCCCGGGGGCTGCATCGGGCAGAGGCTCGATCCAGGCCCAGCCGGCCGAGGGCGGCGTCGTACTCCTCGCCCAGGAGACGGCGGCCGGGCGGCGGCGGGAGTGCCGGCGACGGGGGTGCCGCGTCGCCCGCCGGGACGGACGGTGGCGCCGGCCCGTGGGCCCCGTCCAGGGCGGCGCACCCGGCCACGAGGACCGCCGGCAGAAGGCCGCGCAGGGCGCCCGGGCTCACCACGGTCCACCTCCCCTCGGGGTCCGACGGGCCGAGGGTACCCGGGAGCAGGGGTCGCGAGCAGAACCGCCGGGAGCGGGGACTGTCGGGGCTACGGGAGGCGGATGACCTCCGCCGTGGCGCCCCCTCCACCGGGCCCGGCGACGCGAAGCCGCGCCCCGGGCACCGGGCGGAGGAGTCCCTCCAGCAGGGCCCCCGCCGCGGCCTCCCCGGCGTCCGTGGAGCGGCGGAGGTCCGCCAGCACGTCCGCCAGGGCCCGCCCGGGATCGACGCTCTCCGCGGGCGCCGCCGGCGCCCGGCCGGGCTCCTCGCGCCAGGCGCGCCCACCCTCCACGAGGACGGACCAGCGGAAGACCTCCGGCGAGGGGGGCAGCGATCCCCCGCCGACACCCACGGCGACCACGAGGGCGCCGGCGCCGGGGAGCGCCGCGGACGCCCCTCCCCCGTGGAACCGGAGGGAGCCGCCGCTGCCCGCGGTCGGCCGCACCTCCGCCCACGCCAGTCGGGGGTCCAGGACCACCTCCGTCGCCCGGTCCCACCGCCGCAGGGCCTCCACCTCCACCACGTCGAGGATGCGGCCCGCCGCGGCGCCCGGGGCCCCCCTCTCCACCACCCGCAGCCGCGTCTCCCGCGTCGGCGGCGGCCCCATCCCCGGGAGGAACGCGAGGGCGGCGGCGAGGAGGCCCACCGCGGCCACCCTCCCGCCGCGGCGGCGGGGCGCGCCGAGGAGCGCGGCGGCGGCGGCGGCGCCCGCGGCCACCAGAAGGAACAGCAGCGTGCGGGGCGGAAGCGGCGCCGGGCGGCGGGGGAGCGGGAGGGCGAGAAGCGCGGGCGCGACACCCGCCTCCGGCAGCGCGGCGGGGTGGACCAGCGAGGCCCGCCGGGGGGAGAGGAGGTCGGTGGCCGGCGCCACGTCCCGCGCCGACTCCAGGGCGACGACGGCTCCCAGGGAGCCCGGCGCGGGCACCAGTCGCCGCAGCGTGGGCGCGGCCGCGGGGACCGCGGCGACGCGCCCTCCGGCGGCGAGGAAACGTCCCACCACGGCCTCCCACTCCCCCGCCTCGTCCGGCGTCCGCGGGGCCCGCGCCAGGACCAGGAGGCCCGCGGCGGGAGGGGGCGCCGGGGAGAGGCCGTCCATCTCCGTCACGGGGCGACCGCCGGCGCGGAGCGCCTCCACCAGCGCCGCCGCCGGCCCCTCGCGGGGCGCGCCGACGACGAGCACCGATTCCGCCGCGAAGGCCGGCGACGCGGCCCCCGCAAGGAGGAGGAGCGCCGCGGCGAGAACGCGCGGAAGCGGGCTCGCCCTCCCGATCATGGCGTCGCCGCCGGGCCCGATTCCGCGGGCCGCCGGAGCGCCGCGGCGACGCGGAAGGCGACCCCCAGCGCGAGGAGTCCGAGGGCGGGGCCCGCCACCGCGCTCCACGCGTCGCCGCGCCCCTCCGCGGCGCGGCGCATGGCGCTCAGCGGCGATGCGGCGGCGAGGGCGTCCCCGCCCTCCAGACCGGCGAGATCCGCCAGGGCCCATCCGCAGAACGGAACCCCCGCCGTGCCGAGCGTGGCGACGGCGGCCCACGCGGAGGCCGACCTCCCCGCCCGGTCGAGCCGCATCCAGGAGGAGGCCGCCCCGTCGCACGCGAGAAGGAGCGCCGCCGGCGGGAGCAGCGCCGACGCGGGCAGGCCCGCCGCCACGGCGAGGGCGGCGAGCGGGGGCGCCGCGGCGCACGCCGCCGCCAGCACGGTGTGATCCTCCGCCTCGCGGGCGGGATCGTCGGCGAGCAGCGCGGGCAGCAGGACGACGGACAGGAGCAGCAGTCCGCCGGAGGCCTCGCGCAGCACGAGTCCCGGGGCCACCGCGGCGGCCAGGCCGGCGGGGAGGAGGGGCGCGGCGGCCGCAAGCGCCGCGGCGGCCAGCGCGAGGGCCGCGGTCCCCGCCACCAGCCGCGCACCCCGTCGGGTCATCGCCGCAGGACGACCAGGTCGTCGAACCGGAGCCGCACGGTGTCCACGGCGCGGAGGTCGGGGAACCGCTCCGCCGCCAGCCGGAGCCGCGCGAGTTTCACGTCCGTGGGAGGGTCCAGCCGGGCGTCCGCGGCGGAGGGCCCCCGCCCCCACTCCACGGTGACGGCGGGCCGACCGGGACCGGCGGGCCGGTGGAGCCGCACACCGGGATCGGGCGCGGCGCCGGGGTCGGGACGGGCGACGGGCGGAGGTTCGACGTCCAGGAGCCCCAGCCGCGCGGGGGCCCCCGCGGGGAGGGCGGCGAGGACGGAAGCCGCCTCCCGCACGCCGTCGGGGAACCGCTCCCCCGCGGCGGGGGCGCCCCCGCCGAACCGGATGACGGGCAGGCTGCCGGCGGGATCCCCGGGGAGGCGGACGCCCTCGCCGTCGACGGCGGCGCGAATCCCCCCGGCGCAGCGCACCTCCGCCACCGGTCGCCGCAGGGCCGCCAGGACCTCCACCCCGTCGGGATAGAGACGGCGGACCCCCAGCACGGCGGCCACGCGCGGATCCCGCTCGACGCGCGCCGCGACGGCCACCGGGAGGGCGGGGTCGTCCAGCGCCAGCGCGCCGGACGCCGCCAGGGACCGCTCGATCTCGAGGCGCTCGCCGTCGGGCAGCCACGGGGGCCGATCCAGCATGCGCACCCGCGAGAGGTCCACGCGGAAGTCCTGCAGCCCCCGCACCCGGTCATGGACGCGCATCACGCCCAGCGACACGGTCATCACGAAGGCGAGGAGCAGCGCAGCCCGGACGGGCCCCGAGGGGCCCTCCGCGCGCGGCGCCTCGGGCGGGGGAGGTTCCGGCTCCGGCGCGGAGCGGGCCTCGGCGGTGAGCGTGGGCACCGCCGCCGACGGCGGTCCCGCGTCATCCATGGTCGGTGGTCCGCTCACGGGCAGGTCTCCGGAGGCGCTCGCCGCTCCCGGACGGGGCAACGGATCCCCCCGGACCCCGGTTCACGCCGGGGTCGGGAAGGGGACACCGGTCCGTCAGGATCGGGCGTCGGAGACGTAGTTCCGCTCCACCGCGGCCATGGTCGCCGCGGGGCTGCGGGGCTCGCGAAGCACGAGCTTCTCGTAGTCCTCGACGAAGAGCTCCATGGTGGCGATGACGCTCGCCAGCTCGTGCCGGTCCACGGCGGTGCGCTCCCCGGTGGTGTGCTGGGCCAGTTCGTGGCGCAGGTACGCCATCGCGATCTTCATGGGGTTCAGCCGGCGCGTGACGAAGTCGCTCAGCGAGACCTTCTCGGGGGGCAGCATGGGGTTCCTCCAGTCGGACGCCGGTCCACGGGGCCCCGGCGGCCCCGTACGGGGGATTCATCGGTCGGAGACGGGCGCCGCCGCATCGCTCCAGACGACCACCTCGCGCTCCAGCGCGACGCCCGTGGCGTCGGCCACGCGGTGGCGCACCTCCTCCGCCAGTCCGAGCACGTCGGCGCAGGTCGCGCCGCCCCGGTTGACGATGAAGTTGCCGTGGAGCGGGGAGACCTCGGCGCCGCCCCTCCGCAGCCCCTTGCACCCCGCCTCCTCGACGAGGTGTCCCGCCGAGCGCCCCCCCGCCAGCACGCGGGACGGGTTCTTCCAGATGCACCCCGCGGAGGGGAGGTGCAGCGGCTGGGTGCGCCGCTTCCGGTCGTAGATGGCGCGGCACTCCAGTCCGTGCTCCTCGGGATCGACCCCGGCGGCGAGACGGAGACAGACCTCCGTGACCATGAGATCCCCGAGGTCGCTGCCCCTGTACCGGAAGCCGCACTCGCTCCCCGCCCGGGTCACCACCGCGCCGTTGCGGTCCACGCCCCGCACCCACTCCACGCGATCCGCGATGTAGCCCGGAGTGCCGCCGGCGTTCATCCGGACCGCTCCTCCCATGGTGCCCGGATAGCCCACGAGGCACTGGAGCCCGCCCAGTCCCCGGCCCCGGGTGATGCGGAGGATGGAGGCGTTGCTGACACCGGCGCCCACGAACGCCAGCGGGCCGTCGAAGCGCACGCCGGCGAGGCTCCGCATCAGGAGGACGAGCCCGCCCAGTCCCTCGTCGGCCACCAGGAGGTTGCTGCCCATCCCCACGGCCCGCAGCGGGATCCCCGCGTCCCGCGTCGCGACGACGGCGGCGGCGACCTCCGCGGGCGTGCGCGGAGCCACCGCGTGCGCGGCCGGTCCGCCGATCCGGAAGGTCGTCGCGCGGCTAAGCGGGAATCGTTCGACGACCGAGTCCCTCAAGGCGTCGGGCCAGTTCATGGGCCACCCCCGTCACGTTCCCCGCGCCCATGGTCACCACGACGTCGCCGGGGCGGAGTTCGGCGAGGAGCGACTCCACCAGCGCGGGGAAGTCCGGCGCGTGGACCGCCTCCGCTCCCAGGTTGTTGAGCGTCTTCACGAGATCCAGCGAGTGGACGCGGGCGCGGTCCTCGTCCGTGTCGCGGGCGAAGTAGACGTCGGGGATCCAGACGGCGTCGGCGCCCAGGAGCGCCGCCGCGAACTCCCGGCGGAACGCGCGGAGGCGGCTCGCCTGGTGGGGCTGGAAGACGGCGAGGATGCGCCGGTGCCCGGGGTCCTCGCGCAGCGTGCGGAGCACGGCCTGGACCTCCGTCGGGTGGTGCGCGTAGTCGTCCACGACGGTCACTCCGCCGCGGCGGAAGCGGACCTCGAGGCGCCGCTCCACGCCGGGGAAGTCGAGGAGCGCCTGCGCGACCTCCGCGCGCGGGAGACCGAGGTGGAACGCCACCGCCACCACGCCCAGGGCGTTCAGCGTGTTGTGGATGCCGGGCACGCGGAGCGCAAACGGCCCCCACTCCTGCCCCAGGCGCAGCGCGCGGAAACGGGTCAGCCCCCTCTCGCTGCGCCGATCCACCGCGGTCCAGTCGGCGTGGGCGCGGAGACCCGTCGTCTCGACGCGGGCGCGCACCCCGGAGCCGGGCCCGAACAGCGCCTCGTGCTCGTTGTTCACCACGAGCAGCCCCTCCGCGGGAAGCAGGCGCGCGAAGTCCACGAACGCGCCGGCGATCTCCGAGAGGTCGCGGAAGTAGTCCAGGTGATCGGCGTCGATGTTGTTGACCAGCGCGATCTCCGGCGCGAGGTTGAGGAACGAGCGGTCGTACTCGCACGCCTCCGCCACGAGGAAGGGGCCCTCCCCCACGCGGGAGGAGCCTCCCAGCGCCGGGATGCTCCCGCCGAGGACGACGGAGGGGTCGAGGCCGCAGCGGAGGAGGACCCACGCCAGCATCGCGGTGGTGGTGGTCTTCCCGTGGCAGCCGGACACGGCGATGCCGCGGCGGCCCGCCATGACCGCCCCCAGCGCGCGGGCGTACTTGACGACCGGAAGGCCCCGTCGCTCCGCCTCCACGAGTTCCGGGTTCCGCGGCTGCACGGCGGCGCTGGCGACGACCAGGTCCACGTCCGCGGCCAGGTTCTCCGCGCCGTGCTCCCCGAAGATCCGCGCTCCCCGGCCGGCCAGGTCCACGAGCGCGTCCGTCGTGCGGAGGTCGGATCCCGACACGCGATGACCGGCCGCGAGGAGCAGCGACGCGAGCCCGTTCATCCCGGACCCCCCGACGCCGACCATGTGGACGACCCTAGGCCTGGAGAACACGGACCGCCCTCCCTCCGGGGGATGCCGCCGCGGCGACGCTCCCCGAGCCCGCCACCACGCCCGGCCGGGGCTCCCCGGCGGGGAGCGCCAGGTCGCCCACCAGGCGCGCCACGCGATCCGCCGCGTCGGGCATGCCCTGGCGCATCGCGACGCCCGCCATCAGGCGCAGCAGTTCGCGATCCCCGAGGAGCGCCAGCACTTCCGCCTCGAACCGCGCCGGGTCCAGCGCCGCCTCGTCCACGACCTTCGCGGCGCCGATGGCGACCAGCGCGCGGGCGTTGTGCTCCTGCTGGCGATCGGCGTGGTGGGGATACGGCACGAAGACGGCGGGCACGCCCATGGCCGCGGCCTCCGCCACGGCCCCTCCGCCGGAGCGGGCGAGGAGGAGGTCGGCGGTCCCGTAGAGCGCGCCCATGTCGGCGCAGTACGGGAGCACGCAGGCGGGGACCCCTGCGGCGGCCGCGGCGGCCCTCATCGCCTCCGCGTCCTCGGGCCCGGTGATCCAGAGGAGTTGCGCCCCCGAGCGCGCGATGCGCGGGAGCGCCGCGGCGACGGCACCGTTGAGGCCGCGGGCCCCCAGCGACCCCCCCACCACCGCGAGGACCGGCCGTCCGGGCGCCAGGCCGAACTCCCCGTGCGCCCCCCGACGGCCGGCCAGCACGGACCGGCGGAGCGGGTTCCCCGTGACCACGACGCGGTCGGGCCGGGGGAGCAGCGCGGGCGTGCCGGCGAAGGAGGCCGCCACGAGCGCGCCCCACCGCTGGAGCGCGCACACCGCGGCCCCGGGGACGGCGTTGGCCTCCAGGCAGACGACCGGTCGGCGGGCCACGAGTCCCGCCAGGGCCGGTCCCACGCAGCCGTAGCCCCCCAGCGCCACCACCGCCCGCACCCGCTCCCGCCGCAGCACCCTCAGGGATCGGGCCACGGACAGGGCGAGCGCGAGGGCGAACGCGGGGCCCTCGGCGGGCCTCCGGGGGAGGCGCGGGGACGCGAGATGGATGCGGTCGCCCCGCGCCGCGTCGCCCCACGCGCCGGCCAGGTCCCGATCCGTCACGGCGTAGACCGGCCGGAGGTCGGGACGCTGCTCGCCCAGGGCCTCCGCCACGGCGACTCCGGGGAGCAGGTGGCCGCCGGTGCCCCCGCCCGCGAACAGGACCGAGGGGGCCGTCACGCGGCGGCCTCCGCGGGCGTCGGCTCCGGGGCGGCGTCGGCGGCCCGAGCCGCGGCGTAGAGCATGCCCGTCGCCGCCAGCAGCACCACCAGCCCCGAACCGCCGAGACTGACGAAGGGCAGCGCGATGCCCTTCGTCGGCGCGCACGCGGTCACGACGGCGATGTTGATGCAGGCCTGCAGCCCGACCCAGAGCGTGACGCCGAAGGCGATCAGGAACGCGAAGCGGTCCCGGGGGAGGGCGCGGAGCGCGACGCCGATGCCCGCGTGGACGAAGGCCGCGTACAGGAGCACCACGAGAAGCGTGCCGGCGAACCCCATCTCCTCGCCGATGACCGGGAGGATGAAGTCCGACGATCCCTCCGGCAGGTAGAGGAGCTTCGCCTTCCCCGCGCCGAGGCCGCGCCCGAGGAACCCCCCGGAGCCGAGGGCGACGAGGCCCTGCCGCACCTGGTAGTGCGCGTTCTCCGCGCCGCCGAAGATCTGGAACCGCGCGCGGAGCACATCCATGCGCGCCACCAGGGAGTACGCCAGGACGGGAATCACGGGCACCGCGAGCAGCAGCAGGTGGGGCAGACGCACGCCGCCCACCAGGAGCATGGCGGTCCCCAGGGCGCCGAGGAACAGGGCCGTGCCGAAGTCCGGTTCCCGGTTGACCAGGAGCACCACCGCTCCCAGCGCCGCCGCCGCGGGCAGGCAGCCGCGCCGGAAGTCCTGGAGCCGGTCCTTCGCGTCGCAGAGCCAGGCGGCGCAGAAGATCAGCACCGCGAGCTTGGCCGCCTCCGAGGGCTGGAACGAGAGCCCCCCCACGTGGAACCACCGGCGGGCCCCGTTGAGGGTGACGCCGAAGACGAGCACGAGGACGAGGGCCGCCACCGTCGCCGCGAAGAACGCCCGGGCGTGGCGGCGCCAGAACCCCAGCGGCGTGCGCATGCCGATGGCGAGGGCCGCGAGGCCGAGCCCGCCCCAGGCGAGCTGCCGCTTGAAGTAGAACGTCCCGTCCCCCTCGAGGAGGGCGGCGCGGACCGAGGACGACGAGTACACCATCAGCATGCCCAGGGCCGCCAGCACCAGGGCCGCCGTGACCGCGACCCGCCCCAGCGGCTCCGCCGCCGGCGGGGCCGGCGCCGCGGGAGCGCGCGCGGCGGTCGGTGCCGATCGGGCGTACGGGAGGGCGAGCCCGTCCAGCGGAGCGGTGAGGGTCGGTTCCCCGCTCATCGGGCCTTCACCACCGCGAGCGTGACGAGGACCAGCATCGCGGAGCAGATCCAGAGCCGGCTGACGACCTTGTTCTCGTGCCAGCCCAGCATCTGCAGGTGGTGGTGGAACGGGGCGCACCGGAAGATCCGCCGCTTCGTGCGCTTGTACCAGAACACCTGGACCATCACGGAGACGGCCTCGAACACGAACACGCCGCCCGCCACCGCCAGGGCCCACTCCTGCCGCGCCGCCATGGCGCCCACGGCGAGGCCGCCGCCGAGGGCCAGCGACCCGGTGTCCCCCATGAAGACCGCCGCCGGGTTGGAGTTCCACCAGAGGAAGCCGACCGCCGCGCCGCCCAGGGCCGCCAGGAAGATGGAGACCTCGCCGGCGGAGGGGACGAAGGGCATGTGCAGGAACGCCGACCAGTCGGTCCGGCCCGCGGCGTAGGCCACGGGGGCAAGGGCCAGGGCCGTGAGGGCCGTGCAGCCCGCCGCGAGGCCGTCCAGGCCGTCCGTCAGGTTCACCGCGTTGGAGGAGCCCACCACGATGAGCGCGCCCGCCAGCACGTAGAACGTCCCCAGGTCGAGGGCGGCGCGCGCGACCAGGGGCACCTCCACCGCACCCGGACGCTCCGCCGCGGGGGAGTGGCAGTACAGGGCGAACGTGGCGGCGAGCCCGATGAGGCCCTGCGCGATGAGCTTGGTCCGGGCGGGCATCCCGGGCGAGCCGGGGACCGTCAGTTTCTGCCAGTCGTCCAGGGCGCCCAGCACCGCCAGCGCCGCCGTGGTCCAGAGGCAGAGGATCACGGCGAGGTTGTCCAGCCGCGCGAACAGGAGCGTCGCCACGAGGACCGCGGAGACGATGAGCACTCCGCCCATGGTCGGCGTGCCCGCCTTCTTCGACCCGTTGAGGATGGCGTTCAGCGCCGCCGAGTCGGTGCGGATGTTCTCGCCGAACTTCTGCCGCCGGAGGAACGCGATGACGAAGGGCCCCGCCAGCACGCAGATGAGGAACGCCGTGACCCCCGCGCAGAGCGCCCGGAACGTGATGAACCGGAAGGCCCCGACGCCGGGGATGACGTCCTCCCAGGGGAGCAGCAGGTGCCAGGTCACACGCGCTCCCGCTCCCGCTGCCGGGCCTCCAGCGCGACGCGCAGCGCGCCGGCGAGCCGGTCCAGTCCCGACGAGCGCGAGGCCTTGACGAGGACGAGGTCGCCGGGGGTCGGCAGGAACGGCAGCCGCTCGAGCGCCAGGTCCACCCCCGGGGAGTGGAAGACGCGGTCCGCGGGAACGCCCATGCGGAGCGCCTCCTCCGCCACGAGGCGGGCCTCCTCGCCGACGGCCCACAGGATGTCGCCCACCGCGGCGGCGCGACGGCCGAGGCGGCGGTGCTGGCTCTCCGACGCCTCTCCCAGTTCCGCCATGTCCCCGAGCACCAGCACGCGGCGCCCGTCGGTGGCGGAGGCGGCGATCTCGTCGAGGGCCGCGTCCATGCTCGCGGGGTTCGCGTTGTACGTGTCGTCCACCAGGGCGACGCCGCCCACGGACTCGCGCTGGAGGCGCAGCGCCGGCGGGGCGACGCCCGCGAGGGCCGACTGGAGGGTCTCCGGGGGGACACCGCACAGCAGGCCGACGGCGCATGCCGCCAGGGCGTTCACCGCGTTGTGGACCCCCTGGAAGCGCAGTTGCACGCGCATCTTGCCGTAGAGGTGGAACGAGACGCCCCGGGGCCTGCCGGTCCGGCGGACCGCGGTCCCCCAGACGTCCGTGGCGATCTCCGTGCCCGGCGCGTCCAGCCGGCCGAACGTGCAGACCCGGCAGGGCGCGCGGGAGGCGAGGAGGTCGGAGAACGCGTCGCCCGCGGGAACCACCGCCGTCCCGTCCGGCGGGAGCGCCTCCAGCAGGGCCGCCTTCTCCTCGGCGATGGCGCGCAGCGAGCCGAAGTTCCCGATGTGGGCCTCGGCGATGTTCGTGACGACGCCCACGAGGGGCCGCGCCATGGCGGCGAGGCGGGCGATCTCCCCGGGATGATTGGTGCCGATCTCCACCACGAGGAACCGGGTGGAGGCGTCCGCGGCGAGGATCGTCAGCGGGACGCCGAGGTCGTTGTTGTAGGACTTCCAGGATCGGATCGTGGGACCGAGTTCCGACAGCACGGCGCCCACCATGTCCTTCGTCGTGGTCTTGCCGTTGGACCCGGTGATGCCGACGACGATGGCCGTGAGGCGGGCGCGGTGGTGGGTCGCGAGGCGACCCAGCGCCTCCCGCGGGTCCTCGACGACCAGCAGGGGGAACGGCTCCTCCATGGGCGGCAGCGGCTCCCCTCGCCGCACCACGGCGGCGGCGGCCCCCGCCCGGCGCGCCTGGTCGAGGTAGCCGTGGCCATCCACGCGATCGCCGCCCAGGGCGAAGAACAGGTCGCCCTTCACGACGGTGCGCGAATCGATGGAGACGCCCCGGACGAGGACCTGTTCCTCGTCGTGATTGGGGGGAGCGGCTCCGACGGCTTGCGCGACCGCTGCCAGCGTCAGGGGGTCCATGACGGCCTTCCGTGTCGACGTTGCGGGGGGCGCAGCCCCCGGCGCGACCCCGAGCCATCCATCGCGGGGGCCCTTCGGACCCCCCCCAGATATCGGGCCCCCATCGTCGGAACTTGCGCGGGGGCGGCGGGTTCCGACGACGGAGGCGGGTCCGTCACGGGGGCGTCCGCGGGGCCCGCGCGAGGGCCCGTCGCGCCTCCTCCCGATCGTCGAAGGGAACGGTGGTGTCCCGCAGCACCTGCGTCGCCTCGTGGCCCTTGCCCGCCAGGAGGACGGTGTCGCCGGCCCGGGCGAGGCCCACGGCCACGGCGATGGCCTCCCGGCGATCGGGGATGACCAGCGCGTCGGCGCCCGGGGGGAGGCCTGCGCGCATCTCCTCGAGGATGGCGAGGGGGTCCTCGGTGCGCGGGTTATCGGACGTCAGGACGCAGACGTCCGCCCCGTCGGCCATGGCGCGCGCCATGCGCGGCCGCTTGGTGCGATCCCGGTCCCCCCCGCAGCCGCAGAGGACCACGAGCCGGCCCGGGGTCACGGCGCGGAGGTTCTCCAGCACGCGTCGCAGCGCGTCGTCGGTGTGGGCGTAATCCACGAGAACGCGGAAGCCCCGCGACCCGTCATCCACCCGCTCGAGGCGGCCGGGCACATCGGTCCGAGACGCGAGGCCCGGGGCGATGACGTCCGCCGGGAGCCCGAGACCCGATGCGGCGGCCGCCGCGGCCAGGAGGTTCTCGACGTTGTGGCGACCCAGGAGGGGACTCTCCACGGGCGCCGCGCCGTCGGGGGTGCGGAGGAGGAACTTCACGCCGTCGGGTCCCGTGCGGACCTCCTCGGCGCGCACGTCGGCGTCGGCGGCGAAGCCCCAGCGGATCACGCGGGCGGCGGTCCGCGCCGCGAACCAGGGCGTGGCCGGGTCGGCCCCGTTCAGGCAGGCCGCCGCGTCCGGCGCGAGGGACTCGAACAGGAGGCCCTTGGCGGCCCGGTAGGCCTCCGGGGTGCCGTGGTAGTCGAGATGATCGCCGGTGAGATTGGTGAACACCGCGGCGGCGAACCCGAGTCCGCGGACGCGTCCCTGGTGCAGGGCGTGGGAGGAGACCTCCATCACCAGGTCGCTGCACCCGGCGTCCCGCAGGTCCGCCATGAGCCCCTGGAGTTCCGCGGGTCCGGGGGTCGTGTGCGCCGCCGGCAGGACGCGCTCCCCGACGCGGTACTCGACGGTCCCCAGCAGGCCGGTCCGGCGCCCCGCCGCCTCCAGCAGCGCGCGCAGCAGGAAGGTCGTCGTCGTCTTCCCGTTGGTGCCCGTGACGCCGACCACGCGCAGCGCCCGCGCCGGGTGGCCGTGGAACGCGGCGGCGAGATCCGCCGCCGCGGCCCGCAGGTCCCCGGTCACCGCCACGGGGACCGGAAGCGCGAGGGGACGGGCGGCCACGACGGCGACGGCGCCCCGCGCCACCGCCTCCGCAGCGAACTCCCCCCCGTCGGCGCGGGAGCCGGGCACGGCGACGAACAGATCGCCCCGGCGCACGCGCCGCGAGTCCGTGGCGACGCCGGTGATCACGACCCCGCCGTCCCCCCGCAGGGCCGCCCCGGGGAGCGACGCGCCGAGGAGGGCCTCCAGCACCATGCCCTCCGCGACCATGGCCCGCCCCCCCGTGGAATGCCGGATCGCCGTCGCCGCCGTCACGGGCGACTCCCGGAGGTTTCATCGGGCCGCACGCCGAGATACCGCAGCGATCGCCGGAGGATCTCCCCCACCGCGGGCGCGGCGACGCGGCTCCCGTAGGGGGTCCCCTTCGCACGCGAGGGCTCGTCCAGCAGCACGAGGCACAGGACCCGGGGCTGGTCCGCGGGGGCGAAACCGATGAACGAGGAGACGTACGCCGCCGACTGGCCGCCCTTCATCTTCTGCGCGGTGCCCGTCTTCCCGGCGATCCGGTAGCCCGACCCCCGGATGCTCTTCGCGGTCCCGTCGGTGACCACCGTCTCCAGCATCTCCCGCATGCGCGCCGCCGTCGCCGGCGAGAGGACCCGCGTCCGCGGACGCAGGTCGTCCCCCTCCACGACGATGCGCGGCGCCACCGCCGTCCCGTCGCCGGCCACGGGGAGGAACGCCGCGGCCAGTTGCAGGGGAGTGACCGCGATCTCCTGCCCGAAGGAGACCGAGACGAGCGTGTAGGTCTCCGTCCAGCGGGCCGGCGGCGTCACCATCCCCGGCGCCTCCCCCGGGAGGCCGATCCCGGTGGTGCGGCCGAACCCGAACGCCCGCAGGACCGCCTGCGTCCGCGGGATGCCCAGCCGGACGCCGACGCGGGCCATGCCGCAGTTGCTGGAGACGGCGAGCACCTTCTCCAGGGAGATCCGCCCGTAGCCGCGCGACTCGTGCTCGTGGATCACGCGCTTCCCGACCCGGATCCAGCCCTCGCCGCAGTCGATGGACTCGCCCTCGCGGATGGCGCCGCACTCCAGCGCCGCGGCGGCGATGAGCGGCTTGAACGTGGAGCCCGGCTCGAAGACGTCGGTGACGGCCCGGATCCGCCGCTCCTCCATGGTCGCGGCCGCGGCCCCGCCGGCGCCCGGGGAGGGCTCCGACGCCAGAGCGAGCACGTCCCCCGTGGCGACGTCCAGCACGACGCAGGCGCCGGCCTTCGCACCGTGCTCCGTCCGCGCGCGGTGGAGTTCGTCCTCGGCGAAGCCCTGGATGACGGCGTCCATGGTGAGGCGGAGGTCCCGCCCGCGGACCGCGGGGACGCGCTCCCCGTCGGGGACGGCGATCTGCTTGCGGGCGGCGTCCACCAGCACGACGCGCCGGCCCGGCGTCCCCCGGAGTTCCGCGTCCCGGACCCGCTCCAGCCCCTCGAGGCCGTGCCCGTCGATGCCCACCACGCCCAGCACCTGGGACCCGAGGGCCCCCATGGGGTACAGACGGCGCACCTCGTCCCGGTAGAGCAGCGCGCCCGCGGGGAGGTCCAGCGCCCGGAGGCGCGCCACGACGTCGGCGTCCTCCACCGCCCTGCGGACCCACGCGAACCGGCGGGAGCGGGCGACGCGGTTCTTCAGCGCCGCCGCGTCCACGTCGGCGGCGGCGGCGACGGCGTCCAGCAGCGCGTCCCGCCCCTCCTCCGGCAGCAGCATCGGGTCCAGCGCGATGCCGGGGACGACCCGGGAAGTCGCCAGCACGCGCCCGCAGCGATCGACGAGGTCTCCGCGGAGCGCCGGGTCCTCGACGCGCTGGAGGTGCTGGCCGCGGGAGGCGCGGGCGTACTGGTCGTGGTGAACGAGCTGGATCCACGCCAGCCGCACCCCGAGGAGCGCGAAGCACAGGAACAGCGTCGCGCAGACGAGCCGGGCGCGGAAGGCGGCGTGGACGGTCTCGCGGGCGGGGTCCGCGGCGGTCACCGGCTCCTCCTCGCGCGGGGCGCCGCGCCGATCCGGGCGCCGGCGCCGCGCTCTCCCGCGGCTCCGGCGAACCGCGCCGCCTCCGCGGGACCGTTGACGTGGTTCCACTCCCGCGGGTAGTCCAGGGGGAGTTCCATCTCGCGGGCCCTGGCGAGCAGGGTGCGGGGCGACGTCAGGCGGCCGACGGAGACGCGGAGGGACTGCACCTCCGCCTCGAGGCCCTCCCGCTCCCGCTGGAGCGCGGCCACGCGGTAGCCCGCCTCCACCAGGTGCTGGTGGTGGGCGATGGACGCCAGCCCGGCCCCCAGGGCTGCCACGGGCGCCAGGAGGAGGAGGGCGTCGCGCACGGGTCCCCGGCCGGTCATGGCTGCTCCCCTCCCGCCCGCTCCACCACGCGGAGGCGCGCGCTCCGCGCGCGCGGATTGCGCCTCACCTCGTCCCCGCCGGGGCGCAGCGGCCTGCGCGTCACCGCGTGCAGCAGCCCCGACCGGACGCCCTCGCGGGCGAACGTCTTGACCTCCCGGTCCTCGCCGCTGTGGAAGGCGATGACCGCGAGCCGCCCTCCGGGACGCAGACAGCCGACGACCTCTGGGAGACCGGCGCGGAGGTGGCCCAGTTCGTCGTTCACGAGCATGCGCAGCGCCTGGAACGTGCGCGTCGCCGGGTGGATGCGCCCTCGACGCCCCCCCGCGGCGCGGGCCACGATCTCCGCGACGCGGGCCGCGTCCCGGAGCGGCGCGCGCTCGCGCTCGCGGCAGAGGGCCCGCGCGATGCGCCGCGACCGCCGCTCCCCGCCGAGCAGGAACAGGGCGTCCGCCAGTTCCGCCTCGGGGATGCGGCGCAGCAGCGCCGCCAGCGGCTCCCCGGATCCCCGGTCGAACCGCGCGTCCAGCGGGCCTCCGGCGAAGGAGAACCCCCGCTCCGGGTCGTCCATCTGCGCGCTGTTGACCCCCAGGTCGAGGAGGGCACCGTCCAGGTCGCCGACCCCGGCGTCCCGCAGGAGGCGGCGCGCCTCGGCGAAGGTCCCGCGGATGAGCCGGAACCGCCCGCCGCGGGGCGCCAGCGTCTCCGCGGCGCGGCGCAGCATCGCTTCGTCCCTGTCCAGCCCGATCACCCGTCCCGCCTCCGACGCTCGCAGCCACGCATCCGCGTGGCCGCCCAGCCCCACCGTCCCGTCCAGGAGGACCCCGCCCTCCGCCGCCCGGAGGAGGTCGAGGACCTCCGCCACCATCACCGGCTCGTGCCGCCCTCTCCCTTCCGCCGCGCCGCCAGGAGGTCCAGGGGAAGGGGGGGCGGGCCCTTCGCCTCCAGACGATCCACCGCCCAGATCTCCATGTACCGGCCGCATCCCACCAGCACCGCCTCCCCGCCGATGCCCGCCCCCTGCCGCAGGTCTTCGGGCAGGAGGATGCGCCCCATGGAGTCCGCGGGCCGGAACGCCGCCTGCCCGAAGAAGGCGCGGTTGAAGTCGAAGTTCCCCAGCGGCTCCCCTGCGGCCATGTCATCGGCGAGCCGATGGAACACGCTGCGGGTGTAGACCAGGAGCGACTCGTTCCCGGGGGCCAGGTAGTAGCCCTCCCGGTCGGATGCGTCGAGGGTCCGGACCATCTCCGAGGGGACGAGGAGGCGCCCCTTGGCGTCCACGGACCGGGTCAGCCTTCCGACGAACACTGCGGTGCGCCCCCTGGGTTGCCGCCACAAATCCTGCTCTTGCTTCCCACTTCTTCCCACCAGCATACACCGGTGAATCCCCGGCGGTCAAGGGGGTACTTGCGGGACGCCCCGGGGGAGAGCGGGGACGGGGGCGCCAGCCCGCTGGGCCGGCTTCCCACCAAGGACGACGTCAGAGCGCGCGACGGCTACGCGGCCGGGGCTACTCGCGCTCCCCCAGGTCCAGGAGCGCGCTCAACTGATCCCGCAGGGCGGGCACATCCCCGTCCCGGAGGGGGGGGGCGGGGATCTCCAGGGCGGCGGTCCCGTCGGAGAACTCCACCCGGATGCGGGGGCCGGCGGCCTCGGGGGGGAGGTGGGCGGCGCGGGCCGCCCTCCGGCGCACCAGGAGGAGCGCCAGCAGGTGGGCCAGGGGGGCCCGGTCCGGTTGCGCCTCCTCCGCCAGACGGCGGAGGAAGCGGGCCGCCAGCCCCAGGTCGAAGGCGCGCCTCCGCTCGTCCGGTCGGGGAATCCGGGCCACCCAGTGGCTGTAGGGCGTGGTGCCGTCGGCGGCGAAGCAGGCCTCGCAGAGGTCCCGGCGCAGGAACCCCTCCCCCTCGACCCGGATGACCGAGTGGAAGGGCACTTCCGGCGGGAACTCCGCCCCGCAGCCGCCGCAGGCCCGACCGCGCCGGGAGATCCTCCAGTCGGTCCGGATCGCCACTACCGCCCCTTCAAGGCCGCCCGCCACGCGGCGGCGTCGAGGCCGTGGTTCTCGCCCGTCAGGCGGCCCAGGGTCCATGCGGCGGCATTGGCCTGGAGAACGCGGCCCCCGGTGGAGGCCCGCTCCAGCACCCCCACCAGGCCCGGGAGGACGTCCCGCGAGCCCCGGGCGGCCAGGGCCTCGGCGGAGCGGCGGACGACGAGCCCCTCGGTGTCCTCCATGCGGGCCAGCAGGGTCTCCCCCGCCCGCGCGGACGGATAGCCCCGGAGGGCCTGGACCGCCGCGCCCCGCACGTCCCAGTCTCCGTCCCCCGCCAGGACGACGAGGAGGTCCTCGGACCGGGGATCGGCCACGTTGCCGAGGGCCCAGACCGCCTCGCGGACGAGCACCTTCACGCCGCTGCGCGCGATGTCCATCAGCCCCGGGACCGCCGGCGCCCCGATGACCGAGAGCGCCTCGGCGGCGTCGTGGAGGACCTCCATGCCCATGCGGAGTTCGTCCCCCTCCGGGGTCCGGACCGCCCGCGTGGCCAGGCCCGCCGTGAGGATGGGGACGGCGGGCTCCCCCAGCAGCGCCAGTTCCTTGCGGGCGGCGGAGACGAGATGGGGGGCGGACCGGGCGCGGGCCGCCACCATGGCCCGGTAGAGGTTCTCCGCCAGCACCGCCGTCGCCTCCGGCCCCAACCCGCGCCACGCCTCGCACGCCTCCGGCCAGGCCGGGTCCTGCGCGCGGAACAGCGCCCACGCCGCGTCCATGCGGCTCCGCTCCTCGGCGGTGAACTCCCGCTGCGGCGCCTGCCGCACCGACGGCGTGGGCACGGACAGGGGACCCTGGAGCGGCTCCGGGGGGGAGGGAGGCTCCTCGGCGATGGCGCCCCACGGCGAGGACGGAAGTGCGGGACCCGGGCCGCCGCCGCCGCTCCCGGCGGCGCAGCCGGCGAGCAGGAGGAGGGCGAGGGGGGCGGCGGGCCGTGGCGCGGGGAGACGCATGGAGGCCGCGTATCGTACAGAGGCGCGTCACCGCGCGGTCTCGAAAGGGCGCCGCCGTGGCGGCCTCCCCTCTCCACAGGCCCGAGGCCCGCGATGCGCCCGCCGGTCGGACGACCGGTGTACGCTACGCCCGTCCCCCGAGTCCCCGTCCCGCCCCCGAGCGCCCCGTGCCCGAGTTCGTCCACCTCCACGTCCACAGCGACTACTCCCTCCTCGACGGAGCCGCCCGCGTGGACGGGCTCGTCCGTACCGCCGCCGACCGCGACATGGGCTCCATCGCGCTCACGGACCACGGCAACCTGTTCGGCGCGCTGGCCTTCTACGGCGCGGCGCGCAAGGCCGGGGTCCGGCCCATCCTGGGCTGCGAGATGTACATGGCGCCGGGCCACCGGGCCGACCGCCAGAAGGACCCCGCGACGGGGGTGGTCGCGTACCACGTCACCGTCCTCGCCCGCAACCACGAGGGCTACCGCAACCTGCTGCACCTCGCGTCGACGGCCTACATGGAGGGCTTCTACTACCACCCCCGCATCGACCGCGAGACGTTCGCCCGTCACCACCGCGGGCTTGTCGTGCTCTCGGGGTGCCTGAAGGGGGAGGTGTCCCACTCCCTCCGCACGGGGAACCGGAAGCGCGCCGTCGAGGCGGCGCGGTTCTATTCCGACCTTCTGGGCGAGGACTTCTTCATCGAGATCATGCGCAACGGCGCCGAGGGGCAGGACGAGAACAACGCGGCGCTGGTGGCGCTGGCGCGCGAACTGGGCCTCCCCGTCATCGCCACCAACGACGTCCACTACCTGTCCACGGACGACTTCCTCGCCCACGAGGCGCGCATCTGCATCTCCACGGGGCGCACGCTGGAGGACGAGGATCGGCTGCGCACCGCCGCCAACGAGTTCTGGCTGAAGCCCCCGACGGACATGCACACGCTCTTCCGCGACCTCCCGGAGGCGGTGGAGAACACGTCCGTGGTGGCGGCGCGCTGCGACCTGGTCCTGGACTTCAAGGACAAGCACCTCCCCCGCTTCACGCCACCGCCGGGCGAGGACCTGATCCCGTTCTTCCGCCGTCTCTGCCGGGAAGGGCTCGCGGGCCGCTATCCCGCGGGCGATCCGGCGGCCCTCGCGCGTCTCGAATCGGAGATGGGCGTCATCGAGCGCATGGGCTACGTCTCGTACTTCCTCATCGTGTGGGACTTCATCCGCTTCGCCCGCGAGCACGGCATCCCCGTGGGCCCCGGGCGCGGCTCCGCCGCCGGATCCATCGTCTCCTACTGCCTCGGCATCACGGACATCGACCCGCTTCGCTACGGGCTTCTCTTCGAGCGGTTCCTGAACTCCGAGCGCGTGTCCATGCCCGACATCGACATCGACTTCTGCAGGGACGGGCGGGAGCAGGTCATCCAGTACGTGAACCGCAAGTACGGCGGACCGGAGAACGTGAGCCAGATCATCACCTTCGGGACCATGGCGGCGCGGGCCGTCCTCCGCGACGTGGGCCGCGTGCTCGCCGTCCCGCTGCCCGAGATCGACACCATCGCGAAGAAGGTCCCCGGCGGGCCCGGCGTCACGCTGGAGGACGCGCTGGCGCGGGACCGGGACCTCGCGCAGGTGCGGGAGGATCCCCGCTACCGGAAACTGTTCGACATCGCGCTGCGCCTGGAGGGGATGAACCGCCACGCGTCGGTGCACGCCGCCGGCGTGGTGATCGGCGACGGGCCGCTCCGCGAGCACGTGCCGCTCTACCGCGACCCGCAGGGCGAGAGCGTGACGACGCAGTGGACCATGGAGGAACTGGAGAAGGTCGGCCTCCTCAAGATGGACTTCCTCGGGTTGAAGACGCTCACCGTGCTGGCCCGGGCGGTGGACCTCGTGGAGCGCACCTCCGGCCGCCGGCTCGACCTGGCGGCCCTCCCGGCGGGGGATCGCGCGACCTACGAGATGCTCGGCCGCGGCGAGTCCTTCGGCGTGTTCCAGCTGGAGTCCGGCGGCATGCGCGACGTGCTCGTCCGGATGCGGCCCGATCGCTTCGAGGACCTGGTCGCCATCCTGGCCCTCTACCGGCCCGGCCCGCTCCAGTCGGGCATGGTCGACGCGTTCATCCGCCGCAAGCACGGGGAGGAGCCCGTCGAGTACCCCCACCCGTCCCTCCGCGAGGCGCTGGAGGAGACGTACGGGACGTTCGTGTACCAGGAGCAGGTGATGCGCATCGCCAACGTCCTGGCGGGCTTCTCCATGAACGAGGCCGACGAACTGCGCAAGGCCATGGGCAAGAAGGACCCGGAGCGCATGGCCGCGCTCCGGAACCGGTTCGTGGACGGGGCCAGCGATCGCGGCTGCGAGCGGGACAAGGCCGACCGCATCTGGTCCCAGATGGAGTCCTTCGCCTCCTACTGCTTCAACAAGAGCCACACCGCCGCGTACGCCGTGCTCACCTACCAGACGGCGTTCCTGAAGGCGAACCACCCCCTCGAGTTCATGGCGGCGCTCCTCTCGTGCGACATGGGCAACACGGACAAGCTCGTGGTGGCGCTGGACGAGTGCCGCCGCGCCGGGATCCGGCTCCTGCCGCCGGGCGTGAACGACAGCGACCTCGGCTTCGTCCCCGAGGGCGACGCCATCCGCTTCGGGCTGGCGGGCATCCGCGGCGTCGGGGAACGGGCGGTCCAGTGCATCCAGGCGGCCAGGGCGGCCGCCGGCGGCAGGATCCGATCGCTGGCCGACTTCTGCGAGGGCGTCGATCTCCACCTCGTCAACCGGCAGGCGATCGAGGCGCTCGTGAAGGCGGGCGCCATGGACGACCTCCTCGGCGACTCCCGGGGAACCGGCGGCGGGCGCCGCAGCCGCCTCCTGGAGGGACTCGACGCCGCCATGCGCCTCGGCAGCGCCGCGCAGGCCGATCGCCGCGCGGGGCAGATGTCGCTCTTCGGCGGACCCGGCGCCGCGGCGCCTCCCCCAGCCCCCGCCGGGACGGAACTCCCGGAGGTCGCCGACTGGCCGGAGAACCAGGTGCTCGCCTTCGAGCGGGAGACCCTGGGCTTCTACATCTCGAGCCACCCGCTCACCCACCACGAGGAGACGATCCGTTCGCTCTCCACGCACTCCACGGCGGCGCTGCGGGGCCTGCCGCCCGGAGCCCGGGTGCGGATCGGCGGGATGCTGGGGTCGGTCCAGGCGCGGTTCCCGAAGTCCGGCCCCAACCGGGACCGCAAGTACGCGCGGTTCCGCGTGGAGGACTTCGACGGCACCGTGGACTGCGTGGCGTTCTCCGAGGCCTACGAGCGGCTGAAGGACCTGCTCCGCAACGACGCCGTGGTGTTCCTCGAGGCCACGCTGGCGGCGGACCGGGACGAGCCCTCCCTGCGCGTGGACGCCGTCATCCCTGCGGAGGAGGCGCTCGGCCGCCTCGCGTCCGGCGTGACCGTGACGCTGGGGGCCCCGGCGGACGATGGCGCCGTCACCTTCCGCGCGCTGGCGGAACTCATCGGGCGCCACCCGGGACGGCTGCCCGTCTCCGTCGAGGTCCAGCCGGCGCCGCACGTGCGCGCGACCTTCCGCCTGGACGGCGCGGACGTGGATCCCTCGCCGGCGTTCATCGAGGGCGTGGAACTCCGGTTCGGGCGCCGCTGCCTCCGCTTCGCCCGCGCCCCCGTCTCCCCGCCCCCACGGCGGGGCGGCGGCTGGTCGGGCTGAAGCCCGGGAATCGAACGGGCCCGGCCGCACGGGGCGGCCGGGCCCGGGAGTTCGAACCCGTTGAGACGGGGCTGCCTGGGGGCCGGGGGCTACTTCTCCTTCTCGGGGAGCTCCTCGCGGCTCTCCACGACCCAACCGCTCTCGACGGCCTTCCACTTGTCCTCGGTGCGGCGGAACTCGTCGCCCTTCCGCTGGTACTTCACGCGCCAGTACCGGACCTCGCGGTACTTCTTGCCGGCGACCGTGTCGATGGCGTCCATCAGGCCGTACACGCGGAGTTCGGCGGCGTGCGCCATGTTGTCGACCTCGCCGAAGGAGGCCACGCACTTGACCGTGTCGCCGTCACCGATGCCCCTGGCGACGTCGAACGCCGTGACGAGCGACTTGTCGCCCGTCGCCTTCTTCACCGCCGCGACCACGCGGGCGTCCCCGTTGTCGCCGTAGACCTTGTCGGTGTCCGTGCGCAGTTCGACGCGCACCATCGGCTTGCGCGCGGCGCCGGAGGCGTTGGACAGGGAGTACGACATGTACCAGGCGACGCGCGTGCCGTCCGTTCCGGCGGAGATGCGCACCCACTCCGGCGCGCCGTGCTCCAACTTGAGGGACCAGCGGACCACGTCGGCGGCGGCGATGGAGGCGGCGGCGACGACCGTCGTCGCGGCGAGGCCGAGGAGCCAGGAACGGCGCATGGAATCCCTCCCGGTGGTCCGGACGTCAATGCCCGGCGCGAGTATCGGTCGCGGCCCGCGGCGGGGTCAAGGGAATTGCGTCTCCCCGGACCCCGCCGCCACCGGTCAGTTGCCGAGTACGGTGAACTTCTTGAGCGTCTCGTTGGAGGACTCCTCCCCCACGACGATCTCCTCCTCCTGGTTGAGGATGCCCAGGTCCTCGCGGTCGAGGAACCGGACGGAGCCGTCGTCGTAGAGGCAGTTGACGCCGTCCGCATGGTGGCTGGTGCGGCCGTCGGGCCCGTTGCAGTCCACGGCCCAGGGCTCCTTCTCGCGGGAGTCGAGCTTCAGGGGGAAGGCCTTGCGGTTGCGCCCGGCGTAGGAGCAGATCTCCGGGTCGATGTTGTCCAGGTCCACGGAGGCGAACCGCTTCAGGATGTCCGGGTCGGCGAGGTTCTGCTGCCGGGGGTCGCCGGGGCAGATGAACACCGACTCGTCCCCCTTGCGGATGAGGCCCAGTTTGTAGGTCTGGAGGAGCATGGCGGCCCCGCCGCGGCTCCCCAGTCCCTTCCCGGCGCTGCGCTGGACGAGCATGCCGCCGATCTGACGCAGGTTGTTGGCGCACTGGGTCTTGCGCTTGCCCGCCGTGGCCTGCGGGATGATGGCCGCCACGAGACTGATGAGGGCCGCGATGATGGTGATCACCACCAGGATCTCCACCAGCGTGAACCCGCCTTCCGACCTGCGCCGCACCGTCTGGGACATCCGCTCCTCCTCCACCGGCTGACCGGTGAACAGGGACCCCGGGACTGACCGCGCCGGCCCCCTCGGAGCCACCGGCGTACGGCGGAATCGTATCATCGGCCGCCGCGCCCGCAAGCGGGGAACGGGGGCCCCGCGGGCCGGTCCCCCCAGCCCTACGTTCCCTCCTGCCAGGAGGCCAGGTACTTCACCTGCTCGGGGGTGAGGCGGTCGATGCGGACCCCCATGGTGCGGAGCTTGAGCGTGGCCACGGTGCGATCGATCTCCGCGGGCACGTCGTGGACGCCGGCGCCGAGCGTTCCGCGGGACTTCGCCGCCCACTCGGCGGCCAGCGCCTGCGCGGCGAAGGACATGTCCATCACGCTGGCGGGATGCCCCTCCGCGCAGGCGAGATTGACGAGGCGGCCCTGGGCCAGCACGTGGAGAGTTCGGCCGTTGGGGAGGAGGAACCCGTCCACCAGCGGGCGGAGGTTGCGCCGCACGGACTTCGCCATCTTCTCCAGGCCGGCGAGGTCGATCTCCACGTCGAAGTGGCCCGAATTGCAGAGGATCGCCCCGTCCTTCATGACGCGGAAGTGTTCCGGCCGGAGCACGTGGATGTCCCCCGTGAGCGTGCAGAAGATGTCGCCCAGGCGCGCGGCCTTCGCCATGGGCATGACCTGGAACCCGTCCATGACCGCCTCGATGGCCTTGACGGGGTCGATCTCCGTGACGATGACGTGGGCGCCCATGCCGCGGGCCCGCATGGCGAAGCCCCGGCCGCACCACCCGTAGCCGGCCACGACGACGGTGCGGCCGGCGATGAGGGTGTTGGTCGCGCGGACGATCCCGTCCAGGGTCGACTGGCCCGTCCCGTAGCGGTTGTCGAAGAGGTGCTTCGTGTCGGCGTCGTTGACCGCGATGACGGGGATGCGGAGCGCGCCGTCGGCGGCCATGGCCCGCAGGCGGATGACGCCGGTGGTGGTCTCCTCCAGGCTCGCCAGGATCCCGTCGATGAGATCGGTGCGGGACTTGTGGATGGTGGAGACGAGGTCGGCGCCGTCGTCGAACGTGATCGCGGGCGCCGTATCGAGGACTGCGTTCAGGTGGGCGTAGAACGTCGCCGTGTCCTCCCCACGCCGCGCGAACACGGACACGCCGTAGTGCGTCCCCAGCGCGGCGGCGACCTCGTCCTGCGTCGACAGCGGGTTGCTGGCGCAGAGCGCCACGCTCGCGCCGCCGGCGGTCAGCGTGCGCATGAGATTGGCGGTCTCCGTGGTGACGTGCATGCACGCGCCCATGCGCAGGCCGCGGAGCGGCCGGCTCTTCGCGAACCGGGCCCGGATCTCGCGCAGGACCGGCATGTCCCGCTCCGCCCACTCGATGCGCGCCTTCCCCGCGTCCGCCAGCCCGGGATCCGTCACGTCACCCGCCGTCCCGCCGCCCTTCCGCTTCGCGCCCTTCGCCATGGGAGTCCTCCCGCTGTCGTGTCGTCGTGGGACCGGTGCCGGGAGTTCCGCGGAACGCGGACCCCGGCGGCGCGGCGGGCTAGCCCGCCCGCGCCGGCGCCCGCCGCCGGCGACGCGCCGGCGCGGCCCGGCGCCGCAGTTCGTCCGCCCGGTCCGTGAGTTCCCACGTGCGACCGCCGCCCGTGAGCCCGAAGTGCCCCTCCCGCGCGAGTCCGCCGTAGATGGGCCGGCGCAGATCGAGCGCGTCGATCATCCCCTGGGGCGAGAGGTCGAAGCAGGCCCGTACGGCCTTCACGATGGCCGTCTCCGGCACCCGCGAGGTCCCGAACGTGTCCACGCGAACGCTCACCGGCTGGCTCACGCCGATGGCGTAGGCGAGTTGCACCTCGCAGCGCCGGGCCAGACGGGCGGCGACCACGGTCTTCGCCACCCACCGCGCGGCGCAGGCGGCGCTGCGGTCCACCTTCGTCGGGTCCTTGCCCGAGAAGGCGCCGCCCCCGTGCCGGCCCATCCCGCCGTAGGTGTCCACGATGATCTTCCGGCCCGTGAGGCCGGAGTCGCCGTGGGGGCCGCCGATGACGAACCGCCCCGTCGGATTGACGTGGAAGACCGTGTCGCCGTCCAGCATGCCGGAGGGGAACACGGGCCGCACCACGCGCCGGAGCACCTCCCGGCGCACCGTCTTCAGGTCGACCGACTCGTCGTGCTGGGTCGAGACGACGACGGTGTCGACGCGCGCGGGGCGATCGCCGCGGTACTCCACGGTGACCTGCGTCTTGGCATCGGGCCGGAGCCAGGGGAGCGTCCCCGCGACCCGGAGGTCGACGAGGCGCCGCACCAGCAGCCGCGCCCACCACGCGGCCGCCGGCATCAGCGCGTCGGTCTCGTCGCAGGCGTACCCGAACATGAGGCCCTGGTCCCCGGCGCCCAGCGCCTTCTCGCCCTCGCGGGCGTCGACGCCCATGGCGATGTCCGGCGACTGCGCGTGGAGGTGGACCTGCACCGCGCAGGTGTCGGCGCTGAAGAGGAGGGCGGGATTGTCGTACCCGATGGCGCGGATCGTGTCGCGCACCACGCGTTCGTAGTCGACGGCGCCGCGGAAGGTGACCTCCCCGGCGAGGATGGCGAGGTCCGTGGTCACCAGGGTCTCGCAGGCGACGCGGCCACGGGGATCCTGCTCGAGGATGGCGTCCAGGACGGCGTCGGAGACCTGGTCCGCGACCTTGTCGGGATGGCCCGGTCCGACGCACTCCGACGTGAACAGCGACCGCCCCGCCATGCTTCCCCCTCCCGCCGTCAGCGGGCGCCGGCCAGGCGCTCGCGCACAAGGTCCAGGATCCGCCGTGTCGCGCCCTTGTGGCGGAGCACCGCGGCCCGGGCCTCGCCCCCCCGCCGCCGCGCCTCGGCGCGATCGGCGTGCAGGCGCTTCACCGCCGCGGCGAGCGCCGCCGCGTCGGGCACGACCTCCAGTCCGCCCGAGGACTGGAGCACCTCCACGACCTCGTCGAAGTTCCAGGAATGGGGTCCGGAGAGCACCGGCTTCCCGAATCCCGCCGGCTCCATCACGTTCTGCCCGCCGTGGGGCACGAGACTCCCCCCGACGAACACCAGGTCCGCCAGCGCGTAGACGGAGGCCAGTTCCCCCATCGTGTCCAGCACGACCACCGTCCGTCCCGCGGAGGCGCGACCGTCGGAAGGGAGCCGGGACCGACGCACCGGAACCATGCCGGCGGCCCGGACCGCGGCCTCCACGACGCCCAGCCGCTCCAGGTGGCGCGGCGCGACGACGAGCCGCGCCGAAGGGTCGGCCCCGGCCACGCCCCGGAACGCTTCGAGGACCGCAGTCTCCTCGCCCTCGTGGGTGCTCCCGGCGATGAACACCCAGTCGCCGGGGCCGAAGCCGAACGTCCCGGAGAGCGACTTCCGGAGGTCCTCGGCGCCCTCGGTCACAACCGTATCGAACTTCATGGTGCCGGTCACGAAAAGCCGCTCGTCGGGGACCCCCAGGGCGAGGAAGCGATCGCGGTACGCCGGCGTCTGGACGGAGTACAGCTGGATGCGATCCATGGGCTCCGGGATGAACCGCTGGAGAATCCGGTAGCCGCGCAGGGAGCGCTCCGAGATCCGCCCGTTGACGAGGAACACGGGCACGCCGCGGCGGCTCGTGGAGAGCAGGAAGTTCGGCCAGATCTCCAGTTCCAGCAGGAGCACGGCGTCGGGCCTCACGCGCCGCAGCACCCGCTCCGCGGCGACGGAGAAGTCCAGCGGGTAGTAGAAGATGAGGTGCCCGGGATAGTGCCGCGTGGCGACCTCGTGGCCCGTCCGGGTGGTCGTCGAGAGGACCACCTCCCAGTCGGGCATCTCCTCGCGGATCAGCGCGACGAGGGTCTTGGCGGCGAGCACCTCCCCCACGGAGACGCCGTGGATCCAGAGGCAGGGCCGCCCCCCCTCCCGCCGGGGAACCAGGCCGAGTCGCTCGACGAGACCGGCCCGCCAGCGGGGGCTGGTGCACATCTTGTAGACGACGACCGGTGCGCCGAGGATCAGCGTGACGAGGTAGAAGAGGTCGTACAGGACCTGGAGCGCCCGGACCGGCACCAGCGACCGCCCCGCGACCGCCGGGTACGCCGCCCCCGGGGACGCGCCGCTTCCCGCCTCCCCGTCGTCGCCGCGCCGCAGGGGATCACCCCCGCCCGTGGCACTTCTTGTACTTCTTCCCGCTCCCGCAGGGACAGGTGTCGTTGCGTCCGACCTTGTCCGCGGCGCGCCGGTCGGTCCTGCCCTGGCCGCGCGACGGGGCACCCCCGTGCGCATTGGCCTCGGCGGCGGCGGCCATGGCGCGCGTGGACTCGCCGATGGGGGCGAGCCCGAGGGCGGCGACGTTGTACGCGCCCGTGATGGGCAGATCCACCGGCGCGATGGGACGGATCCGTCCGGGGGAAGGCGCCGCCGGGCCCGTCCCCTCGCCTGACTGGGAAGTCGCCGCCGGCGCCGTGCCGCCGCCGAGATCGCCCGCCGCGATGGGGCCGTCGACGTAGCGCACGGCGGGAGGCGGGGCCGGCGCGCGGGCGGGCGCGGGCGGCG
>CAZSIX010000012.1:0-84593 GCA_964607145.1 uncultured Planctomycetota bacterium | reverse complement strand
AACGAGCGAGGCGTGGTGGCGCCATCACGACCTCGCGTCGGTCCAGCGAGAATCCCTCGGGTGCCGATCCGTCGAACTCCAATGATCGAGGTCGTCGTCCGCTGAAGGGTCGTGGGATAGGATCCCCCCGCGGCCGCCGCGGCGAGGGCGCCACGGGCCGCGGGGGGTGGCCATGTGCCGGTTCGCGCTCTACCTCGGATCCGAGGTGACCATCGGCTCGCTCCTCACGGAGCCGACGAACTCCATCGTCCACCAGTCGTTCCACTGCCTCCAGCGGGACGATCCGCTGAACGGCGACGGGTTCGGAATCGCCTGGTACGTGCCCGGGGTCCCCGACCCGGCGGTGTTCCGCGACATCACTCCCGCCTGGAACAACCTGAACCTGCTGCAACTGGCGCGCGTCACGCGCACCACGTGCCTCCTGTCCCACGTCCGCGCCGCCACGCCGGGCATGCCCGTGCAGCAGGTCAACTGCCACCCGTTCCACGCGGGCCCCTTCGCCTTCGTCCACAACGGCAGCGTCGGCGGGTTCCGGCTCATCCGGCGCGCCCTCCTGGCGCGACTGTCGCAGGAGGCGTTCGACACCATCCACGGCTCCACGGACACGGAGCACATCTTCGCGCTCTTCCTGGATCGCCACCGGGAGGTCGCGGGCAACGGCCTCTCCCCGCTGGCGGCGATGGAGGCGGCCCTCCGCGCCGCCATCAGGGACGTGGAGGAGATGCGGGCCGAGGCGGGCGTGACGGACCCCTCCGTGCTCAACCTCGCCGTCACCGACGGGACCCGCGGGATCGTGTCGCGCTACATCAGCCACGACCCGGAGAACGCGTCATCGCTCTACGTGCACGAGGGGGACCGCTACGTGTGCGAGGGCGGCCGCGCGCGCCTGGAGCCGGCGGGCGGGAAGCGTCGCGGCGCCGTCGTCGTCGCGTCGGAGCCCCTCAGCAACGACTCCGTCTGGACCTCGGTGCCGCCGAACCACCTGGTCCTCGTCCACGAGGACCGGGGCTGGGAGTTCAGGCCGATCTGACGACGCGTCGTCCCCCCGCCAGCCGGATGCGCTCCGTCGCGAAGGGGAACGCCTGCTCGTCGTGGGACGCCACCACGGCGGTCCCGCCGGCGCGGTGGAACTCCTCCAGCGCGGCGACGACGAGGCGCGCCGATGCGCCGTCGAGGTTCGCGAGGGGCTCGTCCACGACGAGGATCGCGGGCGCGCCGACGAGGGCGCGGGCGAGGACGGCGCGCTGGAGTTCCCCGGTGCTCAGTTCCTCCGGGGCGGCCCGGAGTCTCTCCTCGAGGCCGACGCGGGCGAGCGCGGCGCGCCCCTCCTCCCGCCGCGCCGCGACGGACGCGCCGCGGGGCACGAGCCCCAGGGTCAGGTTCTCCCACAGGGGCAGGCGCGGGAGCATGGGCCCGCCGGGGAACGCGAACCCGAAGCGGCGGCGCAGCCTCGAGCGCGCCGCCTCGGAGAGGGAGGCGGCGTCGACCCCCTCCACGAGCACCGCGCCCGCGGCGGGCCGCTCCAGCGTGCCGAGGAGCGCCAGCAGCGTCGTCTTCCCGCTTCCCGAGGGTCCGCAGAGCAGCACGAATCCGCCGACGGGGACCACGGCGTCGACCTCGCCCACCGCGAGCACCTCGGCGCCGGATCCGGAGCGGAACCGCTTCGACACGGCGCGCGCCTCGAGGGCGGGCGTCACCGCATCGACTCCATGGGCTCCGCCGCGGCGGCCCGCCAGTTGGACGGCAGCGTGCCGAGGAGGACGAGCGCGAGGGCCAGCGCCGAGGCGACGGCGACGGGCGCCGGCGCGAGGCGCCACGGGACGGCGAACGCGGGGTCCGCGTCGGCGCCGGGGAGGAGCGCCGCGGCGAGTCCGCGGGCCCCCAGGGGACCGAGCCACAGCGCGGCCAGCAGGACCGCGGCGGACGCCGCCGCCGCCGCCAGCACGAGGCTCTCCACGAACACGCGGACGAGCACCTCGTCGGTGCCCCAGCCGAGCATCTTGAGCACGCCCGTCTCCCGCCGCCGGTCGCGCAGCCCGGCGCCGGAGGTGACGATGACGAGGGGCACGCCGGCGGCCAGCAGCAGCAGCCAGTGGACGCCGAAGATCCCCGTGCCCGACGCGGTCTGACCGGCGAGCAGTGCGGCGCGGTCGGCGCGGGAGAGGACGCGGGGGAAAAGCGGTGCCCCGTCCCCCGTAGCCGCCAGCGACGGGAGGCGCGCAATCCGCCGCCGCACCTCGTCCGCGTACCCGGGGTCGCAGGTGACGAGGAGGTCGGTCACCGTCTCCCGCTCGTCGAAGATGCGCCGCGCCGTCTCCAGCGACGTGAAGACGAGGTTCGCCTCCCAGACGGGGAGGTCGGAACGGAACACGCCGACGACGGTGGAGACGCGCTCCCCCTCCCGGCTCCGGTAGAAGGGCGGGATCGCCGCGCCCGGGCCCAGCCCCAGCCGGCGCGCGAGGCGGGACCCGACGACGAGTTCGTTCCCGCCGTCGGCGGCGAACAGGCGCCCCTCCACGCAGCGCGCGCCGTCGGGGAGGCCGGCGGCGTCGACTCCCACCACCACGGCCGGCTCGCCCGCGGACCCCAGCGCCACGGAGCCGACGATGCGCGCCTCCACGGAGGCCACCCCGGGGATCGCGCGGAGGACGTCGGCGGCGGACGCGGGGAGGGGGGCCGGTCGCCCGTAGCGTCGGCCCGTGACCACGAGGTCGGCTCCGAACCGGGCTCCGTCGGCGGCCTGATCCCGGAGCCCCTCGAAGACCGCCAGCCCCGCCAGGAGCGGGAGGAGCAGGGCCACCACGCACGCCACCGTCGCCAGGCTCCGCGCCCGGTGCAGGAGCACGGCGGAGACGCCGCTCCGCGCCAGGCCGAGGAGTCCGCGCATCGGGCCAGCGTAGCGCTAGCGGCCTCGGTACGCGACCCCGCCGTGATGGGGACAGAACGCGCGGCCGCCGGGGAGGGGATCGAAGGCGGCCTCGCACGGGGAGTCGGTCGCGCCCTCGAACGCCGCCGCGCAGGGGACGAGGGAGAGGGCGGGGCCGCCGCCGGGCGCGGAGACGAGGCGATGGAACGCCGCCGCCGCCGGGTCCGCCGCCGGGGAAGGGTTCCAGGCCACGACGGCCGCGGCGCCGACGACGAGGATCGCCACGGCGGCCGCCAGCCGCTCCGGCGCCCGGTCCCCGGGGCCGCCGCCCGCCACCCCCGCGCCGCCGCGGGGACGGACGCTCACTCCGCCGGCTCCGTGACCGCGTTCACCGCGTCGATCTTCGCGCCGTCCAGGACCTGGACCCTGCCGCCCGGCCACCGGATCTCGACCCGCTCGATGGCGGCGGCCTTGCCGAGCCCGAAGTGGACCGTGTTCGAGCACTGGGAGAGGTACCCGCCCGAGGCCTGCACCTGCCGCACCCGCGTGCGACCACCCGCGGTGACCTTGATCAGGGCGCCGATGGCGTCGCGGTTGCTCTTCGTGCCCGTGAGGCGGAACGCGCACCACCGGCCCGCGGGCGCGACGTTGCGGTAGAGGTAGGCGCGCTCGTTGAAGTTGTTCACGACGAGGTCGAGCCGGCCGTCGCCGTCGAAGTCCCCCGTGGCGGCGCTGCGGGAACTCCGCACCGCCTTCTTGCCCTTGAACTCGATGGACATCTGCTCCCCGCCCGGCGGCGGCTCCGTGCCGGCGACGCGGGAGACGTCCTCGAACGTGCCGTCCCCCCGGTTGCGCAGGAGCGGCGAGCGCCAGTAGAAGAGCGGGTAGCCCATCCCCGACGGGATGTACACGTCCTGCCAGCCGTCGCCGTCGAAGTCCCCCTCCGTGCAGCCCCACGGCCAGAACGTCTCGGAGTTGGCCTTCCCGGACACCTCCTCGAACGTGCCGTCGCCGCGGTTGCGGTGGAGGCAGTTGCCGAAGAGGACCTCGTCGGGGCGGATGTTGGCCTCCAGTTCGAACTGCCGGTTGGCCTCGGGGTTCTGGGCGCCGATCTCGATGGAGCGCTGGAAGAAGGACGCGTACTTCTTCGCCTCCTCGACCTGCGCGGGGTCGAGGTTGAAGGGGATCCACATGTCGGAGTGCATGTCCGACACGAAGATGTCGATGAGGCCGTCGCCGTCGTAGTCGAACGCCCGCACGCCCACGGCGCCCCAGGAGGTCTTCCCCAGGGCCTTCTTCGTCACGTCCGTGAACTTCGCCTTGCCGTCGTTCGCGTAGAGCGTGGAGGAGCCGAACATGTTGCAGACGTAGACGTCGAGGTCCCCGTCCCCCTCCATGTCGAAGACGGCGATGTCCCCGCCCCAGCCCTTCCCCTTGAGCCCCGACGACTCGGTGGCGTCCGTGAAGCGGCCCTTCCCGTCGTTGAGGTAGAAGACGTCGAACTCGCGCTCCGAACGGATGAGTTCACCCAGCGATCCCTTGCCCTGGTAGTACTTGAGTTCGCGGTCGTAGGACTCCAGCGTCCAGCGCGCCGTGTTCGTCAGCAGGAGATCCAGGTCCGCGTCGCCGTCGGCGTCGAAGAACGCCGCCGCCATGGACTCCATCACGAGGTGGAGACCCGACTCCTTCGTCAGGTCGACGAACTTCCAGCCCCCCTCGTTCACGAACAGGCAGTTGCCTCCCCTCGTCGTGGTGACGAAGAGGTCGCGGTCGCCGTCCCCGTCGATGTCGGCGGCGGCGCCGCCCACGGAGATGCGATCGGCGAGGCCCGTGCCGGACTCCTTCGTGACGTCCGTGAAGCGGCCCCCGTCGTTGCGGAACATCCCGTTCCCGCCCAGCTGCCCCAGCAGGTAGACGTCGTCGTCGCCGTCCCCGTCGAAGTCGGCGACGATGGTCCCCGTGCCGTGGTCGTAGAGGTTGATCTTGAAGTTGGCGCCCTGCTCCGGTTCCAGGAACCGGTTCATGAAGCGGAGGCCGCGGGTCTCGGCGCACTCCTCGAACCACTGGCCGGGCCGCGCCGGCGGGGGTGCCGGCACGGGGGCGGGAGCGGGAGCGGGCGCGTTCGACTGGCCGCCCCCGGCCGGGGGCGCGGGCTTCGCGGCGTCCCCGTCCCCTCCGCCGCAGGCGGCCAGCGTCGGGATCAGCCCCAGGAGGGCGGCGAGCGCCAGCGCGGCGGCGCGCGGCGGGGACGGAGGGGCAGCGCTGGGCATGGGGTCGTCTCCGACGTCCCCCGCCTGCCACGCTTTCCCACGTGCGGGACCATGCCTATCCGCTCCCACGGGCAGGGCACAGGAAGTTCCCGGGTTCCCCCGGCTCGCGACCCTTTGCACATGGAGTTCCGTCATCGGCCGTCGAACGCGAAGGGCCGCCACGGGCCGGCGAGCACCCGGCCGCCGTACTCCTCCGCGTGGCGGCGCGCCGCCGCCTCCGTCGAGAACGCGTGCACGAACGAACCGGCCCTGCCCGCCACGGGGACCCGGCTCTCCACGAACCACGCCTCGTCGGCGGCGACCTCTCCGCCCGTCGCTTCGTCGGTGACCTGGACGCGCTCCACGTCGGCCCCCGCGCGCGCCAGCCACGTCCGGGCGCACTCCACGCAGCAGAACGCGCGGCCGCTCCCGTCCCCGGCGATGACGCGCACCAGCGACGGTCCTGCCGCCAGCACGCCGTCCAGCGCGCACCTCTCCGCCCCCCGCGCGCGCACCGCGCGACCGATGCCGGGCAGCGCCGCGGCGAGGGCGATGCCCCCGAGGAAGAGCGCCGTCCGGAGCGCGCGCCCCTTCACGAGCCGAGCACGATGGCCCCCGCCATCGCCCCCGCCGCGAGGAACCCGAACCCCGCGGCGCCGAGCAACCGCCCCCGGAGGGCGGTCGCCTCCGTGCCGCCGCCCGCGAGCGACGCCAGCGCCGCCCAGCCCGCCGCGAAGACCGCGCCCAGGTGGAGCAGCGCGCCCGCGACGGTCTCCGGCGCCCCGGCGAAGGCGCACCACGCGCAGTGGTGGTACGGGAGGCCGAGCGCCACCGGGGAGGCCACGTCCACGAGGAACCGCCCCGCCAGCGGGAGCGATCCGGCCGCGCCCAGCGCCAGCAGCACGGGCACCACGGGACCCCTCCTCCGCCGCGCCAGGCCGGCGCCGGCGCCCATCGCCCCCGCCGCCGCGAGGTACCCGAGCGCGAGCACCCGGTCGGAGCGGCCCTCCCGGGGACCGCCGGCGGAGAGGCCGGTCTCCCGGTCCGCGGCGCGCGAGCCCGAGGTGCAGCAACCCGTGGCCGCCGGGATCTCCTCCTTCGGCACGAGGATGTAGGCGCCCGTCAGGCCGCCGTCGGCCACCGCCAGCAGTCCCAGCGCCGCCGCCGCCAGCGCCGCACGGCGCGCACCGCCGGCCCCCGCCCCCGCCAGGCGGTGGAGCACGACCCACGCTCCCGACGCGAACACGAGCGCGAGCCGCGTCCAGTCCAGCGCCTCCAGCAGGCCGGGGAGCAGGCGGGCGGGCCCGGCGGTGCCCGCCCCGATGCGGCGGACCCCCTCGATGCAGATCACCCCGGGCCACCGGGGCACCAGGTCCGCCTGCAGGAGGTAGAGGAGCGGGAACGCCGCGGCGGCGAGGACGACGAGCGTGCCCGCCGCCAGCGCCAGCAGGGGCCGCCGCCGCGTCGCCCCGTCGCCGGCGGGGCGACGCGCCTCCGCGATCCCCGCCGCCATCGCCACCACCCCCACCGCCGCTTCCGCGGCGGCGACGAAGACGGCGGCGACGGAGAGGGCGTCGAGGTTCATGGGGACCGGTCCGTTGTAGCGCCCGCCCGCGGTCCCGCCGGGATTTCGGGATCGCGGGCACGGGTCAGAACCGGACCGTGACGCCGAGGAGGAACGCGGCCCGGGAGTCCACGATCTTGGTGTCCGCGTCGCGGAAGGCGGGGAGGCGCACGCCGACGTCCACCGTGACGCGGTCGGAGACCGCCCATGCGAGGGACGGCGCCACGTGGATCCACTTCCCGCCGCCCACGCCGACGCCATCGCCGCGGAACCGGTCCCCGGCGACGCGCTGGAACGTCACCGTCAGGCTCGCCCGGAGTCCGGCGGCGATGTCCCGCTCCGCGCCCACTCCCGCCACCGCCGTCCACCCGGTGCGGTAGCGGTGGCGGTTCTCGTAGAGGGGAACGCTCGCCCCCCCGACCGCGAACAGGCGCCACTCGCCGCGGGGGAGGTCGAAGCGCACCTGCGCCAGCGGGTCGAACGTGCCGGTCCCCGTCTGCAGGTTCGACACGGAGAAGTCCCGCGTCACGATTCCCGGATTCGGCCGGGCGATCTCCCCCGTCGGGAGCGAGACGCCCAGCCAGCCCGAGAGCGAGGGCCGCTCCAGCGCTCGCGACCGGAACGCCGCCGGCCGGCCCAGGCGGATCTCGCCGAAGCGGTCCACGACGTCCTCCGGCGACGGCCCCTCGTCCTCCTCCCCGCCACCGGGAGTCACCAGCCGCCCCGCCCGCAGGATCGTGTCCCCGGGGCCCCGCGCGACGAACTCGGCGCGACGGCCGCCGGGGGGCTTCAGGCGGTAGGAGTACCGCATCTCGGAGAGGACCAGCCCGAGGGTCCAGTCCCGCGTGAGCCCGTAGCGCAGTTCCAGGTTGGCGCGCTCGATCCGCAGCGTCTCGTCGAAGTCGTTCACGACGCGATCGCGGCCCCGGAACGTCCGGTCCCGGACCTCGTGTTCCGCGCTCAGCCGCACCGACCACGCCCCCTCCTCCAGCCAGTCCCGCTGCGCACCCCCGCCGGGAGTCGGCGGCGTGGCGCAACCGCCGCAGGACTGCGCCAAGGCGTCGGGTGCTGCCAGCGCGATCAGGAGCGGCAGGGCGAGCGGGAGGATCGGGGCGGGGAGTCTCACCGGGGGATTGACGTCGGCGCGCCACCGCTGCAACGCGCCGGGTCGGGGTCTACCGATCCGTCGTGCGCAGCGGCGCGAGATCCCGGTGGCGGGCGATGCCGTCCAGCGTGGTGGCCCCCGTGAACGGGTTGTAGTCCCGCGCCAGGCGGTCGAGGACGGTGCCCTCCGCGTCCTGCCCCATCCGCCCGAGCGCCGAGAGGGCGGCGGCGCGCTCCATGGACGGCCGCCCCGGGTCCGCCGCCCGCGCCCGGAGCCACTCCACGGCGTCCGGCGCGGCGGCCACCCGGAAGGCCTCCGCGAGTCCGTCCAGGAGTTCCCATTCCCGGGCGCGATCCCAGAGCGCCGTCAGGTCCGCCAGAGCGCCGGGACCGAGGAGGAGAGCCAGTGCCAGCCCCCCGTTCTCCAGCGCCGCCACGTCCCTGCGTCGCGCGAGGCGGTCCCGGATCGGCGCCACCGCCTCCCGGTGGCCCAGCATGCCGAGGGCGAGCATCGCCGGCGCCACGCAGTACCGCTCGCTGCGCTCCAGCAGCGCGAGGATCGCCGGCGCGGACTCGCGATCGCCGTGGAGGGCCAGCGCCAGCGCGCACGCGCCGAGATCCCGCTCGTGGGCGAGTGCGGCGAGCCCCTCCCGCAGGATCGTGCGCGCCCCCTCGGTCCCCTGGTGCCCCAGCGCCAGCAGGTGGAACCCGACCTCCGCGGGGCGGCGGAAGTCGGCGCGACACGCCGCGTACTGCGTGGCGAGGAACCGGCCCGCGTGCGGGGACTGCACCCTTCCCAGGCCCGCGAGCAGCGCGTTGCGCGTGCCGCCGAACCGGTCGTCGTACCGCGAGAACAGGGCCCCGAGGCTCACCCACCCCCTGCGGTCGTCCGCGGCGACGCAGCCCACCCACGCCAGCGCCGCGGCGACCTCCGGCGCGTGAGGCTCCTTCCCCGTGCCCGCCTTCGCGAGGACGGCCATGAGGGCGTCGCCGGCCGCCGGGGCGCGCATGCGCAGCAGCGCGGTGCCCACCTGCCCGCGCACCCCGTCGGGCGCGGAGCGGTCGAGGAGGAGGGCGGCGAGCAGTTCCGCGTCGGCGGGGTCCGCGGAGAGCCCCAGCGCCGCCACCGCGCAGGCCCGGAGGTCGTCGGGGACCGGCTCCCTCGTCTCGAGGAAGGTGGCGCGCACGTGGGCACGGTCGCCGATGGACCCGAGGGCGAGGATCGCGGCGCCGCGCACGCGGAGCGGCTCCGCCGGCTCCGACGCGAGGGCGCGGAGGAGGTCCCGCCGGGTGGGATCCCCGAGCACGAGGAGCCCCAGCGCGGCGCCCCCGCGCACGACGGGCGCCTGGTCCGGCGCGAGCAACCCCTGGAGCCGCGTCCCGGCCCCCTCCGCGCCGGTGCGGCCCAGTTGCACCGCGGCGGCGGCGCGCACGACGGGATCGGCGTCGTCGAGGAAGGGGGCGAGGATCGCGGGCAACGCCGCCGTCCGGTGGGCCTCCCGGTCGAACCCCGCCTCCGTCGCGTAGCCGGGAGGGGTCTCGAGCCGGCGGTTCTCCCGCCACCAGCGCTCCCACGGGATCCCGAACATCGTCTCGATGGGAGAGACCTTCGGTCGCGGGGGGAAGGCGACCGGGGGCGCGCCGGGCGGAGGATCCACCCACGGCGCCACGGGCTGCGGCCGGTTGCGGGCCTGCCACGTGATGTAGCGGCGGACGACGAACATCTCCGTTCCGTCGTCCGGGTCGAGCGGGGGCGCGCCGGTGATCGGGTCCGTGGCGAGGCGGCGCAGCGTCTCGATCACGGCATCCCGGATGTCCAGCCAGAACTGGCCGTAGGCCCACTTCGTGAGCTTCCGGTACTGCGAGGCGCGCGAACCGGTGATCTCCTCGTACCAGTCGTTCCAGAACGCGTCCGGCGCCTGGAAGATGGCCACCAGCCTCCGCACCCCGGCGATGCGCATCTTCGCCGTGGGCGCCGGGACTCCGCGCAGGGCGTCCAGCGCCGCGAGGTTCCGCGCCACGGACGCGGGCTGGTTGTCGCAGTTCACCGCCTCGACCAGCATCCACTCCCAGGAGCCCTCCCGGTCCAGCCGGAGGATCGTGTCGAACGCCTCGTCGTGGAAGGACGGGAAGGGCGCCAGGTCCCGCTCCCGGTAGACCTGGTCCGCGAGCACCTGCCGCAGGGCCGGGGCCACGGAGGGGCGCGCCCAGCCCAGGGCGCGGACCGCGGCGACGCGGACGCCATGGCGGTCGTCCTCCTTCGCCCGGCGATCCCGCTGCGGCATTCCCACCAAGCGGAGGAGCGCGGTCTCCACGGCGCGGGCGAACTGCTCCTCCTCCCGTCCGGAGGGATCCGCCGGCGGACGGCCGCCGCCGAGGACGGCGGTGTAGGACTCGCGCACCGCCGCCACCGCCGCGACCACCTCGCCGTCGGAGGCGCTCTCCCGCCGGAGCAGCGCCCCCAGCGCGTCGAGCCGCGCGCGGCCCTTCTCGAGGGGGGTCTCCGTGGTCGACGCGGCGGCCGCGGGCGGCGCCAGGGGCACTGCCAACCCGAGGGCGGCGGCCAGGGCGAACGCGCGCCCGCACGCAGTCGCTCCCCTCCGCAGCGTCGCCATTCCGCGAGACTACGCGAACTCGCGGTGGCGTCAAGGCGAGGCCAGCGCGGGGTCGCGCGCCTGCCCACCACCGGGCGGCGAACTCCGCTCCTGCTCCGTCAGCGCTCCTTGCAGTGCTTCCGCAGGAAGGCCGCCACCTCGGCCTTTCCGGCACTCCCCTCCGCGACCGAAATGACGAACCGCTCGAACGCGGGATTGGACGCGCGAAGCACGCGCCCGTTCATCCACAGGAAGACGAACGCGGCCATCGCGCCCGTACGCTTGTTCCCGTCAACGAACGGGTGGCCCTTGACGATGTGGAAGAGATACGCGGCCGCCATCTCGGGGAGGTCGGTGTGGTGGTACGCGCCGCCCATCCCCGAGGCGGGCATCGCGATCGCGGACTTGAGGAGTCCCAGGTCGCGAATGCCCTCGCTTCCGCCGTATCGCCCGATCTGATCGCGGTGAATCCCGAGGATGCGGTCGAGCCCGAGGAACTCGGGACTCACGGGCTCACTCGGCGAGTGCGCGCAGCGCTCGGCCGTAGCGACGATTGCCCTCGCGAACCGCCTCGTTGAACCGTTCGATGCTCGATTCGTCCCGCACCGGGGACACGATCAGGCACTTCCCGTCGGTCGTGATCGAGAGGGGAGTCTCGGCGTCGATCTCGAGGAGGTCGAGAACGCCGCGATCGAGGATCAGGGCGAGGCTGTTTCCGTGACGGGCGAGTCGCTTCAGCACTGGTGCACCTCCTGTGTCACCATCGTGCGCACATTGTAGCACCGGTGGCGGCCCCGGCAAGCCGTCCCCCTCACATCACGCGGCGGAGGATCTCCATGTCCCCGTCGAAGGACTCCGGGGAGAGCGGTCCGAAGGAGAACCGGAACATCCGGTCGAGGGCGCTCGGGCCGCCGCCGGGGGGGCGCGCCATGTCGCAGAGGCGGCCCGGGAGGATGCCGGCGTCGTGGGCGAAGAGGCGCTCGTTGAGGAGGTCCCCCGTGTCGCCCTCGGGCAGCCGCGCCCAGTGGTAGAAGCCGCCCTCCCCGGTGAAGAGTTCGAGGCCGAGGGACGCGAGGCCCTCCGCGTAGCGCCGCCGCTGCGACCCGAAGAACGCCCCCACCGCGGCGCGCGCCTGCCGGACCCGGGCCGGTTCCAGCAGGTCCGTCGCGCAGCGCTGCGACAGCCGCGAGACGCCGCCCATGCCGAGGGAGGAGTAGTTGCGGAAGATCTCGATGTGGCGCTTCGCCGCGACGCACCACCCGATCCGCAGCCCGGGGACCTGGAGTCCCTTGGTGGCGGCGCCCACCACGAAGAGGTCCGTGCCGTCGATGTCCGGGATGTGCCGCAGCGCGCTCTCCGGCTCCGGCTCCAGGTAGAACTCGTAGGCCTCGTCGAAGATCGCCCCGCGGCCGGCGGCGGAGAACCTCCGGACGAGATCCGCCAGCGCGGCCCCGGTCACGGCCACGCCGGTGGGGTTGCACGGGTTGCTCTTCAGGAGCAGCACGCGGGAGGTCCCCGGGAGAGGCGGGACGTCGTAGTCGCCGGCCGCGGGGCGGAACCGGTTCTCCACGCGGCTGGGGATGAGCGCATGGGGCACATCCAGCAGGCGGAGCACGTCCCAGTAGGGCGTGTACTCCGTCTCCTCCACCGCCACCGTCGTCCCCGGCAGCAGGAACGCCAGGATGGCGAAGAGCGCGGGCCGGCCGCCGGCGAAGACCGCCACGTGGTCCGCGGTGACGCGCGCGCCGTAGGACTCGCGGTAGTACGCGGCGATGGCCTCGCGGAGCGCCGGTTCGCCGTCGGCCTTCGGGTACTTGAGGTCCGCGGCCCCGAAGGAGACGGAATCCGGCAGCGGCGGCCCGCCCGGGAGCCGCGTCGTCAGCGGGAAGCCCTGGGCCCACGGGTGCGTCCCCGGCTCGCCCATGTACTTCCCCGTCGCCGCGGCGAACCGGAAGAGGGTCTCGTACACCCCCATGGGCGGGAACGTGCGGAGCATCACCGGGGGGCGACCTCCGCCGCCGCTGTCACGGTCCCGCGCCGCCCCGCCGCGGCGTTCCCGTCGAAGGGGTGGGCTACGTCTTCCCCTTCGCCGCCTTCTTGGCCGCCTTCTTCGCCTGCTTCTCCTTCGTGGAGAGCTTCGGCTTGTTGGTCTTCCCCGGGTTCATCTGGCCCTTGGCCATGACGACCTCCTTCTCGGGATCCATGCCGCCGGATCTCATGCCGCGCGTCCCCGCCGGGTCCGACGGTCGCCGCGCGGGGGCGGCATCCTACCGCGGCACCGCCGCCGGTTCCCAACCTCCGCAACCTCACCGGCGGCAGCGGGGATCCCCTACCCGCGTGCGGCCTCCTCGAGGAGTCCGTCGACGGGCTGGAGTCCGCCGTGGCGCTCCGCGACGCGCCCGCCGCGCGCAGGTTTGCGGCGCTACCCGCCGGTCCCCGGCCACATCCACGCGAACGTCGCGCCCGTGGCGAGGCCGTAGACGATCCCGTCCACGACGAACTTCGCCGTGATGCGCCAGGGCACGCCCTTCCAGATGGAGTCCTGGACGCTTCCCAGCGCGTAGCCGGCGATGGCCACCGTTCCCGCGATCCGCAGCACGGCGGAGGCGGCGGCGCCGGCGGGGAGCGCGTGGTGCGCCGCGTACGCGGAGAGCACGCTGACCGCGACGGACAGCAGGAACCACTGGAGCAGGCTCTTCCCGATGGCGTGCGGACCGTTCGGGAGCACCGTCAGGAAGCCCACGGGACCCCGCGCGAAGCGGGCCATCGTCTCCGGCTCCGCCATCTGCTTCATCGAGGTGCAGGCGGGGAACGCGTAGGTGCCACGGGGGACCCCCGCGGCCCGCATCGCGTCGAGGACGGCCTCCTCGGCGGGCATCCGCCCGTAGTCCCCCTTGTGCACCGGAAGGGCCATGTGGATGATCGAACTGAGGACGAACACGACCACCGCCGACACGAGGATCGGCAGCCAGAGTTCCAGCAGGAACGTCATGGGGACCTCCTTCCGGGGGATGCCGGTGGGATTCTACCCCGACGCACTCGCGACAGATCGCGGGGGGTTCAGGCAGGTGGCGATGGCGAGGATCGGGTCAGGCCGTGGGTTCGCGCCGCGGATCGCGGCGCGCGACGCGGCGGCCCGTCCGTCGTCATGGACCGGCCTGATCCAGGAAGAGCTGGTACAGGACCCGGGCGTCGGACTTGAGATCCTCGACGGGAGCGCCCTCGTCGATGCCGTGGAAGTTGATGGGGGGCCCGAGGGATCGGGTGAAGAGGGCGCCGGCGGCCACCAGCTCGAGCTGGCCCTTCGCGTCCGACCCGCCTCCGATGGCGAGGGGAGCGGGGGGAGAACCCGTGACCCGCTCGAAGGCCCGGGCGACGGCGAGGTACGCCGCGTTCCGGTCCGGGATGCGGATGTCCGGTGTGTCGGCGGTCGATGTCACGAGCCGGATCGCGGGAATCGCCGCCGCCGCCCTCTGCGGCGCCGGATGGGCGGCCGCCCAGTCCTCGAATCGCCTCAGCAGCGCGGGGAAGACGGCGGGGCGCCGCGGATCCCCGGACACGCCGAAGATGCTGGAGCCGCCCAGCAGGCCCTCGGACTCGCCGTCCCATTGGGGCGCGTTGTGCGGGATGGCGTAGCGGACGTCGATCTCCAGCACGACGGCCGGAGGACCGTCGGCTCCGCCGCTCTCGGAGATCTTCGTCACGGCGTAGGTCGTCCCGTTCCCCTCGACGAAGACGCCGTCGAACCGGTAGAGCAGGTCCCGGTGATGCTCGCCGAACACCTTCGTGCCCCAGGCCCACGCGATGAACCGGGCCATGCGAGCGCGCTCGTTCTCCACGATGCGGCCTTCCTCCACGAGGTACGCCATGAAGTTGGCGAGGGAGACCAGGGGGTTGGCCCCGCCCGCGCGGTTCTCCTCGGGAGCCGAGCCGTGCTGTGCGCCGGCCACGACCGTGGTGAGGGAGAGTTCGCCGTTCCCGTCGATCCTGCTCCCGTCGACGGTGAGCCCGGCGCGGCGGTAGTGCGGGTCGTCGAACGGGCAGTCCCCGTAGAGCGAGGCGACCACCTGCGCCAGCGCGTGCAGCGACTTCGCGTCGCCCCCGATGACGGCGGTCGCCGCGTCCGCGATCTGGTTCGACGATCCGTCGGACGTGCTCAGGCGCTGCAGGCGGAGGCGGCCGTCCGTCGGAGGAGCCGCCACCGCGGGCAGGGGCAGGCTGAACACGGGACGTTCGATGCCCTTCTCGGCGCGGACGCTCCACATGGCGTCGAACACGACTCCCAGCGTGGGCCTGAGACCGGGATTTGCCTCCAGGTAGTGCGGGAAGGACATGTCCGTCTCCTCGGAGGTGTCGAGAAGCAGTTCGATGGTCGTGTCCGCCAGTGGATTTCCCGGCCGTTGGTCGAACCAGGTCGCCGCGGCCAGCAGTGCGTTCAGCGCGACGACGGCGGGCCCCTTGTCGTCGATGGCGCCGCGCCCCACGTAGAAGGCCTCGTCCGTCCCGCGCACGTAGGCGCGCCTCTCCTCCTTCAGTACGAACGGGTTCCAGCCGGCGGCGCTCCCCGGCGGGACCGTGTCGAGGTGGCAGATGACGGAGACGCGCCGCTTCGTGCCGCTGCCGATGCGGAGGCCGAACACCTGGTAGGTCCCACCGGTCCCGGGCTTCTGCACGTCGCTCTTCCAGGAGAGGGGCACGATGGAGACCCTCTCGAGGTGCTCCCGGGCGTACGCGTCCGCCCATCCGGCGATCCGATCGCGGACTTCCTCCACGCTCGCGGCGACCTGCTCCTCGGTGCGGTCGCCGCCTCGCCAGGTCTGGATGCCCACGAGTTCGGCGAGTTGCGGCCGCAGGTTCCGGGCGATGAGCGAATCGACAAGGCCGAAGTCCGTGCCGGCGCTCCCCGCGTCGGCGCGGTGTCCGCCCGGCGACCCTGCGTCCGGCCCGCGCGGGCGGACGCCGCTCACAGCCGGGTCCCGAACTCGAAGGAGTACGTGCGGAACGCCGCCAGGCTGGCGTCGAACGTCAGCCGCGCGCCCACCGCGGGGGCCTCCGCCGTGGTCAGGCGGTAGATCACGGACCCGTCCCGCAGCCACGTCGTCCCGTCGGGCAGCGTGAGCCTCGCCCAGTCGTCCTCCGTGTACGGGATGATCGCCGCGGCCGGGGCCGTGCCTCCGTTCGTGAAGACGACACCGAGGTAGTCGCCCTGCTGGAGGCGGAACGTGTCGCTCCCCTTGACCGGTGCCGCGGTGGCACCGGTGGCGAGGGGCCGCGCCTGGCCGACGAACACCACTTCGAACGTCGTGCTGGTGCCGTCGTTCAGATTGCGCCGGTAGACCACGGGCGCGGCGAGCACGCCCTCCTTCGCCGGGCCTTTCCCGAAGAACTTCCACTGCTGGAGGTCGCCGTCGGTGTTGGCGCGCATCCGGGTGTCCACGATCCACAGCGACTGCTTCGCGCCGACCTGGTCCTGCACGGGCCGGTCCACGACGATGGCCTGGTACTGCTTCGGCGGCCGGGGGAGGTCGGCGACGAATCCCTTCGCGCGCGCCGTGGCCCAGCTGTCCGCGTCCACGGCGAACACGTTCAGTTCCGCCGCGCTGGCCCCGTAGGTCTCCTGCCAGTTCGGCGCGAACGCCGCCTGCCCGGCGAAGAAATCGGGGGACGTGTCCACCACCGGCGGCATCCAGGGAAGCGCCAGGTACGCGTCCGTCTGGAACCCGTCGGTGTAGACCGAGTACTGGTCGTGCTGCGCCGGCGTCAGCCCCGCGTAGCGCGTGCTGTTCTCGTTGAGCCCGATGAGGTCGGGCGCCACGCGGTGGCACTGCGTGCACTGGTTGTCGGCCTTCTTCAGGTGACCGCCCCCCTTCGCGGCGAGGAGCGCATCGTTCCAGGGCGCGAAGAGATCCCCCTCCTCCGCGTCGATGAAGAAGTACGGGCCCAGCGGGTCGGAGGGAACGATGGACTCCGTCGGATACGCATCGGGGCGGGTGCCCGGTACGGTCACTTGGTTGACCCAGGGCGAGTGGATGAACGGACCGGCGACGTGACAGCGCTGGCACGCGAACTCCGACGCGATCTGCGTGAGGGGCGACCAGAACGCCTCCCCGCCGGGGCTGGACGGGGACACGACCACCTCGCTCGACTTCGGAGTCGCCGGCTCGTAGAACTGGAGGAACACCGTGGCACCCGTGCGGGGGTGATGTCCGATCACGGCCATGTCTCCGGACTGCGCGAAATCATCGTCGGAAGGCGACTTGATGTCGTACTGGCGGACGCCGAACACCCACTGCACCTCGGGGTTGCTGCCCGGCATCCTCCCCATCACGGAGTAGGGGCTCGACTGGCCGTCCCCGCCCTGGAAGCCCTGGACCCGCGTGGGCAGCATCATTGGCCGATCCGACTTCATGTCCTTGGTGTACGCGGAGGGCGTCTTGCCGTTCACCGTCACGGGCACGTACTGTCCCGTGACGAGACGCCAGGGTCCGGAGGTGCCGTCGCGCTCGAAGACCCGGATGTCGTTGAAGGTGCCGAGCGCCGCCTCCACCTTCGCCGCGAACTTCGCGAAGGAGACCTTCGGGGCTGCGGCGGCGACCGGCGCCGCGGCGGCGACCGGCGCCGCGGCCGTGACCGGTGCGGCAGGGGACCCCGCGGGCGCCGCGCCGGGCGCCGCGGGCGTCGACGGGCCCTCCGAGCACCCGGCCACCACCAGCAGCGTGCCGCAGCAGAGCAGTTCGATCCTGTTCACTTCCCTCTCCTCCCTCAGGACGCCCGCAGTTCGCGGACGGACCGGCGCGAGCGCCAGAACGGCGATGCGGGCCAGCGAGTCTCGGCTCGATAGAACTCCCGTTGAACCGCTCGATGCGTCTCGAAGTCGTGGCGCTGCCGGCTCCGGTGCGCCGCCGCCGCGGTCCCGTCGCCGTGGCGGGCGCGGACGAGCGCCTCGGCGCCCGCGAGTCCATCGCACACGCCCTTCGTGATGCCCCACGAGGAGAGCGGGTCGTACGCCGCCGCCGCGTCCCCGACGGCCAGGAAACCGTCACGGGCGTCGCACTCGAGGACCTGGGTCGCGGCGTCGACGACCTGCAGTCTTCCCGCCCACCGGCCCGTGCCCGCCAGCGGACCGAGCAGCCTGCTGGAGCGCAACCGCTCGCGCCACAGCCCCCGCGCGCGCCCGGGGTGGTTCCGCACGCAGGACGCATCCGTCATGAACGTGGCCAGGAGCGTGCCGTCGGAGAACGGCACGCCGTACCACCAGCCGTCCTCGACCGACTCGACGCGCACGCGCCCCGGCTCGTCCACCGGCCGGCATCCGGCGACGCGGCCCACGAGCCCGACCAGTTCGTCGCAGCGCAGGCGCTTGGCTCCCAGCCGTCGCGCGGCCACGGCCCCGCGGCCCGTCGCGTCCACCACCAGGTCCGCGTGCAGTTCCCGGAGCCCGCCCGTGCCGCTCAGCGTCGCCGTGTAGCCGTCGCGGGTCGGGACGAGAGCCCGGAGCCGCGTCCCGAACAGGACCGTCACGCCCCGCCGCTCCGCGCGGCGGACGAGCGCCGCGTCGAACGCCTCGCGGCGCAGGTTCAGTCCCCTCCCGGCCGCCGCACCGAAGTACTCCTTGTCGACGGGCTCGCCCGCTCCCCACGCCGACAGCACCCCGGGGCTCGACTCGTGCCGGTCGTCGGCGAGCACGTCGCCGAGCCCACGCGCGGCAAGTTCCGCCAGCCCGGCCGGGGGCAGGTGCTCCCCGGTGCGCCGCGACCGTTCGCGCGGACCGGCCTCCGCGACCGTGACCCGCTCGCAGCACGTCGCCAGGTGGACGGCAGCGGCGGAGCCCGCCGGGCCCGCCCCGACGACGAGCGCGCGGAGGGTCACGCGTCCCCTCCGTCCGCGTCCCGCTCCACCTCCTCGTAGGTGGCGCCCCCGTCCTGCGTCACCACGAAGCCCAGCGAGGACCACGCCTCGACCAGCTTGCCGTAGTCCTGGCCGGAGTCGTTGCCGGGCACCCACGCGTCGGGAACCCATTCCTGCATGGGCTGGCCGGCCCGCGTCACCTCGTTGGGTCGCTGCACCGGCCACCAGATGTCGTTGCAATCGAGGAAGTCCGCCTGCCACGGAAGGGCGTTCCCCATGGTGAGATCGCCCGGCTGCGTCGCCGCGCTCATCCGGAGCGCGCAGCCGTCCGCGTACAGATCTCTCTTGCGGAGGATGCGCCAGGACTCGATCCCCGGGTAGAACGGCGTGCCCGCCGTGCCCTCGAGCGTCGCACGGTCGAGCGCCGCCGGTTGCGACGCCACGTCCATTCCCTCGAGCGGGACGTACGTCGGGGTTCCGTCCGCGTCGAAGTCGCCGTCCCGCCACTTCCCGAGCAGGGCGTACTGCAGGGGCGTCAGCACGGCGATGTCGTAGTCGCTGGCGGTGTTGTTCTGGATGTCCCGCGAGACCTGCGGCATGTACTTCTGGACGGTCGTGCGATCGACGCCCACGTTCGGATTCCGGACCCGGGCGAACACTCCGGCGCGGGCCTTGTACGCGTCCGAGGCGGGCGACGGGTTGTTGTCGGACATCAACCGCATCCGGTCGGCGAGGAGGTAGTTCCCCGCGGGTGTGGAGTGCCCCGCCGAGGCGCGGGCGCTCACCCACGGCATCAGCGCCGCGCACCGCAGCAGCGGGTACACGTCCGCGGCGAACGACGGCCGCGGGACTTCGTCCGTCGGAAGGCGGACCGCGTTCACGGCCACGTCGTGGAGCGTCGAGATCCAGTTCATCCATGGACTGAAGCGGGGGGCCGCGCAGAGGACCCACGCCCGCTGACCGGGCTGGTCGAGCGTGACCGTGGAGCCGTCGACGAAGGTGATCTTCGCCTGCACCCATCCGTCGGCGGTGTCGTCGTACCACTGGCCGTTGTTGCCCCAGTCCGGCACCGCGGCGAGCGAACTGAACTGGCCGTCGAGCAGACCCTCGGAGAGGCCGTCGCCGCCGAACACCAGCAGCCGTCCCGTGCCCTGTTCGACGCGGAGCGTGCCCAGCGTGACCGCCTTGCTGATCGCCTGGCCGCCGGGGAAGAATGTGATGGTCCCCGCGAGGCTGGCGACGTCCTCCGGTCCGCCGACGGATCGGGGCCCCGCGTCGATGCAGAGCGCGCCCCGCTGCGCCGCGGGGACGTCGGTGTTGCGCGACGTCGCGGGCCAGTAGTGGGGATCCCCGTCGGGCGTCGCGTCGAGGCCGAACGGCACGGGAGGGACCACGGCGGGGAGCGACGGCGAGCCGAGCGGCTGCCCCGTCTCCAGCGCCGCCTTCCGGTTGGCCAGGTGCACGGTCCACTCGATGGCGGCGATGTCGGACTCCACGAGCGTGATCTCGCGCGTGGCACGGCCCGCCTCGAACTCGTAGATCCGGAACCGCTGAGCCTGCTTCTTGATCTTCCCGCCCACCTTGTACGGCAGTCCCTGGTTCGGCACCTGGGACGGCGCCTCGGCGCCCAGGTAGTACGTCGTGGCGTCGGCGGGATCCGCCGCGGCGTTCCCGATGCGCGCGATGCCCAGGGCGGGATGGATGGCGTACGTCCTGTCTGCGGTTGTGGACATGCTAGACCTTGATCAACTTCGCGATGTTCGAGCAGGCGTACTGGCTGCGGACGGGGTAGTGGACCCCGGCCGTGGCCGTGATGTTCACGTTGGACTGGCGCTCGAACACGACGACGATGTCGGACCCGCCGAAGAGGAACGTCGAGAGCATGTCGCCCTTCTTCACCCTCCTGGAGACGAGGGCCGCCTTCACCTTCTCGTTGAGGAGCGCAACCTGCTGGTCGTAGTCCAGTCCGTGCCGCTCCTTCGGCGAGAGCCGGATCATCCGCTGCGGCCCTTCCGACGCCGGCGTCATGAAGACGACCGACGACACCTGCGCCATGCCCATCGGCAGGACGGCGATCTTCCCGATCGGGGTCTGGAGGACGATGAGCCCGCGGCACTGCACGAACTGGTAGCCCGTCGCGTCCTGCGCGTCGAGGTAGCGGCTCGGGATGACCGCGTTCGCGAGCGCGGTACCCTCGTCCGCGCGCTGCCCGGCGTCCAGTTGGTCGAGGACCACGTCGAGGTAGACCTGACCGGGGATGAACTTCGCCTCGAGGATCTCGCCGGACGCGGGCGCGTGCTGCCTGTGGTAGTCGAACACGTTGAGGAAGCTGTGGACGAGGATGCCGCCCTCGAAGTCCTTCGCGTACGCCGAGTCGGCGAGCAGTTCCGGGATGGGCCACTCGACGTGCTTCACCACGATGGAGGACGGCGCCGGCATCGGGTCCCCGACCGGCGTCGTGATCGCCCACTGGCCGACGTAGGTGGACTCCGCGGGGAACGCGATGACCCGGTCGTCATCCGGCTGCGCCACGGGGCGCTGCCGATCGATGTCCTTGAAGGTCCGCGAGAACCACTGGTTGAACGTCTTGTAGCCCTTGATGCCGTCCTTCCCGCCGTCGTAGTCCTGGAAGGCGTATTCGGGGCCGAACTTGTAGCTCTCCAGGTACCTGGCGGAGGCGGGCGTGTCGAGGAAAGCGCCCCACTCGACCGCGAACTCCCGGAGCCACAGCGAGAGCTTCGTCAGGGACCGGCCCGCCACGGGGTCGATGGGACTCTGCAGCGCGACGAGTTCCGCCTGATTGAAGTAGTAGTAGAACTGCGTGATGCGCAGGTAGTCGGTGCGCTCGTGGTAGATCCCGCCCTGCCACTCCCACACGCGCAGTTCGGGCATCCAGGTCACGATGGCGTCCACGAAGAAGTAGAACTGGTCCAGCGTGTGGATCCGGTCCAGTTCCGGGACCCGCTGGGCGCTCACGGAGGTGATCGCGCTCTGGAATGCCCCGCCGTAGGCGCACTCGTCGATCAGCGCCTTCAGGCGCTTCGTGATCGGCTGCTTCGGCGCGTAGACCTCCCCGCGCCCGGGCAGGTCCTTCAGGAACCGCGGCGCCTGCGGGGCCGGCGACGACGCTCCCTGCGCCGTCAGCCGTCCCGCCTCATGGCCCGTCACCACGCGTCGCCGCAGGTACTTCCCACCGCGCTTCCTGTCCACGATCCCCTCCCTCTGACCCGCGCGGAGTGCGGCGGAGCCATCGCCGCGTTCCCGCCTCAGGTGCCTGTTGGTTGCTCCAGGTTCGTGAGGCCCAGTCGTACCTGCTCGATCGCGTAGTTGGAGGCCTCCCGCAGCGTCATGGCCGCCCCGCGTTCGGCGGCGGCGGCGTACGCCGTCTCTCCCAGCGCCTCGCGGATCCGGGCGACCGCGTCCGGGTGCTCCTTGACCACTCCCGACGCGTCGATGGCGTGGGCGAACGTACCGTGCAGCGTCGCTGCCGCCTCGAAGTGGCCGAGTTTGGCGAGCAGCACGACGAGGCTGGCCCGCCAGGCCGAGACCGACGCGATGTCCGTTGCCTCCCCGAAGGAGACCAGCATCCGCTCGAAGCCCGCGAGGGCGGTCCGCGGTTCGCCGCTGCGAGCATGCAAGGCGGCGATCCTCGGGGCGATGAGCGTCTCCATGAACCGGGTGCCCGCATCGCGGGCGACCCCGATGCCGTGCTCGTACGCGGCCAGCGCACCGGCGGGATCGGTCGCCTCGATGGCCGCGCCCCTCGCCGCGTAGGCGACCGCGATGGACATCGGGACCCCGGCGGCGTCGACCTTCCGGACGACGTCGTCCGCGATCTCCGCGGCATCCTCCGCGTACCCGGCGGTGGCCATGATGAAGAGGTGGAACGCCATCATGAAGCGGTCCAGACGGTCCGTCGGATGCTCGGCGCCGGTCCGGAGCAGCCGGAGGGCGCCGGGGATGTCGCCGGAGAAGATGGAGACGAAGGCGAGATCGCCGTAGGCCCAGATGAACGGGTCGAACGCCGGATCGTCCCGCAGGGCCAGCGCCTCCTCGCCGAAGCGCTTCGCGTCGCCGAAGCGCGAGAATGCCCATGCGCTGCTGGCGCACCAGGTGAGGAGCACGGCCAGTCGCGGATGCCGGGCGACGCGCGCCTTGTCGACAATCTCCTCGGCCCAGTTGGCGGCCTCCTCGCGCAGTCGGAAGCGTCCCATGTCGCCGACGTCGGACGCGATGCGCGCGGCGATGTCCACGTCGTCATGCTCCAGCGCCCAGCGGAACGCCACGCGGAGGTTGTTGATCTCGAGGTCGAGCCACTGGTAGGCGTCGCGTTCCCGCGGACTGCGCCAGACGGTGAAGTACTCCCCCGACTGCCGGGCGTAGAATTCCGCGTGCCGCCGGCGGACGCCGTCCAGTTCGCCGAGGTCGGCCAGCCTCTCGACGCCGAAGGTCCGAATCGTCTCGAGCATCCCGAAGCGCACGATCCCCCGCGGGCGCTCGACGTACAGGAGGGACTTGCTGAGGAGCGAGTCCAGCCTCTCGTACACGTCGCCGGCCTCGACGCCGATCCCGGCACACACGTGCTCCGCCGCGTCGAGCGCGAAGCCGCCGGCGAAGGCCGCCAACCGCGTCATGACAGCGCGCTCGCTCTCGGAGAGGAGGTCGAAGGACCACTGCACGGCATTGCGGAGAGTCTGGTGCCGCTCCCGCTCCGGCGCGCGGGATCCACCCGTCAGCAGCCGGAACCGCTCGCTGAGACGCTCCAGGATCTGCGCGGGGTTCAGCGACCGGACGCGCGCCGCGGCGAGTTCGATCGCCAGGGGGATGCCGTCCAGTTCGCGGCAGATCCGGGCGATCACCGCCGCGTCGGCGCCCGCCTCGTAGCCCGGGACGCCGGCCCGCGCACGCTCCACGAACAGCAGGACGGCCGGCGACGTGTCCCCGTCGACGCCGAGCGGGGGCACCGGCCAGGTCCGCTCCCCGCTGATGGAGAGCACCTCGCGGCTCGTCGCGATGATCCTGGCCTGCGGGCAGGACGCGAGGATTGCGTGCGCCAGCCCGGCCGCCGCGCTCGTCACGTGCTCGCAGTTGTCGAGAACCACGAGCAGGCGCCGCGTGCCCAGGGACTCCACCAGCGACTGCTCGATGGTCTTCCCGGCCTGCTGCGTCACGCCGAAGACGCCCGCCGCCGCGAGGCCCACGGCGCCGGCATCGGTCACCGCGGCGAGGTCGACGAACCAGCAGCCGTCCGGGAACCGGTGCGCCACCCTGGAGGCGCTCTCGATGGAGAGCCGGGTCTTGCCCAGCCCCCCCATCCCGAGAAGCGTGACCAGGCGATTCGTGCCCAGCAGCGACACGACCTCGGCCACCGCCTCGTCGCGACCCACGAGGCTCGTCGACTGCACGGGCAGGTTGCCGAGCCCTCCCGTCCCGGACTCCGGCGAGGTGAGCCCGTGCGCCGCGAGGTTGCCGCCGTCGTCGAGCAGGAACACGTGGACCGGACGCGGGACGTTCTTGACCCGGTGCTCGCCCATGTCGAGGAACCGGAGGGACTCATGGGCGTCCACGCCGGACCTCACCGCGCGCGAGACCGCCACGCCGCCGGGCGGGGCGATGCCCTGCAGGCGGGCGGCGATATTGACGCCGTCGCCGTAGACGGTCCCGTCCAGTTTCGTGATGACGTCGCCGACGTGGATGCCGACGCGGAACAGCATCCGGCGGTCTTCGTGCTCGGCGGACGCGCTCCTGAGGATCCCGGCCTGGGCCGCCACGGAGGCGTCGATGGCGCCGGCCACCGTGTCGAACACGGCGAGCACCGAGTCGCCGGCCATGTCGACGACCCTTCCGCCGCGGGCCTCGATCTCCGACCGGAACACGCCGCGTGCGGCGTCGAGCGCCGTGACCGTGGCCCGGGCGTCCACGGACATCAGACGCGTGTACCCCGCCACGTCCGCGGCGAGGATCGTGGACCGTTGCTGCCTGATCGGGTCCCACCCGGCGGCATCCGGCCCTTTCGTCGCCATGATTGCGCTCCGAACCGTCGCCACCGGCGCCCATCGCCACGGCGCGGGGGCCGGCGGACCATCGGCCCGGAAGCGCCGACCCTGCGGGATGCACGTCGGACACGAGTCCGACGCGGATCGCGCGGACAGGGTCGAGTGTGCCCCACCGATGGCACTCCCGCGGTGACATTTCCCGAACGGGGGCCCGGCGCGCCGTTGCGCCCCGCCCGGGCGCTGTCCATAATCGGCGGGCGATGGAACAGCCTGACCCCGGGGGCGAACTGCCTCTCTCCCTCTGCCCGGCATTCGCCGGGCTGCCGGAGGACCTGCGCGAACTGGTGGCGAGTCGCATGCGAATGCAGACGTTCGCCCCGGGAGAGACGCTCATCCGGCAGGGCGACGTCGGCGACTCGCTCATGGTGCTCCTCCGCGGCTCCGCCTCCGTCCGCGTGACGGGCACGGACGCGGCCGCCCGCCACGTCGCGAAGTTCGGCCCCGGCGACGTCATGGGGGAGATGGCGCTCGTCACGCGGGAACGCCGGAGCGCCGACGTCGTGGCCGACACGCCGGTCGACGTGCTGCGCCTGGCGGCCTCCGACTTCGACGAGATCGCGGAGGAGAACCCGGAACTGGGGGTCGTGCTGTCCCACGTCGTCGCCGAGCGCCTGGGCGGCACGGTCATCGACGGCATGTCGGGCAAGCAGGTGGACCGGTGCCGCATCGTCCGGTGCGTCGGGCGCGGGGCCATGGCGGTGGTCTACGAGGCGCTCGACGACGAGTCCGGCGAGCGCGTGGCGCTGAAGATGATGAGCCACCGGCTGCTCTACGATCACGGCGCCATGGCGAGGTTCCAGCGCGAGGCCGACGTGCTGGGCTCGATCCGCCACCCGCACGTGGCGCGCATGCTGCGACGGTTCCGCGCCTACCGCACGCAGTTCCTCGTGATGGAGTTCTGCGACGGCGGTTCGCTCGAGGATCTGATCCGGGCCCGCGGGGGGCTGCCCGACGCGGAGGCGCGGCGCATCGTCGGGCAGCTCGCGTCCGCGCTCATCGACATGCACACCCGGGGGCTGGTCCATCGGGACCTCAAGCCGGGGAACGCGATGCTCACGAGCGCCGGCGTCGTGAAACTGGCCGACTTCGGACTGGCGCGCGCCGTGTCCCCCCACCGCATCGACACGGTCACCACGGAGCGCACCGTCGTGGGCACGCCGTACTACATGCCGCCGGAGCAGATGTTCGGGGATGCCGCAGGTCCCGGCGCCGACGTCTACGCGCTCGCGTGCGTCGCCCACGAACTCGCCACGGGCAGGCCGCCCTTCCGCGCCACCGCGTTCTTCGCACTCGTCGAGGAGAAGCGGCGATTCGTCCTCGCCCCCGACGAAGCCGCCGCCGCCGGCCTCTCCGGGCCGATGCGGGAGTTCGTCGCGCGGGCGCTCGCACCGGAGCCCTCCCATCGCGTCGTGGATCTCGCGGCCGTCGCTGCGTGGGCGGCCCCGGGACGGGGCGACGGTCCGTGAACTCCCGACCGGCCGCGGCGGGTCGCGGCGCGTCGACGCGCTAGCGCTCGCGCCTGCCCCGGATCCCCTCGGCCGCGGCCCGGGCGCGCGCGGCGAGGAGGGGGTCCGGGCCGGAGGCGAGGCTCTCGACGGCGGCGAGCGCCGGCCCCGACGCTCCGTTGGCGCGGCCGAGCGTGTTCAGGATGACCAGCGCAAGGAGGCGATCCGCCGTGCCGAGGCGTTTCGCCAGGTCCGGCACGAACTCCGCCACGGCGTCGAGGTCCTCCAGGACCTCCACGGCAACGCGCGCCTCCTCGCCGGTCCCCGTGCACAGGAGTCCGCGGACAGCGTCGACCGCCTCGGCGCGATCCCCTGTGATGCCCGCCAGCGCCACCAGGGCGCGCAGCCGGCGCGACGTCTCCCCCGCGCCCGCGGCGTCGTCCGCGATGACCCGGAGGAGGGGGACCGCGTCCCGCGCCTCGGCGCCGAGGCGGCCCAGCGCCTGCATCGCGCGCTCGGCGTCCTCCTCGCGCTCCAGGAAGGGAAGCAACGCGACCGCGGTGCCGGGCACGCCGTCGCGGATCCCCAACTGGACGATGGCATCGTCGCGGAGGTCCTCGTCCTCCCCGCCGAGGAGGCGCGAGAAGACCTCCCCGAGGCCGGGCGTCTCCGCCGCGATGTGGAGGAGGGGCGCGGCGGCATGCGCCCGGACGCCGGGGTCGGTGTCCGCCAGTCCCGTGCGCATGAGCGCCAGCAGGTCCCCGTCCCCCAGGTGCCCGAGGTCGTCGAGCAGCCGGCTCGCCGCGCGTCGCACCAGCGGCTCGGGGCGGCGGAGGGCGGCGGCGACGGCGTCGCCGGGGACGAGGCTTCCCGCGAAGCGGGCCTGCGCTGCGCACCAGCCTCCGGCGGCGACCCACGGGTGCGGGTCCGCGAGGGAAGCCCGCAGGCCGCCCTCCTCCGGGTCGACCTTCGGCGGGGACCAGACCAGCGCCGTCAGCCGCACCAGCGGGTCGGCGTCGCCGCGGGCGCGATCGCGATCCCCCGCGGGAAGCGCCCGGCGCCGGAGGAGATTCACGAGCGCCGCCACGCGGACGTCGGCATCGGGATCCGCGAGGAGCCGGCGGAGGCTCCCCACCCCGACGTCCGATCGGAGGGCGTGCCGCCAGCGCGACTCCCACGCGACCGCGCCGGGATCGCCGGGGTCCGCGGGATCCGCGAGCGCGGCACGCAGGCACCGGGCGAGCCGCAGGACCGCCGGCAGCCCGCCGGGATCCTCGACGAGCCGCACCTCCAGCACGGTCCGGCCGTGGCGGAGGACGAGGGCGTGCTCCAGCAGGGGCTCCATGGAGCGGTAGCGCCGTTCGGCACAGAGGACCGGCTCCCCGTCCACCGCCTCCTCCGTCCAGGCGCTCTCCAGGACGCGACCGCGGCGCAGGCCCGGATCCGCGGGCACCAGGCGGTCGCGGACCCGCGCCGCCTCGATCCACGCGTCATGGAGCGCCCGCGCCCCGGCCTCGTCCCGCGCCGCGAGGACGTGACCGCGGACCGCGTGTCGCAGGAGGTCGTCCGTCGCCTCGAAGCGCTGCGCCTCGAGGAGCGTCCCGGCCGCCGCGTCCCGGGCCTCCGCCGAGGCGGGTCCCAGCAGCCCGAGGAACAGCGTCGCCGGGAGCGGCTCGCACTCCGTCTCCGTCCACCCGACCTCCAGCCACGCGCGGATGCGGCGCAGCATGGCGCCGGTGCCAGCGTCCTGCGGCCGCGCGCCGGGCCAGGAGTCCGGGTGCTCGACCTGCAGCAGGGAGGGCGGGTCGGCGAACATCCGACGGAGGGCCTCCGCGGGACCAAGCCGCCGGACCGCCGACTCGACGAACGCCCTCCCCTGCCGGTAGGGGAACACCGTGCGGCCGACGATGGCGTCGATCTCGAAGTGGCGGTACACGTCGGTGACCGGGGGCCCGGGAGCCTCCGCCCCGGCCGCGGCCGCTCCCGCGTACCCGCCCGGCGCCGCGACCCGAACGGCCACCATCTCCGCCTGCCCCTCGCTCACGGCGATCCGCGCCAGCAGGTCGCTCCGGTCGCTCGCGCCCCGCAGGAACGCGGGGAGGTTCCGCGCGTGCACCTGGTGGACGTGGACCCGTTCGTGGGCGAGCACGCCGTCGAGAAACCCGGGGCTCCGCTCCCGGGGCGATCCGGCGAGGGAGGGCAGCAGCGTCCAGAGTTCGTCGTCGGGAGGGGCGCCGTCGATCTCCTCCCGGCAGAGGTGGATGGTGCCTCCGTCGTCCACCCATCCCGGGACTCCGTGCGCGGAGGGCGGAGCGACGCCGCGCGGCCGGGACCCTGCACCGAGCGCCCACCCCTCCACGGCGCGCAGGACGTCGCTCGCCTCCCGGTGGAGCAACTCGCCCAGTTCCGCCCTCGTGACCGCGACGACGCGGATGGGTCCCGGCACCCGCGTACCCAGTTCGCGCTCGACCCGCGGGAGGACCTCCCCCATCCGCGCCCACGCGCGCACCCCCAGCGGATCCGGCCGCCCGGGAGCCGCCAGCGCGGCGAGGCCGATCCCGGCGAGCAGCAGGATCCACCCCGCCGCGGCGCCGCGGGCTCGACCGCGCCCGCGGGCTCCGATCCCGCGATCTCCCCCCTCCGGCCGCGGTTCCTCGCTCACGGCCGGAGTGTAGCAACGAGGGTGGCGACCGGTCAGAGCGGGAGGAGCCGGAACGGGGCGGGGCGCCGCGCCCACGGTGCTGGCGCGATCCGCAGTCGCCCGGGTCAGCCCGGGCGCCGCGCGGCACGGACCGGCAGGCGACCGGGCTCGGCGGTGGAGATGACGAGTTCGCCCGGGGCCCGGTCGAGGGTCACGAGCACGCGACCCGCCCGGGGGCCCCGACGCAGGATCTCCGCGTCACCGGGATCCCCCTCCCATGAGCCCGCCCAGAGTGCATCGTGGCCCGCCGCAGCGGCGTCCGTCCTCGCACCACTCCACACGCACGCGTCGGGAAGCACCTTCACGACGCGGTTGTCACCGGGTGGAGTTCCACGCGCTCATGGGCGACAAGCCGACGCGCGTACTCCAGGCACGCCTGGATGTCCTCGCGCACGAGCCAGGGGTAGCCCTCGAGGATGGTCTCGAGCATGTCCCCTTGCGCCAGCATTCCGAGGACGTGTTCGACGGCCAGGCGGCGTCCGCGGACGATGGGCTTGCCCCCGAAGATGGAGGGGTCCACCACGATCCGGTCGAGCCGGCGCTCGGCGGGCACGCGGACATCCTACCGCTCCTGCGGCAGGGGGCCGCGTGGGCAGGTGGGAGCGCCTGCCCGCGGAGTGCGGACGCGGAGCAATGGGGTCGGGGGTCAGCGGACGTCGAGGAGTCTCGGTGGCCGCGCCCCGGATCGCCGGGAGATCGCTGCCGCGCTCCGACCACCCGCGGAAACGACCCACGCGAGGCAGGGAGGACCGCTGTCGGGCTCGAGCATGGCTACGCTGGTCGGGGCGAGAGGAGTCGAACCTCCGGCCTCTTGCTCCCGATGCTCACGAGGCCGCTCCCGGCGCCCGTGGGGAAGCGCCACAAGTCCGTGAGCGGGAAGAGCGTGCAGCGGCGCGGGGCCTTCGCGATGGCGAGCGTTGACACGCGCAGGGTCGCCCCGGGACCCCGTGGTGACCCTCCGCACCGAAGCGGCCGCCGGCCTGCGGCAGCGTGCAAACAACCTCCTCCGCCTTCACCGACCCGTTCACCGCGAACACGGCGCGGACGCCCGCCGCAGCCACGCTCCCCGCGTCTCAGGGCCGCCGTCCGCCGGCGATCCAGTCCTGCAGCGTCTGCAGGTCCTCCGACTTCACGCGCCGACCGCCCTGCGGCATCGAGCCGCTCTTGATGGCGTAGATGGAGCGCGCCGCGCTGCGCGAGGCGCCCCTGTAGTTGTCCAGGAGGACGCCTCCGCGGTAGCCCCTTCCGAAGTGGCAGGCGCCGCAGTAGTCGTCGAACACCGGCCGCACGTCCGCCTCGAACCCCGGCCAGCCGCCGGCGGGCGCCGGGGGGGGAGTCGGCGGTTCGGGGACGGCGCCCGGCGCCCGGAGGTACCGCGCGAGATCCGCGGCGTCGGTCCTCGACATCCACGGGGCGAAGTGATCGTCGTCTCCCCCGTCCGCGGCGCGGAGGAGGATCGTCTTCGACTTCGCGCCCACCAGCGAGGGCCCGGATCCTCCCGTCGCGTCCACTCCGTGGCAGGAGGCGCAGTTCCACTGGTAGAGGGCGCGACCCACGAATGCGTGGCCGGCCGCCGGCTTCACGAGCACCGCCGCGCGGGCGGAGTTGTCGCCGGGCCGCTCGTCGGGGCCACCGGCGAGCGTGACCGTCGCCACGAGCACGAGGCAGTCCTCGGGGGGGAACACGTGCGCCTCGAACTTCCCGCCGGCATGCACCGGCAGGTCCGTGGTCTGGGACCACAGGACCGCGCCCGACTCGTCGTTGGCCCGCACGGAGACCACGGCACCGGAGACGTCGGCGGTCCCGCGGTTCTTCACGGAGATCTTCAGCACGGGGCCGAGGCTCTCCCCGTTGGAGACCTTCATCTTCAGGGCGCAGTCCCGCGCCGCCTGGGGAGCCGCGCCCGCAGGGGTCAGCCCCCCCGCAAGGATCGCAGAGAGAGCCGCAACCATCGTCCAAGCACGCCGCGCCGACCGCATGATCACCTCCTGACCGGGGGCCACACCGCGTCCGGCCCCACAGGGGGAAGGTACGTGCCGGCGCCGGCCGGTGGGGTTACGGGGGGGTGACGGATCCGTCACCGCGAGACGGAGCGCATCCTTCCCGTCGGGGGGCGGCGAGGGCTCCCGGTGCGGGGGCCTCCCCTCGTCGGGGGACGCCCCCATGCGGACCCCAGCGACGTCGCTACCGCCCGGATCCACGCGGTCCTTGTGGACCGCCGTCGCAGGGCGAGCGTCCTCCCGCTGGCGTTCAGGCAACGACGCCCCCCGGTACGAGATCTACCGCCGGCTGGCGAACCAGTTGCTCGACGCGATCGCCGAGGAGCCCTGACCGCATCGCCGCGAGTCGGGGTCGTCGCTCACCGACGCCGCAGCAACGCGTCGAGATCCATGCCGACGCTGGTCGCCAACGTGCGTGCCGACACCCCGTGGTGGTTCTCCACGTCGAAGCGGCCGCCCGCCCGCGCCAGGGTGCAAACAACCTCCTCCGCCTCCACCGAACCGTCCACCGCGAACACGGCGCGGAAGACCGGGGAGTTTCCGTTCGCGTCCTGTGCATTCGGGTCCGCGCCGGCCTCCAGAAGGAGCCGAACGACGGCCAGGTGGCGGTCCTGCACCGCGAAGTGCAGCGCGGTCCAGCCCCGCACGTCGTACGCCCTGGGGTCCGCCGAGCGCACGAGCAGCACCCGAACGATCTCCTCCAGGCCGTCGACGGCCGCGTGGATGAGCGCCGTTCGCCCGGCCCGGTCGCGTTCGTTCACGTCCGTGCCGGCATCGAGTTCTCGCGTGACCTCCTCGATGGACTCTCCGAGTACGGCTTCGATGAGATTCCCGCTCACCCGCCAGTTTCTCCACTTGTCCAACGGAATTCCCAGCCGACCGTCTCCTCGCCCGTGGCTCGGGCTATGTCGGCCAGCAACCGATGAGGGACGCCCGCGAGACGGAGGCACTCGGAGAGTGACCCCAGAAGATGGCGCGCCCGCTCCTCGGGCGCATGGACCGCCCCGCCAGCGAACATCTCGTCGCCATCGCTGGAATCCATCGCCCATTCCACCTCATCCCCCGAACCCACTCGCGTCCGCAGAATCGACTTCCCGTTGTACCCGGACACCCACAATTGCAGGGGTAGCAGGCAGCCGCCCAAGTGCGGCTGGAGTGCCGACAGCCCGGCGGGCGCGCGCATCTCAACCGAGAAGTGGATGGCATCCGGCGAAGCCCCGGGGGCTCTGCCCCTATTGCTCGTGTCCATGGCTCAAGCTCTCCGGCGGGGTCTCGGTGCGTAGATCGGCTCCACGCGACCTGCCCGTGTGACTGGGCGATGTAGGGCGCTCGTGACCCTCATCGAACCAATGGACCGCACCCCACGACTTCAGAATCGCTTCCGCGTCTTGGATTCCCGTCCAGTTCCCTCGGCCGAGGGTGAAGAGGCGGATCTCGCATGCCCCATGCACGCTCAGGCCGCGGCAGAGGAACGGCCCCCCTCGGCTCGCGGCGCAGCGCTCGCCAAGGGTCTCTTCGGACATCTCGACTCCACTATGCTGCCGTCCTCTGACTCTCACGAGGCAAGGTCCTCTGGCTAGAATAGCCGGCCTTGCTTGTCGGGCTTCGTCTTCGCCACATTTGACCAGATTCGCCCGCCGGTAGGGTCCTTTGACGCGAACACGAGCTTGTACAGGCGTCTGGAGTCCTCCCGGAAGATGCGCTCCTCCTCGAATGAGCAGTAGTCAAGCGACCGCAACTGCCGCTTGAACACTTCCACGAGCGCCGCCGCTCGATTCTGCGGGCTCACTCTCTCGATCTCCGCTTCCCATTCCCTGGTACCCAAGTACTGGCTTAGGGCGGATTCTGGATCGGACCGGTAGATACTCAAGGCACGAAGAGCATCTGTGTAGTCAGGAAAGAAGACGACGATGTCCGTCCTGCGCTGGGCAAGTGCTCTCAGTGTGTCGAACTTTAACTGGGAAAGCTGGCAGGGATCTACGAACGCGAGACTCAGCGCGCGACGCGGGACGTTTGCGAGCAACTGATGGACGAGGACGTTGGCGTCTCCCACGTGTACCCTTGGGGGGCTCGGCTGGGGGAGCCGCTTTAGCCGCTCACTGAGCGCACTCGCATAGCCGACGTCCAATTCGCAGACGTGGAGCCCCGCGAACTGCCGCGGGCTCATGGCGGCGAGCAGCGGAGAGCCCCACTCCAACCCGCCCCCTCGAAGTCGCTCGATTCCCGCTCCCGCAAACAAGTCGATGTAGTGCAGGCCCTCGAACTGAGGCTTGCCGCTCATCGCCGAGGTGAACGCGTTGATGTACCGCCACAGGAAGTGGTGCTTGTCCTTCGACCACGGCCCGACCGTGCGAATCAGCAGGCCATCGTCCCCCGGGTCCGGCAGAGCGGCGGACTTGCGTCTAGCCACGAATTGCGCTGTCCGTGGCGGGCATCTCGCCCCAGGTCCGCCCCTCCAGCGTGCGTCCAGCCCGCTTCTTGTTCCTTCCGCCCCACTGCTTGAAGAAGAACGGTACGCCGGCCTCCTCGCACTGCGCCCTCACATCCAACACCCAAGCCTTCTCCATCGGCCTTGCGCCATGCCCGCTCTCGCCGCCCACGATGACCCAGTTGATCGTCGACTCGCCGCGCAGCACATCGCGAAGGTCGAGGGGGCCGAGAACTGGCTCGCACGAGAGGAACCGAACGCTGGCCGGAAGGTCCTGAATGGCAACCGCACGGGACACGTACTCCTGCGACTCGACGCTCGTCCCGAGCCACGTGTTCGGCTGGACGACGCTCGGGGCGAGCCCTCGCGAAGCCCGGTCCAGGACGAAGCTGCGCATCCTGTCTGGCCTCTTCGTCAGGACTTGGAACGTGTGCCAGTCCGCCTTCCGCATCGTGTCGAACACGGCCTCCACTACCCGATCGGGGATGCCCGGATGGAACAGGTCGCTCATCGAGTTCACGAAGATGGTCCGTGGCGACTTCCAGCGCAGGGGGAGGTCGAGCCTGTCGGGCCAGATGCGCAGGTCGAACCCCTGCTCGTAGGGGTGGCCCTTCACCCCGCGGAACCGCTCCGCGAACGTCTCCGCGTAGCAGTGCTTGCACCCCGGGCTGACCTTCGTGCAACCCGTCACCGGGTTCCACGTCGAGTCGGTCCACTCGATGCTCGACTTCTCGCTCATGGCCTCACTGTCTTCGCACGCGGCGGGGCGAGGGCCCCGGACCCGCATACCTAGATGCTCGCCCTGCTACACCCTCCCCTGTTATCGGCCGTTGCGCGCCCCCGCCGTCGCTGCCACCCCCACGCCACTACCGAGCGCCCCCGGCCTGAGCTCCGGATCGAGCGGAGTCATCCGGGACCCGCGACCACGCCTCGCCGACGGCACCCCTCCAGGCCATCCAGCCCGGCGGAAGGTCGGCGATCGCCCCCAGCGTGGGATCCATGGAGAGCATCTCTCCCATGCCGATGACCCTGCCATCTCCGGTCTCGTCCGTCGTCCCGCACAGGAACGCCCAGCCGTGGTCCTCGGCCGCGTGCTGGACGACGAGGACGGGCAGCCGCCCCTCCAAGACGCCGACCGTGGTGATTGCCGCCACCTTGGGCCCCTGGTCGAACCGCCAGCCTGCCATCGGAAACCTCCAAACCCGCGCCACTGCCGCGATCCTACAGTTCGAGCTCCGCCGACGGCGCCATCCGGGGTACCCACAGACCCCAGGCCATCAAGCCACTTCCCAGTCGGGAGGTGGCTGGCCCCGTGACGGCGCCGGCCGTTAGCGCGGCGGGTCCGGCTCGCCGAAGAGCGGGCCGGCGGGGAGCGGCTCGGTGGGTCCGAGGAGTTCCCAGAGGTCGTCCTGGCCCTCCCTGAGGCAGTACTTGGTGACCTACCGCACCGCGAGTTCGGCCTCGTCCAGCGGAATCCACCGGCTGATGCCCACGTCGCGGAAGAACCACTCCTTGGGGCACGCGTGGTCCACGGGCGCCGGGACGCCGCGCATGAGCCCGTGCGCGTGGGCATGCCGTCCTTGTGCGGTTCCCAGCAGAGGAGGATGACGAGCCCCTCCCGATGGCAGCCGAAGCGCCGGCCGAAGAGCCTGCGGTTGAACCGGTTGAACACGGCGGGCCGGATGCCGCGGCCTCCTGGAGTGTCGGAGCCCGATACCTACCGGACTGCGGAAACCTGCGGAGGGGACCGCCGGCACGAGGGAGGCGGCCGCATCCCGCTGGGAGGCCTCGGTCCGACGCCCCGGGCCTCAAGCCCACCCCCGTCGACCCCGTACCGGTGCGTCCCGGCCTCGTCGGACCTGCGTGGGGGAGCGCCGGCACGCCGGGGGGCCGCCGCATCCCGCCGGGAGGCCGCGGGTTGCGCGCTGGTCGGGGCGAGAGGAGTCGAACCTCCGGCCTCTTGCTCCCGATGCTCACGAGGCCGCTCCCGGCGCCCGTGGGGAAGCGCCGCAAGTCCTTGAACGGGAGGAGCTACAGCGGCGCGGGGGAGTTCGCACATGGCGAGCGTTGGCACGCGGCGCGTCGCCCCGGGACAGTTACGCCAGCTCCACCGGCGTCGGCGGGCGATGTACGACGTTCAGCATCGGTACCGCCGAATGCTCATGCGCGCCGCCACGGCCCGCCCTCCCGACGCCGCCACGGTCCGTTCCCCCTACCGGAGCCGGTACGAGCCCGGCTCCGACTCGATGGCCTCCGCGACCCGCCCGGAGCCCATTCTCCGCAGTTCGTCACGCAGGCGCGACGGTGCGTGAACGTGGGGGGTGGCTCAACGAGGCTACCTACCGGACGGGCGCTGTGTCCGTGGTCCAGGTTGGATCCCCGGCATCCGGACCGAATGCTCCCCCCAACATCCCGTGGTTGCCGAACCCGCTGTAGTCCCGGGCCACGTCACCGACTCCGTCGTCGAACGGCCAGTAGCCCACCAGGCTGGACGGCGCTCCGAACCGGAACCTCCTCCGCATCGACCGACGAATCTGGGATGCGCTCAGCGCGACATCCCAGAGCTTGACTTCGTCGAGGACACCGTAGAGGGGTGTGAGCTCCGGGTTGATGCTCATGGTGAGTGGGACCGGATACGTCACCATGGGTGAGTTCACGGGCTGGGCCCCGTCGGGGACTCCGTTCACGTAGAGCCGCAGGGTGGACCCGTCGTAGGTCTGGGCAACGTGGTACCAGGTGTCGGCCTCGACGATGGTGTCCACGGAATCGAACCACGCGTACCGCGCCGCGGTCCCCACGTGCGGGCGGAACCGGCTGTCGCCGTGCAGGACGGCGGGATAGGGCATACCGAGCGCGTACTGCCGCATCGTCGTCCCGTTGTCCTTCAAGACGATCCACTGCCCCACGTCCACGCGGTCGAACTTCACCCAGCACTCGAGCGTCATCGCCTGCTCCGGATTGAGCACGGCCGCGCTCGGGATCGTGATGCCGTTCGTTCCGCCGTTGAAGTGGAGAGCGTAGTTCCCGAGCAGCGACCGGATCCTCACGGGCGGATCCACCGCGGCAGCCACCGCACCAGCACTCCCGCCCCCATCCCGCGCCTGAGCAAGCAGACCGATCGAGAGCACGGCTACGATCGTGTGCAGCGCGACGCGCATCCCCGGAATCGGCATCTCTCCCCCCTTCCAGCGGCGTGGTCCCTGAGCATCCCAGTACCCTCGTCCCGACGCCTGCGAGAATAGCCGTCTCAGGTAGGAGAGGGCAAGAGGGGACCTCCAGGGTTGCCGCGATGCTCAGTCCGTCGCGACGGCGATGGGTGCGTGGGGAGGGTCCTCGATCACGTCCCCGTTCCGAAGACGGAAGGGCGTGGATGGCGACGGGACGCGCACTTCCCGCGGGAAATGGGTCCCACGGGAGGTCCCACGCAGGTCTCCGCTGCCGTGCCCGCGCGTTGGAGTGCGCTCGCAACCTGTTCGCTCGAACATGGTTACGCTGGTCGGGGCGAGAGGATTCGAACCTCCGGCCTCTTGCTCCCGAAGCAAGCGCTCTAGCCAGGCTGAGCTACGCCCCGACCGGGAGGGGCGCCCGAGGGGCGCCCGGAGAGGGTGGGGATGCTACCCCCCGCCGGGTCGGGAGCCAACAACGGGGTGGCCGCGGCGCCGCGTGTCCGCCCGGGGTCGCTTCCCCGGGGCCTCGCCTCCGGGGGGAGGAGGCGGCGGGGACGGCGGCTTCGGGGCGACCCGGGTGTCCAGCGGGTGGAAGTCGCCGACGGCGATGGACGCGATGTCGTCGACGGCGTCCGCGCGCGCGGTGGCCGGGGCCAGGGGGAGCGCGGCCGCGACGACCAGCACGGCGTTCCCGATCCTCCGCACGCCCGGTCCCCTGGCCGCCCGGCGGCCCCGCCCCGCGCTACCTCTTCCCCGCGGTCCGCCGCGCCTTCAGCGCGTCGATGACCCGCGCGTACTCGGCGCGCACCTCCGCCAGCACGGCGTCGCCCCCCTGGAGGTCCCGGTGGCGGCCCATGGTCTCCAGGCGCTTGCAGAGGGCGGCGAGGGGTCCCGCTCCGAGGCTGGCGCTGCTGCCCTTGAGGGCGTGGGCGGCGTGCTCCACGGCGTCGGCGTCCCCGGCGGCGAGGCCGGCGGCGATGGCGTCGATCTTGCCGGGGGCGTCGCCGACGTAGAGGTCGACGAGTTCCCCGACGATGTCCTCCCCGCTGTCCTCGCCCTGGAGCGCCTCGAGATCGTCCAGCGAGCGGGGATCGAGCGCCGCCTCGGGCGCGTCCGCCCCCGACGGCGCGGCGGAGCCCGGCGTCGCGCGGAGGAGGGCGCCGTGGGCGACCCACCGGTCGAGCACCGCGTCGAAGTCCTCGTTGCGGACCGGCTTGGAGAGGTAGTCGTCCATGCCCGGGCCCATGGCCTTCTCCCGGTCCCCCTCCATGGCGCGGGCGGTCATGGCGACGATGGGGACGCGCCGTCCGGAGCCCTTCTCCCACTCGCGGATGCGGCGCGTCGCCTCGTAGCCGTCCATCTCCGGCATCAGGCAGTCCATGAACACGACCGCGTACGGCTGCCCCTGGACGGCCTCCACCGCCTCGCGCCCGTTGGTCGCCGTGTCCACGAGGCAGCCGCGGCGCGCCAGCACCTTGGTCGCCACGCGGAGGTTCACGAGGTTGTCGTCCACGACGAGCACGCGCGCATGGGTCGCCGTCGGGGCCGGCACGGACGTGCGGCCGCGCCGCGCGCCGCGCCCGGCGACGCCGCCGTCGGCGAGGCTCCCGAGACACTCCACGACGGCCTCCTCGCGGACCGGCTTGGGGAGGTGGGCGGCGACGCCCTGCGCCGCCGCCACTTCCGCGCGCCCCCGGTGGCCGAAGGACTGGCACAGGATGACCCGCACGTCAGCGAGGGCCGGGTCGGCGGCGACGTGGCGCGTCATCTCCGCCGTGGCGGCGGGGTCGGGCGCGTGGCTGTCCAGGAAGAGGAACGCGAAGGGGCGCCCCTCCGCCGCGGCCGCGCGGAGGAGTTCCAGTCCCGCCGCCGGGTCCGGCGCCCCGGTGACGGCGAGGCCGTGCTCGTCGAGGAGCCCCGACAGGGCCTGGCGGGCCGCCGCGTTGTCGTCCACGACCAGGGCGCGGGCGCCGAAGAGCGCCTCCACGCGGGGATCGACCTTCTCGGCGACCTGATCGAGGCGCTCCAGCACGACGGTGAACCAGAACGTGCTCCCCTTGCCCGGCTCCCCCTCGCCCCCGATGACGCCGCCCATGAGCGACACGAGCCGGCGGCTGATGGTGAGGCCGAGTCCCGTGCCGCCGAACCGGCGCGTGATGGAGGAGTCCGCCTGGCTGTACGCGTCGAACAGGCGCGCCTGCGCCTCCGGCGACATGCCGATGCCGGTGTCGCGCACCTCGAACCGGACGAGGTCGGAGCCGCCGGAGTCGTCCACGGGCGTCACGACGACCACGACCTCCCCCTCGGAGGTGAACTTCACGGCGTTCCCGAGGAGGTTGGTGAGCACCTGCCGGATGCGCTGGGGGTCGCCGCGGTGCATGCGCGCCACGGACGGATCGACGTGGACGCACAGTTCCAGCCTCTTCTCCTGCGCGCGGGGCGCGGCGACGCCGACCACGGACTCGACCAGCGCGCGCACCTCGAACTTGACGGAGTCGAGTTCCAGGCGGCCCGCCTCCATCTTGGAGAGGTCCAGGATGTTGTTGATGACCGAGAGCGTCGCGTCGGCGGACTGCATGAGCATGTCCACCAGTTCCCGCTGCTCCTCCGTGAGGTCGGTCCCCTGGAGAAGGCCGGCGGTGCCCACGACGCCGTGGATGGGGGTCCGGAGTTCGTGGCTCATGACCGCGAGGAACTCCGACTTCTGGCGGCTCTCCTCCTGGGCGCGCCGCGTCTCCTCGAGAAGCGCGTCCTGGCGGAGGGCCTCCTGCGTGAGGTCCTCGATGACCCCGGCGGCGAGATGCTCCCCGCCGGACCGGGGGAGGGCCTGGGCGCGCACGCGGATCCGGCGGGGCGCGCCGCCCGCCGAGGCCGGCGCCTGCCCGGTGAAGGTGAACGGCATGGCGGCGGCCAGGGCGTCCCGCCAGGCGGATCGCAGCCCGCCCCGCTCCGCCTCCGGGGCCAGCGCGAAGAGGTCGGGGACGGCGGGTTCGGCACCGCTCCCGCGCAGCAGGTCGCGGCAGCGATCGCTGCACCACGTCCAGCGACCGTCCCCGTCCACCTCGAAGCATGCCACGGGGAGCGCGCGGAAGTGCGCCTCGGCACCCGCACGGGGCCGGTCCGGGAAGTCCGCCAACGGCACCTCCGCGGGGCGCGCGCGGTCCCGCCGAGGGGGCGGCGGACCGGGGGCGCGCCCCCAGGTTCTGGTGTTCGGGAGTATACGGGTCGTGGATGAAGCCCCTGCGAAGGTCCGGGCCGATTCCGCGGGGCGGGGTCACCGCGGGCGGGGAGGATGCGGCCATGCGGACGCTGGACGACGCGCTGGAGGCGCTCCGATCCCGCGGCGACACCACCGCCTTCCGGCGCCGCACGGAGTTCCGCTCCTTCGCGCTCTCCGGGCGGGACGCCGCCCACCGGGCCACGCGCCTGGCGGCGGTGTTCGCCGGCATGGGGGTCCGCCGCGGGGATCGCGTCGTCATCCGCGCGCCCAACGGGCCCGACTGGGGGCTGGCGCTCCTCGGGATCCTGCGTCTCGGCGCGGTGGCGGTGCCCCTGGACGCCCGCGCGAGTCTCGACTTCACCCGCCGCATCGCCGAACGGACGGGGGCGCGGGCCGCCGTGCTGTCCCGGTTCGGCGCGCCGGGGCCGGCGGGGCTGCCGACGCTGCTGCTGGAGGACGGGGACGCGCGCATCGCCGCCGCGACCGGGGCCGACCCGCCCCCGCCGGGGGTCTCCCCCGACGACCTCGCCGAGATCCTGTTCACCTCGGGGACCACGGGGGATCCGAAGGGGGTGATGCTCACCCACGGGAACGTGGCGGCGGACGTGGACGCGCTCACGCGCCTGGCGGGCTTCGACGACCGGGACGTCTTCCTCTCCATGCTCCCCCTCAGCCACATGTTCGAGCAGAGCGTGGGGTTCTTCCTGCCGGCGGTACGGGGCTCGACGGTCGTCTACGTGGACACGCTGAAGCCCTCCTCCATCCTCCGGGCGTTCGAGGAGGAGCGGGTCACGTGCGCGGTCATGGTGCCGCGCATCCTGCGGGCGCTCATGGAGGGCATCCGGCGGGAGACGGCGGAGGGGGCGCGGGGCGCGCTCTTCCGCGGCGCGTGGGCGCTGGCGGGCGGACTGCCGGAGCCGGCGCGTCGGCTCCTGTTCGCCCCCGTCCACCGGCGGTTCGGCGGGCGCGTGCGGTTCCTCTTCTCCGGCGGCGCGCCGCTGGAGGAGGAGGTGGAGGCGTTCTGGTCCCGGCTCGGGTTCGCCATCCTCCAGGGCTACGGGCTGACGGAGACGAGCCCCGTGCTCACCTGCGCCCGCCCCCAAGAGCGGCCGCCGGGCTCCGTGGGGAAGTTCCTCGACCTCGTGGAGCACCGCTTCGGCGGGGACGGCGAGATCCAGGTCCGCGGACCCACCATCTTCGGGGGCTACTTCGAGGACCCGGCGCGGACCGCCGAGGTCCTCCGGGACGGCTGGTTCCACACGGGGGACCTGGGGGAGTTGCGCGACGGCTACCTCTACCTCCGCGGGCGGAGCAAGGACCTCATCAAGACGCCGGGCGGGCTCAACGTCTACCCGGAGGACGTGGAGGCGGCGCTGCGCGCGGTGGCGGGCGTGAAGGAGGCGTGCGTCTTCGCCGCCCCCGGGCCGCGGGGCGAGGAGGTGGTCGCGGCGCTCCTCGCGCTCCCGGGCGCGACGCTGGACCCGCGGGCGGTGGTGGCGGAGGCGAACGGGCGGCTGGAGGAGGGGCGCGGCGTGGCGCGGGCCGTGGTCTGGCCGGGGGAGGACTTCCCGCGCACGGCGACGCTGAAGGTCCAGAAGTTCCGCGTGCGGAAGGCCGTGGAGGAGGGCGGCGCCGCGGAGGGGCCGGTGACGGCGCCGGGGCACGAGGACCAGGTGCTCACGGTGCTGGAGCGCTACGCGCGCCGGCCCGCGGCGGAACTCCGGGACGAGCACCGGCTGGGGGCCGACCTCGGGCTCGGCTCGCTGGACCTCGTGGACCTCGTGTCGGCGCTGGAGGAGCGGCTCCGCATCGACCTCGACGAGGGGGAGGTGGCGCCGGAGACCACGGTGGCGGCGCTGCGGGCCCTGGCGGCGCGCCGCGGCTCCCCCGCCGACGACCGGCTCCCCGCGTGGCCCCGCGGTCCCGTCGGCGCGGCGATGCGGGTCCTCTTCCGCCACGGGCTCCTCTTCCCCCTCTTCCGCTCCTTCGTCCGGCTGGAGGTGCGCGGGCTGGAGCACCTCGACGGGCTGGAGGGCCCCGTGATCTTCGCCCCCAACCACACGAGCCACCTGGACGCGCCGGCGCTGCTGCTGGCGCTGCCTCCCCGCTTCCGCCGGAGGACCGCGTGCGCGGCATGGCAGGAGTACTTCGAGCCCGAGGGGGCCGGCTGGTTCCGGCGCGCGCGGCTCCACGCGCTGCGCCTCCTCCTGACGGGCGGGCTGCCCATGGTGCCCGTGTCCCAGGCGAAGGCGTTCCGGCGCTCGCTGCGGAACGTGGGCACCATGCTGGACGGAGGCTGGAGCCTCGTCTTCTTCCCCGAGGGGGAGCGGTCCCGGACGGAGGAGCGGCTCCCCTTCCAGAAGGGCATCGGTGTCGTCGCCGGCGCCATGCGGGCGTGCGTCGTGCCCGTCCGCGTGCGCGGTTTCCGCGAACTGCTGCCCCGGGACGCCCGGTGGCCGCGGCGGGGTCCGGGGTCCGTCACCTTCGGCGCGCCCCTCCGGTTCCCCGCGGAGGAGACCCCGGCCCGCATCGCGAAGCAGGTGGAGGCGGCCGTCGACGGGCTGTGAACGGAAGCCTACTCCAGCGGAGCCTCGATCCGCGGGGGCCGGTCGCCGCCCAGCCACCGCCCGATCTTCCGACGCAGGATCCCCCCCAGGGACGCGTGGGAGGCGGCGGACTCCATGCGCCGGAGCATGGGCTCGCCCTGCCGTCCCTCCATGGACGCGAGCACGTCCGCGGGCGGGCCCTCCCGCTCCCCCTCGGGCGCCGGCTCCGCGAGGAAGACCGCCCGCTGCCACTTCAGGTACGCCTCGTTCCCGTCGGGGGCGGGCCGGATCATGCGCACGTTGCGGAACCCCGCGTGGCGGAGCATCCGCACCACCGCCGAGGGCGTGGGGACCATGACGAGCATGTCCCCCGCCGCGTTCAGTTCCATGCCCGGGTCCTCGTAGCGGACCTGGAGGACCGGCTCGTCCAGCGGGAGGATGACCGTGTTCACCGCCACGAGCCGCCGCGTCACGGAGCGCGCGAGGCGCAGCAGTTCCACGGGCCGGTCCACGTGGTAGAGGACGCCGAAGAGGAACACCACGTCGAACGGGCCCCACCGGTCCAGCGCGTAGAGGTCGGCCACCTCGAACCGCACGTTGGGTAGACCCGCGGCGCGGGCCACGAACCGGGCCTGCTCCACGTGCTCCGGCCGGAGGTCGAACCCGATGGCCTCGGACGCGCCGGCGCGGGCCGCCTCCACGGACCAGTACCCCTCGAAGCAGCCGGCGTCGAGGACGCGGAGTCCCTCCAGGCTCCCGCCGACGCCCCGAAGGATGGCGTTCCAGTAGGGCGCGTGCTTGGCGCGGAACCGGGCCGGGTCCGTCTTCCCGCGCGGCGAGTCCGTGGGCTGGACGACGACGCCCTGCCCGAGGTCGTGGGGGTAGAACCAGCGCGGGAACCGGGCCATGCCCGCGAGGATCTCCTCCCGCGAGAGGGGCGCCGGGGCCGGGTCCGGGGTCGGAGGCGTCACGGAGCCAGCATCGGGCACGCCCCCCCGCCAAGCGGCGATTTCCCCGGCGCCACGCCCCGCCCCCGGTCCCCTGCACCGGAATCGGGAGGAGCCCGTAGACTCGGGGGCGGCGGCCCGGGCGATGGCGGGCCGGCGACCCCACGACGAGAAGGAGGTGCCATGGTCCGGGACACCCTGCGCGCGGCGAGCCTGGTGGCGGCGGCGATGCTGGCCGCCTCCTGCGGGGATCCGCCTCCCACGGCCACCGTGGCGGGCGGGGGCACGGGCCAGTCCCCGGCCTCCGGCGAGGGCACCACGGCCAGCGGAACCTCGACGCCCGCGGTCGGCGGCTACGACCCCCACAAGGATCCCGCCGTCAACCCTCCCGCGATGCTGGAGGAGCACGACCCGGCCCGCGCCACGGAGGACGAGTGGCTGTACGTCCGCTTCGACGGGAACCCGCGCACGCTCAACGCCATCATGGGGTCGTCCACGTACGAGTTCATGGCCAACGGGTTCCTCTACGACGGACCCTTCGGGTTCGACCGGAAGATGACCTGGTTCGTGAACGACTCCTTCGTCCAGTCCCTGGACATCTCGCCGGACCGCAAGGTCTGGACCGTGAAGCTCAAGCCGGGCCTTAAGTGGCACGACGGCCACCCGCTCACCGCCCACGACATCGAGTTCTCCTACCACCAGATCATGGACCCGGTGGTGGTGACGCCGCAGAAGAACGGCACCGACGAACTGGAGACGGTCAGGGCCATCGACGATCTCACCGTGCAGTACATCCACAAGGACCCCCTGCCCACCAGCAAGTGGAACGTGCTGTTCTCGATCCTCCCGAAGCACATCTACGAGAAGGACAAGAAGGCCAACCCCGACCTCAAGACCGGGGACTACTACTCGCGGGTGAACCGCGAGGGGATCGGCTGCGGCCCCTACCGCCTCGTCGAGTGGAAGGAGAACGACAAGCTGGTCTTCGAGCGCTGGGAGGAGTTCCACGGCGAGAAGCCCCACTTCAAGCGCATCGTCGCGCGCATCATCCCCGACTCCCAGGTGGCGCTGCTGACGTTCGAGAAGGGGGACATCGACGAGATCAAGCTGGAGAGCAAGCAGTTCGCCGAGGACACGGTGCGATCGGAGCCCTTCCGCAAGGTGGGCGTCAAGGCCCTCGTGCCGCAGTGGGCCTACCAGTACCTCTGCTGGAACATGGACGGGTCCAACCCGTTCTTCACCGACGTGCGCGTCCGCCGCGCCATGGCCCACGCGGCCAACATCCCGGCCATGATCCGGTCCCTCCACTACAACCTCGTGGCGCCGTCCTACGGGATCTGGCACCCCGACTCCCCCATGTTCAACAAGGACGTCAAGCTGCTCACATACGACCGGGAGAAGGCGGCGGCGCTCCTGGACGAGGCCGGCTGGAAGGTGAGCGCCGACACGGGCTGGCGGCAGAAGGACGGCCAGACCTTCTCGTTCACGCTGCTCGTCCCCTCGGGCGCTACGATCCTCGTGGACACGGCAGCGCTCCTCCAGAGCGACCTCAAGTCGCTGGGGGTCGAGATGAAGACGCAGATCATGGAGTGGGCGACGTTCCAGGAGCGCACGCGCCAGCACCAGTTCCAGGCCTCCATCGCCGCCTGGGGCACGGGCACCGACCCGGACACCTCGTGGAACATCTGGCACTCCTCCATGTACGCCATCGAGGGGGGCCGGAACTACGGGGGCTACCGGAACGATCGCGTGGACGAACTGTTCAAGCTGGGCCGCTTCGAGTTCGACGAGGCCAAGCGCAACGCCCACTACGCGGAGATCCAGAAACTCATCTACGACGACCAGCCCTACATCTTCCTCTGGAGCCGCCCCGTGCTCTGGGGCTTCAACAAGCGGATCCGCGGCGTGACCTTCAGCCCGCGGGGCGTCTGGAACTTCGACCCGTCGTACCTCGCGTGGTGGGTCACGAAGTCGGAGCAGGTGTACGGGCTCAAGTAGACCGCGCCCTTGGCGAACTACGTCATCCGGCGGCTCCTCATCGGGCTGTTCACGCTCTGGGGCGTCACGCTCATCGCGTTCGTCCTCATGCGCATGATGAGCGGCGACCCGGCGGCGGTCTACGCGGACATCCCCAATCCCGAGGCGCAGGCCAGACTCGTGGAGCAGATGCGGAAGGCCTTCAACCTCGACAAGCCCATCCACGTGCAGTACCTGATGTGGCTCGGGGGCATGTTCCAGGGCGACTTCGGGAACTCGTTCCAGGACGGACGCCCCATCGGGGCGAAGATCCTCGAGCGGCTCCCGGCCACGTGCTCCGTCGCCGGGCTCTCCGTGCTGCTGGGACTGGCGACCGCCATCCCCATCGGGCTCCTCCAGGCGGTGCGGCACAACGGGTGGTTCGATCGGTCGTCGGGGGTGTTCTTCTACGCCCTCTACGCGGTGCCCTCCTACGTGGGCGCCATCCTGCTCATCTACTTCGTCGGTGTGAAGTGGGACCTGCTGCCCTTCCGCGGGATGACCTCCGACGGTTTCGGCCACATGGGGTTCCTGGACCAGGCGAAGGACCTCGTCGCCCACTTCACGCTCATCACCTTCGTCAGCACCTACCAGGGCATCGCGTTCGACTCCCGGTTCGTGCGCGGGAACCTGCTGGAGGTGCTGCGGCAGGACTACGTCCGCACGGCCCGCGCCAAGGGGCTGTCGGAGCGCGTCGTCGTCCTCCGCCACGCGTTCCGGAACACGTTCATCCCGCTCCTCACGCGGCTCGGGTTCCTCATCCCGGCGCTCATCTCCGGCAGCGTCATCCTCGAGGTGATCTTCAACTGGCCGGGGCTCGGACGGCTCTTCTTCGAGGCAATCCTCGCGCGCGACTACCCGCTCATGATGGCCAGCGTCACGGTCTCCTCCGCGCTCGTGCTGGTGGGGATCCTGGTGGCGGACATCCTCTACGCGTGGGCGGATCCCCGGATCTCCTATGCCTGACCACAACGCCATGCCCGTCCTGCCCAAGAGCACCGGCTTCTGGACGCTGGCGTGGAGGCGCTACCGCCGGCACGTCACGGGCATGGTGGGTCTCGTCTCGTTCGTGCTGCTGCTGGCGACGGCGCTGTTCGGTCACCTCCTCGCCGGGGACAAGCCCATCGTCTGCAAGTACGAGGGGCGCATCTACTTCCCCGCGGTGGTGGCGACCTTCCACAAGATCCCCGGGGCCTCCAGCATCTACCCCATGCCGAAGCCGTTCCGCTTCCCCATGTTCGAGTCGAAGGTGATGGTGCCGCTGGACAAGGAAGGGTGGGCGGTCTGGCCCCCCGTCCCCTGGGCGCCCGACGAGCTGGACATCGTGAACAAGCTGAAACCCCCGTCCGCCGTGCACCGTCTCGGGACCGACGAGGTGGGTCGCGACATCCTCTCGCGCATGATCCACGCCACCGCCATCGCAATGCTCGTGGGGTTCATCTCCATGAGCATCGCCACCACCATCGGCCTCGTCCTCGGCTCGCTGGCGGGGTTCCACGGGGGCTGGGTGGACGTGGACATCTCGCGCGTCATCGAGGTGTTCATCTGCGTGCCCGTGTTCTACGTGATCCTCATCCTCCTGCAGATCGCCGAGCCGGGCATCTACAAGGTGATGGTGGTCATCGGGTTCTTCGCGTGGACCGGCATCGCGCGGTACGTCCGCGGGGAGTTCCTCCGGCTGAAGGGGCTGGACTACGCGGTGGCCGCCCGCGCGCTGGGGGCCTCCACCAACCGGGTCGTGTTCCGCCACCTCCTCCCCAACGCCCTGGCGCCGGTCCTCGTCGTGGTGGCGTTCGGCGTCGCGGCGGCGATCTTCGTGGAGAGCGGCCTGTCGTGGCTCGGCTTCGGCGTGATGCCGCCAACGCCGACCTGGGGGAACATCCTGCGGTCCGGCTACGACAACCTCCGGAACGCCCCCCACATCATGTTCCCCCCGGCCATCGCCATCTTCATCGCGGTGCTCACGTTCAACCTCATCGGCGACGCCATCCGCGACGTCACCGATCCCCGGCTGGTGGGCTCCGCGTAGCCCGGCGGGCCCCCGGCGCGGGGTACGCATTCGCTTCCCCATCGGAGGATGCGTGCTAGCATCCCTCCTCCGCGTTTCCGGGCCCCGTCGGGGGGCCCCGATCCCATGGAGGTTGCGTGGCGCGAGCCGATCTCATCGAGTTCGAGGGCAAGGTGACGGAGGTCCTGGCGGGAGGCAACTTCGCCATCAACCTGGACAACGGTCACCGCGTGCTCGCCCGGCTCTCGGGCAGGATGCGCCGCTTCCATATCCGCGTCGTCATCGGCGACCGCGTGACCGTCGCCGTCTCGCCCTACGATCCGACGAAGGGGTTCATCGTCTTCCGGTCGTAGCGGAGCCCTCGCGGCGTGCGCAACCCGCCGCGGCCCCGCGGGTTTCACGGGACGAAGCCGGGCCGTGACGCAGGGGCGCCCGGCGCACCCGGAGGAACGCCCGTGACCCGCACCACGCGACTCGCCGCGCTCTCGCTCCTCGCCGTCGCCGCCGTCGCCGGCGGCGTCGCCGCCGCCCGCGCCGAGGAGGGCGGGGACCGTCCCGCCCGCCGCGGAGCCGGGGACGGCGTCTCCCGCCTGGAGCGCCGCCTCGGGAGGGCCCTCCTCCGCCGGCGCGCCGCGCGGCGCGAGGACCGGCGCGAGGGCCGCGCGGAGCGCCGCGAGGATCGGGTCACCCGGCTCATGGAGATGCCCGAGGACCGGGCCCGGGAGGCGCTGGCGGCCTCGGAGCCCGCCGCCGCGCTGCGGGAGGAGACCCGGGCGCAGGCCGCCGCCATCCTCGTCGGGGCGTGGCGGGAGTCCGCCGGCGCGACGGCCGAGGAGCGGGCCGCCATCCGCACACGCGCCCGGGAGGCGCTGAAGGCGCTGAAGTCCGGGACCGCCCCCCGCTTCGCCGAAATCGGCCGGCCGCTGGTGGACTCCATGGCCGACGGGCGGCGGGCCGAGGTCGAGAAGCGCCTCGAGGAGCGCGGCCGCACCTTCGACCCCGACCGCGCCGCGGCCCGCCTGGGCCGGCGGCTCGGAAGCCCCCTCGCGCGCGCGCTGCTGGCGGAGCGCCTGGGCCGCTGACGGCGGGGGAGGACAGGAGCAGCAAGGGGGTCGGGCACCGGGACGGTGCCTGACCCCGCCTACCGCCGCTTCTCGCCGTGCCTCCCCAGGACGCGCTCCAGGACGGCCGCGTGCTTCGGGATGAACCAGGCGTTGGTCTCGCGGATGCCGGCCCCCTCGACGACGTTCATGATGGACCGCCCGCTCTCCTCGTCGTGGCCGAGGCCGGCGACGTGGCCGAACTCGTGGGCGCCGGTGAGGGCGAAGAAGGACGCGTAGCCGTCCACGAGGCAGCGGATGCGGTCGGCGCGGAAGTTCTGCTCCTGGGTGGTCCCCCAGGAGTAGGTGCCGTCCATGTACTGCCGGTCCTCCCGGTTCATGGCGGGCTTGAGGAGGGCGCTGCGGAACGCCGCGTCGGTGCGGTGCATGTACGTCGAGTAGATCTCCACCCGCCCCTCGCCGGGCCACGCCCGCCCCCCGGCGACCTGGTCGTCGCCGGCGATGACGCCCTTCCAGTACTCGTGGTTCTTCAGCCCCTCGGGCTTCTCCGCGGTGAAGGAGATGGCATAGGACACGCCGGGGATGGGCGTGCCGTCGTAGTTGCGCAGGAACAGGCGGTTCAGCTTGCCCAGCGTGCGGGCCATGAGTTCGTCGAGGAGCCACTCGTCCATGTTGCCCTCGTAGCCGCGCGTGCCGAGGCCCATGACCGCCATGTCCTTCTCGATGGTGCGGGGCTGCCTGCTCTTCTCGTCCCCGAACGTGAGCCAGACGACCTTCGTCCCCGGCTCGGCCTGGTACTTCGCCGCCAACTGCATGCGGAGCAGCGGGCCGAAGCCCTCCTGCGGCAGGAACGTCGGCTTGATCCGCACCGGTCCCTTCCCGGTGGTCCGCCAGAGGTGCCAGTGGTAGAGGGCGGCCCGCCCCGTCTCGTCGATGACGGGCATGTTCGCCTCGGTGCCGTCGTAGGCCACGGCGCGCACCGCCTCCAGGAGTTCGGGGCCCCGGAGGAGCCGCGCCGCCAGCGCCCCGCGGGCCACCCACTCCCCCGCCAGGTACCCCTTGACCGTGCGCGGGTAGAGGGCGGACTCGCCCGGAGCGATGCGGTGGGCGGCGACGAGCGCGTCGGGCGGATCGGAACCCGCCCATTGGGGGAGGCCGGCGACGAAGTTCCCCCGCCGCAGCCGCCCGTCGTGGGCCGCCGTGGCGGCGCGGGAGAGCATCCCGTCCACGCAGAACACGGGCACGTCCCACCGGAGCGCGGCGAGCGCGTCGGCGACGCCGTCGACCAGGTCCGGCTCCCCCACCAGGACGAGGCGGTCGCAGCGCAGCGCGCGGAGCGCCTCGAGCAAGTCCTGCGAGGGCTTCCCGCGGGGCGGGACGCGCACGGTGCCGGCCACGTGCTGGCGGGGACCCATGTTCCGGACGAGGGCGTCCCCCAGTTCGCGGCCACGGGGCGTCTCCTCGATGACGAACCCCGGCTCCACGCAGTCGCCGAACACGCCGAGATGCTCCTTGTCGGAGTGGACGGCGAGGAAGTTGGCCGCGGCGATGGCCTGGTCCACGGGCCAGGACTCCATGGAGAGGATCGGATCGCCGGGCTCGACGGACGGCGCCGGCCCGGCGCTGCCCACGAGGAAGAGCGGCTGCCGCGCGGCGCGCGCCGCGGCCACGAGCGGTGCCACCGTCGCGCCCGTGGCGGCCGCGAAGACGACGTGGCACTTCGCCTTGCGGGCCGCCTGGAGCGCCTCCACGGCGCCCTCGGCGGAGTCGCCGTCGTCGAGGTCGAGGAGGTCCAGCGCGATGCCCTTCGCCCGCATCTCCGCCGCCTGCGGGGACTCGCGGAGCGCCGCGCGGACGCCGAACAACGCCTCCTCCGCCGCCGCCGCGCCGGGACCGGCGGCGGCGCCCAGCAGGGCGACGCGGAGGGTCGGCGGCTCCGCTCCGGCCCGGGGGACCGCGGCCGGGGAGGCCGCGAGCAGCGCGGCGGCGAGCGCGACGAGCGGGCTGCGGAGGCGGGCGTGCATGGGGGAGCGGCGATTGTACCCACGGGCGCGGCGACGCCGCCGCGCGCGGCACGGGTCCCGGCGAGCGGTCCCCCGATTCCCGCCCGGCGCAACGCCGTCCGTTACCATGCGCCCCCTTCCACACCGACCCCGCCCCACCCTCCGGAGGAACCCGTGTCCGACCCTCTCGATGCGCTCCGCTCCCTGCTCGGCGACCGCCTGAGCACCGAGTCCGCCGCCCTGGACGAGACGCAGTCCGACTTCGGCCGTCTCGTCGTCAAGCGGCCCCGCGCCGTCGCCCGCCCCGCGGACACGGCGCAGGTGGCCGCGCTGGTCCGCTGGGCCCGGGATCACCGCTTCCCGCTCGTCACGCGCGGCCAGGGACACTCCCAGAGCGGCATCGGCACGGCGAAGGACGCCGTCGTGCTGGACCTCCGCGACCTGGCCTCGGTGGGGGCGCCGGACGCGGCGGCGGGCCGCATCGAGGTGGGCGGCGGCGCCGTGTGGAAGGACATCGTCGCGGCGTCGCTGAAAGCGGGCCTCGTCCCGCCGGTCCTGACCAACAACCTCGGCGTCAGCGTGGGCGGCACGCTCTCCGTCGCGGGCCTCGGCATCGCGTCCTTCCGCGAGGGGTGCCAGGGCGACCAGGTCCTCGAACTGGAGGTCGTGACCGGCGCCGGCGACGTCGTGGTCTGCGGCCCCGACCGGGAGCGGGATCTCTTCGACGCCGTCCGCTCGGGGCTCGGACTCTCCGGGATCATCACGCGGGCGGTGCTCCGTCTGGTCCCCGCGAAGCCCATGGTCCGCACCCACTACCTGCTCTACGACGACCTTCCCGCGCTCATGAAGGACGCGCAGGCGCTCATGACGGACCCGCGGTTCGGCTACCTGGAGTCCTGGTGCGTGCCGTGCCCCCAGGGGTTCCGCAAGGTGAACGGCGTGCCCACGCCCTTCGCCCAGTGGTTCTTCCCGCTCCACGCCAGCGTGGAGTTCGACCCCGCCGCGCCGCCCGACAACGGGGCCCTGCTCGCGGGCCTCGCCCACTACCGGTCGGTCCACGTCGAGGACCGCACCATGGGGGAGTTCGCCAATCGCCTGGAGCCGCTGTTCGAACTCTGGAAGCGGGGAGGCTACTGGGCCGGCGCCCACCCGTGGATGGAGACGGTGCTGCCGTGGGGCGCCGCGGCGGCGTACATCACCGGCGTGCTGGCGAACCTGCCGCCCCACCTCCTCGGCGGGGGCCACATCCTCCTCTGGCCCAGCCGCGGCGACACGTCGAAGGTGCCGCTGTTCATGGCGCCGAAGGGGCAGTTCGTGATGGGCTTCGGCATCCTCCCCGGCCTCCCGCCGCCGGCCATGGCGCTGGCGGGCCCCATGCTCAAGCAGGCCAGCGACCTCTCCACGCGCATGGGCGGGAAGCGCTACCCCTCGGGCTGGCTCGACTTCGGCCCGGAGCAGTGGAAGGCCCAGTACGGGGAGCGCTGGGAGGACCTCCGCGCGTGGAAGAAGCGGTTCGACCCCGACGGCGTCCTCAACCCGGACCTGCTGCCGCTGGGGTGAGCCCGTGAGCCGTGGGGCCGGCTCACGGGCTCCGTGCGGAACGGGAAGCGGCGGCGACGCTACTGCGGCGCCGAGAACTTCCACTCCAGGCCCTCCGCGACGACCTCGCCCAGCGCGCGGCCGTCGCCGGGCGGGTTGGCGTACACCTTCGCCACCACCACGCGGTACGGGCCGTCGACGAGCCCGGGGAGGACACCGACCAGGGCCGCCGTCTTCGTCTGCCCCGGGGCGATGTCGATGACCCGCTCGCCGATGCCGAAGTTGGCGTGCTTGACGCGGCACTCGACGTCTCCGCGAAGCATCCGGATGTCCTCGGAGCGGACGATGACCCAGCCGGACGAGTCGTTCTTCACGTTGAGCTTCACGTCGAACTTGTCGCCGTCATCCTCCAGGTGGTTCACCCAGATGGAGACGACGCCCCGCTCCCGGACCGGCTCGTAGGGGACGGCGAACTCGCGCCCGTGGGCGCAGCCGGCGAACACGGACGACAGCAGCGCGAGACCGAGGACGTACGCGCGCATGGATACCTCCCGGAAGGCCTCTGCGTCGCCTTCACGGGGGAACCCTACCGCAGTCCCGGGCCGCGGATCGGCCGGGCGGAGTCACGCGCTACCGCGGTGTGGCGTACTTCCACTCGAGATCCCGCGCCACGATCTCCCCCATGGCGCGGCCGTCGGCGGTGGGGTTGGACCACACCTCCGCCACGATGACGCGGAAGGGGCCGGTGACGACGGTGGGGAGCTGGCCCGTGATCCCCGCGGTGCGCGTCTCGCCGGGCTTGATGTCGAAGATGCGCGCGCCGAGGATCATCTCCTCGCCGATGTTGAAGCGACCGGCCTTGACCTGGCACTGCGTGTCGCCCCGGAACATGCGCAGGTCGTCGGCGCGGACGATGAGCGTCCCCGCGGACTCGTTCCGCATGTTGAGTTTCACGTCGAAGCGGTCGCCGAAGTCCTCCAGGTGGTGGACCCAGACGGAGATCACGCCGGCGCGCGTCACCGGCTCGTAGGGGACCGCGAACGCCCGCCCCCCCGCGCAGCCCGTCAGCAAGGGAAGGAGCGACAGGGCGAGACCGAGGAGCCACGCGCGCATGAAGACCTCCCGGGAGGCGCCGACGCCGCCTTCCCGGACGCGAGGATACCGCAGGGGCCTCCGCCGCGATTCCATCGCGCGCCGGGCGTGACCGGGACCGTCGACGGCGACCGGAATCCGCGCCCCCGTCCGGGCCACGCGGCTACAGTCCGCGCCATGATCCTCCCCCTGGACGCCCCCCACGACGCGCTGCGCGCCGCCCTCGCGGCGATGATGCTCGACATCGCCCGCCGCCCCCCGGAGGAGGCGGAGTCGGTGACCGACGGGACCCCCTGCGTCGGCGGTCCCCTCCTCACGGACTCCCTGGACGTCCTGGAGTTCGTGGTGGCGCTGGACCGCGAGTTCGGCGTCTCCATCCGCGACGGCGACCGCGGCCGCGAGGCCCTCCGCGACATGGGCACCCTCACACGCTTCGTGGGGGAGAACCGGACGCGCTAGGCGGGCGCCGTCCGCGGCCAACCCCGCGGCCTGCGCGTCAGCGCGGAGGGCGGCCGGCGGCCCGAAGTTCCGCGCCCACGTTCACCTCCCGCTGGCCCTCCCACGCGACGTGGCCGTGGATGGGGGTGCTCACGGGGCCTCCGCGTTCCCGACTCCGATGGACGTAGACCAGGTACTCGCGCCCCTGCGTCAGGAGGTGGACCGGCATCTCGCTCTGGGCGTCCAGCGTCCACGAGAACGTCGGCTGCGCCGGCGTGTCGGTGAGATCGGCGATGCTGAGCTGCGCCCCCGGCACCGCGAGCCCGTCGGCGAGCACGCGGAGCGATGCGGCGCCGCTCGCGGCGGTGAGACGAACGTCGAGGCCGCCCGGATCCGCCGCGGTCTCCGGCCCCAGTTCGATGCGCGTGGGCAGGAGCGCCGGATCCGACGGCCAGACCATGAGCACGGTCTCGCCGTCGACGAGGAGATCGAGTGCGAACGTGCCGGCCCCTTCCCCGGCGGACGCACAGGCGGCGTCCATCACGTAGACCCGGGTCGCCTCGCCGGTCCCGTGGTCGATCCGCGTCTTCACCGCCTGGCCCTCCAGTCGCAGCCGCGAAAGTTCCACATCGCCGATCCGGGACCTCACGATGACGTAGGCCGAAACCTGCGCACCCGCAACCGGCAGCCCATCGGGCCCCGTCACGCGTCCCGCCACGCGTCTGCCCGGCAGAAGCGTGAGTACGACCTCGTCCCGTGCGCCGGCGGGGATCGCGAGCGCGAGGTCGACGTGTGCCGGGCGCCACCCGGCGGCCTGCGCGTGCATCACGACGCCGCGGGTGAAGGGCACCGTGGCGGTGAATCGACCCGACGGATCGATGGTCGAGAACGTCCCCGCCTCCGCGACATCGTGCGCCTCCAGCCACGTCTCGCTCCAGGGCGGAAGTGCCTCCGCCTGCACGGACCCTGACGCCTGCCCGACGGCCACGAGGGAGAGGCGCACACTCGCCGGATCGAGGACGCGCCCTGCCCCCTTCCCGGCGACGACTCGCGCTCGCACGGTGACCATCCGGTAGACCCAGAGAACGCTGGAGGCCCGGGCCTCCCCCGCGTTCCGCGGCACGACCCGCCACGCGGGATCCGCGGGAGAGAGCCGCTTCACCCCGTCCGCGGGCACGCGGAGGACCCCTGCCCCATCGCACGACGCCGGCACCTCGAAGTCCCCGTCCGCACGCGGTCCCTCGATCTCCCCCGTCGGCGAGCACAGCACGGAGAACGAGAGGCCCGATGCCGGGCCGCCGGTGGCGAGATCCCGGACTTCCAGTTCGATGACCGCGCCCGGGTCCCGCGGCGCTCCCGGGGGAGGTGGCGGGACCGCGGGGTCGGGGAGCGACGCCGACTCCCGCGGGGGCTGACCGGCCGCATCCGGGGAACCCGGTGCGGCCCGCCGCCGGGGGGACCCGCCTGGGCGGTCACCTTCCGTCGGCGGCGCCCCGTCCCGTGCGACGGGATCGAGTCCTCCGCGCGTCGCAAGCCAGAAGGCACCACCCGCTCCGACTGCCACCAGGAGGACTGCCACCATCGTCCGCCGTCCGCTGCGCGCGCGCTGCATGGTCACTCTCCGTCGGCGCCATCGGCGCCATCGCTCGCCGCGGGCGGGTTGCTGACCGAGCCAGTACCGTACGTCTGGCCAGTTCCATTCCCCCCTGCGAAACCACCCGTCCCACCGTCACCCGGCGTTCCGACGCCGCCAGCGGTTCCGGGATCGCCGTCGACGCCATCGACACCGTCCTGTCCACCAGGACCGGCAGCCCCCTTCGCCCCGCCTGGACCGGGAGGACCCGCGATACCACCTGCCCCCTTGCTCGCGCCGCCACCCCCGCCCCCGCCGTTGCCGCCTCTCCCTGGCGTAGCGAGGACCGTGGCCCCATCACCGCCGGTAGCGGTCGCATCGCCGCCGAAGCCGCCCGTGCCACCCGTCCCGCCAGATCCGCCGTCACCACCATTCCCACCATTACCACCCTGTCCGCCGTTTCCGCCGTTCCCACCGTTCTGACTCGGATCGACGCCGGCCGCCCCATCCCCGCCCGCACCCCCTGCGGAGCCTGCCGCGCCAACTGCACCCGCTCCGCCACCACCGCCTGCTCCACCGACCCCACCACGTCCGCCGTAGGCGTGGGATGAAGCCGCACCGGGATTGGGTGTGTCGTTGCCGCACTCGGAGATCGCCGGACGGCCTCCTCCGCCTCCCCCACCGCCGCCGCCGCCGCCGCCCGATCCTCCCGACTGACCTGTCCCCCCCGCCTGCCCCGACTGACCACTCTGCCCCGGCGACGATCCGTCAGCGCCGTCCGCCCCCGCGCTGGGAGTGCTGCCGGTGGAGCCACCCTGTCCGCCAGATCCCGCGCCTCCGGGCTGACCGTCGTGGGCGCGAGCATCTGCCACTGCTGCCTGATCATCGCCAACGACGCAGACCAGAGCGGTCGCACCGCCACCACCGCCGCCTACCCCACAGGTCCCACCGCCGCCGGGGCGCGGGCCGCTTGCATCGTCCCCGTCACCACCATCCTGGCCAGCGCCTCCATTTGTCCCGCCAGGACCACCGTAGCCACCACTCCCACCGGTTGAACCGAGAAGGATGGCCGTCAAGCCGGCCGCCATGACAGTTAGGCACGCCACTCGGAGAGTCATCTTGGTTCCCATGCACCCCTCCACGGTGGCATCGCGCCCGAACACCACCTCACACCGCCAGATGATCGCCGCTCGACACCAACCACGGGTGCCAAGTCGCAAGCGCTACCACCCTATTGTCGTGGAGGGGGGGGGGGGGGGGGTACCGATCCAGAGATTTCTCTTTCCGTTGAACCGCTGCGGCCAGCGTGCGAGCGCATCCCCACCGAGAGCGACGTACCGAGCCATCGCCGTTGCGATTCGCGTCAGCTTGCGAATCTGGTGGCAGCTGACCGGACGCCAGTCGAACAGGTACTTGCGCACAACGCGGAGCGACGCGCCGGAGACACAGCGGAGCAGGATTATCCTGCGATACGGCTCGGGAAGTTGAGCGGCCACATCCGCGATTCTCCGCTTGCGACCAGCCGCGTTCGACTCAACGGACGATTCGTCGCGGCTGGGCGGCGCTACGGGCTCATGCCCTCCGAGGTCGCGCTGTAACCGGCGCTCGCGAAGGAGACTGACCCGGCGGTTCCTCACGACCGTCGCGATCCATGCAGCCTCCCGGTTGATCGCCCGGCCGGACCTGATCTGCCGCAACGCGGCGATGAGAACATCTTGAACCACGGCATCCACCTCCGCGAGAGGACAGCCCCAGTCGCGCAATCTCGCGGAAAACGCTTGAGAGTGAAGTTGCCACCAGGCGCGAAGGGAGTACTCATCGCCAGCGTCGGCGTCTCGCATCGCGCTGAGCAAACCGCAGAGCTCCTCGGGGAGGGCCGGGGCGGATGACGCGCTCCCGGCGCGGCGAGCTGGCTTGGCCCGTGCTGTCATCGTCGGACCCGCTGCTGTCCGCTACCGGGCGGTCCGTCGGGGCGATTTCCGACGCGATGCGCCGGTAACTGGCAGTCGAAGCAACGAAACACAGCGGTCGCCGCGGGCAGGTCCCGCTCGGTGCGGAGTCGGCCGGACCTAGCGGCGCCAGACGTTCCATCCGACATCGGTCCTCCCGCGTCGCGTCCAGCCCCCCATCCGCGCGATCCCGGCTTCCGCACTCTACCACCGTGCGGCGCGCAACCCGTCGCGCGCCCGATTTCCATTGCGGACTCAGCCCCGGTTCCGCGCGACTCCGCCCCGCCGCACGACCACCGCCGCCGCCAGCGTGAGCAGGCCCGCGGCGACGCCGACGGCGGCGGCCACGGGGGGCCAGCCGAGGAGGTAGAGGGGGCCCAGTTCGGCGAGGGTGGCGCCGGTGAACGCGGAGGGATCGACGGGGAGCCAGCGGCCGTGGACGGCGAGGTGGGCGCACTGGACGGACGCGAAGATGAGGAAGGGCGCCATGAAGGGGTTGCTCACGTTGCTGCCGAGGAAGGCGGCGCCGGCGTTCAGGTGCCAGCGCAACGCGACGTGGACGGAGAGGACGGAGTGGAACCCCCACGCCGGCGTGGAGCCGATGAACGCCCCCGCGCCGACGGCGAGGGCGAGTTCGGCGGGCCGCGTGCCTCCGCGCACGCCCGCGCGCACGACGGCCAGCGCTTCGCGCAGGCGGGCGCCGACGCCGGGGGCCTCGCGCGCCTCCCGCAGGTGGCGCCGCGTCGGCAGGAGCCGCCGGCACGCGAGGCGCGTGTAGGTCCACGAGATGCGCACGTTGTCGGCCAGCGCGCGGAAGTGGCTGACGCGCTCCTCGCGCGGCGGGTAGTGGACGTCCACGGGGATGGCCGCGAGGCGGAGGCCCGCCCACGCGCCGCGCACGAGGACCTCCACCTCGAAGTCGTAGCGCCGGCAGGAGAGCGGCAGCGCGAGCACCGCCTCCAGCGGGTAGAGGCGGTAGCCGGACTGCGTGTCCGGGAGGTCGAAGCCGGTCAGGCGGAGCGTCCAGAAGTTGGAGACCCACCGGCCGGTCCGGCTGCTGCGGGGCACGCGCTCGCCGCCGAGGTCCCGGGCCCCCACCACGATGGCGGCGGGATCGGCGCGGAGGGCGTCGAGGAACGCCGGCAGGTCCGAGGGGCGATGCTGGCCGTCGGCGTCCAGCACGATGGCGTGGGTGCGGCCCGCGGCGCGGGCGCGACGGAACCCCTCCAGGAGGGCGGCCCCCTTCCCCGCGTTGGCGGGGAGGCGCACGACCTCCAGCGCCGCTCCCGGCGCCAGGCGGGGCCGGGCCGCCTCCGCCGCGTCGACGCTGCCGTCCCGGCTCCCGTCGTCCACCACGACGACCAGGTCCACGAGCCGCGACGCGCCGGCGACCACCTCCCCCACCGTGGCGGCGTGGTCGAACACGGGGATCACCGCGCAGGCGCGCGGCCCTCCGCTCACGGCGTCCCCCAGAAGTCGTGGAAGTTGGCCCAGTGGAGCGGGTACCGGCGCACGGTCTCCTCCACGAGGCCGGCGAACGTCGCCGCGGCGGCGCGCACCGCCTCGTCCCTCCCCTCCCGCGGCGGCTTCGGCACGCGGATGGGCGGATGGAGGACCACGCGCACCCGATCCGGCGCCTCGGGGATGACGAAGTGCGCGATCACCGGCGCGCCGGTGACCATGGCGAGGCGCCACGGGCCCGCGGGGAAGGACGCTTCGCCGCCGAGGAAGGGCACCCGCACGCGATCCCCGCGGACCACGCGGTCCGCGAGCATGGCCACGGCGTCGCCGGCGTTGAGCGCGGCGGCGATGCGCAGTCCCACGTCGTCGGAGGGCGCCTGCGCATCGATGATCCGGTAGGCGACGGCGTCGGAACCCTCGCGGGCCTGGTGGGGCCCGAGTCCCGTCCCGCGGAACGCGACCACGTGCAGCGGGCGCTCCCGCCGCACGATGCCGCGGCAGCCGACGAACCAGTCCCCGATGTGGGCGGAGACGAGGAGGAAGCCGCCCTCCCCCTGCACCACGGGGTCCACCGCGTCGAGGCCCTCGTACTCCACGTGCGGCGGTCGACCCCGCCGGCGGAGGCCCGCGGCCCGCCAGAGGAGCGTCCGGCCGAATCGGAAGAAGTGCCGCAACGCCCACCACCACTCCACGGGAGCGGACGCGCGCCCGTGGAGGCGCCGCCGGAGGTCGATGGAGGCGCGCCTCCCCGGGCCGTGGGTCAGCAGGAACCAGGTCGCCACGGGGACGACGCACGCCGTGGCCGGGCCCGTCCCCAGCACGCGGAGCGTCACGTGGAAGAACGCGGCCCCCAGCCGGCCGCCGCGGGAGCGGCCCGTCCAGCCGGTGTCCTCGGACTCGCGGTAGGGGCGCTCCGACAGCAGTTCCCCCACGGGCACGGGCCGGAGCCCGCGGGCCAGGAGCCCGTCCAGGATCGCCGGCAGCGCCTCCCCCAGGACGAAGCCGTCGCCGCCGCCGCCGGCGCCCGGCTCCTCTCCGTCGTGGAGGGAGAGGATGTCCCCGCCGCGGGCCAGCGCCACGGTGCGCGCCGCCAGCGCGTCCGGCGGCGTGCCGGCCCGCTGGTCGAGACCGCGGCGGGCCATGCCGACGACGCGCAGGTCCTCCCGCGCCGCGAGGCCCGCGTGGGCGGGACTCCGGAGCCCGTAGGGAGGGCGGTAGAGGCGCGGCGTGACGCCGGCGGCGGCGCGCACCGCCTCCCGGCAGGCCTCCACCTCGCGGGCCATGCGGCTCCGCGGGAAGAACGGCGTCCAGGGGGAGTGGGAGTCGGCGTGGCAGCCGACCTCGTGCCCCTCGGTGACGATGCGGCGGACGACGTCGGGATGGGCGCGCACGTTCCCGCCGATGACGAAGAACGTGGCGCGGAGGCCGCGGGCGCGGAGGGCGTCGAGGACGCGGGCGGTGCGCCGCGGGTGGGGCCCGTCGTCGAAGCCGATGGCGATGCGCCGGTCGTCCGGGTCCTCGGAGCGCCAGGCGGTGGGCTCGACGAGTCCCGATCGCGGGGACGCGATGCCGCGCGCCGCCAGCGCCACCAGGAGCACGAGGGCGGCCACGGCGATGGCGACGCCCCACGCGGGGACGAGGACCGCCGCCACGGGCGCCGCCACCGCCAGCGCCAACGCCAGGAGCGCGAGGCGCACGTCAGCCCTCCCCGCCGGGCCGGAGGAGGAGGGCGACGGCGACGCCCGCGACGCCGTCCCCCTCGCGGGCGGGGAGCACCGCGAGGACGCCGTCCACGGCGCCCGCCGCGCGGAGGGCGTCGGCGACTCCCGTCGGCGGGTACGCGTCCCGCGCGCCCCTCCCCGCCTGCACGAGGACCGGGCCCGTGAGGCCCAGCGCGATGGCCAGGTCCCCGGCGAGGAAGGAAGGCAGCGTGGCAGCGAAGAGCGCCGGCGACGCGTAGCGGCCGCCCTCCGCGGCGGCGCCCCGCCAGAACTCCCGGTCCGCGGCGGCGGAGCCGTCCTCCGCGGCGACCCAGAGGAGGAGGCGGTCCCGCGGGAGCCCCTCCGCCGCCGGGGAGGCGAGGGCGGCGTGCGCGGCGGCGAGGGCCGCCCGGTCGGCGGGGCCCATGCGGGCCGCGGCGGCCTCCATGGCCGGCGGGAGCGGCGACGGGTCCCCCACCGCCGCCTCCCCCCGCGCCCGCTCCCGCCAGGCGGTCACGGGAGCACCCCCTCGGCCACCAGGGCGGCGTTGAACCCTCCGAACCCCGCGCCCACCTTGAGGAACAGGGGGGAGACCGGGCGGAACGGCTCCCGCGGGAGGAGCAGGTCCGGCTCCGGGTCGGCGAGACCGGCGATGGGCGGCACGGCGCCCGACTCCAGCGCGAGGAGGGACGCCACCAGTTCCAGGAGGCCGGCGGCGCCGAAGGCGTGGCCCACGGTGCCCTTCAGCGTGGTCGCGGGGACGCGCGCCGCGGCGGGGCCGAGGGCGGCCCGCAGCGCGGCCACCTCCATGGCGTCGTTGAAGGGGGTCGCCGTGCCGTGGGCGTGGACGTGGCCCAGCGCCTCCGGCGCGACGCCCGCCATGGCCAGCGCGCCGGTGACGGCGGCGGCGAGGCCGGCCCCGTCCCGCCGCGGAGCCGTGCGGTGGGTCCCGTCGGCGGCGAGCCCGAACCCGAGCAGCCGCCCGCGGACTCGGGCGCCGCGGCGTCGGGCGGCGTCCCGCGTCTCCAGCAGGATCGCGGCGGCCCCCTCCGACGCGGACATGCCGGCGCGGCCCCGGTCGAAGGGGCGGCACGGGGCCGGGTCCATGGCCTGCAGCGCGGCGAAGCCGCGGAACACGAAGTCCGACAGCAGATCGATCCCCGCGCAGAGGACGGCGTCGGCGTCCCCGCGCCGGAGCTCCTCCGCCGCGGCCAGCGCCACGCCCGCGGCGGCGGTGCCGCCGGCGCACGCGACGGAGACCAGCGCCCCGTCACCGACGCCGCCGGGGCCGGCCACCGGGAACCCTTCCGCGCGGAGGAGGGCGGCGAGGCGGCGGGTCGCCAGCGCCGGGTCCAGGGTCGCGGCGCCGCGCGCGACCTCGTCCCCCGAGGCCAGCAGCCCCTTGGTCGTGGAGAGCACCAGCCGCACGCGGCTCCCCGCGGGGAGGGCGGCGCAGCGGAGCGCCTCCTCCACGGCGTCGCGCAGGTGGGCCTCGCCGCGGAGGCCGGAGGCGGCCGGCGTCCCCGGGTCGGGCATCTCCCCGCCCACGCCGCAGGGCAGCGCCGCCACGTCGAAGCGCCGCACGGGACGGATGCACCGCTCCCCGGAGCGCCACGCGCGGAGCAGCGCGCCAGTCCCCGGGCCCGCGGCGGAGACGGCGCCGAGCCCGGTCACCACCGCGTCCCCGCCCCGTTCCGGAGGGGTCACGCGTCCCTCCCCTTCCACCCCGCCAGCGCCGGCACCAGGAGCCAGGCGAGGACGAAGGTGGAGACGACTCCCAGCGTCAGCGCGAGGCCCAGGGCGAACACCGACGGGTGGTCCGCCAGGAGCATCGCCCCGACGCCCACGGCGGTGGTGAGCGCCGCCGCCAGGGCGGGTCCGCTGCGCCGCCCCACGCTCTCCACGGCGCCGCCGTCCCGGGGCGCGTCCGCCAGCGCGTCCACGAGGAAGATGGCGTAGTCCACGCCGAGACCGAACACGGGCAGCGCGGCGACGACGTTCATGACGCTGAGGGGCACTCCCGCGTAGCCGAGCACGCCCCCCGTCACGGCGACGCCCCCCACCAGCGGCGCGACCCCCGCGGCGACGGGACCGGGACGCCGGTAGTAGAGCAGGAGCAGCAGCGCCACGGCGCCCAGCGCCGGCAGCGCGAGGCCCTGGAGTTCGGAGCGGGCGGCGTCCACGATGGCCGCCGCCAGTCCGCCGCCGGTCACCGGCTCGATCCCGGGACCGGAGGCGCGCACCGCGTCCACCCACGGGGCGCGGCCGTCGGGAGTGCCTCCGCCGGGCACCAGCAGGAGCGCCAGGGCGCCGTCGGGACCGCGGCGGAGGTGGCGGCGCACGAGGGGACCCAGCGCCGTCGCCTCCAGCACCGCCGGGTCGGGGTCCGGCACGGGCCGGTCGAGGGAGAGGAAGAACGGCTCGAACACGTCGGGGCGGATGGAGAGCGGCGCCGCGGCGCGGGCCAGCGCCGTCCGGGCGCGCTCCCGCCGCGCGGGGTCCCAGAACGCGGCCCAGGCGGCGCGCCTCCGCTCCCTCGTGGCACGCGAGGGGAGGACCGCGGTCGGGGAGATCACGCCGTCGATCCCGCGGCCGCGGAAGGGCTCCAGCGCCGCCACGGCGGCCTCGGCACCGGCCAGCGCCGCGTCCGCGTCGGCCCCGCGCACGATGACCGCCGATGCGCCGGCGATGCCGCCCCAGGTCTCCGCGATGCGCGCCTCCGCGGCCAGGGTGGCCGGGGACTTGGCGTCGAAGCGGCGGAGGTCCCCCTCGAACCGGAGGGCGAGGAGGCCGGGCACGGAGGCCGCCACCAGCAGCCCGCCGAGCACGGCGGACGCGCCGGGCCTGGGCAGCACCACGCGGGCCAGCGCCGTGGCCATCCGCTGCGCCGGCGGCGGGAGCGGCGAGGCCCGGGCCACTCGATCCCGGCGCGTGAGGCACGCGAGGACCGGCCCCGGGCCCAGCGCGTAGAGCAGCGCGCCGCCGATGCCCGCGGCCGCCACGACGCCCAGCATCCGGTGCGCGGGCACGTCGCTCAGGAGCAGGACCAGGAACCCCGCCGCCGACGTGACCGCCCCGAGGACGACCGTGGGCCCCGTCTCGGAACAGCCGCGCCGCACCGCCTCCCCGCGCCGCTCGCCGCGGCGCCGCGGCGAGTGGAGGTGCAGCACGTAGTCCACGGAGATCCCCGTGAGCGCGCTGCCGAAGGCGAGGGCGACGCCGGCCACGGGCCGGAATGCGATCGCCGCCGCGGCGCCCGCGGCGAGACCCGCCGCGACCATCACTCCCAGCGCCAGGAGCGCGAGCCGCACGCGACCGAACGCGAGCACCACCACGGCGGCCACCGCCGCCACGCCCGCCAGGGAGACGCGGGTGACGTCGGCCCGCGCCGTGGCCTCGTTGTCCCGCTGGAAGCGGTGCCCGCCCGCCCACTCCATCCGCACGCCCCGCGGGAGGGCCGCCTCCGCCGTCTCGAAGAACGCCGTCAGTTCCGCCGCCGCGCGCGCGTCCCCCACGGGGGCCGCGACCCGCGCCGCCACCAGGGCGTGGCGCCCGTCGGCGGAGACGAGCCGCCCGCGCCGCGCCCCCGCAGCCCCCGTCCCCGCCCCGGAGAAGGCCCGCTCCAGCGCGAGCCCGGCGATCTCCAGCGGGTCCTCGCGGAAGACGTCCTGGTACATGCCCCCCGCGGGGGAGTTGAGCCGCTCCAGGTGGCGCTCCATGCGATCCGCGAGGTCGTCGTCGTCGAGGCGGGCGTCCAGGGCGCGCAGCCCCGCGTCGTCCAGCAGGAGCGGCGCCACGGGCCGGAGCGCGGTCCCGGTGGCGATGAGTTCCGCCATGGCGGGCGGGCCGAGCACCTCGGAGAACAGGTGCGACGCGCGCATCCGATCCTCCAGCGCCGCCGCCGCGTCGTGCAGCGCCGCCGGGTGATCGGACTCGAGGTCGGCGTGCGCCATCTCCGCCAGGCCGAACTCGCGGAAGGCCGCCGCGTAGCCGGCGAGGTGGCGGTCGCCGGAGGGGAGGAACGCCTCGGGACCGCCCTCCACGTCGAGCCCCGCCGCCGCCGCGCCCAGCGCGAGGGCGGCGAGGGCGGAGGCGACGAGGGTCGCGCGGGGGCGCGCGAGGACGACCTCCACCCACCGGGAGACGGCCCGCCGGAGGGCCTCCCTCACGGGGCCGCGCGCCCCGGGGTCCCGCCCGCCCTCACGACGGGCGGCCGAACACGAGGCAGGTCTGGATGCCGCCCAGCGCGAAGTTGTTGTTCAGGACGATCTCCAGCCGCGCCGGCTCCGGCGCGAGCACGTGCCGCACGCCGGCGCAATCGGGGTCGACGTCCTCCAGGTTCAGGGTCGGCGGGAGGAGTCCGTCCTCCATGGCGAGAAGGCAGAGCACGCTCTCGATGGAGCCCGCCGCCGCCATGGTGTGGCCCATGTGCCCCTTGGGGCTCGACACGGGCACGTCGGGCCCGAGGACGCGCGCGATGGCCTGCGCCTCGGCGGAGTCCCCCGTGAGGGTGCCCGTGGCGTGGGCGCTGGCGTAGCCCACGCGGTCCGCGGCGAGTCCCGCGTCCTCCAGCGCGGCCGCCATGCAGCGCGCGATGGCGTCCCGGTCCGGCGTCGTGGCCGCGGTCCCCGAGGAGTTCGTCGCGAAGCCGAGGACCTCGCCGCGCACGCGGGCGCCCCGCCGCAGCGCCGCCTCCCGCTCCTCGAGCACGAGGAACCCGGCCCCCTCCGCGCAGACGATGCCGTCCCGCGCGCGATCGAAGGGCCGCGGCGTGGAGGACGGGTCATCGTTCCAGCCCGTGGACGCGGCGTGCAGGAGATCGAAGGTCACGGCGGTGCTCACGTGGTGCTCGTCGGCGCCCCCCGCGAGAGCCACGTCGGCGCGGCCGTCCACGATGGCCTCGTAGCCCATGCCCACGGACATGCTCCCCGTGGCGCACGCCGCCGACGGGGCGATGAGGCGGCCCCGGTGGCCGAGGCGGAGCGCGCAGGAGATGGCCGCCGTGTGGGCCATGGAGCGGAGGCCGCCGGAGGTCTGCGCCTCCACGACGGAGCGCGACTCCCGGAGCCCGACGAAGAGCCGCTCCAGGTCCTCCAGCGCCCCCAGGGTGGAGCCGACCAGGAGCCAGGACCGCTCCCCCGCCGCCTCCTCGCGGGGGAGGCCCGCGTCGGCGATGGCGTCGTCCATGGCGCCCACGGCGAGGAGCCCCACGCGCCCGAGGGTGCGGCGCTGGGACCTCGGGTACACCTTCGGGTCCCCCGCCTCGCAGATGCCGGCGACGCGCGCGCGCAGGTCGGTGACCCACTCCCACTCGGGGCAGCGCCGGATGCCGGAGCGGCCCGTGGCGTAGGCCTCGCGGAGCGCGTCCAGCGTGTTGCCGAGGGGCGTGCGCACCCCCATCCCGGTGACGACGACGCGGCGGCGTTCCCTCACAGGAGCCCTCCGTCCACGGCGATGACCTGTCCCGATACGTACGAGGCGCCGGGCCCCGCTAGGAAGCGCACCACCGCCGCCACCTCCTCCGGAGTGCCCGCGCGGCGGAGCGGCACCTGCGGCAGGGTGGCCTTCTCCACCTCCGGGGGCAGGAGATCGGTGGCCACGAGTCCCGGCGCCACGGCGTTCACGGTGACGTCGTACCGGCCCATCTCCCGCGCCAGCGAGCGCGTCGCCCCGTGGAGCGCGGCCTTCGCCGCGGCGTAGTTGACCTGCCCGACGCGGCCGCTGAGACCGGAGATGCTCGTCACCGTGACGATGCGCCCCGACCGCGCGCCGATCATGCCCCGGACGACGAGGCGCGTGACGCGGAACCAGCCGCCGAGGCTCGTGTCGACGACGGCGTCCCAGTCGTCCTCCGCCATGAGCGCGAAGAGGCCGTCCCGCGTGACCCCGGCGTTGTTGACCAGCACCGCCACGGGCCCCTCGCCGTCCACCACGGGGGCGAGGCGCTCGGCGCACGCCGCCGCGTCGGAGACGTCGCACTGGACCGTCAGGCAGCGGCGGCCCAGCGCCTCCACTTCGCGGCGGAGCGCGGCGGCCTCGTCCACCCGGTTGCGGTAGACGGCGACGATGTCGTGCCCGTCCTCGGCGAGCCCCCGCGCGATGGCGCGGCCGATGCCGCGGGATGCGCCCGTCACCAGGGCCAGCGGGGGGGACATTACGGCATTCTACGGGGCGCGCCGGGCGTTCCCCGCGGGCCGCCCGGGGGCGGCGCGACCCTACGCCGAGCGCAACTGCCGGTAGAGGTCGTGGAGGTCCCCGCGGACGGCGCCCGCCGCGAGGGTCGCCGTGACCATGCAGCCGAGGACGCCCGGGAGTCCCATGCTCTGCCCCGCCAGCACGAGGCCGTGGACACCGAGGCCGAGGGGGCGGCCCCGGGGATCCCACTGGGACGCGTCCGCGGCGACGCCGTAGCAGGACCCGCCGGGGGCGCGGACGAAGTGCCGCATGGAGTAGGGGGAACTCACGTCCACCACCTCCAGCCGGCCCCGCGCCTCGGGGAGGAGGTCCCCGGCGCAGGCCAGCACGCGCGCCGCAACGCTCCGCTTGCGCTCCCGCCACTCCGCCCGCGTCCCCCGGGGCTCCGCGCCCTCCCCGTCCCCCATGGGGCAGCAGGCCTGCAGCACGGTGGAGCCGGGCAGCGAGGGGTCCTCCGCCGCCGGGAGCAGCGTCACCACGGGGGGCGTGTCTTCGCCGTCCACCCAGTCGGCGCGCGGTTCCAGCGCCGCCTCGGGCTCGCGGAAGGAGAAGACGTTGCTCCGCAGCGCCGAGGCGGGGACGCCGCGGGCGACGAGGTGCACGAGGACGGCCCCCGGCGTGTCCCGGTCCCGGAGGACGCGCCGCCGGTGCCGGCCCGGAACCACGTCCCCGGGGATGAGGCCCAGGGCGACGCGCGGGTGGACCGCCGCCACCACGGTCTCCGCCTGCCAGTCGTCGCCGCCGCGCACGCGGACCCCCCGGACGGCGCGGTCACGGACGACGATCTCGGCCACGTCGCACCGGAGGTGGAGTTCCCCCCCCAGCGCCCGCAGGCGATCCACCAGGGCCCGCGCCAGGGCGTCGCCGCCGCCCACGACGCGGTGCGCGGAGTGGACGTAGGAGAGGGTGACGAGGGCGTGGGCCTCCAGCGGCGCCCGCTCCCCTTCGACGCCGTAGAGGACGCCGTGCGCCGCCAGCACGGCGCGGAGATCGAGGGAGACGTCGCGGAGCGCGGCGCCCACGGTCCGCACCCCCGGGACGGGCGGCGACGGCACCGTGGGCACCTCCCCCTCGAACCGGAAGAAGTCGTGCCCCGCGACCACGTCCCGCATCTCCCTCAGGAACCCGCGGGCGCGGTCCGCCTCCGCGGGGAACTCCCGCGCGAGGGCGTCCCCCAGGGCGGCCTCGCCGTTGGGCCAGCGGAACCGGCGGCCCGGGAGGACGACCTCGTCGAACCCCTCCGGGTCCATGGGCTCCAGGGGGAGCGCCTGCAGCACGCCCAGGCGGGCGAGGTAGCGGCGGAGGGGCCCGCCCGGCCCGGCCCCGCCCAGGTAGTGGAGCCCCGTGTCCAGGGAGATGCCGCGCCGCTGGAAGCGCTGGAGGAGGCCCCCGGGCACCCGGTGCTGCTCCAGAACGGCGACGCGCCGGCCCGTCTCCGCGAGGAGGCAGCCCACGGCGAGCCCGGACACCCCGGACCCCACCACCAGGACGTCGCGCCGGTTCACGGCGGGAGGCTACGTCCGCGGCGCGGATCCGGTGCGAGGAACCGGGGCCGGCGGCCCGACGGCAGGGGGCGCTACCGCTCCGTGGGACCGCCCGCCGGGCGCGGCGGTTCCGTGCCCGGGACGGTGGTGTCGTCGCCGCCCTCGCCCCCGGGCTCGGGAACTCCCGGAGGGGAGACCGGCGTCCCCCCGGGCCCGCCGGGGGTACCGCCCGCCGCGGCGCCCCCCGCCGTCCGCCCGTCCCGCGCGGCCACGGCGGCGGGGCCCGCCCCGCCGACCAGGGAGGCGTGCAGCACGCGCCCGCCGACGAGGACCCCGGACCCGAGGAGCGTTCCGTCGGCGGCCACGAGGCCGCACTCGGTGCCCGGTCCGGTCGTGGACGCGGACGCCCCGAAGGGCCTCCCCGCCGCGGCGTCCGCCAGCAGGGCGACCAGGGCCACCTCCCGCGGGACGCCGTCGGCCCGCCCCGCCGCGCCCGCCTCCAGCGCGTACCCCACGAGGAGCCGCTCCCCGTGCCGGGAGACCAGGTCGTGGCTCCCGAAGACCTCGATGCCGAGGAACTCGGCGCCCCGCGCCACGGCGAAGGCGGTCACGTCCGGCGGCGCCAGCGCCGCCAGGAGCGTCTGCACGCGGCGCCGCGCCTGTCGCAGCACGGGACCGGCGGTGCGCTCGGAGAATGCCTCCGCCAGGGAGCGATGGAGGCCGACGACGTGGAGCGCGTCCAGCGTGCGCCGCACGGCTCCGTCCATCTCCTCCGGCGTGGAGTGGGCCACGGCGAGTCCGCGGAGGCTCGGGCCCGCGACGCCGGCGACGGCGTCGAACCGGGACTGCGGGAGACGCGCGGCACCGCGCCGACCCACCTCGACGGGCACCACCGACACGGGCACGTCCACCGCCCCCGCGGGGACGAGGACGTCGCGGGCGATCATCCGATCGATGCGGCCGCCCGCCAGCACCTCGCCGGCCAGCAGCAGGACCGGTTCCTCGTCCCGGCGGACGTGGGAGACCAGCACGGTGCGCGGGTCCCGGCGGGACGGGTCGTCGCGGACCTCGATGCGGCGCTCCCGCAGGGACTCCTCCAGCCCCGCCGCGGCGACGTCCGCCGGCGGCGCGTCGGAGCGGAGCGGGAAGACGGTGAGTCCGTCCACGGAGACCGCCGGCCCGGCGGCCACGAGCCGGCCCAGCGCGGCGGCCAGCGGCGAGGCGGGATCCCCGTCGTTGCGCGCCGTCGCGACGGAGACGACCTCCGGCCGGGCGGCGGCGGCGGCGCGGCGGGCCGCCTCCGACATCTCCAGCCGGCGGGAGGACTCCCGCGCCTCCAGCCAGGCCTCGTAGGCCTCCAGGGAGTCGAACCGGTGGGGGCCGACCTGGTAGCGGTCGCCGGCGGCCGGCGCGGCGCCGTCCTCGGACCCGGACCACGGGGAGGAGGCGCGGCGGACTTCCCCGGCGCCGAGGAGCGCGTCCGCGGGGGAGGCGAGATCGAAGCCGAAGGCCTCGCCCACGGCCTCCTCGACACGGCGGTCCGCGGGGGCCAGCGCGACGGCCCGGAGCAGCGCGCGGCGGTGCGCCTCGTCGTCGCCGCGGGCCCGGGCGTCCGCCGCCCGGCGGAGGAGGGCCTCCACGTCCTCGACGGCGCCGCCCCCGTGGGCGGATCCGCTCCCGCCCGGGTCCGCGCCCGCCACCACGCGCCGCGGGCCGACCCCGGGATCCCCCCCCAGGGAGGTGGCGAGGGCGAGGACCGTGACGGCGGCGGCGGCGAGCCCCGCCCCGACGAAGGTGCCGAGCCCCGCCAGGGGCCGGCGGATCGCGCGATCGCCGACGGGGACGTGGCCCCCGTGGCGCCGATGGGGCGCCGCCGGGGCCTCCCGGAGGCGCTCGCGAAGGCGGTCGCGGAAGCCGACGGAGACGGGGACGGGGGGCGCGCTGCGGTCCCAGGCGCGGAGCGTCCGGGAGACCGCCTGGAGGTCGCGCAGCACGGCGCCGCAGCGGGAGCAGCCGCGGGCGTGATCGCGGGCCGCCTCGGCCTCGGGCCGGGACAGTTCGCCGTCCAGGAGGGCGGAGAGCCGCTCCTCGACGCCCGCGCAGTGGTCGATGCTCATGTCCGCTCCCGCCCCGCGCCTACCGGCGCAAGAGGTGCCGCAGCCGCCGGGCCAGCATCTTGCGCCCCCGGTGGATGAGCACCTTGACCTCGTTCAAGTCGCAGCCCAGCGTCTCCGCGATCTCGCGGTACTTCAGCCCGTCGAACTCCCGCAGCGTCACCGCCTGCATGAGGTGCGTCGGCAGCGCCCGCACCGCCTCCGCCACCATCTCCCGCTCCTCGGCGGCGAGGACGGCGTCCGGGGGCGAGGGCTGGTGCGTCCCCGGGTCCGCCGGCTCCGCAGGCCCCTCGCCCAGGGACTCCGCCCCGGCGTCCGCGGGACGGCGGCGGATGCGCCGGACCCGGTCCCGGCAGAGGTTCCCGAGGATGGTGTAGAACCAGGTCGAGAAGCGCGCCCTGGGCTCCCACGACTCCGCCGACCGGTGGACCCGGAGGAACGCCTCCTGGGCCACGTCCTCCGCGGCCTGGTGGTCGCCGAGAGCGCGGGCCGCGAATCGGATGGCCGGCGCCTCCCAGCGGTCGAGGAGGGCCTCGAACGCCCCGGAGTCCCCGGCCCGGACCCTCTCCATGAGGGCCTCGTCGGGCGGTGTCGACATGGGTACCCGGATCCTATCAACGACGGCGGGGGGGGAGTTGTTACAGGGGAAACCCGCGCCGGGGCCCCCCGGCCGCCGCGGGGAGCCCTTGACGGTGCGGGGGAGGGGGGGCCATGGACTCCTCCAGCGCTGAAGGTGGCGGCGCCGCCCGGTCGCCCGCCGGCGCGACACGCGGCGCCGAACAACGGACGTGCGCCGCTGAGGAGAGCGACGCCCGCGCGCGCGAGCCGTCGGCGCCCCCACGCCCCGCCTCCGCGGCCGCGTCGCAACATGGCGACGATCGTCCTCTCCAGCCATCACCCTCCAGGGCGTTCGGCCTCACCTTGGCCACCGTGGCCGTGGATGCGCGCAGTAAGGACCCCGCGCCGAACGATCCAACACGGCCCGGAGACCGAAGAACCCGCTCGGACCCCCTCCCCTGGAGGCCCCGCGCCCGGCCCGAAGCCAGCCGGCCAGCTCCGCGTGCAAGCGCTACTCGGGCACGAGGACGACATGAACAAGCGTCGGAGTGGACTCGCTCGCCCCAACCGCGACGCGGACGCTTCGCTCACTGAATCCCGCCGCCGATACCACGAACTCGTACTCCTGTCCGGGAGCGAGGACCATCCGGTACGGCGACTGCATGAGGGTCGAGCCCGCGGGAACCGGGATCGCAATGCGTGATCCCCTTTCGAAACCATCATCCTCGTTGCGCCCACCGGACCTGACGTCCAGACCGAACGCAGGGATCGCATCACCCACGGCGTCGGTTACTCTAAGCACCACCGGCACGCGCGTGCGATGAAACCGTCTCCACAACGGATCGGTCGTCTCCCTCGCGGCGACTACCTGATCCGGAGTGTCGAACGCGATTACAAACGGGTCTCCAAGCAGATCTCCCTCTTCGTTGAATGCGTACCGACCTGCCGCCAGACCAGCCACGCGCAGCACGCCCTGCGCGTCGAAGCGCCCGGTGACGCGAACCGGCTGAGCACCGCTCTCTACGGCCCGAGCGTAGTTCCGCTCTATCCGTGAGTTTACTTCCGCGACCTCGTCCCGGGTCAGCCCTGGCACGTAGTTAATCCGATAGCCCCTTCGCGCTGGTTCGCTGCTCTCGTCGTGCTTGCCATCGATCGGCATTCTCCAGAGCAGGACGCTTCGGCACGTGCCTGCGAGCGACGTCAGGTCCTTCCCAACGATCTGTACTCCAAATCTTCCCACTCCCGCCGATCCGGCCGACCGCCTGAGCTCCACGACAAGCGCCTCCGGGAGCACGCCCTCGGTCAGGGGATGGAGTGGAACGTCGACCTCCACCTCATCGAAACCAGCGCAGACAACCCTTGCGCTGACGGTCTCGCCTGCGGGGATAGGCCATGCTTCGGGTGTGCCCACCTCGATGTGACGGCCGGGCGACTGCTCCCCTCCCATGAGCCACTGCGGATCGATGCCATGGAGCGACAGTATTCTGTCCCCGGCGAAGGCGGAAAGCGCTCGCAGCGGCGCCGCGCGGGATGCTCGGACGAACCCATGCGAGCGAGCCGACGGATCAGGCCACTGAACTCGCGACTCCACCAGCGGAGTACCCGATCCCTGCTCCAGAACGAGGACATGGACCACAGCCGCCGCCTCGGCCGTGAGCACAACTCCTGAGGAGCCCGCGCGCACAGCCGTAGGAGTGTCCCATGCCGATGGCGCCACGAGGCGCAACCCAGGCGTCAGAATGCGCAACAGGTACTCACTGCGGCGTAGCCCCGTGAACGTAAATCCACCGCTCAGATCCGTACGCGCAACCTTGGCATCCTCTCGACCCAGACGCGGGTACTCCCCTGCAGCGCTGGAACAAAATGCGCCCATGGCGACAATCTCGATCTCCGAGAGCCCGGCACCGTTCGTATCGATCACCCGTCCGTCGATGCTCTCGCCCCGTTCCATCACGACTACAATCGGGTCGGGATCCAGGGTTCTAGAGGTCCCGACCTCCACCTGCGCCGATACGAATTGCTCATGCTTGCACTGAATCACATAGGGCGACTCCAGTCCCTCCGGGAGCGCAAATTCCCCGTCGGAGGATGTACCCATGAGCAGATGAGTCTCCAGCAGTGCTTGCCACGAGCAGACAACCGGCACAGCCGTTCCGCTGAAAACTGCGACCACCGCGCCTTCGATTGGTCGCCCATCCGGATCTCGAACGACGCCCCTCGTTTCCTTCCTCGACGGTGCTGCGGCCGTCACGGGCGGCCCGAGCCGGACGTCCCGATGCGGGGTTGTCCCGTAGCTGACGCGCGGCGTTGCTGACAAGTCCTTGTCGGGACTACGCTCTGCAGAACTGCGATTCATCCAACCCACTGCAATCATCCAGACAAGCAACCCACACAGAGAACAGCACACTGCCCAATCAACCATCGTTCTCCACGTCGAACTCCGAGCCTCCGAGGCGACGGCACCCGCGCGTGCCGAGATTGGGGACTCGGTCTCATTCGATGTCAATGGGCCCTCGAATCTCTCGGGAAGTGCTCCGCGCCCGCCGTCTGGTTCCAGGACTCAATGCCAGTCCCGCGGACGACAGCGCGATGATCCCGCTGGCTACTACGAGTCGTCGGGCCGGGGTGGCTCTCATTGCGCCACCGAAACAGTGGTGCGCCGGGGATGGGTGCCGCGGCAACCGCGCCCCCGCCGCGGAGAGCGTCGCCGGCTCGGCGCGAAGCAGACACCTCGCGTCGCCGCGCCCACCTCCTCTCCCGGAGCACGTTCCGGACGTAACCGGAGAGCACGGCGGCGAGAGCGGACCCGTCCCGGGCGCGACGGAGGCCGGCCGCGTCGGTGGCGAGGATTCGCGCGGCGACCTCCTGCGCGACATCCCCCGCCTCCTCCCCGCGGCGCACCCGTGCGCGCGCGAGGGGCACTACAACCTCCAGCATCCATAGCGACGCCGCCTCCACGTCGCGATCCCACGCCACAAGAAACGCGGCCACCGTCCCGCCGCCAGGCGAGTCTCCGTGCATGGCAACCTCCCAAGCGCGCGTCAACGACACAACGCGGCACTCCGTCCTCGGGAGTCCTGCCACCCCCACGGGAATCGTAGCGCCGACGTGGCGCGCGTCAACCCCCCCCCACTGGAGATCGCCCCCGCCGGAGCCAGACAGTGCCGGGGGTCGATCCCCCCCGGACGCCCCCGCGGGTATCATCCCCCCCGGTTGACGGCGATCGGGCGGGAGGTTCCATGGCTTCGGCAGCGGGCGGGGTCCTCGTGGTGGACGACGAGGGGGACATCCGGGAGGCGCTGGAGATGATCCTGCGCTACGAGAAGTACGAGGTGCGGACCGCCGCCGACGGGGCCGCGGCGCTGGCGACGCTGGACGCGTGGAGCCCCGACGCGGTGCTTCTGGACGTGAAGATGCCGGGCCGGGACGGGCTGGAGGTGCTGGAGGAGATCCGGCGGCGGCGGCCGGGCCTTCCCGTGGTCATGATCTCCGGCCACTCGGACCGCAACACCGGCTGGGCGGCGGCCCGGAAGGGGGCCTTCGACTTCCTCGACAAGCCGCTGGACGAGGGCCAGGTCCTGGTCACCGTGCGCAACGCCATGGCCATGGGCCGGGTGGAGCGGGAGAACCAGGCGCTGCGCGGGAAGGTGGCGGAGCGCTGGCGGATCCTTGGCGACTCGGCGCCCATCCGCGCCGTCCTCGCCACCATCGAGAAGGTGGCCCCCGCGCAGGCCCGCGTGCTCATCACCGGGGGCAACGGGGCGGGCAAGGAACTGGTGGCGCGCAACATCCACGAGCGGTCCCACCGCTGGCGCGGCCCCTTCGTCGAGGTCAACTGCGCCGCCATTCCGCGGGAACTGGTGGAGAGCGAACTGTTCGGCCACGAGAAGGGGGCGTTCACGGGGGCCGCCGCGGCGCGGGCGGGCAAGTTCGAGCAGGCCGACGGCGGGACGCTGTTCCTGGACGAGATCGGCGACATGGACACCTCCGCCCAGGCCAAGGTCCTCCGGGCGCTGGAGGAGAACAGCGTGGAGCGCGTGGGGGGCCGCGGTCCCGTCCCCGTGGACGTGCGCGTCGTCGCCGCCACCAACAAGGACCTCCTGGAGGAGGTCTCCGAGGGCCGCTTCCGGGAGGACCTCTACTACCGGCTGGCCGTGGTGCCCATCCACCTGCCGCCCCTGGCGCAGCGGCGGGACGACGTGCCCCTGCTGGCCCGCCACTTCCTTGAGGAGGCGTGCAAGCGCAACGACCTGGATCCCCCCCGCCGCTTCACGGAGGACGCCGAGGCCCTGCTGTCGCGGCAGGAGTGGCCGGGCAACGTGCGGCAGTTGCGCAACCTGGTGGAGCGGGTGGCCATCCTCTGCGCCGGGCCCGCCATCGCGGCGGCGGAGATCGAGCCCTACCTCGTGGCCCGGCCCCGGCGCGGGGGGGACCCGTTCACCGCGGCGGCGACCTTCGAGGAGTTCAAGGAGCAGGCGGAGCGGACGTTCCTCCTCCAGCGCCTGGAGGAGAACTCCTGGAACGTGAAGCACACCGCCGAACTGCTGGGGATGCAGCGGAGCCACCTCTACAAGAAGATCGAGAAGTACGGGCTCCGCTGATGGCGGGCCCTCCGGGTACGGGGATTGCGCGGGGGCCCGGCGTGACCGGCGCCGCCCCCCGTCCCGCCCGATGCGGTGTCCTCCGGAGTGGACACCGGGTCCTCCTCGCGGTCCTCGCGCTGGCCGCCGTCCTGCCCGTTCCCCCGCTCCCCGTCCCCGCCGCCCGGGCGCAGGACCCGGGCCCCCCCCGCGTGGCCGGCGACGGCGAGGAGAAGGGGAAGGACGACAAGGGGAAGGGCAAGGGCAAGGGAGACGGGAAGGGGGAGGGCAAGGACAAGGGGGGCGACGACAAGGGCAAGGGGAAGGGGAAGGGGGCCGACGACGGGGCGCCGCCGAAGCGGACCGAGGAGGAGGTCTTCCTGCAGGCCGTGGCGGACGCGTGGAAGGCGGGGGACGTGAAGGCCCTCTCGGCCCGCCTCCCGGAGCGCGGCAAGGTGATGCTCACCCTCCCCGGCGCCGCCGCCGGCGCGTACCGCCGCGAGCAGGCGGTCTCGCTGCTGGAGGACTACTTCCGGGACCGGACCTTCCGCAGGGCGACGCTCAAGGCCGTCGAGGACCTCGTCGGGACCGTCGAGGTCGAATACGTCCGGGCCTCCGACCGCAAGGAGATCAAGGCGCGCGTGCTGCTGACCGTGGACACGGAGGATCGCCGCCGCGTCCTGGCCGCGGCGCGGGAGAGCCCGTGACGGCGCCGGAGGCGGCGGCCCCCGCGGCGCCTCCGGCCACGCCGCTGCGGCTCCGCCGCCGGGCGGGATACGCCGCGGCGGGCCTGGCGATCCTGCTGGCGGGGGCCGACCTCCTCGGCTCGCGGCCCCCGGAGCCGGGACGCACCGAGTCCCCCGGGCAGGCCCGCGGCCGCGTGGAGCGCGGCCTCGACGGGGTCTCCCGGCGGTTCCACGCCGTGGAGCGCGCCGCGCTGGAGCGGGCGCGCACCCTCGCCGAGGAGGTCCTCCACGCGGTCCCCCATCCGTCGGCGTCGGCCGCCGACCGGGCGGCGCTGTTCGCCGTGCTCTCCGCGGAGGGCGGGGATCGTTCCCCCGTCTCGGGGGCGGCGGTGGTGGACCGGGACGGCGAGCCGCTGGCGTGGACCGGCCGCACGTTCAACCCCCGGGACCGCGCGCCGCCCGGGGATCGGGAGTCCACCCGCGTCCTCCGGACCAACGTCTACAAGGTGGTCGCCGCGGAGGTGCCGCTGGTGGGGCCCGGCGGCGACGCCCCCGCCGCGGTGCGCGTCTTCGCGCCCTTCAACGCGGCGTTCCCCCTCCACAACCGGTATCTCCGACGCATCGACTTCGAGGCGGAGGCGGCGCAGGCCCTGGGCCTGGATTCGGTGAACGTGCTCTACGGCGCCCCCGACGGGGCGGCGGAGGGTCCCCTGGCGGAGGGCGCGGGGAGGGCGCCGCTGGTGGGCATCCTCGGGGATCGCCACGGCGTGCTGGAGGTGCGGACCCTCCCGCCGGACGGCGTGGCGGCGGTGGCCGCCCGCGGGCGACGCCTCGTCCTCCGGGGGCTCTGCGCGGCGGCCCTGCTGCTGGCCTGGGCCCTGGATGCGGCGGGGCTGCGGGCGCTCCGGGGGCCATGGGCACGGGCGCTCGCGGCGGTGGCCGTCCCCCTCGCCGTCCGGGCCGCCCTGGGGGCCCTGGGGATGCCCGGCGCGCTGGTGGAGGGGGACGCGTTCGCGCCCTCCTCCTTCTCCGTCACCTGGCTCGGCGGATGGCTCCGCACCCCCGGTGACGCGCTCCTCACAACCACCGCCGTGCTGCTGTCCTCCCGCGCGGCGGCGACGGCCCTCGCCCGGCCCGTGCGGGGGGCCGGCGGCCGCGTGCTGGCGGGCCTCGGCGGCGTCGCGGTTCTCGTCGCGGGAGGCTGGGCGGCGACGATCCTCGCCCACGCGGTGGCCTTCCAGTCCCAGGGAGCGCTGCTCCCCGACGAGCGCGTCCTCCCGACGCCGGCGGCGGCGGCGCTGTTCCTGGCGGTGGGCATGCTCGTCGCCGCCGGCTTCACGGCGGCGGCCCCTCTCCTCGGGGCGGCCGCGGGACGCCGCCCGGGACCCCCGTCGGCGGTGGTGCGCGGCGTGGTGGTGGCCGCCGTGGCCAGCCTGTTCTCCGCGTTCGCCGTCCAGTGGGAGGGCCTCCAGGCGCTGCGGGAGGACGCCCTCGCGTCGCTGGATCGCGCCGACGCCTTCGGCGAGCGGGAGGAGCGGGCCTCGCTGGCGCTGCTGGCGGCGGAACTGGCGGGGCCCGACGGAATCGCCGCGCGGGTCCTCCGCGGGAAGGGGCCCCGCGCCGACGACGCCGCCTTCTTCCTCTGGGCGGGCACGCCGCAACTGAACGGCCGCCCCGACGGCTGCGCGCTGGAGATCCTCGACGGGGCCGGCTCGCCCATCTCCCGGTTCGCCATCGACATCCCCCCGTCCTCGTGGCTCCCCGAGTGGCCCGACCTCGCGGCGGACACGCAGGGGGCGGTGGTGGAGATCCGCCCCGGCCACAAGGGGGCGGCCCGGAGGCGCTTCCTCGTGGCCGCCGCGGGCATCCCCGCGGGAGAGAGCGGACCGGGGGGCTCGCTCCGCCTGTGCCTCCCCCTCCTCGGGCCCGCCGGGAGCGGGGCGCGGGATCGACCGGAGATCCTGCGGAACTACGGGGACGGCACCGCCGCCGCGGCGGCGCGCACGCTCCACCGCGCCACCTACGCCGGGGATCGCCTGCGGGACACCACCAACGCCGACTATCCCAGCGACCACCGCGCGCCGGAGGAGGCGGTCCGACGGGTCCTCCGCGAGGGGGAACCCCTCGTGTGGGTCCGCGAGTCCGTGGCGGGCACCTGGTACCACAACGCCTACCTGCCGCTGCGCGAGGACGGCGCCGTGGCGGGACTCGTATCCGTGGGGTTCCCGTCGCTCACGTGGCGGCCGCTGCTCCTCAATCTCGCGCGGGTGCTCCTCCTCCACCTGCTGGCGCTGGCGGTGCTGGGCCTCGGGGCCGGCGTGGCGTGGCTGGCGCGGCGGCGGTGGCGCATGCCGCGGCCCGGCTTCCGCGGGCGCATCCTCGCGGGGTTCGTGCTGGTGGGCGGCACGCCCGTGGTGGGTCTCGCCCTCCTGGAGCAGTCGCTGGCGCAGGAGCGCACCGAGGAGGGGATGCAGCGGGAGGTCCGCGAGAGCCTGCGCCTCGTCGAGGCGTCCCTCCGCGACGCCGGCGTGCTGGAGGCCATGGTGCGGGCCGCCGCGGCGGGCCGGGATTCGGCGGCGGCGCGGGCGCTGGTGCCGGACGAGCGGGTGAAGGAGATCGCCTACCGCGCCGGCGTCCCCCTCAGCCTCTTCCTCGACGACGCGCTCCTCGCCTCCAGCGATCGGGGCATCTTCGCCACGGAACTGTTCTCCCGGCGGCTCTCCGGCGCGGCGTACCACCAGGTCGTCCTCCTCGGGCGGGAGGCGTACGCCGCCCACGAGCAGTTCGGCTCGTTCCCGTTCCTCGTGGGGTACGCCCCGGTCCGCGCGGAGGACGGCCCCGTGGTCGGCGTCCTCTCGGTGCCGCTCCTCTACCGGCAGGACCAGGCCGATCGGGATCTGGCGCGGACGACCACCGTGGCGCTGGCGCTCTACCTCGTGGTGCTGCTGCTCGTGGCCGCCGTGGGGGCCGTCGTCGCGCGGCGCATGGCGCGGCCCGTGGAGGCCATGGCGGAGGGCACGCGGCGCGTGGCCGGCGGCGACCTCTCGTTCCGCATCCCGCGCGGGCCGCGGGACGAACTGGGGGACCTCGTCGACTCCTTCAACCGCATGACCGAGGGCCTCGCCGCGGGCCGCGAGGCGGCGGCACGGGCGGAACGGGAGGCGGCGTGGAGGGAGATGGCCAAGCAGGTCGCCCACGAGATCAAGAACCCGCTCACGCCCATGCGGCTCCAGGCGCAGCACCTCCTCCGCGCCCACGAGGACGGAGCGCCCGACTTCCCCTCCATCCTGGGGAAGGCGGTGGCCACCATCCTCCGGCAGACGGAGACGCTGCGGCGCATCGCGTCGGACTTCGCGGCCTTCGCGCGGCTGCCGCGCCGCAACCCGGAGCCGCTGGACGTGGGCGCGCTGCTGCGGGAGTGCGCCGACCTCTACGGAGGCGGCGCCGTGGAGGTCACCGTGGACGCGGGGCCGGATCTCCCGCCCGTGACCGCCGACCGGGAGGAGATGCGCATCGTCCTCGTCAACCTCTGCGGGAACGCCGTGGAGGCCATGCCCTCCGGCGGCCGGCTCGCCCTCTCCGCGCGCAGCGAGCCCGGCGCGTCGCCGCCCGCCGTCGTCCTCCGCGTGGAGGACACCGGGAGCGGCATCGCCGCGGAGGACCTCCCGCGGCTCTTCGACCCGTCCTTCTCCACCAAGACCGGAGGCACCGGCCTCGGCCTCGCCATCGTCCGCCGCATCATCGAGGACACCGGCGGCACCGTCTCCGCCGAGAGTGAGCCCGGCCGCGGCAGCACCTTCACCCTCCGCCTCCCCGCCAACCCGACGACGACATTCCCGGAATGATGCGTTCGAGTTCAGCGTGACTCGACGGTGCGCAGGCCCTCCAGGAGGAGTTCCACGGGCCAGCGCGGGTCGAGGTCGAGGATGCGCGGGACGCCGGCGGGGAGTTCCGCGAGCACGGACCGCCAGCGCAGGCCCCCGGCCCCCGGCGGGAGGCCCGCCTCCAGCGGCGCCGCATCGGAGAGCATCACCGCTGCGCAGCGCGCGCCGTGCTCCGCGAGCCACGCCTCCGGGTGCGGTCCCCCCAGCGCCGCCAGCACCGCCGCGCGCCCCGTGTCGTGGGCGAAGGCGAGATTGCGGGCCCCCACCTCGGAGGCGAGGACGGCGACCTCGTCGAGATCGGGGATGCCGTGGGGCGCCGCCGGGATCCGGACGGCGAAGGTCATGTCCGGCTCCGCGCGGCAGAGCGCGTGGAGGGACCGGGCCGCCGCCATCACGGCCCCCTCCCGGAGCGCCGCCCGCTCGGTCCGCTGCGCCGCCGCCTCCGCCAGCGCGTCCGCCCCCACGGAGGCCGCCCGCGCCGCCGCCTCCCGCCACCGGGCCATCCGCTCCCGCGCGCCGGCCACCGGCACCTCGCCCGCGGGGACCACGAGGAGGCCGGTCCCCGACTCCCGCGCCGCCCGGGCGGAGGAGAGCAGCGCCGCCACGGCCCGCGCCCGCGCCTCGCCATCGGCGGAGGCGAGGTCCTCGAGGGCGGCCCCGTCGCCGCGCCCGCGCACCAGCGGCGCCACCGCCGCCCCCACGCGCACCCGGGCCCGCCGGAGCCGCTCCCCGCACGACCCCGCGTCGGGGGCCCCGCCGGGGGCGGCGAGCGCCACCCCCTCGAACCCGAACCCCATGAGTTCCGCGGCGGCCTCGAAGAGCCCGCCCCGGCGTTCCACGTTCCATGCGGTGGAGCAGAGGATCACGGGGCGCATCCTACGCCCGCGCGCCGCCGGAACGGCGCGGGACCGCGGTCCGACGGCGTTCGACCGGCCTACCCCGCCGGCACCGCCGTCGGCGGCCCCCACCGGAGCCAGCCGCGGAGGTTCATGGCGAAGAGGACGACGTTGGCGACCACCATGGCGGGGCTGTCCGCCATGAAGGCGACGGCGAGCCAGCCCCCGTTGGCGGCGATCATCACGAGGAATCCGCTGCGCCGCCGCTCCGAGAGGAGCCAGGTGGCGAGGAACGTGAGCGCCGTCGCGACCCAGTCCACGCCCTGGTAGTCCATGGGCACCTCCCGCGGTCCGCGGGGAGTTGTACCGGGCGTCCCGCCGGCGGCGGCGATCCCGGCGCCGGGGCGGACCTTGTCGGTCCGCGCGACCGTGGCTACAGTCCCCGCCTGCGGGAGATCGCGAGAGGGAAGTTGAAGGAGCGGACGGGTCAAGGCCTGGGCGCGCTCGCCGCGGCGGCGGTCGTCGTCGCCGCGGCGGCGCTGTCCGCCTGCACCGGCGCCGGCCGGGGCGCCGCGCCCACCACCCCTCCCCCGGGCTCCCCCACGAAGCCCGTCGCCGTGGCCCCGGCCACCCGCCGTCCCCTCCCCGGCGCCGCCGCCACGCGGACCCCCATGCTGCCGGGGGACCCGGACCGCGGCGTGAAGGAGGGGTTCGTCTCCGACGACGCGTGCATGGACTGCCACCTCCGCCGCGACGAGTCCATCAAGGTCTCCTTCCACGAGCGGCTCCTCGCGGGCGCGCTGGAGGCGAAGGGCTGCCAGGAGTGCCACGGACCCGGCCTCCGTCACGTGGGCGAGGGGGACGTCGACCACATCCGCCACCCGGGGAAGATCGACCGGGAGGCCAGCAATGCCGTGTGCCTCCGCTGCCACTCCGCGGTGCTCGCGCTGCCCGTGGAGGGGCACCGGGACTGGGTGGACGGCCGCGCGCTGGCCTGCGTGACCTGCCACCGGGTCCACCTGGACCGCCGGGCGCCGGAGTTCTCCGCGTCCCCCGCGGGGGCGACGCTGCGCGCGCTGGAGGCGGCGGGCGCGCGACCGGTGCCCGCCTCGCGCTGCGTGCAGTGCCACCCCCGGTTCCACCCGGAGATGGCCCGCTCGGCCCACGCCGACCTGGCGGAGGGGGACGGCTGCACGACCTGCCACGGACCGGGGAGCCTCCACGCCGACTCCGGCGGACACGAGCGCTGGATCCTCCTCCCCACGGAGCAGGAGGCCCGGGAGGCGGACCGCTCCTGCGACGCGTGCCACGGGCGCCACGAGAAGGCGCTGGAGCGCTGGACCTGCTCGGAGCACCGGAAGGAGGGGGTCTCCTGCGCCACGTGCCACTCCCCCAACGAACCGCTGGGGCGCACGCTGCGGAAGCCCGACCCGGCGCTCTGCGTGGACTGCCACAGGGACACGGCGGCGGAGTTCCGCATGGCGAGCCGGCACCGCGTGCTCGAGGGGCAGATGAAGTGCGGCGACTGCCACGACCCCCACGGCAACGAGAACGGCTTCCACGACGCCGCGCTGACGCGGGACGTCTGCTCGCGCTGCCACGCGGAGAAGGCGGGCCCGTTCGTCTTCGATCACCTCCCCAAGCGGCTCGACGGCTGCGTCGCGTGCCACCGGCCCCACGGCGCGCCCAGCGCCCGCCTCCTCGACACGACCCCCGTGCGCACGCTCTGCCTCTCCTGCCACGCCGACCTTCCCTCCTCCCACGAGCAGAAGCCGTCGAGTCCGTACCGCCACTGCATCGACTGCCACGTGGAGATCCACGGCTCCGACTCGAGCCGGGTGTTCTTCCGTTGAGCGCCCGGCGGTTCCGCCCGCTGGCCGCGCTCGCGTGCGCGGCACTGGCCGCCTCCGCCGCGCTCGCCGACGACGGGCCCGCGCCCGCCGGGGCGCCCGCCGCGGAGCCGGCGCCGGCGGACCCGCTCTCCATCGACGTGGGCGGCCGCAGCATCATGGACTTCCACGGGATCCTCGACGCGGGCTACCGCTGGGTCAGCGGCGCGTCGGGGCGCTACGAGCAGGACCTCCACCTCGACGACGGGCTCCGCGTGTTCCGGTTCTCGCTGGAGGGGACGTCGACGGACCGGGACGCGAACGTCGACACGCTCCACGTGCGCGCCAGCGGCATCGGCGATCCCTACCGCCGCATCGAGGCGGGGGCGCGGCGCGCCGGGGCGTACGACCTCCGCGTCGAGCAGACCCGCACGGAGTTCACCCACGCCGCCACCTACGACCCCCATCCCTTCGACACGGTGCGGGAGACGGTGGGCGGCTCCCTCCGCGTCCATCCCGCGGAGCGGCTCTCCGTGTTCGTCTCCACGGACCGCCTCACGCGCGCCGGCGACTCCCGCCTCGCGCAGGCGTACGCCGGCGAGCAGTCCCTCCCCGTCGAGGCGCCGGTGCGCTACGAGCGCCGCTCGTGGACGGCGGGCGTGGACGGCGCGACGGGGCCCGTGCGGTTCGGGCTCCGCCACATCTGGAGCGACGCCGCCGACACGGCCTTCCGCACGCTGGACCGGCCCGACACCGTGGTGTCCGACCTGGGGGAGTTCCTGACGGACTCCGACGTGGAAGGAGCCGTCACCTCCGCGCGCGCCGGCACGACCCTCTTCGGCGGACGGTTCGAACTGGAGGCTGTGGGCGCGCTCACGTCGTCGTCCACGGACTCGCTCATCACGGGCTCCGAGATCGTCACCGAGCCGGGGCTCGACGGGATCCTCGGCACCCCCGACGACCGGCGCGGGAGCACGGAGACGTCGGCCACCTCGGCGGCCCGCCTCCACGGGCGGGACCTGCGCGTGGACGCCACCGTGCGCCCGCTGGACGACTGGGAGGTCTCCGCGCGCTTCCAGAGGAGGACGGAGCAGGAGCGCGCGCGGCTCGACTACGGGACCCGGTTCCAGGACCCGCCGCTCTCGGATCCCTCGGAGCCCTTCTCGCGCTTCCGCACCGCCTACCGCTCCCACGGGGAACTCTCGCGCCTCGGCGGCGAGGTCGCGTGGCGGGCCACGCCGGACGTGCGGCTGCGCGCCGGCGCGGAGCGGATCCGCGGGCGGGTCGAACAGGGGGGGGACGGGCGCGAGGAGATCAACCCGCGCACGACGGCCACGCTCCTCGGCGCGGAGTGGACGCCGTCGGATCTCTTCCGGGGAAGCCTGCTGCTCCGCCACGCCGCCACGGGGGGCACCGAGACGCCCCTCTCCACGGACACCGGCGACTCGCTCTCGTTCCGTGCGCGGAGCCGGTTCCTGGACGGCTGGCACGCCTCCAGCCACGTGCGCCTCAAGGACCGGTCGGAGGACGGGAACGACTCCCGCGTGAGCGCCGACGCGTACGGGGTCGCGGCGGGCTACGCCGCCGAGCCCGGCTGGTTCGAGTTCTCCGCCATGCGCCACCGGTTCGAGGTCGCTTCCGACACGGCCTTCGTGCAGGACCTCTCGCTGGGCACCACCCCGGTGGCCCGCCGCGTGCGGTTCGGGGAGACCGTGAACCAGGTCTCCTTCGACTTCTCCCGCCGCCTCTTCGGCCCCACCCGCGTCTTCGGCGGCGCCCGCTGGAGCAAGGGCACCGGCGACCTGCCCTCGGTATCGCGGGACGTCACCCTGGGCGTCGGCTGGCGGCTCTCCGAGCGCTTCGAGATCCGGGCCGAGGGCCGCGCCGTCGCCCTCGACGAGCGTCGGCGCAACGCCGACGACTACGGCGCCACCATGCTCGTGCTGGCGTTCGAGTGGACGTTCTGACGACGGCGCCGGAGGCGGAGGCGCGGGCCCCCCACTCCCCTCCCGACGCGGGGGCGCGGGACCGGGCGTGGGTGTGGGCGCTGGCGGCGGGGGCGGCGGCGTTCCTCGCGGCGGCGGTGCTCGCCTCCGACGAACTGGGCTCCTTCGGCGGCGACAGCGCCGAGTACGTGATGCTGGCCCGCTCGCTCCGCGCCGGCGAGGGCTACGTGTCGGGCTGGGGTCCCGGTCCGCCCACGCCGCACACGCTCTACCCGCCGGGACTCCCCCTGCTGCTGGCCCCCTTCGTGGGGAACGCCCCTCCGTCGTTCCTGGCGGCCCACCTCCTGCTGGCGGCCTGCGGGGGTGTGGCGGTGGCGCTGCTGGCGGTCCTCTTCCACCGGCGCGGCGTCCTCTCCCCGGCGGCGGCGGCGGCGGGCGCGCTGGCGGCGGCCCTCTCGGCGTGGTGGCTGCGGTGCTCCGCGGATCTCCTCTCGGAACTCCCCTCCATGGTCTTCGTCGCGGGGGCGCTGCTGGCGCTGGCGCCGCCGGGCGGGGGGCGGGTGCGGCCCCGCCGCCTCGTCGCGGCGGCGGCCCTCGCGGCGGCGGCCTTCCTCACGCGGACCTCGGCGCTGGCGCTCGTGGTGCCCGTGGCGGCGGCGCTGGTCTTCCCGCGGCGGGACCGGGGCGGCGCGGGCCTCGCCGCCGCCCTGGCGCTGGGGGGCGTCGTGGCGGCCTGGTTCGCCTACGGGGCCGCGGCGGCGGGGGCGGGGGGGACCTACGGGCAGGTGCTCGGAGGGACGCCGGCGGAGGGAGGCCTCCTCGCGCGGGCCCTGGGGAAGGCGTTCCGCGAGTACCTCCCCCACCCCCCCTCGTTCCTGCTCCCCTGGGGGGGGTGGGAGGGGCTGG
>CAZSIX010000011.1:0-87348 GCA_964607145.1 uncultured Planctomycetota bacterium | reverse complement strand
GGCGGCGCCGGCGGCGGCGCCCGCGGCGCCGCGGTCCGTCCCCCCGGTCCCGCGGGGGGCGGTGCCGTCGGCGCGCCGCCGTCCCGGATCCGGCGCGGAAAAGGGGTTCGAGGGGCTCGCGCTCTGGGGAATCCTCGGCGTGCTCGGACTCACCGCCGCCGTCGTGGTCATGCGCGGGGGCATCGGGACGACCCACCCCAACGGCCCGCTGCTGGAGCAGGTGCGGGCGCTCAACGAGAAGTCCCGGTTCCGCGAGGCGCTCGATCTGGAGCCGCGGATGACCACCGACGAGGGCTACTACCTCCCCTTCCTCCGGGACCAGTTCGCCCACGCCCGCGCCGGACTCGAGGGGGAGCGGATGGCGATCCTCGAGAAGGAGGCGGTGCGTTTCCTCGAGTGGAACATCCGCAAGTTCCAGCAGGAGAACCGCCGGGACTCGGAGGGGCTCATCCGGCGCTACGACGAGTTCCTCGAGAAGTTCCCGGGGACGAGGTTCTGGCACGAGACCGCGGACAAGCGGCTGAAACTCGCCGGCGCCCCGTCGCCCGTCGTCCTCCGCGGTCCCGGGGCCCCGCCCGCCGCCGCCGACCCCACCGCGGCTCCCCCCTCCGGCGTGGGGAACGCCGCGTCGCTGCTGAAGGCGGCCTCCGAGGAGGCGGATCGCCTCGCCGACGAGGATCGCTGGGGCGACGCCATGGACGTCTACGGACGATTCCTCGAGAAGTCGCTGCCCACCCTCTCGGGCTCCTCGGCGGACGCCTTCAAGGCCGAGATCGAGGATCGCCGACGGAAACTGGAGAAGCGGGCCTACGCCGCGTTCGAGAAGCTCGAGCAGCGGGCCTTCACGCTGACGGAGACCGGTCGCCACGAGGAGGCGCTGGCGATGTACCGGCGCGTCGCGGAGACCTACGGAGTGGACGAGATCGTCGAGCAGGCCAAGCGGGAGATCGACCAGATCCGCCGCCTGCGGTGAGATGTCGCGCAAGGAGACCATGCCTTCCACGAAGACGCGCCGCAGGCCGACGCCTCCGCCGGAGGTGTCGCGCCGCCGCCAGGTCGCCATCCTCGGGGTGCCCCTGGACCTCGGGGCCGGCCGCCGCGGCACCGACATGGGCCCCAGCGCCGTCCGCATCGCCGGACTCCACGACGCGCTGCGCCGCATGGGGTTCGACTGGGAGGAGATGGGGGACCTGGAAGTCCCCGCCGTGGAGACGCTCCTCCCCGGCGACCCCGACGCCCGGTTCCTGAAGGAGATCGCGAAGGCCTGCCGGCAGGCCCACCGACGCGTGATGGCGGCGCTGGAGAAGGGGCAGATCCCCGTCGTGCTCGGAGGCGACCACTCCGCCGCCGCGGGCACCATCTCGGGCGTCTCCCAGTACTTCCGGAAGCGGAAGCAGTCCCTCGGCCTCCTCTGGGTGGACGCCCACGGGGACATGAACACCCCCGGGACGAGCCCCAGCGGGAACGTCCACGGCATGCCGCTGGCCGCCATGCTCGGCATGGGCCCCCGCGAACTCACGCACATCGGCGGGTTCGCCCCCAAGGTCCGGCCGGGGCAGACCGTGCTGCTGGGCATCCGCGACATCGATGCCGGGGAGGCGGAGATCATCCGGCGCAGCGGCGTCCGCGCCTTCACCATGAGCGAGATCGACGAGAAGGGCATGCGCCGCGTGATGGAGGAGGCGCTGCCCCTCCTCACCGGCTCCACGGCGGGGTTCCACGTGTCCGTGGACATGGATGGCGTCGACCCCGACTACGCGCCCGGGGTCGGCACCGCCGTGCCCGGCGGGCTGACCTACCGGGAGATCCACCTCCTGGCGGAGATGTGCGCGTCCAGCGGCGGCGTCACGTCCGTCGAGGTGATGGAAGTGAACCCCGTCATCGACTCGGGCAACCGCACCGGGCGCCTCGCCATGGAAGTCATCCTGTCGCTCCTGGGGAAGCGGATCCTGTAGGCGGACCGCCCGGGGAGCGACGGCCCGCCGGCGTCTACGCTTCCGCGGTGTCCTCGACCTTGCCCGGCGGGGCGTCGAAGGCCGCCACGAGTTCCCGCGCGCGGGCCTCCTCCTGCGGGGGGACGAGGACTCCCGGGCCGCCGCCCGGATCGAACGCCTCGATCATCCCGTGGAGCGCCCTCGCCGTGGCCCGGTCCTCGAGCACCGCCGCCACGCCCTCGGATCGCAGGAAGGACACGCACAGTTCGGCCTCGATCAGGGTCCGGCCGACGTAGACGCGGACCCGGGCGCCGCCGCCGGAAGTCATCGGGGGATCCCCTCTCCCGCGGGCATCCCCGCGGCCGCCAGCGTCCTGTACAGTTCCGACCCGTCCAGCAGGTCGTCGTGGCGGCCCTCCGCCACGACGGCGCCGCCCTCCAGCAGCACCACGCGATCCGCGGAGCGGACCGTGGAGAGGCGGTGCGCCACGACGAGCACCGTGCGGCCCGCGCACAGCCGCTCCAGCGCCTCGTGGACCAGCGCCTCGCTGCGCGGGTCGAGGCTCGACGTGGGCTCGTCCAGAAGGAGGATGGAGGGGTCGCGGAGCATGGCGCGGGCGATGGCGACCCGCTGCCGCTCGCCCCCGGAGAGCAGCGCCCCGGCGGGCCCGACGGGGGCGTCCAGGCCCCCGGGAAGGCGCTCCAGCATCTCGTCCACGCGGGCGGCGCGGCAGGCCCCCAGCACCTCGGCCTCGCTCGCGGAGGGCCGGCCCACGAGCACGTTCTCCCGGATGGTCCCGTCGCGCAGGAACACCTCCTGCGGGACCAGTGCCAGCCGCTCCCGGAGCGACGCCAGCAGCACGCCCCGCAGGTCGGCCCCGTCGACGGCCACGGTCCCCTCCGAGGGATCGAGGAAGCGGGGCACGAGATTGACCAGCGTGCTCTTCCCGCTCCCGCTGGGTCCGACGACGGCGACCCGGGTCCCCGGCGCGACGTCCAGGTCCACGCCGCGGAGCGCCCGCACGCCGCCGGGGTACGTCACCGACACGCCCCTGAACGAGAGGGCCCCGGGGCCGCGCGGGAGGGGGCGCGCGCCGGGCGCGTCCACGACCTGCGGGGCCCGGTGGAGGACGTCGAACACGCGGCCCGCGGCGACGAGCGCGCCCTGCACGCGGTTGAAGGCGCCGCCGATCTTGCGGAGGGGCGCGTACATCCCCGCCAGCGCCGCGCCCAGCGCCACGAGGTCGCCCGGGGAGAGGGCGCCCCGCGCGGCCATGGCCCCTCCCGCCAGCAGCGCGCCGCAGACGCCCAGCAGCGCGATGACCTCCAGCGCCGGCCCCGTGGCCGCCTCCAGTCGGACCAGCCGGCGGAACTCGGCGAGGAGTCGCGCGTTCACGGCGCCGAACCGCTCCGCCTCCGCGTCCGCCGCGCCGTAGGCCTGCACGACGCGCACGCCGCGGAGCGTCTCCTCCACGCGCTCCACGAGGGCCTGTCGACGCTCCAGCACCCGCCGCGTGGCCCGGCGGACGGCCACGCCGACGCGCCGGACGAGCAGCGCGAGGAGCGGCGTCGCCACCACCGCCAGCAGCGCCAGTTTCCACGAGACCGCGAACGCGATGGTCGCGTACGCGGCGAAGAACAGCGGCTCGAGGACGAGCGAGCCGCCCAGCGTCTCCAGCCCCTTGGCCACGGCGTCGGCGTCGGCGGCGAACCGGGACAGGAACGACGCGGCGCCGCTCCGCTGCACGTGGTCGACGTCCTGCCGGAGCAGCGACCGGAACAGCGCGGCGGAGAGGTCCGCGGACGCGGTCTGCGCCACGCCCCCCACGATGGACTCGTGGGCCCAGCGGAGGACGCCGCGCACGAGGGTGATGCCCACCAGCGCCGCCAGCAGCAGCGCGAGCGCCCGCACGGGGTCCTCCGCCGCGGCGGCGCGGAGCGACTCCAGCACCGTCGCCGCCCAGGGCAGCCGGTCCCGGGCCAGGGCCAGCGTCGCCTCGGCCCTCGGCGGATCGAAGATGACCTCCACGGCGGGCTTCAGCATCCCCACGGACACCGCCGCGAGCGCCGCCACCACCAGCGCGAGCCCCGCCGCCAGGCCCAGCGCGGCGCGGTGGGGCCTCAGCAGCGAGAGGAGCGGTCGGAGGTCGCCCGGCACGTCGCCATCATCGGCCCGTGGCGGGGCGGGGGCAAGGAGGTTGCCCCGGGGCGGGGCGCCGCCATCGCCGCCGCCGCGCGCGCCCCGCCGGGTACCATCCGCGCCCGGGAGGCTCCCCCTTGCTGCGACTCCAGGCGTACATCCTCCGCCGGCTCGCCGCGAACCTCGTGCTGGTGCTCGCCGTCCTGAGCACGGTCGTGTTCGTGACGCAGACGGTGGTGTTCCTGCAGCGGACACCGGACCTTGGACTGGGGTTCGTGCTCACCGTCCTCCCGCTGTTCCTGCCCGTGACGCTCTCCATCACGCTGCCCCTGGCGTTCCTCGTGGCGACGCTGTTCACCTACGGGCGCATGTCCGACGACAACGAGGTCCTGGCGGTCCGCATGTCCGGGATCCACCCGTGGGCGCTGCTCTCGCCGGGAGTCTGTGCCGGGGCCGCCCTCTCGCTGGCCTGCCTCGTCCTGCAGGGGAGCCTCGCCCCGGCGGCCCTCGCGGGGCAGGACGGCTTCCGCATGGACGTGTACAAGCGGTTCGTGCAGCTGGTGGAGGGCGGCGGCCGCAGTTCCTTCGGCAACGGGGACTTCAAGATCTCGTGGCGGTCCGTCGAGAGCGGTGCGCTGCGCGACGTCCACATCAGCAAGGGCGGGATCCGGGACGCGGAGTCGCAGGAGATCCACGCCGGGAGCGCCGTCCTCCAGCGGGACGCGCAGGGCCGCGTCCTCGTGTTCGCGCTCCGGGACGTGACCGTCGTCTCCGGCTCCGCCAACGACTGGGTGCCGGCGCGCTTCGACGAGTGGACCTTCAGCGTCTCCGCCTCGGAACTGCTGGACGCCCGCACGGGCCTGCCGCACCGGCGCGCCCTGGACTATCCGGGGCTGCTCTTCCGCTCCCACCGGTGGCCGCGGACCGAGACGGGCATGCTGGCCCGCGTGGAGATGTTCTCCCGCGCGGCCCTGGGTTTCGCGCCGCTGGTGTTCGCCCTGGCGGGGATTCCGCTGGCCCTGCTCCTCGGGCGCGGCTCCCGTGCGGCGGCGGGGGTGCTGGCGTTCGGCGTGGCGCTGGCGTTCTTCCTGCTCTGGCAGGCGGGGGAGGCGACGGCGGTGAGGGGAAGCCTGCCGATCCCCGTGGCGCTGCTCGGCGGGGACGTGCTGCTCTCGGCGGGGGGGCTCGGCCTGTTCGCGCTCTTCGTGCGCCGGTGATGGGACTCCTCGATCGCTACGTGCTGCGCCGGTTCCTCGGGTTCTACGGCGTGGCGCTGCTCTACCTCGTCGGGCTCTACCTCGTGGTCGACCTGGTGAGCCGCCTGGAGCACTTCTTCGACGCGGAGAAGTCCCTCGCCGCCGCCGGTCGCACGGTCCTGGACGCCGTTCTCGCGTACTACGCGGCGGCGCTCCCGCTGATGGCCATCCAGGTGGCGCCCTTCGTGACGGTCCTGGCGGCCTCCATGACCGTCGTCGACCTCCGCCGCTGGAACGAGCTCACCCCCATGATCGGGGCCGGGCGGAGCCTGGCGCGGGTGCTGGCGCCGGTGCTCGCCTTCGCCCTCCTGCTGACGGCGGGTCTCATCTGGCTCCAGGATCGCGTCGCGCCCCGCGTCGTGGCGGCGCGGCTGGAGGTGGAGCGGTCGCTCCGGGACGAGAAGGACCGGGCGACCTTCCGCGTGCCCCACGTCCGGGACGGGGCGGGCAACACGTGGTCCGTCGCGTCGTACGACCACATCAGCCGCTCCCTCACGCGCGTCCGCGTCGCACCGTTCACGGCGTCGGGCGTCCGCTGGGACCTCCTGGCGGCGGATCGGGCGACGTACCGCGAGGGGCCCGGCGGTCGCGGCTGGTACCCCGAGGGAGGGCTCCTGCTGGTTCCCGCCGAGGGAGCGGAGAGCGGGGCGGCGACGGTGGCCGTGCCGGGCGATCGGCCGCTCCCGACGGATCTGCGGCCGGAGGACGTGGACCTGGCGCGCGACTCGGAGGATCTGGAGGGGCTCTCGCGCCGCCGCATCGAGGCGCTGCGCGCGCGCAATCCCGAACTCCACCAGTTGACCGTCCTGCTGCACCGCCGGTCGACCCTTCCGCTCGCGAATCTCATCCTCGTCCTGGTGGGGGTGCCGCTCGTCCTGAGGGGCCGCGGCGGGTCGCTCTTCCTCTCCGTGCTCTCGGCGCTGGGCGTCTGCGCCGCGTACTTCATCGCGGACACGTTCGCGTGCGACCTCGGGAGCCGCGGTGTCCTTCCCCCCGTCCTGGCGTCGTGGATCACGACCATCGTGTTCGCCGCCGCGGGGGCGACCATGCTGGACGGCACGCGCGCGGAGGGCTCGTGAGTAGAATGGACCCCGCCGTGCGCACCGGGAGGTGTCCCATGCCGACGACCGTCCGCCGTGCCCCCGTGCCGCTCGCGTGGGTCCCGCTCGTCGCGCTGCTCGCCGCCTGCGGCGGCGGGGAGACGCCCCCGGCGTCGACGCAGGGCACGCCCTCCGCACCGCCGGCCGCCGCTCCGGAGAAGAAGCCCTCCGGCGGGTTCGACCTCGCGGCGCTCCGCAAGGAGGACGAGACGCCGGCTCCCGCGCCGGCCCCGGCTCCCGCGGAAGCGGCGAAGCCGACGCCCGCGCCCGACGCTCCGAAGGCGACCCCGGCGCCCGCCCCGGCGTCGGCGGAGGCGGGGACCTCCGCGCCGGACGCCCCCGTGAGCGTCTCCGACATCGGCGACTCGGAGGTGCTCGCGGCGTGGTCCGCGGACGAGCGGGAGGCCCTCGAGGAACTCACGCCGGAGGAGCGGCAGGAACTGATGGACGCCAAGCGGAAGGAGATCTTCCTCGCCCGCGGCGGCACGCTCATCCGGGACAGCGGGAAGATGGAGGATCAGGGCATCGACGAGGCCACCGGGATGCGCGGGCCCGCGCGGCCCGACGCGCCCCCCGTGGACCTTCCCCCTCCGGACCTCCAGGCCATCCTCGGGGCCTTCGCCTCCACGGATCCGGAGACGCGGGCCGCCGGTGCCGACATGGCGGCGCGCTACGAGGACAAGGCGGCGGCGGTGAAGTTCATGATCCCGCTGCTGAAGGATCGGGACCCGGAGGTCCGCGCCATCGCTGCCTCCACCATGGGGATCCTCGGGCGCGTCGAGGCCATCGCCCCCCTCGTCAAGTTGCTGGAGCGGGAGCCCAAGGACGTCGTGCGGGCGTCGGCGCTGCGCTCCATCGGGCAGATCGGCGGGCCCGATGGCGTGGCGGCGCTGCGCACGCTCGCGAAGGAGGGGTACGAGCCCATGGACCGATCCGCGTCCATCGCCCTCCTCATGGAGATGAAGGAGCCCGCGGCGCTCCGCGACCTCCTGGCGGCGGCGCTCAAGGACATGGCGAGCGAGGTGCGGCTGTCCGCGGTCATCGCCGTCCGCACGTTCGAGTTCCGGGAGTTCGGCGGGGACGTGGCGGGGATGCTCGAGGACGCCTCCGACGCCGTCATCATCGAGGCCATGCGCGCCCTCGGCGTGCTGGGCACGCGCAGCGCCGTCGGGCCCATGGTGAAGATCCTCGTGAAGCCCCACCCCGAGTCGGACAACCCGGAGGCCGTCCAGGATGCCGCCGCCACGGCGCTGAAGGGCATCACGGGGCAGGACTTCGGCGTCGTCACGGCGCGCACCGACGGCGAGAGGCTCGCCGCCATCGACGCCTGGCGCTCCTGGTGGGAGAAGAACCGCGCCGACTGGCGCTGATCCGCCGTACGGCACGCGGGGAGGCTCACCGGCCAGTCGTACAAGGCCGTGAGCGGGCCGTCTCGCTCACGGCCTCTCACCCGCCCGCCGCGCCCTCCCGCAGCGCCGCCACCGCCGCCGCCATGTCCGCCGGGAGGGGCGCCTCGACGGAGACGCGCTCCCCGGACCCGGGGTGGGTGAACTCCAGCCGCGCCGAGTGGAGCGCGACGCGGTCGAGGAGCGCGCTCTCGCCGGTGCTCGCCGCCCCCGCGCCCGTCGCCGTGGACCGGTGGATGGCCCGCCCGTCGCCGTAGGCCTCGTCCGCCGCCAGCGGGTGTCCCATGGCGGCGCAGTGGACGCGGATCTGGTGCGTGCGCCCCGTGTGGAGCGTCAGCCGGAGCAGCGCGTGGCCGCGGAAGCGCTCCTCCACGCGCCAGTCGGTGCGCGCCGGCGGCCCCTCGCCGTGGGGGACCGTCCGCATGCGCGGCGGGCCGGGCACCAGCAGTTCCACGGGGACGATGGGGAGGTCGAGCACGCCCCCGTCGCCGGAAGGCACTCCCGTGCAGAGCGCCAGGTACTCCTTCACGACCTCGCGATCCTCGAACTGGCGACCCAGTTCCCGGCGCGCCGCGTCCGTCTTGGCGACCAGCAGCACGCCGGAGGTCCCGCGGTCGAGGCGGTGGACGAGGCGGGGGACGACGTCCCGCGCCGGATCGTCGAGGCGGCGATAACGGGCATGGAGCGCGTTCGTGATCGTGTTGAAGCGGCTCTTCCCCACGGGGTGGACGATGACGCCGGGCTGCTTGTCGAGAACGACGAAGGCGTCGTCCTCGAGGAGCACGTGGAGGGGGATGGAGCGCGGGTCCACGTCGAGATCCGCCGGCTCGCCGAAGTCGACCTCCACGCGGTCCCCCCAGCGCACCGACGTGGAGGGCTTCCGGAGTTCGTCGTTGAGGAGCGCGAGGCCGGCCCGGATCATCCCCTGGTAGGCCTCCCGCGAGCGCCACGGGTAGCGCCGGCGCAGGTAGAGATCCAGCCGCATCCCCTCGAACTCGCGGGGCACCTCCCCGTCGACGCGCTGCACGGGGACGCTCAGGTCCGGCGGGACGGGACGGCGCTGTCGCGGCATGGGGGGAATCTACCCGCGTCCCCTGCGCGTCCCCCACGGGGCGCCGGGCGCCCGCCGCGGGGCGTCCAATTGCGCCCTCGCTTCCGCGCCGCCGCCGTATCCTCCGCCGGACCCATGCGCCCCCGCCCGCCCTCCGCGCCGCCGAGGTCCCCGGCGGGGCTCTCCCGCGCCCGCCTCGCCGAACTGAGGGGGCTCCGCGACAAGCGCCGGCGCCAGGCCGCCGGCCGCTTCCTCGTCGAGGGCTACCACATCGTGGAGGAGGCGCTCCTGGCGGGCGCTCCCGTGCAGGAGGTCCTCGTGGGGGCGGGCTGGGCCCAGTCCCCCGGCGGCGAGCGGCTGCTGGCCCGCGCCCGGGCCGCCCGCGTGACCGTGACGGAGGTGCCCCGCCGCCTGCTGGACGACCTCGCCGACGCCGAATCCCCGCAGGGCGTCCTCGCCGTCGTGGAGTGGCGGCCCCCCGACGCGGACGGGCTCCCGCTCCCCCGCGGGTCGCTCACCGCGGTGCTCGACGGCGTGCAGGACCCGGGCAACGCGGGCGCCATCCTGCGGGCCGCCGACGCGTTCCGCTGCTCCGCCATGGTGTTCGGGCGCGGCTCCGTGGAGCCCCTCAACCCGAAGGTGCTGCGCGGCGGCCAGGGCTCCCACTTCCACCTCCCCGTGGTGGCGGGCCCGGGCGCCGACGAGTTCGCGGCGTCTGCCCGGAAGCGGGGCGCGCGCGTCGTCGCCGCCGTCACCGACGGCGGCCGCCCGCTCTGGGACTTCCGCCGCGGGCCCGAGCCGCTGGTCGTCGTGTTCGGGAACGAGGCCCGCGGCGTCTCCGAGGGCGTCCTCGCGGCGGCGCAGGACCGCCTGACCATCCCCCTCCGCGGGCGGGCGGAGAGCCTCGGCGTGGCGGCGGCCGCTGCCATCGTGCTCGCCTGGCTGTCCCGCGAGGCGACTCCTTGAACGGGGCGGCGGGCGGGGAGGACCTTCCCGCGGTGGAGACGCGGGGGCTCACGCGCGCGTTCGACGGGAAGCGCGCCGTGGACGCGCTCGACCTGCGCGTCCCGCGGGGCGTGTTCTTCGGGTTCCTCGGCCCCAACGGCGCCGGCAAGAGCACCACCATCCGCATGCTCTCCGGGATGCTGCTGCCGACCTCCGGCGAGGCCCGCATCCTCGGCCGCGACCCCGCCGCCGACCCGGTGGCGGTGAAGCGCATCGTCGGCATCCTCCCCGAGGAGATCTACACCTACGAGCGGCTCACCGGCCGCGAACTGCTCGTGTTCACGGGCCGCATGCACGGGCTCGGCCGGGAGGAGTCGGAGCGCCGCGCCGACGACCTGCTGGATCTCATGGAGGTCGAGCCGGCGGATCGCCGCCGGATGCTGCTGGACTACTCCATGGGCATGAAGAAGAAGACCCTGCTGGCGAGCGCCATGATCCACGCGCCCCGCGTCCTCTTCCTCGACGAGCCCTTCAACGGCATCGACGCCGTGACGGCGCGCGCCATCCGCCGCGTCCTGCAGCGGGCCGTCGACCGGGGCGTGACCGTGTTCTTCTCCTCCCACGTGATGGAGACCGTGGAGCGCGTCTGCTCCCTGCTCGCGGTCATCCACCGCGGACGCGTCGTCGCGCAGGGCACGCTGGACGAGGTCCGCGCCGCCTCCGGCGCGGCGGCGGGCACGTCCCTGGAGGACGTCTTCGCGCGCCTCGTCGGCGACGGGGAGAAGGAGCGCGGGCTGGAGTGGCTCGCATGAACGGCGGGCCCGGCGCGGCGTGGGAGCCCCCCCACGCGCCGGCGTCGCCCTGGGCGCAGGGACTGCTCCTCCTGCGGGCGCACTTCCTCGTGCTCGTGCGGCGCGCGACGGCGACGACGGGTCGCCGCGTCGTCACGGGTGCGCTGGTGGGCTTCGGCGCGGTGGCGTCCCTCCTGCTGGGGCTCACCGCGGCGGCGGCCATGTACGTCGCGCGGCGGAGGGGCTTCCTGTCGCCGGCGCAGGGCGAGGAGGCGGTCCACCTGGTGTTCGTGGCGGCGTGGGGCATCCTCGCGCTCTCGCCGGCGCTGGGCTTCCGCGGCGCCGAGTTCCTCGACGTGACGCGGCTCTTCGTGCTCCCCGTGTCCCACCGCACGGCGTTCGCGGCCTCCACGGTGGGGATCTCCGTCTCCGGAGCGGTGCTCTTCTGGGTGCCGCCGCTGGTGGGGCTCGCGATGGGGTGGTCCTCCGGGGAGACGGGATCGCTGCCCCTGCGGCTGGCGCTGGTGGTGGCCTTCGTGGTGCACGCGGTGGCGGTCGGGCAACTGCTCGTGCTCCTCATGCTCGATCTGCTCCGCTCGCGGCGGTTCCACGAACTGGCCATGATGGCGGCTCCCCTGGCGGCGGGGTCCGTGTACCTGGGCGCGTACTGGGTGCTCTCGCGGGGGCGCGAGGGGCTGGGCGACGCCACCGGCATCCGCGCAATGCTCTCCATGGGCATCTCCGAGCGCATCCCGTTCGTGCCCTCGATGTGGCTCTCCCACGCGTTCCTGGGCGCGGAGGGGTTCGAGATGGGGCGGTGGTTGCCGTTCCTGGCCGGCTTCCTGCCGCTCACCTGGGCCGCCTTCCGCGCGGCGGCGGTGCTCCAGGAGCGGGCCTTCCTCGGCGACGTGCCTCCGGTGGAGGCGGGCGTGCTCGACGAGGGGATGGAACTCCCCGGGTCCCGGTGGCTCCGGCGGTGGTTCCCCGACGAGGTGCTGGCGGTGGCGTCGAAGGAACTCCGCCTCCTCCGGCGGGAACCGCTGGTGCGGACCATGCTCCTCGGCCAGGGCGTGTTCCTCCTCGTCCCCGTGATCCTGCTGGCGCTGGGCCGCGACGAGGGGGCCGCCGACGCACTGCGCGCCGGGCGCTTCGTGTGGCTGCTGCCCTTCGTGCTGGTCTTCGTGCAGAACACGCTGACCATGAACCTGCTGGGGCTCGAGGGACCCGGCTTCCTCCACCTCGCCACGACGCCGCTGGAGTGGCGATCGCTGTTCGTGGGGAAGGACCTCTGCTACCTCCTCGCGTTCGGCGTCCTCAACGCCGTCATCTGCTCCGGCGTGCTCGTGTTCGTCGCGGCGCTGCGCCCCGATCTCCTCCCGTCACCGGGCGCCGCCGTCGCGGAGGCGCTGGCGGGAGGCACCGCGGCGCAGATGATCGTGCTGGCCGTGGGCAACGTCGCGTCCGTCCACCTCCCGTTCCCGCTGACCGTGCGCGGCCGCATGGCGCTCCGCCAGCAGGGGGCGCTGGCCGAGGGCTGCTACGAGAAGGTGGCCCGCCTCGCGGTGTTCGCCGTGGCCGCCGCCCTCGTCGCCCCCGTCCCCCTCCTCCTGCACGTCCTCCCCGCCTTCGCCCCCTGGTTCTTCCAGGAGACCTGGTGGCCCCCCGTGGGCGCCGTCCTCTCCCTGGCCTACGCCGCCCTCCTCCTCCGGAAGTCCCTCCCCATGGCCGTCGACGCCGCCCGGGACCGGACGGCGTTCCTCGTGGAGCGGTTGGCGCGGGGAGGGGAGTAGGAGGGGACGCGGCGCCGGCCCCCTGCCCCGACAGCCCCCCCGGAGCCGGCGGTCCGGCGCGGCACGCCAGCGGCGCCTCGCCACCCGGGCCGGCGTGTCAGGCACCCCGCGTTGCGGCGATTGTTGGCCCCGGGGTCCAACGGGAGGGATACGATCGCGGCGCTCCGAGGCGCGGTTGGATGGTGCGCCCGCAGGACTGGTGACGCGTCCCTCCGTGCCGGGGAGGAGCGGACGCACGGGGACGAATGCAGCCTGAAGGTCGACTCCCGTTCGTGGAGCGCCGCCTCGACGCGCTCCCCTCGATCCCCCTGTCGGTGTCCCGCCCGCAGGATGCGGGGGGCGGGGACCGCCGGGGTGCGGACGCGGAACGCCTCGCGCTGACCGACCAGGCCCTGGCCGCCCTGTTGCTCCGCGTGGCGAACACGCCGCTGTACGGGCGCTCCGGCACGGTGACGACGGTGGAGTCCGCCGTGCGCCTGCTGGGCGCGGGGGTGGTGCGGCGCATGGCCGGCGGCCTGCGCGACGCCGTCGACCCCGCCGCCGCGACGGGTGTCGACCGCCCGCGCTTCCTGGAGCACTTCATCGCCTCCGCCGCGGGCTGCCGCGCGCTGTCCCGCATCCTCGGCGTGGGCTCTCCCGACGAGGCCCACGCGGCCGGACTCCTCCACTCCCTCGGCCAGGCCGTGTTCGACGCCGCCGACCCCGCCGGCTACGCGGAGGTGGTGCGCCGCGCCGCCGCGGAGGGCCGCCCCGTCTACGACGTCGAGACCGAGGTGCTGGGGGTCGATCACGGCAAGGTCGGGCGCATCGTCGCGGAGCGGTGGAACTTCCCGGAGGTGCTCCGCGCCGCCATCGCCTTCCACCTGCGCCCCGGCGACGCCCTGCAGGTCCCCGACGCCGCGCGCGCCGTCGTCGAGATCGTGGCGGCCGTGGACGGGATCCTCTCGCAGGAGGGCCTCGCCACCTGCTGCCGCAACGGCAAGAGCGCCGGCTCCGTGGCGGGACGGCCGCTGGAGGCGGAGCACGTCACCGCGGTCCGCGACGCGGCGCGGGAGGAACTCCGCCAGGTGGCCGGCCTCCTCGGGCTGGCCGATCGCGAGGGCGCCGGCTTCGCCGAGTCGGTCCGCGCGGCGGTGCAGCGGGCCGTCGCCGAGCCCAGCACGACGGCGGTCATGGTGCGCCCCGGTCTCGGCGAGGCGGCCCAGGCGCTGTCCGCCGCGCTCCGTGAACTGCGCGGGCTCTCCACCGCCGACGAGGCGTGGGAGGTGGGCCTGAAGGCCATCCGCCAGGGCCTCGGCGCCGATCGCGTCCTGTTCTACGCGTTCGACGCGGAACGGGGGCGCCTCGACCTCCGCCACGGGATGGACGACACCGGGCTCATCAGTCCCGCCGCCGCGGGCATGTCCGATCTGCCGCTGGCCACGGGGGGCGTCATCGCCCGCGCCGTGCGCGACGAGCACTGCCTCCTGGTGGACGACATGGGCGTGGACGCCCCGTTCCTCCGCGCGGTGGGCGTCGGCTCCATGGCGGTGGCGCCGGTCCACGTCCTGGAGCGCATCCACGGCATCGTGACCGCCGACAACCTGTTCACGCGGCGCGACCTGGGCGACCACGACTCCGCGCTCCTCGGCCTCTTCGCCGCCGAACTGGGCCTCGCCGTGGAGAACCTCCTCCTCCACAAGCAGGCGGCGAAACTGCGCGCCCTGGCGGAGCGGGACGAACTGACGGGGGTGAACAACCGCCGGAACCTCATGAGCCTGTTCCAGAAGGAACTCGATCGCGCCCGCCGCTACGGGTCCAACCTCTCCGTCGCCATGGTGGACATCGACTTCTTCAAGTCCTTCAACGACACGTACGGCCACCAGGCCGGCGACGACGTCCTGCGCATCATCTCGCAGGTGCTCGTCTCGGCGTCGCGCGAGATCGACATCATCGGCCGCTACGGGGGCGAGGAGTTCGTCGCGCTGCTGCCGGAGACCGGCCTCGCGCAGGCGACCATCTACTCGGAGCGACTCCGCGCCAAGGTCGAGGCCCGCGGGCGGGACCTCAAGACTCGCTTCAAGGACACGAACTCCCTCACCATCAGCGTGGGGGTCACCGAGACCTTCCCCGCGGAGGGGGACGACATCGAGCGCATCATCGCGCGCGTCGACGACGCCCTGTACAAGGCGAAGGAACAGGGCCGCAACCGCGTGGTCGTCGCGGACGTCTCCCAGAAGTAGGGCCCCGTCCCCACCCTCGAAGGGCTCGTCTGCCGCCTCGACGCGCGCGGGTGCGAGGTGGTCCCCGACGGCGGCGGCGAGCCGCTCTTCTGCCGCGTCCGCGGTCGCGTCCACCGCATCGGCCGCGGCGAACGATCCCCCCTGGCGCCGGGGGATCGCGTCGCCATGGCGGAGGACGGTTCCGGGTGGGTCGTCGAACGCGTCCTCCCGCGGCGCAGCCGCTTCGCGCGGGAGGCGGCCTTCGGCGGGCGGCCGCAGGTGGTGGCGGCCAACGTGGACGTGGTGGTCGCGCTGCTCCCCCTGGCCGACCCGGAGCCCAGCCCCCGGCTCGCGGATCGCGTGCTCGTCGCCGCCGCCGCCGAGGGTGTGGAGGGCGTCGTCCTCGTGGCGAAGACGGACCTGGCGACGGAGGCGGCGCGGGACGACCTCCTGGGGCTCTACCGGGGCGCCGGCATCCCGGTGGTGGCGGTGTCGGCGGCGCGCGGCGACGGGGTCGAGGACGTGGCGGCGCTGCTCCGGGGGCGCACGAGCGTCCTGGTGGGCCCGAGCGGCGCGGGGAAGAGCACGCTGCTGCGGTCGCTGCTGGGCGACGCCGGGGCGGCCATCCGCACGGGCGCCGTCAACCGGCGCACGGGGAAGGGGCGGCACACCACGACCGCGTCGACCCTCCTCCCGTTCCCCGGCGGCGGCTGGGTGGTGGACACGCCGGGCGTGCGCACGCTCGCCATCCCCGACCTGCCGGAGGCCGATCTCGCGCGCCTCTTCCCCGATCTGGATCGGCTGCGGCCCTGCCGGTTCCAGGACTGCTCCCACACCGTGGAGCCGGCCTGCGCCGCGTCCCTGGCGGTCGCGGAGGGACGGCTCGACGGGCGCCGCCTGGAGTCCTACCGGGCGCTGCTGGCGACCCACCGCGAGGCGAAGGAGCGGCGCGGCTACGGCGCGTGAGCGGGCGGCGCCGGCGGCTGCTCCAGCAGCGACGGGCGCAGCGCCCCGGCGAGGTAGAGCGAACCCGTGACGAGGAGCGCCTCCCCGGGGCGGAGCGCCGCGCGCGCCCGATCCAGCGCCGCCGCCGGGTCCGCCGCGGAGGTCGCCTCCAGTCCCTCGGCGCGGGCCGCGGCGGCCAGGGCGCGACGGGCGGTCCGCCGCGGGTTGGGGGTCTCCGTGGCCACCACGAGGCGCACGCCGCGCAGTGCCCGCAGGATCCCGGTGAGATCCTTGTCCCGGTTGACGGCCAGCACCACCACGAGCCCGCGGAGGCGGGGGAGCGCGGCGCGGAGCGCCACCCGCGCCGCCCGGACCGAGCCCGGGGTGTGGGCGCCGTCCAGGACGACCACCGGGTCGCGGGAGATCACCTCCAGCCGGGCGGGGACCCGCGTCGCGGCGAGGCCCCGGCGCACCGTCCCCTCGTCCAGGCAAGGGAAGCCGCCGCGCCCTCCCAGTTCCAGCAGGGCCGCCGCGGCGAGTCCTCCGTTCAGCGCCTGGTGCACCCCCAGCAGCGGCAGCCGCAGGTCCCGGAGGGTCCCGCCGCCGCGCATGCGGAGGTCGAACGTCGTCCAGGGGCCCCCCGCGTCCAGTCCCGTGGACGCGTGCAGCACCTGCCAGGCGCGGCCCCGCGTGCGGAGGGGCGCCCCCGCGGCGCGGCAGGTCTCCGCCACGGCGCGGCCCGCGGGGGTGTCCGCGGGCTCCGCCGACCAGAGGGGAACGCCCCGGCGCGCGGCGGCGGCCTTCTCCCGCGCGATGCGGACCCTCGTCCTCCCCAGGGCCGCGGTGTGCTCGAGATCCACGCCCGTGAGCAGGACCCCGTCCCGCCGGGCCGCCGTGGTCGCGTCGAGGCGTCCTCCCATGCCCGCCTCCAGCACCACCGCCTGCGCGCCTCCGCGCTGGAACAGGAACAGGGCGAGCGCCGTCATGAGTTCGAAGAACGTGGGCCGGTCCCCTCCGGCGCGGCCCAGCGCCAGGGGCAGGACCCGCTCCACGCCGGCGGCGAACTCCTCCCCGGCCACGGGCTTCCCGTCCAGCAGGATGCGCTCCGACGGATGGACCAGGTGGGGGGACGTGTAGAGCCCCGTGCGCAGCCCCGCGGCGCGGAGGAGGGCCGCGGCGGCGTGGGCGCAGGTCCCCTTCCCCTTGCTCCCCACCACCTGCACCGTGGGGAGGCCGGCGGCGGGTGCGCCGAGGTCGGCCAGCAACCCCTCCGCCCGGGCCAGGCCATACGTGCGCTCGTGGTAGGGGACGGTCGCCATGGTCTCGTAGTCCGTCAGCGCGGCGAGACGGGCGAAGGCCTCGTCGAAGGCGCGGCGGGAGGCGGCGGAGGGTTCGCTCACGGGCGGGGATTGTCCCGTGCCCCCGTCCCGAGCCCCCCAATCCCCGGGGACGGCGGGTCGCCGAACCGGACCCGGCGCCGGGCCGTTCCCGGGGGCGCGGCGCGTCGCGGGGCGGGTCCCGCGACGTGGTAGCATCCAGCCCCGTTCCCGTGGCGCCCTCCCGACGGGAGCCCACCATGCTCTTCCCCCCCCCTCCTCCGCCCCCGGGCGCTCCGCCCACGGTCTCGCGCCGGGAGCAGTTCCGGCTTGTGGCCCTCGCCCTGGTGGCCCTCGCGATCACCCTCTCGCTGGCATGGACCTGGGGCCGCGGTCGCGCCCCGGCCCCCGCCCCGGCGACTCCCGCCACGGGCGTCCCCGGGGATGGCGGCGCCCCCATCCCCGGGTCCCCCGTGGACGTGACCCCCGTCCCGCTCTTCCCCGAGGAGGAGGCCCGGGAGGTCGAGGCGGCGCTCATGGAGCGCCTCCGCACGTTCCACGGCATCCGGGACGGCGAGGTGGCCGACGACCCCGAGTCCTGGCGCTTCCTCGTGGAGGAGGTGACGCGGAACTACCGCGTCATCAATCTCCGCCCCGAGGGCTTCGATGCGCCGGGGGACCTGTCCGCGCTGCTGGCCGATCCCGCCCCCGCGCGGGGCCGCCTCCTGGAGGTGCAGGGGGAACTGGTGGCGCTGGACCGGGGCCCGGGACCGGAGGGGGACACCCTCGTGCGGGAGGTGCGTCGCGGCGTGCTGAAGGACGCCGCCGGCAACTGGTACTCGTTCTCCCGCCCCGTCGTGAACCCGCTGGAGCCGGACGCCGTGGACCGGGCCGGCGCATGGCTGCGCATCCGCGGCATCCTCTACCGATCGGTGCCCGTGCCCGACCCCGCCGCGCCCACGACCCTGCGGCCCACGCTGCACCTGGTGCTGACGGAGAGCCCGCTGGCGGACTACCCGCCGGTGACGGTGCGGGAGATCGCCCCCGAGTGGTATGCCGCCGTGCGGGACGCGACGCCGGCGGAGGCGGCGGTGCGGGACGAGCCCCCGTTCTACCTCCTGCTCAACCTCCTGGCGAACCTGGGCCCCGAGGGGTTCGAGGCGTGGGGACGGGCCCAGCAGGCGCGGGTCCCGGACGCCCGCTGGTGGCCGCCGGAGGACTTCACGTCCCGGGCGGGCGACCTCATGCGCGCGTCCGCCACGCAGCGGTTCCGTCCCGTGGCGTACACCGGCGTGCTCAAGCGGCCCCAGTGGCTGTACGACCTGCGACCGAACCCGGGCAACGTGGAGCGGCTGTGGGTGGGGTTCCTCGTCTCCGACGACTTCCTGCCGGTGTGGGTGTACTCGACGCGGTCCTTCGTCGACATGGGGTTCAAGGACGGGGATCGCGTCCGCATGGACGGCCTCTACTACAAGCGCACCGTCTTCCTGCCGAAGTCCGGCAAGGAGACCCTCCAGGCGCCGGTGCTGCTGCTGGCGCGCATGCGGGCAGCGCCGCTCCCGGACACCCTGGTCTCCCGGGACGTGTTCCTCGTGATGGCGGCGGTGACGGCCCTCATGGCGTTCGCCCTGGTGGTCACCATCGTGCAGGGTCGCCGGGAGACCCGCGCCGAGGAGACCCGCCGCCGGGACAAGGCCCGCCGCAAGCGGGAGAAGGCGGCGGCGGCCGGTGCCGCCGCGGCGACGGACGCCGCCGCCGCGGACGGGGAGGACGGCGGGGCGTGACGGGGGCGCGCGGGCCGGTGACGGTGCGAGCCGGTCTGCTCCGCGCCCTCGGCCGGGAACTGGCGGGGGTCGTGGCCCCGGGGCCCTGCGTGCTGGTGACGGACCGCACCGTGGGCCGCCTCCATGGCGCCGTCGCCCTGCGCGGGCTCCGCGCCGGCGGGTTCCTCCCCGTCGTCGCGACGGTGCCCGCCGGCGAGCGCTCCAAGTCGCTGGAGGGGCTGGAGCGCGTGCTGGCCGTGATGGCGGGCGCCGGGGCCGGGAGGGATACGCCGGTCCTCGCCCTGGGCGGGGGAGTAGTGACCGACCTGGCGGGCTTCGCCGCGGCGGTCTACGTCCGCGGCGTCCCGTGGGTCGCCCTCCCGACCACGGTCCTCGGCCTCGCCGATGCCGCCGTGGGGGGGAAGACCGGCGTGGACCTCCCGGGGGGCAAGAACCTCGTGGGGGCGTTCCACGCGCCGTTGGCGGTGATGGCAGATCCCGCGGTGCTCGGGACGCTGCCGCCGCGGCACCGGCGCAACGGGCTGGCGGAGGTCGCGAAGACGGCGCTGCTGCGCGGCGTGCGGCGGGGGCTCCCCGAGGTGCGCGGGCTGGCCGCCGTCGTCGGGGACCCCGAGGGCCTGGCGGCGGCGGCGGCGCTGGCGGCCACCCGCAAGGCCGCCATCGTCGCGCGGGACCCGCGGGAGACGCGGGGCCGGCGCGTGGTCCTCAATCTCGGCCACACGCTGGGTCACGCCCTGGAGACGGCCTCCGGGTACGACGGGAGCGTGCTCCACGGGGAGGGGGTGGCCGTGGGCCTGGTGGCCGCCGCGCGCCTGGCGGTGGCCCGCGGACTCCTGCCGGCGGCGGCGGTGACGGCGCTGGCGGAGGCGCTCCGGGAGATCGGCCTCCCCGTCACTCCGCCCGCGGCCCTGCGGCGGGGACCCGTGGGGCGGGCCATGGGGCTGGACAAGAAGCGGGTCCGCGGGAGCCTGCGGATGGTCCTCCCCCGGTGGACCGCGGGGCCCGTCGTCGTGCCCGTCGATCCCGCGGAGGCGCTCGCCGCCGCGTGGGCGGGGTAGGGTCAAAGGCCGTGAAGGGACCCCCTTCGGGGGCCACTTCACAGCCTTTGAATAGGGGGGGCGTGTCGAGATCGGTCGATGACCAAGGCGGCGCCACGACCGCGTGCCAGGAGAGCATCCGTGTGTGTGACGGCCGGCGAAGACGCCACCGAGACAGCACTGCCTCCGGCTCGGGAGAAGCGGAACCGAGGACGGAGGCACACTCAAGTCGCCACACCGACCCACCGCCAGGTTCCGCTATGCGGCCGAACGCTCCTGACCCACTACAAAGGCTGTGAAGGAGCCGCGAAGCGGGTTCTTCACAGCCCTTTCAGACCTGCTCGCCGGCCCCGGAGAGGACGTCGCGGAACTTCTTCAGGTCGGCGACGAACTGGGAGAGCGCGGCGCGATCCTCGTCCTTCATGTCCTGGAAGGTGACGCGGACCTGCGCCTCCGCGGCGCCGGAGGGGGCGACGGTCTTGTCCGCGTGGGCGACCAGGGTGCCCACCTCGAAGTAGTGGGACTTCATGGCGAACGGCTGGCGGAACTTCACCCTGAGGCGTGTGCCGGGGTGGATCGCCGATCCGAAGTTCTCCGTGGAGATGGGGACCAGGTGCTTGGGGCCGGGCGCGGGCACCTCCCAGTGGAACTCCAGGGCGCCGTCCTCCAGTTTCGAGATGCGGCCCACCTGCGTCGTATGGCCGAACAGGTCCTTCCCCTCCTCGTCCACGACGCGGAACATGAGGGCGTTGGCGCCGGAGAGCTTCTCGTCCTTCTCGGACTCCTCGCCGGAGAGCTTGAGCCCGGTGACGCCCTTCGGCTGCGTGAAGTGCAGGACACCATCCTCGTCGGACTCGAACAGCGAGAAGACCTCCTGGAGCCCCAGCGTGAGCAGGGTCTTCCGGATGAACTTGGAGGGCTGCACGAGGACGAGGTCGCCGTCCAGTTCCTGGCAGCGCTTCTTCACCTTGAGCAGGTACCCGAGGGCGCTGGAGTTGATGAAGGTGAGCAGTCGCAGGTTGAAGACGATCCGGGTGTCGCCCTGCTCGATCATCGAGTCGATCTTCTCGGAGAACGTGGGCAGGTTGAAGGCGTCGAACTCCCCGATGAAGTGGAGGATCGTCACTTCGCCCCAGCGCTTGCGTTCGACCTTCATGGCTCCGTCCTCCTGCGCAACGCCCCCGCGCGCCGGGACCGGCCGGGGAGGGGGCGAACCCCCTGTTTCCTACCACGGGCCCCGGCGGCGCTCCAGCGGAAACCGGCGCCCGGCGGCCCCTGGGCGCGCGGTCCGTGTCACCGGCGCGGCGTCCCTGCTGTCGTGGACAGGGACCGCCTCCTTCCGCTCCTCCGGCTCCTCCTCTCCCCGGGGATGGGGTCCGCCCCCGCGGCCCGGCTGCTGCGGGCCTTCGGGGACGACCCGGCCCGGGTGCTGGCCGCAACCCGGGAGACGCTGGCGCGGGTGCGCGGCGTGGGTCCGGCGCTGGCGGACGGCGTGGCCGCGGCGGCGGGCTCGCGGGAGGACGCCGCGCGGGAGGAGGCGCGCGCCCGGGACCTGGGGCTCTCCCTCCTGGGCCCCGGGGACGAGGGCTATCCGCTGCCGCTCCTCCATGCCCACGACCCGCCGCCCCTGCTCTACGTGTGGGGCGCATGGCTCCCCGACGACGCGGTCTCCGTGGCCGTCGTGGGGGCGCGGCGCGCCACTCCCTACGGCGTCGTCCAGGCGGCCCGCCTGGCGCGGGGGCTGGCGGGGGCGGGGGTCACCGTGGTCAGCGGGCTCGCGCGGGGCGTGGACGGTGCCGCCCACCGGGCCGCGCTGGAAGCGCCCGGAGGGCGCACCCTGGCGGTCATCGGCTCGGGGTTTGCGCGGCCCTACCCGGCGGAGCACCGCGGGCTCCTCCGCGACGCGGCGGCGCGCGGCGCCGGCATCTCCGAGTTCCCCCTCGACACGCCCCCCCTGCCCCTCAACTTCCCCCGCCGGAACCGCGTCCTCGCCGCCCTCGCCCTGGGGACCCTCGTGGTGGAGGCGGCGGAGCGGTCCGGCGCGCTCATCACCGCCCACCACGCCATGGAGGCGGGCCGGGACGTGATGGCGCTCCCGGGCCGCGTCGACTCGGACCTGTCGCGGGGCGCCCACCGCCTGCTGCGGGACGGTGCCGCGCTGGTGGAGACCTGGGAGGACGTGCTGGACACGCTGGGGCTCCCCGTTCCCGACCCGGCCGGGGCGGGCCCGGCCGCGGTGCCGGGGGCGGAGGGGGGAACGCGGGGGGTCGTCCTCGCGCGCCTCCGCGGCGGCGACTGCCTGGACGCGGACGACCTGGCGCGCCTCACGGGGCGCGACGCCGCGGAGGTTCTCGCCGCCCTGGCCGAACTGGAGGTGGACGGCCTCGTCCGCGCCTTCCCCGGGGGGCGGTTCGCCCGGGTGTGAGGGCAGCGTCGTGCGCTGTGGGCGTTCGTGGAGAGGCTGGATCCGTCCCCGCTCCACGTCGGGTCAGGGCGATTGCCCTGCCCATCGCCCGGGCCCGCAACAGGACGCGCGCGTCGTCGCCGTGGACAAGGCCGTGAGCGAAGTCGTCCCGCTCAAGGCCCTTCAGTCCCGGACGAACAGCGCCAGCAGGAGGTGCAGCCCCGCGGCGCCGACGGCGAGCCAGAGGACGATGCGGCCGGTGTAGGAGAGGGACCGGGCGAGGATGTCGCGGAGGCGGGTGTGGCGGAGGGCCGCCATGGTGGTGCCGAGGAGGAGCGCCAGGGGGAGGAACTCGAGGAGGCGGCGGAGGATCACGGCGCCTCCCCGGCGGGTGCCGCGGCGGAGGTGCCCGGGGCATCGGCGGTGAGTTCCGCCTCGCCCGATTCGCCGGGCGGGAAGGCTCCCTCGTCGCCGTCGTCCTGCGGCGGGCCACCGGGATCCCCCCCCGGCGAGGTCTCCCCGCCCGCCGCGCGGGCGGCGGCGTCCAGGGCCACCACGAGGTTGAGGAGCGCGGGCACCAGCGTGTAGAGGACCGCGGTCTCCCGCGTGGCGACGTCCACGTCCGTGGCCGCGGTCTCCCGCAGCAGCCACGCGATGCCCGCGGGCAACCCGCAGCCCGCCTGGAGCACGAGGTACTCGGGGCTGTCGCCGCTCAGCGCCGCGCCGCGGGAGAGGAGCGCTCCCGCGGCGAACGCGCCGCACAGGGCGCCCATGAGGACGAAGCCCTGGGCCCGCCGTCCGAGGTAGAGGTGGCCGGCCCCGGGCAACAGCCACCCGAGAAGCCACGCCACGAAGGGATTCCCGCCGCGCATCGGGCCACTTTCCCGACGCCCGCCGCCGGGAGCACCCGATTTTCCGCCCGGGGCGGGCGCGCCGCCCGCGGGGTGGGGTTTTCCGTGTGCGCCCCGCGCGGCGCCGCCACGATCCGCCCGATGCCCGCCCACCGGAGCCGCTTCCGCGTCCGCTACGGCGAGACCGACCAGATGGGCGTGGTCCACCACTCGGCGTACCTGCTCTACTTCGAGGAGGGCCGCACGGACATGCTCCGCTCCATCGGGCGGTCCTACGCGGCGCTGGAGCGGGACGGCGTCATCCTGCCCGTCGTCGAGGCGGGCCTCCGCTTCCGCACGCCGCTGCGCTACGACGAGGAGATCATCGTCGAGACGCGCATCACCCACGTGGGTGGGGCGCGCGTGCGGTTCGACTACCGCGTCCTCCACGGAGCCGACGGGACGCTGGCGGCGGAGGGGTTCACCATGCTCGCGTCCATCGACGGGGAGGGGCGCCCCCGCCGGCTGCCCGACGACCTGGCGCCGGCCCTCCGGGGTTGCGTGGAGGAAGAGGGCGCCGGCGGCGTCCAAGGAGCGTGATCCCCATGGCCCGCCGACTCCCCGCGCCGCTCCTGCCGATGCTGCTGCTCTGCGCCTGCGCGTCCACGGATCCGCCCTTTCCCGACCCGGAGCCGCCCCCCGGCGCCGCCGCCGCGGCGGGCGACCCGGCGGCGGCCTTCCGGACGCCGACCGGAGCCACGCCCCCGGCGGCGGACGCGCCGGACGCCTCCGACGCGTCCGAGCAGGGACTCTTCTACACGCGCATCGCGGACCTCGCCTCCCGCTGGGCCGTGCTCCAGTCGGAGCCGGGGGAGGCGGCCCGCGCCCACGCTCTGGCGCTGGAGACGGCCATCGCGCGGGACGTGGTGCGGCGCATGGACGCCGTCCTCCGGCAGGCGGAGCAGGGGGTGAACCCCCGCTGGCGGCGGGCCGCGGCGCGGGGGCTCGGATTCGTGTCCGACGGGCGCGCGCGGCCGGTCCTCGAGGGCCTCCTCGGGGAGTCGGACGTCCGGCTCCTGGTGGACGTGCTCGTCTCCCTCGCCCGCCGGGCCGCCGTGGACACCTCCGCCGCCGCCGAGGACCGCCTCGTCCTCCTCGTGGGCCACGGGGACGCCGACGTCCGGTCCAACGCAGCCCTCTGCCTCGCCCGCGTGTTCCGCGCCCGGGCGCGTCTCGGGATGCCGGTCATGGAGCCGGCGGATCGCATCCCCGTCGCCGAGGCGGTCATCCTGGGGGCCCTCTTCGATCCCGCCGACCCCATCGTGCGCGGCAACGCGGCGCAGGCGCTGGGCGTGCTGGGCGGACCGGCCTGCGAGGACGCGCTCCAGAACGGCCTCCGCGAGACCGACCTCTTCGTGCGGCTCTCCTGCGTGCAGGCGCTCGCGCGATCCGGGAGCGGGCGCAGCGTGGCGCCCATCCTCGACGCCATGGCCGTGGCCCGGGAGACCGCCATGCGCCAGGCGTCCGCCCTCGCCCTGGGCGCCATCGCCGAGCGGGAGGGACGGCGTCCCCCGCTGGCGGACCTGGGCACCGACGCGGCGAAGTGGCGGGCCTGGTTCGCGCGGTAGGGAGTTACGAGGTCCCCAGCGGGTCCACGTCCAGGAGCACCTCGCGGTCCCGTCCGCGGCGGGCGTGGCCCCGCAGCGCCGCGACGGCGCGGAGCAGCGATGGCGCGTCGGGGACTCCCGCGATGAGGTGCCAGCGCACCCGCCCCTTCACCTGCGCCAGCGGCGCCGGCGCCGGGCCCATCACCATGGCCCCCGGCAGCGCCGCGCGGAGGTCCGCCGCCGCCGCCTCCAGGTCTCCGGCGGCGTCCCGCTGCTTCCGCGCCGACGCCACCAGGCGGACGAACCGCGCGCAGGGCGGGTAGCGGGCCGCCCGTCGCTCCTCCATCTCCCGCGCGGCGAATCCCTCGAAGTCGTGGCGCGCGGCGGCGACCACGGCGGGGTGGTCCGGGGCGAAGGTCTGCACCACCACCCGCCCCGGCTTCTCCGCGCGACCGGCGCGGCCCGCCACCTGCGCCAGCAGCTGGAAGGTCCGCTCCGCAGCGCGGAAGTCGGGATGGTGGAGCGCGATGTCGGCGTTGAGAACGCCCACCACGGTCACGTCGGGGAAGTCCAGCCCCTTGGCGATCATCTGCGTGCCGACGAGGAGGTCGATCTCGCGGCGCCGGAACGCGTCCAGCACGCGCTCGTAGGCGTCCCGGCCCTTCATGGTGTCGGAGTCCATGCGGGCCACGCGCGCGCCGGGGAAGCGCTCCGCGACCGCCTCCTCGATCTTCTCGGTGCCGAACCCCTTGCGCTTCAGGCCCGGCTGCCCGCACGCGGGGCAGTCGTCGGGCACGGCCGCCTCGCCGCCGCAGTAGTGGCAGAGGCCGAGGCCCATGCGCCGGTGGTAGGTGTAGGCCATGAGGCAGCCGGGACACTCCATCACGTGGCCGCAGCGGCGGCAGGAGACCGCCGTGGCGTAGCCGCGCCGGTTGAGGAAGAGCATCCCCTGCTCGCCGCGGCGGAGCGCCTCCGTCAGCAGCGCCTCCAGCCGGCGGGAGAAGAAGACCGGGCGGCCGGTCTCCGTCATCTCCCGCGCCATGTCCACCACGTCCACGGGCGGCAGCCGCCCCGCGCCCACGCGGTGGGGGAGCCGGAGCAGCCGGTACTTCCCGTCGGCGGCGTTCGACCACGACTCCAGCGAGGGGGTCGCCGACCCGAGCAGCACGACGGCGCCGGCGTCCCGCGCGCGGACGATGCCCACGTCGCGGGCGTGGTAGCGGGGGGAGTTCTGCTGCTTGAAGGAGGTCTCGTGCTCCTCGTCCAGCACCAGGAGTCCGAGCCGCGGCACCGGCGCGAAGACCGCGGAGCGGGGCCCGATGACGACGTCCGCCTCTCCGGCGCGGATGCGCTTCCACTGGGAGTGGCGCTCCGCCTCCGTGAGCGCGCTGTGGAGCACCGCCACGCGGGGGCAGCGGGCGCGGAAGCGGCGCACGGTCTGGGGAGTGAGCGCGATCTCCGGGACCAGCACGACGGCCTGGCGGCCCCGCCGGATCACCTCCTCCAGCGCGCGCAGGTAGACCTCGGTCTTCCCGCTCCCCGTGATGCCGAGCAGCAGGAACACGGCGAAGCGCCCCTCGTCGATGGCGGCGCCGACCTGCGCCAGCGCCTCCGCCTGCTCCGCCGTCGGCACGGGCGCGGTCGTCGGCTCCACGGGGGCGCGGAGAGAGAACGGGTCCGCCGCCGCCTCCTCGGAGGTGCGGCGCACGAGGCCGGCCCGCGCCAGCGTCGCCACCGGCGACGGGCCCGCGTGGGTCACCCGGAGGAGTTCGCGGAGCGGCATGCGCCCCTCGTTCTGGAGGAGCGCCAGGAGGAGGCGCGCCCGCTTGGAGTGCTTCACCGCCAGCGCGTCCGCCTCGGCGCGGGCCCGCTCCGGCCCCACCGCCAGTTCCACGACGGGCACGCGCCGGCGGCGGCCGCCGCTCTTCACCGCCGCCGGCAGCGCCGCATCCAGCGCCTCCCCCAGGGACGACCCGTACCAGCGGGAGACGAAGCGGCAGAGGTCGAGCAGGGGCCCGTCGATGAGCGGGCCCCCGTCGAGGAAGGCTGCCACGTCGCGGACCTTCCCCTCGGGCACGCCCGCGGGCGGCGTGTCCCGGAGCGCGACCAGGTAGCCCGTCGCCGACCGCCGACCGAAGGGCACCCGCACCCGCCGCCCCTCCACCGCGTCGACCAGCAGTTCCGCGGGCACCCGGTACGTGAACAACCGATCCACGGGCACGGCCACGGCGACCTCGGCGAAGCGATGGGTGGCGGGGGGGTCCACGGGCGGGCAATCTACACGCCCGAGAAGACGCCGATCCGGTTAGTCGCCGTTCAACAACAACTGAAAGCATTCGTCCCGCTACGAAGCCCGGGGGCTTCGTTGCTCGTCGCTTGTGGCCCTGGAGGGGCCACGGCGCTCCTCGCGCCTTGCCCGCGGGCTTCTCGCTGGGCCTCGGTGCGTTCCACTTGTTGTTGAACGACGACTTACGCGCGGAGGCGGCCGGGGCCGCGGCGTTCCGACTCCCCCATGCCTCCGAGGGCGGGCTCCGCCGCCGGCGGTGCCCCGCCTCCCGACGGCGGAGCGCCGCCCCGTGGACCCACCCCCTTCTCCGGGACCCACCCCGCGGGTTAGGATCCCCGCGGCGAGGGTCGAGGCGACCGGCCGCCGGAGTCCGGCGGGGGGAGCCGCGGGAAGAGGAGGCCGAAGATGATCTGCATGGTCTGCAAGAAGCACGCGTCCTTCGATCACACGCTGTTCCAGGGGACCAACCCCGTCCCCGTGCGTCTCTGCCCCGACTGCTCCTCCAAGGTCGGGGCGGAGGATCACCTGGCGAAGATCAAGGGCGCCGCCGACAAGACCGCCAAGCGCGCCGCGGTGGACGCCTTCATCGCCGCCGTCAAGCACCCGTAGGCTGGCGGCGCGGGACCCGCGCGGGGACGCGGGGGGGGAGAGGGGGGACGCGTGGGACGTGCGGACTCCGCGTCCGATCTCGGACCCCTAATCTCGATCCACGCGTCGCTCCGCGAGGAACTGGTTGCCGCCCTCGCGGCCCCCGCCGGGCCCACCGGTCCGGCGGCGGAGCGCGCCGCCGCCCTCCTCGCCCGGGTCTACGCCGACCTGGAGGGGCTCCTCGCGGAGGGACAACGGCGCGGCCTCGACGTCCCGACCCTCGCTGCCGCCTACGATCGCCACGTCGGCCGCCCCGACGCGGCGGAGCCGAGGGAGGCGCTCCGGCGCGGCATCCCCGGCGGCCCCACGGGTGCCGCCGCCGCCGTCTGGCGGGACGGGGCCGCCGCGGGGAGCGGAGCGGCCGCGTTCATCCTGGGCGAGTTCCTCCTCTCCACGGCCACCGGACCGGGGGACGTGGAGGCGGGGCTTCGCGCGCTGGAGGCGGCGGCGGAGAAGGGCCAGCCCGGCGCCTGCGTCGAGTGGGCGCTGGTACTCGACTCCCGCTCCCGCGGCGCCGGGGACGGGGAGCGCGTCCGTTCCCTGCTCCGGACCGCCGCGGACGCCGATGACGCGCGCGCCCTCCGCCTTCTCGCGCAGTCCCTCCGCACCCCCGCCGGGGACGGGCCCGACTTCGCCGCCGCCGTGCCGCTGCTGGAGCGCTCCGCGGCGGCCGGCGATCCCGAGTCGCAACTCCTCATCGGGATGCTGCGCGCGCGCGGGTTCCCCGGCGGGGCGATCGATCACGCCGCGGCGGTGCGCTGGCTGACCCCCGCGGCGGCGGCCCACCGCGCCGACGCGGGGGAGTGGCTCCACCGGTACGGGAATCTCGACGCGGAGGGCTACCTCGATCGCACCTGGCTCGAGGCCTGGACCCCGACGGACCTCCCCGCGCCGGAGCGGTCCGGCTTCCTCGCGAAGGCGCTGGCCGCGGGCCTGCTGGTGCTGCTCATCGCCGGGGCGGCAAGGGGGGACTCCACGGGCGCGTTCCTGCTCATGGCGTTCCTCGCGGTGCTGCTGCACGAGTGCGGCCACTACTTCGCCGCGCGCTGGACGGGGATCCCGGTCCTCGTGTTCTCCGTGGGCGTGGGGCCGGCGCTGCGCAGCCTGCTGGTGCGGCGCGACGGGCTCCCCACGCGCATCGAGTTCCGGCTCCTCCCGCTGCTGGGCTACGTGCGCCCCTATGCGGCGCCGCGGGGGGTCTGGGATCACTGGCGGGAGCGCTCGCGGCGGGCCGCCGAGAAGAGGCCGCCGCCGGAGGTCCCGCGCTTCGACCGGACCGAGGAGCCGGAACCGGTGCCCGACCTCCTCCCCCCGGCGCGCCGCGTCCCGTATCTCGTCGCCGGGCTCGCGGTGAACCTCCTCGCGGCGGTGGCGCTGCTGTGGATGCACGAGCGCGTCAGCGACGAGGCGCGGCTCGTGACCGTGCCCGTGGCGGGCCGCGTGCCCGGGGGCTCGGTGGCGGAGGCGGCCGGGCTGCGCGAGGGGGACCGGTTCGTCGCGCTCGACGGCGAACCGGTCCGCGGCTTCTTCGACGTGCAGCGGCGCCTGGCGCCGGTGGACCGCTCCGGCGCGGCGCTGCCGCTCCCGGACCCGCCGGGGGTCGCCGTTCCACTGGAGGTGATCCGCGGGGGCGAGCGGGTCGCGCTGTCGTGGCCGACGCCGACGGCCCCGTTCCCCGCGGAGCCCCGCGAGGCCTACGGCCTCTACCCCGCGGAGTCCTGGCGCGTGGGACGGGTGCGGCGGGAAGTCGGCGAGGCGCTCCGCCCCGGGGACCTCCTCGTGCGATTCGAGTCCGGCGGCCGGCGCGTGGAGTCCGGGGACGGGGACGCCCACCGGCTCCTGCGGGAGGCGTTCGCCGCGCCGTCCGCCGCGGTGCGGGTGACCGTGGAGCGGGACGGCGTCGGCGTCGAGGTCGACCTCGGCGCTTGGCGCGACCCCGCGCGCGGGCTGCGCCCGGAGCCCCCCTTCGAACTGGAACGGCTGCGGGAGCCGGGTCCCCCCGCGAGCCTCGCCGCGGTGGCGGGCGAGGTCCTCTCGTTCGGGGCGGCCTTCCTCGTGGACATGCCCCGGGCCGTCGTGGGAGGACTCCTCCGTGGATCCTCCCCCGAGGAGCGGGGGTGGCTCCTCGCGGCGGCGCGGCGGGACCCGTGGGTGCTGCTGCGCACGTTCGCCCTCATCCACGCGGGCCTGCTCTTCCTGAACCTCCTGCCCATCCCGCCGCTGGACGGCTTCCACCTCGCGTGCTGCGGCTGGGAGGCCCTCCGCGGCCGCCCCCTCTCCGGCCCGCTGCGCGCCCGCATCCTCAAGGTCGGATGGATCCTCCTCCTCGCCTGGCTCGCCCTCAACGCCCTCCTCATCCTGCGCGACGCGGCGACGGCGGTGCTGTAGCCCCTCTACTTCTACTTCCCTTCAGGCACGAACGCCAGGGCCCTCGCCTGGCCGCCGCTGCCGCCGCGGAGGGGGACGGGGGCGACGAGGACCACGGCGCCGGTGGGCGGGAGGCGGTCCAGGTTGGCCATGTTCTCGCAGAACCACCGGTCCATCCCGCTGCCGAGGCGGTGGACGGGGAACTCGCCGTCGATGCCGCGGTCGACGCTCAGGCAGTCGATGCCCAGCGCGATGCAGCCCCGCTCCGCCAGGAGGACCTTCGCCGCGTCCAGTCCGAACGAGGGGAACCGCAGGCGGCCGAGGGCGTCGAAGTTGCGGTAGGCGGCGACGTCCCCCCAGCGGGATGCCCAGCCCGTGCGCAGCAGCGCGATGGCGCCCGCGGGCACGGGACCGTGGGTCGCCTCCCAGGCCTCCACGTCGGCGGCGGTGAGCGCCGCGTCCGCGTCCTCCGCGGCGCGGGCGGAGATGTCGAAGACCACCGCCGGACCGAACATCCGCTCCGGCGGGATGCCGTCCAGCGTCCACCGACCGGGGAGGAAGTGGACGGGGGCGTCCACGTGGGTGCCGTAGTGCTCGGGCACGCTGTAGGCCCGGCTGAACGCGCGCACCTCCTCGAAGCGGGCCAGGTCCCACGTCTTGAGCGGGAAGTAGTTGGACCCCGGCCAGTAGGGGACCGCCGCGTCCAGGGGGTGGGTGAGATCGACGACGGTGCTGCCGCGGAGGAGCGCGAGCAGGTCCCCCGTGGGGGGCGCCCCCGGCGGGCGGGCCTCCTCCGGCGCGGCGGGGGCACGGCAGCCGGCCCCGGCGGCGAGCCCGGCGGCGGCGGCGAGGACCAGCGCGGCGGCGAAGGGGCGGGCCATGGGGACTCCCGGTCGGGGGTGGCGGGCGGGGGATCGATACAATCCCGCAACCATGCCCGACGTCACGGTGCTCGTCAACACCTACAACCGGCGCGAGCACCTGCACCGGGTGCTGCTCGCCTACGGCCGCCAGACCTCGCGCGACTTCGAGGTGGTGGTGGCCGACGACGGCTCCTCCGACGGGACCGCGGCCCTCGTGCGATCGCTGGCCCGCGACCTCCCCTGCGCGACCCGGTTCGTCACCCACCGGCGGCGGGGCCACCGCCGCGCCCGCATCCTGAACGAGGGCATCCGGGCGGCGGAGGGGGCGACGGTGCTCTTCACCGACTGCGACAGCCTCCCGCGCGCCGACCTCGTCGAGGTCCACCTGCGGCGGCGGGAGCGGGGCCGCATCCTGGTGGGAGGCTACGTGCGGCTCGACCGCGCCACCACGGAGCGGCTCACGCCGGAGGATTGCGCCGCCGGTGCCCACGAGGCGCTGCTCGACGAGGAGGCCCGCTGGCGGCTCCGCGTGGAGGACGTGAAGGTGCGCATGTACATCGCGCTGCGCCGGGCCCGTCGTCCCCACAACATGGGGCTCAACTACTCCGCGTGGAAGTCCGACCTGGAGGCGGTGAACGGGTACGACGAGACGTACCGCGGGTGGGGGAACGCCGACGGGGACGTCCGCGACCGGCTGCGCGCCGTCGGCGTCGAGCCGAAGAGCGCGTGGGCGGAGGCCGTGGTCTTCCACCTCTGGCACCCGCCGGACCCCACGAAGCGGGACTACGCCGCCGGGAAGAAGACGCGCAACGCCGTCTGGGCCCGGCGACCGGATCGCGCGCCCCGGTGTCTGAACGGGCTCGAGAAGCTCCCCGGGTGGAAGGAGGAGGCGCGCCGGTTGCGGGATCTCGTGGCGTCGGCGGAGCGGCGCGCGCGCCGGGGCTCGGGGCGTTGAGCCGGCGGCGGCGATGAGGGGGCGGCGGGCCATGGCGGCGGTGGTGCTGCTCTCCCTCGCCCCGTGGGTGGAGGCGGCCTCGGGAGTGACGGGGGAGGGCGCCTCCGCGGCGGCCGCGGCCCTCGTCGTCGCCGCCGCCGCGATGATGCTCGTCGGCTCCTCGGGCCCGCCGGAGCGGCCCCACGTGATGGAGTGGGCGCTGTGGGGATGGGCGCTCCTGGCGGCGGCGCAGTGCGTCCCGCTCCCGCGGGGCGTCGTCGGGGTCCTCTCTCCGGAGACCGCGCGCCTGCGGGACGCGCTGGTGCCCGGCGCAGTGGAGGAGGCATGGCGACCCCTCTCCCTGGCCGTCGGGGACACCATTGCGGCGGCGTGGTGGCTGGCGGTGGGGGCGGCGGCGTGCGGGGCGGCCTTCCGGGCGGTGCGGGATCGGGCGACCGCGGTGACCCTCGTGGCGGCGGTGGCGGCGGGAGCCATCGCGCTCGCGGCCTGGTCGATCCTCGCCGGACCTGCCCCCGCCTCCGGCGTCGAGCGTCTCCGCGGGCCCTTCCTCGACGCCAACGGGATGGCGGCCGCCGTCGTCACGGGGATCCTGTGTGCCGCCGGCGTGGCCGGCGCCCGGCTCCCTCTTCCGCGCGGCGTGTCGGCCATCCTGGCGGCGGGGGCGATCCTGGTGCTCGGGATCGCCCTCGCGAGGACGGGGGGGCGGATGGGAACGGCGGCCCTGGCGGGGGGCGCCGTCGCGGCCGTGCTGGCCGGGCGCAGGTGGGCGGGCGGAGATCGCGCCGGACTCCTCGTGGGCGCGGCGGTGGTGGGCCTGGCGGCCGCCCTGGTGCTGGTACCCGGGAGCCCCGTGGGACGTCGCACCGTCGCGCTGGTGGGAGGGGAGGGGGCCGGTGCGGTGACGGCGCGCGCCGAGTCCGTGACCGGTGCGGCGGTGGCGGCGGCGCAGTTCCCGCTCACCGGGGTCGGAGTGGGAGCGGTGGGGGTGACCCTGCCCGCCCTTCTGGGACCGGATGTCGCGGCCCCGTGGACCCGGGCGCACACGGAGTCGGTGCAGATCGCGCTGGAGGGGGGGATTCCGGCGCTGGCGCTGGCGCTGGTCCTGATCGTGCTCTGGCTCCGGCTGGCCCTGGCCGCCCCGGTGCCGGAGGGCACCGCCGCGGCGGCGGCGGCGCTGCTCGCGGCGGGAGTGGCGCTCCTCATCCACTCCCAGGGGGATCACCCCCTGCGGACCCCCGCCGTGGGGTTGCTGGCGGCCATCGTGGCGGGGGCATCGGCGGGGCTCCGGGCGCGGGGGGGCGGGGGGCCGCCCCCGACGTGGGGTCCCGCGCCGGGGATCCTGGCCGCCATGACCGTGGTGCTCGTCGTGGGCGGAGGCGCCGTGGCCGGTGGTGCGCCGTCGAAGGGGACCGGGGAGGGGCCTGAGGAGCGGGTGAGGCACCGCCCGCTGGACGTCGACGCGCACCTGGCGCTGGCGGCGGCCCTGCGGATACGGGGGGACCCCGCCGCGGCGGCGGCGCTGGACCGATGCGAGACGGTCGCCGGGGCCCGGGATCGCGCGTGGATGGCCATCGCCGAGGGGCGCCTCCGGCTCGCCCCCCCCGACGTGGACGGCGCCGTGCGGGCCTGGCGCGAGGCCGTCCGTCGGGCCCCCGGATGGACGCGCCGACTCCTGGAGCGGATGGAGCGGGAGTTCCCCGCACGGGACCCGGCGGAGGTCGTCCCCGTCGAGCCACTCCCCCGCCTGGAACTGGTCCGATTCCACCGGGACCGGGGTCGGCCCGAGGCTGCCCGCAGGGCGGCGGAGGGGCTGCGGGAGGGGGACTTCGACGCCCCCGGCGCCGAACTCCTGCGATCCCTCCGGGAAGGGGCTGCGGAGGGGGGGGGGAAGCGGCCGAAGTAGGGAGGGGGTTCCGCGTCCGCCCCCTCCCCTGCGGAGGGGGCTATTCTTGCTCGGGGCCCTCCGTTCGTTGATCCTCTGACTCCGCAGGAAGGGGGGACGCGCGGCGGCTGTCGACGACCGACCCTTGCGGGGTCCGGTCGCTCCGATGCCCCGCCCGGTGCCTCCCGGAACGATGAGAGGGGTCCGTTCATGGCGCGGTGGACTGCATGGCTGGTGGCGGCCGCGCTTCTCACGCTCGTCGCTGCCGCCGGGGACCGGGTCCTGCGGGCGCAGGACGGCCCCGCGGGCGTTCCTGCCCGGGCCCCGCAGGCCCCCGAGGCGCCGCCCCTGCGGGCGGGAGACCTGATCGATCTGGCGGTGTTCGACCGCGCTGACCTTTCCACGACCGCGACGGTCCAGCCCGACGGGACCATCTCGCTGCACTTCGTGGGACGCATTCCCGCCGCGGGCCGCCTCCCCGCGGAGGTCGCCGCGGACGTGGCGGCGGGACTGGAACTCGTCCACTCGCTGAAGGCCCTCCGCGTGTCCCTCGCCGTCCGGACCCCGGCCCCCCGGGCGGTCTACATCCTCGGCCGCGTCCGCAGTCCCGGTTCCCACCCGCTTCCGAACCGACCGTTGACGGCGCTCCAACTGGTGGCACTGGCGGGGGGCTTCGAGGACGACGCCGATCGCGGACGGGTCTACCTGCACAGGGACGGGAACGGCGGACGCGCCGTCCTCACGCTGGATCTGACGGGCGTCGAGTCGTCCGGGAGCGTCGCCAACGACATCGCGGTGGAGGACGGGGACACGGTGTTCGTGCCGCGCGCGGAGGAGGTCTCCGTCATCGGGGAAGTGAACCTCCCCGGTCCGTTCATCCCGCGGGCGGGGGCACCGCTCACCGTCCTCTCCGCGCTCTCCAAGGCCCGGGGATTCACGCGCTACGCCGACAAGGGCGACGTCCTCTGGATCCGCGGCTCCGGCGCGACGCGGAAGGTGCAGCGGCTCGACGCCGCACGGATCCTCCGCGGGGACGCGCCCGACCCGGAGGTCCTCCCCGGCGACGTGCTGTTCGTGACGGAACGCGCATGGTGAGCCTTCGCGGGACGGTAGGGGCGGCCCGCGGGGGTCCCGTCGGCGGGGCCGGTTCCGGTCCTGTTGCCGAGGAGTCCGCCGGCCGTGGCGTCGCCGACTACCTGTGGCTGCTCCACCGCCATCGCTGGGCGGCGCTGGGCGTGTTCCTGGCCGTGGCCGGCTGGGGCGCGTACGACTCGCTGACGGAGACCCCCGTCTACAGGTCCACCCCCGCCGTCCTGGAGATCGTCTCGGAGGTCTCCGGCGTCACCACGATGACGGACGTGCTGGATCGGCAGGTCGTGTCCGCCCAGCACCTCGAGACGCAGATGAACCTCCTCCGGTCAGAACGCGTGCTCCGGACGGCGTACGAGTCGGACGGGGCGTTCGCCGCGCGCCTGGGGTACGACGCGTTCGTCGCCGGCGTCTCGACGGCGGCGGTCCGAAACTCGTTCCTGGTCCACGTGCGGTTCGAGAGTCCCGTCGCCGAACTCAACGACGACGCCGCCAACGCGGTCGCCGGCTCGTTCATCCGGATCGTCCGCGGGATGCGCGAATCGCGGAACTCCTCCGCCTCCGCCGAGTTCGATCGGCGGGCCGAGGTCGCCCGCGAACGCCTGGGCGCGGCGGACACGGCGCTGGACGACTTCCGCCGCCGCGCCGGGACCACCGACGTGCGCTCCGAGAAGGTCAAGCTGGACGGGCAGGTCGCCTCGCTGGAGCAGCGCCTCGACGAGAAGGTCCTGGCGAGGGTCGAGGCGGAGCGCGCATGGGAGGAGGCGAAGGCGGCGGAAGGGCAGGGCCAGCCGTGGGCGCTCCTCGATGTGACCGCCGACACCCGGTTCGCCGCCGTGGATCGCGCCCTCGCCGAGAAGGAGCAGGCGCTGCGCGTGGCCCGCACGGGCGCCACCGAGGGGAACAGGACCGTCGCCGCCATCGAGGACGAGATCGGGATCCTGAAGCGGGAACGGGACGAGGCCGTCGCCGCGGTCCACGGACGCATCCGGCGCACGCACGAGGCCGCCGCGCGGGAGGAGCAGCGCCTGCGCGAACTCGTGGACGGGAGACGCACCGAGCAGGCCCGCCTCGGCGGACTCCTCGTCGAGCAGTTCTCTCTGGAGGCGGCGCAGGAGCGCTGCCGCGCGGAGGTGGAGGAGATCTCGCGTCGCGCGAGCGAGGTGCAGGGGGCGACCGGGTTCGACCTGTCCCCCGCGCTGCTGTGGGAGGAGGCGCGGGAGTCCCGCACGCCCGTGCGTCCCCGCCACACCCGCGACATCGCCGGCGCCGTCCTGCTCGCCCTGTTCCTCGCCGCCGCGGCCGTCCTGCTGCTGGACCAGTTCGACGACGCGGTGATCCACCCGGAGGTGGCGCGGCGCGTGACCGGGCTCCCCGTGCTGGGGATGCTCCCGCGGGTGAACCTGGGCGGCGCGTCCGCGGACCTGGTGTCGCTCAGGGACCCGTCCAGCGGCATGGCGGAGGCCATCCGCATCATCCGCACGGGGATCCTCTTCGCCCCGGAGGGGAGCCGGGAGCGCCGCATCATCCTGGTCACCAGCGCCGAGATGGGGGAGGGGAAGACGCTGACGTCCACCAATCTCGCCATCGCCATGGCCCAGGCGGGACACCGCACGCTGCTGGTGGATTGCGATCTGAGGAACCCGCGGGTCCATCGCGTGTTTTCCGTGGACAACTCCGCCGGCCTGACCAGCATCTTCTCCAACGGTCAGCACCGGCCCCCGGCGCACGACGTTGCCGGAGCGGGGTCCACGCTGCGCGTCACACCCAGCGGTCCGCGGCCGCCCAACCCCGCGGAACTGGTGGGCGGGCCGCGGATGGCGGCGTGGCTGGAGGACGCGGCGCGGGAGTACGACCGCGTGATCATCGATTCTCCGCCGGCGGGCCCCGTCTCCGACCCGGCGCTCCTCGCGCGGCTCGTGGACGGCGTGGTCCTCGTCCTCGAACTCGGCCGGACCTCCCAGCGGGCGCTCCGCCGGGCCCACGAACACCTGGCGAAGGTCGACGCGCCGGTCCTCGGGATCGTGCTGAACGGCGTCCACATGAACCCCCGCGGCTACTACTACTACTACGGGCGCTACGGCTACGGCGGCGACCGCGCGTCGAAACCGGCCGAGGGAACGGCGGCGTCGTGAGGCTGCACGCCTCCGCCCGGGCCGCGGCCGTGGCGTTTGCCGCCCTCCTGGCCTGCCCCGCGTCTGCGCTCGCGAGGGGCGGCGAGCGCGATCGCCGCCTCCCGTTCCCCGAGGAACTCGCCGAGGAGCGCCCCGAGGACGCGGGACCCGGCCTGGGGGACGAGGTCGCCGCGTACCTCGGCTACGCCGACCGCCCGGGGTTCGCCCTCCCATGGCGGGAGTACGCGCTCGCGGACCCGGCGCTCCGCGCGCTGGGCGACTGGGAGGCGGGCTTCGTCGTCTCCGAACTCCTTCTCCACGACGACAACGTGGATCTCGCGGACCGCGATCAGGAGGGGGACTACGTGTCGCGGACCCTGCTGGCGGCGACCTTCCTCCGGGAAGGGGCGACGGTCGCCACGGAAGTCTCGGCGGCGCTGGAGGCGGAGGGGTTCGCGCGGGACGGCTCGCGGAACGGGGGGGGCGGGCACCTGCGCGCCGGGCTCGTCTGGGACCTCCGGCCGGCGTTCCTGCGCGTGCGCGACGAGTTGACGACGCGGCGGGACTCCCTCGCCCTGGCGAGCGGCAGCGGTGCCGTGGAAGCGTCGGGGTCCGCGCGGGTGCGTCGCGTGACCAACGTCGCGGGCTTCGTCCTGGGACTCCGCCCCGAGCCGACGGGTGTCGAGATCGGCTGTTCGCTGGAGTCGAGGTCCCACGGGCGCGGGTTCCGCGATCTGGACGCCCGCGTCCACACCGTGACGGCGGGCGCGACACATGCCGTCTCGCCGAAACTGGTGGCGGGCGTGCAGGTCGAGCGTTCGGTGGTCGACTACACGCACCGCGACGGCGCGGCCTCCAGCGGCTGGACCGTCGCCGGGACGGCGGCGCTGGACGTGAGCGAGAAGACCCGCGTCACCGCCCGCCTCGGGTGGACCGGCACGCGCGGGACCGACACCGCCGGCACGACGCGGGGCTCCACGGCGACGGGCGGCATCACCGCCGTCTGGCGCGCCACGGTGAAGACGAGCCTCGAGGCGGGCCTCACGCGCGAAGTCCTGGCGTCGGACCTGGGGACCTCCCAGGTCGCGGATCGGATTCACGTGGGCACCCACTGGCAGATCTCCGGGCCGTGGAGCGCGGACGTGTCCGCCAGCCTCCAGCGGAGCGATCCGTCCGCGGGGGGGAGCAGCCTCTACGCCATCACGACCCTGCACGTGGGGTACCAGGTGCGCGAGGGCGTCGTTCTCGCCCTCCTCTACGACCGCCTGGCGCGGCGGGGAGACGACCCCGGCCAGGGTTTCCGCGCCCAGCGGATCGGCGTGCAGTGCAGCGTGGGGTTCTGACGTGGACCGGGAACCGCCCGAAGCGCCCGTCCCCCCCGCGCCGCGCGCGGGCATCCTTTCGGGGAGATCTCCGGTGCGGCACGGGCTCGTGCTCGGGGCCGACGCGGCGGTGGCGTCGCTCTCGCTGCTGACCGCGTACCTGCTGCGGTTCGACGGGCCCATCCCGCCGGAGTTCCGGGCCGACCTCGCGGCTGCCGTCGTGCTCATCGCCGTCGCCCGTCCCGTGGCATCGCTCGCGCTGCGGCTGCACCGCTGGTCGTTCCGCTCGTCGGGTCTCGCCGACGGGCTGCGCGTGGTCGTGGCGGGCGCCACGGGAACGCTGCTCTTCGTCGGGCTGGCGTTCCTCCTCGGCCTCCGGGCGGTGCCGCGCTCCGTCGTGGTCCTGGAGTTCCTGATGACCACGATGTGCCTGGGGGCGATGCGCTTCGGGCCGAGGCTCTGGCTGACGTTCGCGGCGGCGCGCCAGCGGGAGGGGGACGGCCGGGCGCGCCCGACCCTCATCATCGGGGCCGCGGCGGCCGGGGAGATGCTGCTCCGCGACCTCCAGCGCTCGCGGGAGCACGACCTCCGCGTCGTGGGCTTCCTGGACGACGACCCGCGGAAGTGGGGGCTCATCATCCACGGCGTCCCCGTGCTCGGGGACATCGCGTCGCTGCCGGAGTTCGCGCGTCGGCTGCGCGCGCAGAACGTCCTCATCACCATCCGCCAGCTGCCCGCCCGCCGCCTCCGCGAGATCCTCTCCGTCGCGTCCCCGCTGAAGATCACGTACAAGATCCTGCCCATCTCGTTCGCCTACCTCCGGGAGCGGGTCAGCGCGTCCATGCTCCAGGACCTCTCCCCCGAGGACCTCCTGCCCCGGGAGCCCATCGTCCTCAGCCATGGCGCGGCGGAGACTCCCATCCTCGGGCGCACCGCGCTCGTGACCGGCGCGGCGGGTTCCATCGGCAGCGAGATCTGCAGCCAGCTCCTGACCCACCGCGTCGCCCGCGTCGTCATGGTGGACATGGACGAGAACGGCCTCTACCTCATGGCGCGGAGGTTCGAGAGGCACCACCCCGGGGCGCGGGTGGAGGTCGAGGTGGGCGACATCCGCGACGCGTCGCGGATGGACGCCCTCTTCCGCGCGTACCGCCCGCAGGACGTGTTCCACGCGGCCGCCCACAAGCACGTCCCGCTGATGGAGACCGCCCCCTGCGAGGCGGTGAAGAACAACGTCCTGGGAACGCGCAACGTCGCCCGCGCGGCGGACGCGAACGGCGCCGCGCGGTTCGTCTACATCTCCACGGACAAGGCCGTCCGCCCGACGAGCGTGATGGGTGCCTCCAAGCGCGTCGGGGAGTTCGTCGTCCGCGCGATGGCGAGGAAGTCGCTGACGCGGTTCACGGCGGTGCGGTTCGGGAACGTGCTCGGGTCGGCGGGGTCCGTGGTCCCCGTGTTCCGCGAGCAGATCGCCGCGGGCGGGCCGGTCACCGTGACCCATCCCGACGTCCGCCGGTTCTTCATGACCGTGTCCGAGGCGGTGGGACTCGTCCTGCGGGCCGCCTACGGGGACCACGGGGAACTCTGCGTCCTCGACATGGGCGAGCAGCTCCGCATCGACGATCTCGCGCGGCACATGATCACCATGGCGGGCCTCGCCCCGGACCACGACATCCGCATCGTCTACACCGGTCTCCGCCCCGGCGAGAAGCTGTACGAGGAGCTCTCCTCGGAGGACGAGGAGAAGACCCGTCGCGTCGCCGATCGCGTCCTCGTGGTGGACGGCCCGGAGCCGCCCCGCGAGCTGGACGCCGCCCTGGAGGCGCTGGTGCGCGCCTGCGACGGCGAGGACGTGGAGGAGGTGCTCCGTCTCACGCGGGCGCTGGTGCCCGGCTACGCCCGCCCCCGCGGCCAGGCGGGCGGCGAGCCGGGACGGGCGGCGGTGGCGTCGCGGGGGTAGGTCAGGCCGTGTCGCCGCGCCGCCGGGAGCGGGGGATGTACCGCCCGCGGGAGTCGTAGAGCGTCCGCCGGAGATCCTGCTCCAGGGCGAGGATGCGGTCCCGCGGCCGTTCGCGGATGGGACGCGCGGGAGCGCCGACGTTGACCGTCCACGGCTCCAGGTCGTGCTTGACGAACGAGCAGGCTCCGACGACCGCGCCTTCGCCGATGGAGATTCCCGGCAGGACCACGGAGTTCGCGCCGATCACGACGTGGCGCCCGACGTGGACGTGGGAGCGTTCCGGGACCCGCCACCGCCCGGGCACCGTCGGGTTGGTGAGACTCCCGCCGAGGTAGTCGTCGTTGCCCGTGTAGACGCGGACGCCCCCGGAGAGACAGGAGAAGTCCCCCAGGGAGAGTTCGCCGCCGCCCATCACGCTGCTGAACGCGGCGATGTGGACGAAGGAGCCGATGTCGATGCCGGCGCCCGCCATGAGGAGGGCGAAGTCGTCGATGATGACGCTGTCGCCGATGCGGATGCGTTCGGGGTGGATGATCCGCGAACGGGGCCAGACCTTCACGTCCGCTCCCCGCGCCGCGAAACGCCGGCTCCTCCGGCGCCCGGCGTCCCTGCCCTCCATTGCCACCTCCCTGCGTGCTTCGCGGGCCCGACGCCGCGGTCGGGCGACGGGGCCCGCGCTCGCCACTGTAGCGTGACGCCGGGGAGCGGTGAAGGGGCGCGACCCCGCGGACAGGGGGGCGCCGGGGCGGCGTCGGCGGTGCTCCGGGGCCGACCCCGGAGGCCCGTCCATTGCGTGGCGGGGGTCCCCGGCTCGGGGTACGCTCGGCCCCGTGCGCAGCGGAACCCGGCCCGGGTGGAACGCCCCCGCGTGGACCGGCCCGGTACCGTCCCCGCGCCGGGGAGCGGCACCCGCGATCCGCCGGCCGACGGGAGCCCGGTGACGGCATCGGCGGACAGCGCGCATGCGGGGCCGGCGGCGGTGGGCGGGGCCGGCGCGGTCACGGAGATCCGCCCCGGCTCCGACGTCCGCCTGTGGGCGGGCGACCTCTGGCGCTACAGGGGTGTCCTCTGGGCGCTCTGCCGTCGCGACGTGCGGGCCAAGTACAAGCAGGCGGCGCTGGGGGTCGCGTGGGCGGTCCTGCAGCCGGCGGCGCAGGTGGTGATCTTCACGGTGGTCTTCCGGGGAGTGGGTGGCGTCGCCACGGAGATCCCGTACCCGGTCTGGGTGCTGGCGTCCCTGCTCCCGTTCAACCTGTTCCAGCAGATGCTCTCCCACGGGGCGCCGGCGTTCGTCGCGCAGCAGGCCATCGTGACGAAGGTCTACTTCCCGCGCATCTACACCGTGCTCGCGGGCGGGGCCCACGCGGTGATCAACGCCGCCGTCTCCCTCGTGCTCCTGGGCATCGTCATGCTGGCCCACGGGGTGACGCCGCCGGCCACGGCCCTGCTGGCGCTCCCGCTCCTCGTCGCGGTGGCGCTCCTCGCGGTGGGCGGCGCCGCCGTGCTCGCGGCGATCAACGTCCGGTTCCGGGACGTCCAGCACGCGCTGCCGCTCTGCATGACCGTGCTGCTGTTCCTCTCTCCGGTGCTCTACCCGCTGGAGCGTCTCCCGGGCCTCGCGCGGACCCTCGCCGCGGCGAACCCCGTCACCGGCCTCGTGGAGGGGGTGCGCTGGTCGCTGACGGGCGTCCCCCCCTCGTCCGCGGCGCTGGTGCTCGGCGCGTGCGCCGCGTCGGTGGTCGTGTTCGCCGCGGGAGTGCTGGTCTTCGAGCGGACCCAGGCGCGCCTCGTGGACCTGCTGTGACCTGGGCGGTCCGCACGGAGGGGCTCGGCAAGACCTACCGCATCCGCGTGCCCGGCGCGGACGGCGCCCTCCGCTGGGTGGAGCGGGACGCGCTCCGGTCCGTGGACATGGAGGTCGCCCCCGGTGAGGTCCTCGGCGTCATCGGCCGCAACGGCGCCGGGAAGAGCACGCTTCTCAAGATCCTCTCCCGGATCACGACGCCCACGAGGGGGCGGGCGCTGGTGCGCGGCCGCGTGGCGTCGCTGCTCGAGGTGGGCACGGGGATGCATCCCGAGATGACGGGCCGGGAGAACGTCTCCCTCAACGGCGCCATCCTGGGCATGACCGCGGCGGAGATCCGGTCGCGGTTCGACGAGATCGTCGCGTTCTCCGGCGTGGGGGACTACCTGGACACGCCCCTGAAGCACTACTCCAGCGGGATGCGGCTCCGTCTCGCGTTCTCCGTCGCGGCGTTCCTCTCCGCCGAGGTGCTGATCGTGGACGAGGTGCTCGCGGTGGGGGACGCGGAGTTCCAGAAGCGCTGCGTCGGCGCCATGCGGAGCGGGATGGCGGGGGGGAGGACCGCGCTCTTCGTCAGCCACAACATGCTCGCGGTGCGGAGCGTCTGCAGCCGTTGCGTGTGGCTGAAGGACGGCGGGATCCACCGGGACGGGCCCGCGGAGGACGTCACCGCCGCGTACCTCGAGGAGTTCACTGCGGTGCGGCTGGAGCGGACGTTCGACCCGCCCGCGGCGGACGCCGACGCGGCGTTCCTCGGCGCCCGCGTGATCCCTCCCGGCGGGGGATCCGTGGGGGTGGAGACGGGATGCTCGGTGGAGGTGACCTTCCGCTCTCCGCGGCCGGGAGCGAGGCTCCACGTGACGGTCCACGTGCTCGCGGAGGACGGCGTCTGCGTCCTGTCCTCCGCCTCCCTCCCGGTGGACGGAGAGGGCGCGCCGCCCCTCGCCGTCGGCGACCACGAGGCCCGCGTCGAACTCCCGGCATGGCTGCTCAACGCCGGGTCCTACACGGTCACGCTGTTCCTCGTGGAGGACGGGACTCGGGTCCTGCGGCACGAGGAGCACGCGCTGGCGTTCGCCGTCCGGGACTCCGTCACCGACCGGGCGGCGTGGTACGGCCGCTGGCCCGGAGTGGTCCGGCCCCGGCTGCGATGGGACGTGAGGCCGCTCGACGCGCGTCGCGCGGGAGGGCCGCCCCGGTGAAGGTCCCCTCCCCCGACGCGGTCCGCCGCTTCGCCCTCTTCGGCGGCACGCCGGCCTTCGCGGAGCCGCTCCACGTGGGACTGCCCAACGTCCCGCGGCGGGAGGAGTTCCTCCGCAGGCTGGCGCGGGCCCTGGACTCGCGGCGGCTCTCCAACCACGGACCCCTGGTGCAGGAACTGGAGGAGCGCGTGGCGGCCCGCATCGGCGTCCGCAACGCGGTGGCCGTCTGCAACGCGACGGTGGGGCTCCAGGTGGTGCTCCGCGCGCTGGAGGTGCGGGGCGAAGTGGTCCTCCCCGCGTTCACGTTCGTCGCCACCGCCCACGCCGCCGAGTGGGAGCGCTGCCCGCCGGCGTTCTGCGACGCGGAGGCGGCCACGCACAACGCCGACCCCGCTTCCGTCGAACGGCTGATCGGGGAGCGCACGGGGGCGGTGCTGGGCGTCCACCTCTGGGGCCGCCCCTGCGACACGGAGGCGCTGGACGGGCTCGCGGCGCGCCGCGGGATCCCGGCGATCTACGACGCCGCGCACGCCTTCGCCTCCACGGGCCGGCGCGGTCCCGTGGGCCGCGCGGGACGGGCCGAGGTCTTCTCGTTCCACGCGACGAAGTTCCTGAACGCGTTCGAGGGAGGGTGCGTCACCACCGATGACGACGACCTGGCGGCGCGGCTGCGCCGGGTCATCAACTTCGGGTTCACGGACTACGACCGCATCGAGGAACTCGGCCTCAACGGGAAGATGAGCGAGCCGTCGGCGGCCATGGCCCTCTGCGGACTCGACGCGCTGGACGAACTCCTCGAGGGGAACCGCGCCACCCACGCCCGCTACATGGACGGGCTTCGTGACCTCCCCGGACTCCGGTTGCTGACCTTCGACGACCTGCCCGATCACAACCACCAGTACGTCGTGGCGGAGGTCCGCGCCGACGGGTTCGGCCTCGACCGGGACGGGCTCCATGCCCTCCTGTGGGCGGAGAACGTGCGCGCCCGCCGCTACTTCACCCCCGGGCTCCACCGCGTGCCCCCCTATCTCGGCCGGAGGCTCCCGCCGGGGGGAGCGCTCCCCGTGACCGAGCGGCTCGCGGCCGAGGTCCTCGTGCTCCCCGCCGGGGCCGCGCCGACGGCGGGGGACGTGGATCGCGTGTGCGACCTCGTGCATGCCGTCCACGCGGCCGCTCCCCGGCTGCGGGAGGCGCTCGCGGAGCGGCGTGGCGGTTCGTGAGGGCACTCCTCGTCCGATCGCCGCTCCCCGGGGCAGACGTGATCGCCGCCGCGGCGCGGGCCGGACTCGCGGAGCGCGGGTTCGAGGTCCGGGAACTGGAACTCCTGGATCGGCCGAAGCAGACGACGGCGACCCCGCGGGCCCTGCGCGTCGCGCAACGCATCGGGTGGCGTGCCGACGATCGCCGCCGCGCCGCGGCCGTCCGCGAGGCCGTCGGGGCGCTGCACGAGGGGGAGCCCCTCCTTCTCCTCGGCGCGGCGGCCCTCCGGCTCGCCCCCGGCCTGGCGGACGGAATCCGTCGCCACCGGCCGCGGCTCGTCGTCGTGGAGGTCGGAGAGGGCGCCGACTGGGAGGAGGGGGCCGCGTTCCTGCGCGCGCGGGCCGCGCGCGTGCTGCTCCTCGGCGCCGGGGACGCCGGTCCCGAGGCGCCTTCCCCGGCCGCGGTCGGCGGGGCCGCCGCCGCGGCGGCGCTCCCGGAGGTCCCCGTGTACGGGCTGTGCTACCGGTTCCGCGACGTCTACGCCCGGTCCATCGACTCGCTCCTCGCGACGGAGACGATTCCGATGCGGATCCACGTGGCGCAGAACGCGCACCCCGACGATGGCGCGCTCACCGGGAGATGCCGCGCCGACGCGGCCGCCGGTCGCATCGCCGGCCACGTGCGGTACGCCGACAACCTCTACGGGACGGCCCTCGCGGACGCGTATCTCCGCGTGTTTCCCCCCGGTCCCGACGCCGACGTCGTGGTCCTCACGGACCTCGACATCGAGATCCCGCCCGCGCACCGTGGTTGGCTGCGGGAGGCGCTGGAGCGGCTGCGGACGTACCCCGAGGTGCACATCGTGACCGTGGACTTCGACCTCTCGAACTGGGACCCCGAGACGGCGCGCGGGCACGTCCCCGCACCTCCGTCGTCCTGGGATCCGAAGCGCAGGTTGTTCCGGGTCCCGAGCGGGCTGTGGCTCGCCGTCATGCGGCGCTGGTTCGTGGACGAGTACCTCGCCGGACCGCGGCCGCTGGCGGACAAGTTCCTCTACGCCCACCTGGAGCGGACCGTGCGGGGCGCCGTCTTCGGCCGGCTCCCCGCGCCGTGCCTCCATCTCTCCTGGGACGCGCAACGCGGGGACGATTCCTATCGCGTGGACAAGTACGAGAACTTCTACCGCGAGGTCTATCGCCGCCACCCGGTGGGAGCGTCGGAGGTGCGCCGCCCGGACGGGGCCGCCCCCGATGGCGCCCGGCGATGACGACGGGCGGCGGTCCGGAGCGGGACGGAACGCGGGCACGGGAGGATCGGTCCACCGAGCGGCCGGGAGAGGGACCTCCGCGCGCGGCGGGCCGCGGACGCTGGTCCTGCAGGTTCCACGAGGTGCGGCGCCGCTGGACGCGCCCCCGCCACGAGGTCCGGCGGGTCCGGTGCAGGGTCTCCCGTGCCCGATGATGCTTCGCGGGGCGGCATCCTCTTCCTGACGCGCAGCGTCGGCACCGACGCGTCGGGTCTGCGCCGCGTCCTGGCTCTTCGAGACCCCCTGCGCCGGCGGGACGTCGATGCCGGGATCGCGGCCGCGGAGTGGCCGTGGCTGGAGCGCGCCCGTGCGGCCGCCGACGCGGGGGACGGTGCGGCCGCGGCACGGCTCCGGCTCCTGAACCGGTTCCGGCTCCTCGGCCTCGCGCGGCGGTTCCACGCCGCGCGGACGGGGCGCCTCGTGCAGCGGAGCCTCGGCCGGGCGCGGCTCGTCGTCGTCCACCGCGCCGCGCCGCCGGACCCGTGGTGGCGCGCGGTCCGTTCCTCGGGACTTCCGGTGGCGCTGGACGTGGACGACGCGCTGTGGCTGCACGATCCGGCGGGATTCGAGGCGCTCCGCACAGCCGCCGCCGTCGTCGTGACGGGCAGCGAACACCTCCGTGCGGCCATGGAGGCCCGGGGCTCCCGTGCCGTGCGCATCCCCACGTGCGCTCCCCGCCGGGCCCCCGCCGCGGGACGGCCTCCGGCGCGCGACGGCGCCGTCCGACTGCTCTGGCTGGGGAGCCCGACGACGGTGAACTACCTCGCGTCCGTTGCGGGAGCGCTCTCGGCCGTGGGCCGGACCCGCCCGCTGCGGCTGCTGGTGGTCGGCGCCACCGCCGCCGCCCTGGGACCCGTCGACGGCGTGACCGTCGAGGCACGGCCCCGGCTGCCCTACGACCCCGGGGACCATCTGGCGGACGGGGACATCGGCCTCATGCCGCTGCCCGACGGAGAATGGGAGCGGGGGAAGTGCGCGGCGAAGATTGTGGACTACATGTCCGCGGGACTGCCCACGGTGGCCAGTCCCGTGGGCGCCAACCTCGAGGTGCTGCGCGGCGGGCGGGCCGGCATCCTGGCGGATGGTGCGGCGGAGTGGACCGCCGCGCTGGACCGGCTGGCCCGCTCGGCGGACCTGCGGCGGACCCTGGGGGAGGAGGCGCAGCGCGTGCATGCCGCGGAGTACGATCTGGACGTCGCGGCCCGCGCATGGGCGGCTCTCGCGGCGGAGGCGGCTCCCGGGTCCGCGGCCGCCTCCGCGGCGCGGGGGCGCTGAGCCGTGTGCGGCATCGCCGCGGCCCGGAGCGCGGACCCCGCCCGCATCGCGCCGGAGGTTCTCGAGTCCGTCTCCGCCGCGCTGGCGCGCCGCGGCCCCGACGGTTCCGGCGTCTTCCGCGACGGCGACATGGCGCTCGTCCATCGCCGCCTCTCCATCGTGGACCTCTCGGAGCGGGGGGCGCAGCCCATGTCGGGGGAGGACGGGACCGTCGTCCTGACGTGCAACGGGGAGATCTACAATCACCGCGCACTGCGCGCGCGCCTCGAGGCGGCGGGACACCGGTTCCGTTCCGAGTCCGACAGCGAGGTCATCCTCCACCTCCACGAGGAGGATCCCGACGGGCCGGAACGGTGGCTCCCGTCGCTCGAGGGCATGTTCGCGTTCGTTCTCCTCGATCGGCAACGCCGGAGGCTGGTGGCGGCGCGGGATCGACTCGGAATCAAGCCGCTCGCCACCTATCGGGACGACGGGTTCGTCGCGTTCGCCTCCGACCTCGACGCGCTGCGCCGGTTCCCCGGCGTTCCGTCGGAAGTCGACTGGACCAGCGTCCACGACTACCTCTGCCTCCTGACGGTGCCCGGCCCCTTCACCATCTTCCGCGGCATCTCCATGGTGGAACCCGGCACGGTCGTCGTGATTGACGGGGATCGCGAGCGCACGGTGCGCTGGTGGGATCCGCCCGCGGGCCCGCCGATCCCTGCGCGGGACGCCGCCGAGGCCCTGGAGACCGTGCTCGGCGTCGCCGTGCGGTCCCACCTCGTGGCGGACGTGGAGGTGGGGGCGTTCCTCAGCGGCGGCCTGGACTCCGGAGTCGTCGTGTCCATGGCGGCGGAGACGTCGCCGGGACGCCTGCGCACGTTCGCGGCGACCTTCCCCGGCGAGGACGTCGACGAATCCCTCGCGGCGCGGGCCGCGGCGCATCGCGCGGGAGTCCTCCACCGGGAGCATGCGTCGACCGGGGACTTCCTCGGGGGGATCGAGGACGCGGTCGCCGCCATGGACCAGCCGCTGGGGCTCACCAGCGCCCTCTCGCTGCACGCCCTCTCCCTCGCCGCCCGACGGGACCTCAAGGTCGTGCTCACCGGAGACGGCGGGGACGAGATCCTCGCCGGGTACGACCGCCACCGCTCCCCCGCGGGTGTGCCGCGCTCCCTGCGCTGGGTCCCCGGCGCCGCGCGGCCCGCCGTGGGGGCGGCCCTTGCGGCCGCCGTTCCCGCCGCCCTCGCGGCCCGCGTGCGCGCGGCGCGCTCCGTCCGCGCGGCGGGGGACGCCCTGCGGGGGACGGAGGCCGGGCTCTACCTCCGGCGTCTCCGCGTGCTGCCGCCGTCGGCGGCGCTGGCCCTCCTCCCCCGGGACGCGCGCCCGGCCGTGGACCTCCGTCGCCACGAGCGCCGCGTCGCGGAGGTGTTCGCGGGATGCCCCTTCGAGGATCCCCTCAATCGCGTGCTCTACGCCGACCTGCGCACGTCCCTCGTGGACGAGATGATGGCCAAGGCGGACCGGATGACGATGGCCACGGGTCTGGAGGCCCGTGTCCCCTTCCTCGATCGGGCGGTGGTCGAACTGGCGCTGCGGATTCCCGGTCCGGCGAAGCGTCGCGGCGACCGGGGGAAGATCCCGCTCCGGGAGATCGCGCGGCGGCGGCTCGGAGGGGAGGCGGCGGATCGGCCCAAGACGGGTTTCCGCGCGCCGCTCGACCGGTGGCTCCGCGAGGACGCGGAGACGAGGACGCGAAGGGACCGGTTCTGGCCGCTGGTGGAGTCCTGCCCCCTGCTCGATGGCGCCGCCGTCGGAGGGGCGTGGGCGGACTACGAGGCCCGCCGCTCGCGCCCCGGAGTCGACTCCATCATGGGCCTCCTCGTGCTTGCACTCTGGACCGCGGGGCGGAAGCCCACTCTCCCGTGAAGGTCCTCATCCTGGCCACGTGCTACCCGCGTCGCGGATCCCCCCACGCCGGCGTCTTCACGCACCGCCACGCCGTGGCGATGGCGGAGCAGGGCGTGGATTGTCGCGTGCTGCAACCGGTGGAGGGGGCGCCGCCCGCCCCGCTCCATCTCCTCCACGGGGAGTGGCGGCGGGCGCGCCGGGCCTCCCGCGACCTGCTCCCGTCCGTGGAGGGCATCCCGGTCCAGCACCCGCCCGTCGTTCGATGCAAGCCGAGTCGCATCTTCCCCGGCGACTGGTGGGAGCAGTGCGGCCGGGCCGTCGCGCGACACGTCGCCCGCCGGCCCGACCTCCGGGACGCCGATGTCATGTACGCGCAGTTCCTCTGCCACGAAGGCTTCGCCGCGGTGGTCGCCCGGGAGACGCTGGGGATCCCCGTGGCCGCCGTCGCGCTGGGGGATGACGTCCACGCGTGGCCGGAGCGGTGGCCCGACCGCATCGGCAAGCTCCGCCGCGTGCTGAACGAGGCGGACGGCCTCCTCGCCTGCAGCCGCTCCCTGGCGCGGGACGCCGCCGGCTGGGCGGGCCCGAAGTGGGATCGCCCGGTGGACGTGGTCTACATGGGCGTGGACACGGACGCCTTCCACCCGGCGACGACGGAGGAGCGGAGGGCGGCGAAGCGCGGACTCGGCCTGCCGGAGCAGGGGCGCGCCATCGTCACCGTGGCGCGGCCGCAGGCGGCGAAGGGCTGGCCCGAACTCCTCGATGCGTTCGCAGCGCCCGCCATCGCCCGGCTCGGGTGGACCCTCCTGGCGATCGCGCCCAGGCGCGCCGCCGACGAGATGGACCTCGCGGCGGAGGCGGCGGCACGGGGCCTCGGGGCCACGTTCCGCCTGCTGGACGGGGTGGCGCCGGGCAACGTCCCGGGAGTACTCCGCGCCGCCGACGCGTTCGTCCTGGCCAGCCGCAACGAGGGGCTGTCCAATGCGGTGGTCGAGGCGCTCGCGTCGGGCCTGCCCGTCGTCGCGACCCGCGTCGGCGGGCACGACGAGGTGATCCGGGACGGAGAGGATGGCATTCTCGTCCCGCCGTCGGACGGGCGGGCCCTCGTCGACGCGCTCGGCCGCGTCATGGGGGACCCGGCGACGGCGGCCCGGCTGGCGGCACGGGCGCCGGCGGCGACCGCTCGCGTCGGCACCGTGCGGGAGAACGCGGCCCGCCTGCGCGCGGTGCTGGAGGGCGTCGCCGGGCGCGGGCGCCGGACGCGGGGGGGCTGACCGTGTGCGGCATCCTGGGAGTGGTGCGGCGCGGCGGTGAAGCGGCGGCCGCCCCCTTCGGCGCGGCGCTCCGTCTGCTCGCCCACCGGGGACCCGACGGGACGGGAACCTGGACGGAGCGGTCGGAGCGGGCCGACGCGTCCGTCGCGTTCGGGCACCGGCGGCTCTCCGTCGTCGATCTCTCGGCGGCCGCGGCCCAGCCCATGGCGTCCCGGGACGGCAGGCTCGTGGTCGTCTACAACGGCGAGATCTACAACCACGTCGAACTGCGCGCCGAACTGGAGGCGCGGGGCGCGGCGTTCCGATCCCGCGGGGACACGGAGGTCCTGCTGGAGGCCTGGCGCGCCTGGGGGCCCGCGTGCCTCGATCGGCTGAACGGGATGTTCGCGTTCGCGGTGTGGGACCGCGAGGCGGGAACCCTCTTCGCCGCGAGGGATCGCTTCGGCGAGAAGCCGTTCCACTACGCATTCGATGCCGGGCGGGGCTTCTTCGCCTTCGCATCGGAGATCAAGGCGCTCCTGCCGTTCGCCGAGGTGGACGGGTCGCTGGACGACCGCGCCCTCTACCGCTACGTCGCGTTCCGGGAGCAGGCCGGCATGGCGGAGACCCAGTGGAAGGGCGTGTTCCGCCTCCCCGCGGCGCACCACCTCACGCTGCGCTGCGACGGTGGCGCCCTCGACGTCTCCATCCGTCGCTGGTGGGACCTCGACCCGGCGGCGCGGTCCGACCTCTCCTTCCCCGAGGCGGCGCGCCGGTTCGCCGGCCTCTTCGCGGACAGCGTGCGGCTCCGGCTCCGATCGGACGTGCCCGTGGGCACGAGCCTTTCGGGAGGGCTCGACTCGTCGGCCGTGGTCTGCCAGATCCACCGTCTCGGCGCCGACGGCGGGCAGAAGACCTTCACCGCGAGGATGGACGATCCGGCGCTCGACGAGGGGCACCACGTGGCGGAGGTCCTCCGCGTCACCGCCGTGGAGGGCCACGAGGTGTGGCCGTCGGCCGCCATGCTGGAGGACCTCTTCCCCGCCCTCTGCCGCCACATGGAGGAACCCTTCCCCTCGACGAGCCAGTTCGCGCAGCACGTCGTCATGCGGCTGGCGGCGGAGCAGGGCGTGGTGGTGCTGCTGGACGGGCAGGGCTCGGACGAGATGCTGGCGGGCTACACGCCCTACTTCCTCGCGCTCTACGCGGGTCTCGCCGAGGAGCGGCGGGCGGGGGCGCTCCTTCGCGAGTGGAGGGCGTTCCGCCGGCGCCACGGGCGGGCGTTCCCCCTGTCGATCCGCGCGGCGCTGGGCCGTGCGTTCCCCGGGTTGCGGCGCGTGAAGCGTCGGCTGGCGGGGGAGACCCCGCGCGGGGGTCGCGTGCTCGGGGCGGCGGAGGAGTGGTGGGATCGGGGATGGCTGGCGGAGCACCGGGCGGAGGAGTCCGAGGCCCCCGAGCGGGCGGGCCGGGATCGCCTCTCCGCGCGGCTCCTGTTCGACACGACGCGCGGTCCCCTCCAGGAGCTCCTCCGGTACGGGGACCGGAACTCCATGGCGTACTCCCGGGAACTGCGGCAGCCGTTCCTCGACCACCGCATCGCGGAGCTCGTGCAGCCGCTGCCCTCCTCGTACAAGATCCGCGACGGCGAGTCGAAGGCGCTGCTCCGCGAGGGGCTGGCGGACCTCCTTCCCCCCGCCATCCGCGCGCGGCAGGACAAGCTCGGGTACCAGGCTCCCCTGGTCCCCTGGTTCCGCGGACCGCTGGCGGGCTGGGTGCGGGAGCGGCTCGCGGCGGCGGGAGCGCACTGCGGTGGCGGCCTCGTCGCGGACGCGGCGGATCGATTCGAGCGCGCGCGCCCCGGCCTCTCCGACGCCGCGGCCCGCCAGGTGCTCGCCGTGCTCAGTCTGGCGGAGGGGCGGCGCGAACTGGCGGCGCTCCGGGACGCTGCCCGCCTGGAGAAGCCGTGAGCCGCCCGCCCGCGCGCGTCGTCTACGTCGGCCTCGGCGAGATCCTCGGCGGCGGGGTGGTCGCGTCCCAGGTCGTGGGCCCGGCGCGCGCCCACGCCCGCCTCCACCCGGACACGGACGTGCGTGTCGTGTTCCTCGAGGGCGGGCGCGCCGTCGTGAGCCGGCCCGTCCGCGCCGCGATCCGCGCCCTTCGCGCGCTGTGGCCGGAGGGGAGGATGGCGGTGGTTCCCTACGTGGGACGGCTCGGGCGCAACGCGCCGGGCCGCTCCCTCGCTCTCTACGTGCGGGCGTCGATGCGGGGGGGGGGCGCTCCCGCGTTCATCGCGCGGAACTCCCGTGCGGCTCTCGCGGCGGCCCACGCCCGCGACGCCGTCGGGGGCGGGCGGGTCCTCATGGACCTGCACGGCCACGAGCCCTGGGAGGCGGTGCTGCGCCTCGGCTTCCGCGGGGACCGCGACCTCCCCGCGCGGGAGCGCCACGTGTTCGATCGCGCCCGCGCCACGGATCGCGAGGGCGCGCGCCGATCGGACGCCGTCACGGGGGTGACCGAGGGGCTCGTCGACTACGCGGTGGAGGAACTCGGCGCCGCGCGGGAGACCGCCGCCTGCGTCCCGAACTGCGTGGAGGACCTCTCGTGGTCCCCGGAGGATCGACGGGCGGCGCGCGCGCGGTGGGGGACCGGCGCCGCGCCGATCCTCATCTACTCCGGGCGCCTCGGCCCGGAGCGGCTCCCCGACGTCATGCTCGGACTTCTCGCGGCGGCGCGGCGGCGCGCGCCGGAGGCGCGACTGGTGCTGCTCACCTACCTCGACGAGTTGCCCGACCTGCGCTCCCGGATGGCGGCCATGGGTGTGCCCGAACACGCGGTGGTGCGCGAGTCCCTCGACCGGGACGGGGCCCGCCGGGCGCTCTCCGGCGGCGACGCGGGGATCTGCCTCTACGAGCCGGCGCCCCGCTACCTGCGGTACGGCTGCCCCATCAAGGTCCCCGAGTACCTCGCGGCGGGCCTTGCGCTCGCCGTGGACCGATCCGTGACCTGGGTCGCCGACCTGGTGGAGAGGGACGCGCCGGGGGTGGTGCTGCCGGCGAACCCGTCCGCGGAGGACCTCGACGGGGCCGCGGCGGCGCTGCTGGAACTCGCGGGCCCCCGCCGGGAGGAGGCGCGGGCGCGGGCCCTGGATGCCTGCCGCGCGCGATTCCTCTGGTCCGCCCACCTTCCCGTGGTGCGTCGCCTCCTCGGTATCGGGCCGTGAGCCTCCGGATCCTCTTCGTGTCGCCGGCCTGGCCGCGCCCGGAGCGCCCCGCCGACGCCGTCTTCGTCCGCGCGCAGGCGGAGGCGCTGCTGGCTCTGGGCGCGCGCGTGGGGGCCGTGGTTCCCCTCCCGCGCCCCGGGGCGGCCCCGCAGAGGTGGCTCCGGCGGGCGTTCTGGCGCGGGCTGGCGGCGGGAGTCCGCCCGTTCGACGGAGGGCCCGTGCCCGTGCGGTTCGTCCCGTACGCGCGGTCCGGCGGCTCGGACGAGGACGTGGTGCCCGCCATGGCCGACGCCGTCGCCGCCGCGGTCGCCGAGGACGGGCCGGACGCGTGGGACGTCGTCTGCGCCCAGTGGCTCTGGCCCGGAGGTGCGGCGGCGCTGGCGCTGCGGGAGAGGTTCTCGCTCCCCATGGCCGCCGTGGCGCGCGGAGGCGACGTGGCCGCGGACCAGTGGTACGGCGCGCGGGCGACCTGCAGGGCCTGGGTCCCGCGGGTGCTCGCGGCGGCGGAGGCTCCGCTGGCGAACTGCCGCCACCTCCGGCGCCGCTGCGACGAGATCCTCCCCGGCTCCCGCGCCCGCATGCGGGTCGTCTACAACGGCATCGACGGGGACCGGTTCCGGCCGGGGGAAGGCCGCGAGGAGATGCGGCGTCGGCTGCGCCTCGGCGGCGGGGACCGCTTGCTGCTGTTCTGCGGGGACGTGTCCCCGGTGAAGGGCGTGGCGGTCCTCGCCCGCGCGTTCGCCCGGTTCCGTGCGCGCCGGCCGGAGTGGTCCCTCCTCGTGGTCGGGCCCCACGCGGACGCGGCCACGCTGCGCGGGTTGCGGCGGGAGTGCGGGGGGGGCGTCCGCGCCCCGGGCCCCGTGCCGCCCGGCGAGATCCCGCGGATCCTCGCCGCCGCCGACGCGTACGTGCAGCCGAGCCTGTCGGAGGGGCTGGCCAACGCCACGCTCGAGGCCATGGCGATGGCGCTCCCCGTGATCACGTCCTCCGTGGCGGGCCAGCCGGAGGCGGTGGACGGGCGCACGACCGGATGGCTCGTTCCGCCCGGGGACGCAGGGGCCCTGGAGGCGGCGCTCGAGGCGGTCGCCGTGGACCCGGCCGGAGCGGCGGCCCGAGGCGTCGCCGCCCGGGCCCGCGCGAGGGGGAGGTTCTCCCGCGCGGTCCACGCCCGCCGGCTGCTGCGCATCCTCGAGGGGGTGGCGCGCGCGGGCGTACGCCGCGAGGGGGCGCCGTGAGGACCGTCCTCATGTTCGCCTACGAGTGCGCGCCGTGGAACTCGGACCGCGCCACCATCGCCGCCCAGCGACCGGCGGGACTGGCCCGCCACCTGGCGGCAGCCGGCTGGCGCGCGATCGTCATCACGTGCGACGGCGCCCGCCGGAGGATCGCGTCGGCCGGGGACCTGCCCCGCGTGGCGGAGGATGCCCGGGCGGTCCTGCGCGGTGCTCCGCCGGATCGGGCGGTCGTCGTCCCGACTCCCTCGCTGACCCACGACGGGCTCCTCGACGCCGCATGGTGGCGGCTCGCGAGCGCCCCGACGGGCAGTCCGAGCGCGCGCCTCCGGGCCGCGCTCACGGCGGCGAAGTGGTTCGGGGGGGATCTCTCCCGATCCTGGCAGCCCTGCGCGTGGGCCGCCGCCGTGGCGGTGGCGGAGGCGACGCCGATCCACGCCTGCCTCGCGGAGCACTCCCCCGACGCGGCCCTCTTCCTGGCGTCGCGGTTCTCGCGGACCCACGGCGTGCCGTGGGGTGCCGACTTCCGGGATCCGGTGCTGCGGCCGCTGGGACCGCTGGGTCGCCGCCTGTACGCCCCCGTGGTCCGCCGGCTCCTCCGTACCGCCGCGTTCACCGTGTCCGTCAGTCCCCACTGGCGGGAACTCGACGCCGCCCTGCTGCGTCGCCGCGCCGTCTACATCCCCAACGGGTTCGATCCGGAGGAGTTCGACGGGCCCGACCCGCCGCGCGACCCCGACCGCCTGGTGGTCGCCTACATGGGCAACCTCGTGCGCGAGCAGAACGCGGACGCGTTCTTCGACGGGATCGCCCTGCTCCGTCGCGAGCGCGGGGAATCGGTGTTCCGGCGGCTGCGGTTCATCTATCGCGGGGGTCAGGCCGAGGCGGTCACGCGGCGGGCCGCCGAGGCGGGAGTCGCGGAGGTGGTGGATGCCGGCCCCGCCATCCCCCGCGGCGACGCGCTGCGCGCTCTCCGGTCGGCGGATCTCCTGCTGCTCCTGTCCATGCCGCCGGCGTCGCGGGCCGACCCGTGCCTCGCCCGCGGTCTCTATCCCGGGAAGACGTTCGAGTACTTCGGCGCGCGGCGCCCCATCCTCTGTGTTCCCGGGGATGGCGACCTGCTGGACGCGCTCGTGGGGGAGAGCCGCACGGGGGTGGTGCGCGGGGACGGTGCCGGCGTCGCCGCGGTCCTCGCCGACGGGCTCGACCGCAAGGCGCACGGCGAGCATCTCCCGTACTTCCCGGACGAAGCCGTCGTCGCCTCCTTCGCGCGGCCCGTGCAGGCGCGCGCGCTCGCCGCGCTCCTGGACGAATCCGTCGCCCGCGCGGAGACGTCCGCGGCCCGCCCCCCGGTGCCGCCGGCCCCGCCCGGAGGACGCCGGATCCTGATGCTGGTGAACAACTCCGTGCGCTTCGATCAGCGCGTCCGGCGCCACGCGTCGGCGCTGGCGGGGGCGGGCCACGCGGTTTCCGTCGTCGGCGTGACCGCTCCCGCGGAGGACCCCGTCGACATCGAACCCATTCCCGGGGTGGACCTCCGCTGGGTCCGACGGGATTCCGGGGCCGGTGCGGTCGGGGCGTGGAATCGGCTGGCGAGCGCGATCACGATGCGCCTCGCGCGCGGGGCCTGGGCGACGGGCCTGCGTTCTGCCGGAATCGCGGATCGGGTCGTGGCGCCGACCCTCGGGCTGCTCCGGAATGCGGCGGGCGGGATCGAAGCGGATCTGCTCTACGCCCACGACCTGAACACGCTGCCCGCCGCGGCCGCGGTGGCGGCGGAACGGGGAGTCCCGCTCGTCTACGACGCCCACGAGTGGTACGCGGGGGAGGGTGCCTCGCCGTCTCCGGCGACGGTGGCGGCCGTTCGCAGCGCCGAGGGTCGGGGGGTGGCGGCGGCGGCGCTGGTGCTGACGGTGGCACCGGGGGTCGCCGGGCGCCTCCGGGAGGCCTACGGCGTCGCGCCCGTGGTGGTGAGGAACATGCCGCCCTTCGACGCCGGCATCTCCGCCCCCCGGGTGCCGCCGCGACCGCTTCCGCTGAGGGTGCTGTACCATTCGGCGCACCTCGCCCTCGACGGGCGGCGGCTGCGGGATCTGATCTCCGCCGCGGCGCGGCTGGACGGGAGGATCCACCTGAGGCTCCGGGGGGGCGCAACGCCCATGCGCGAGCGGGAGCTGCTCGACAATCTGCGCGCGACGCTCCGCCCCGGGACCTGGAGCTTCCAGCCGGCGCTTCCCTACGCGGAGATGATCCGGGAGGCGGCGCGGTCGGACGTGGGTGTCGTGCTGAACTCCGGTGCCGTCGAGAACGAGGCGCTCACGCTGCCGAACAAGGTGTTCGAGTACATGATGGTGGGCTTGGCGGTCGTCGCGTACCGGACGGAAGCGGTGGCCGCCGTCGTCGAGGCCACCGACGCCGGGCTGGTCACGGGCGAGAACACGGTGGAGGCGCTGACGGAAGCGCTGGCTCGCCTCGAGGCGGACCGGGAACTGGTGGCGGCCATGCAGGGGAGAGGCCGCGCGGCGGCGGAACGAGCCTACCGCTGGAGGGAGGAGTCGAAGGTCCTCCTCCGGGCCCTGGAGTCCGTCTCCGCACCGCCGGGGGCCCCGTGAACGGACCCCGAGCCGGACCGGTGGAGCGCCCGCCGCTGCGCATCCTCGCGTCCGTGGATCCGTGGTGGGGGTCCTGCGGGAACGCGTTCGCGCGGGGGTTCCATCGCATGGGTCACGAGGTCCACGTCGTCCCCTCGGAGCGGTTCGTGCCTCCCGGCTGGGCGTCCCTCCCGCTCCGCGCGCTGCGCCGCCTCCTCCGCCCCCGCCTCGTCGCGGAGTACGGTCGCGCCCTGGAGGCGGTGGCGGCCGCGACGCGACCGGACCTGTTCTTCGTCTACAAGGGCACGTGGGTTCCACCGGAGGCGGTGCGGTCCCTTCGGGCCGGAGGCGCCGTCGCCGTGAACGTGTACCCCGACGTCTCGTTCACCGCCCACGGGCCCTACATCCCCCGCGCGCTCCCGCTCTACGACTGGGTGTTCACGACCAAGTCCTTCGGCCTGGAGGACATGCGCCGCGCGCTGGACGTCCGCTCCGCCTCCCTGCTCCCCCACTTCTACGATCCCGAGATCCACCGTCCGCCCGCCGCCGTTGCCGCGGAGTACGCGTGCGACGTCGCGTTCGTCGGGACGTGGTCCCCGAAGAAGGAGGAGTTCCTCGTCGCGCTCGCCGCAGCGCTCCCCGGGGCGCACCTGCGGATCTGGGGCGACCAGTGGGGGGGGGCGCGGCCGCGGCTCGGCAATGCGATCCAGGGGAGGAGCGTCACGGGCCGGGAGTACGCCCTCGCGCTGGCGGGTGCGCGCATCGCGCTCTGCATCCTGAGCGAAGCGCGACGGGGGGCCTCCAGCGGCGATCTGGTGACGTCGCGCACCTTCGAGATCCCCGCGTGCGGCGCGTTCCTCCTGCACGAACGAACCGCCGAACTGGCCCGCTTCTTCGACGAGGGCACGGAGTGCGCGGCGTTCGCCGATGCCGCGGAGGCGGCGGCCCTGGTGAAGCGCTACCTGGCGGACGAACCCGCCCGGCGGGCCGTCGCCCGGGCCGGGCGGCTCCGCGCCGAACGCTCGGGGTACTCCGTGGACGACCGCGCCCGCGAACTGCTGGACCGCGTGGCGGTCCTGCGCGCATCCCGGCGCGCCGGCGGGAACCCATGACGCGGCTGGCGGTCGTGGTCAGCCATCCCATCCAGTACTTCGCGCCGTTCTACGCGGCGGCCGCGGCGCAGGGCGGCCTCGATCTCCGCGTGCTGTTCTGCTGCGACTGGGGGGCGGAGACCTACCGCGATCCCGGGTTCGGCGTGGACGTGCGATGGGACACACCGCTCCTCACGGGGTACGCGCACGAGTTCCTGCCCGCCCGCGTCCGGCCGCGACGGCTGACGTTCCTCGGCGTGGACAACCCCGCCGTCGGAGCCCGGCTGGAGGCGTTCGCCCCGGACGTGCTCCTGGTGCACGGCTACGCGTTCCGGACGATGTGGCGGGCCGCGGCGTGGGCCCGATCCCGCGGCGTCCCCGTCCTGCTGCTCTCCGACTCCAGCATCGGCCGCTGGACGGCCCCGTGGAAGCGGCTCCCCAAGCGCGTTCTGGTCCGGTGGTTCTACCGCGGCGTGGACGCGGCGTTCACCACGGGGGAGAACAACCGCGCCTACCACCTCCGATTCGGCCTCCCCGAGGACCGTCTCCTCCCCGGCCTCCTCCCCGCCGGAGTGGAGCGCATCCGCGCCGCGCTGGCCGAAGGAGGATCCGGGCTCCGGCGCGAGACCCGGGCGCGGCTGGGCCTGCAGCACGGCGCGTTCGTCCCGATGTTCTGCGGCAAGTTCGTCGCGGGGAAGCGCCCGGGCGACCTCCTCGAGGCCGCGGTGATCCTGCGGGAGCGGGGCCGGCCCGTGGCGCCTCTCATGGTGGGGGACGGCGCGCTTCGCGCGGGCCTGGAGGGTCGCGCGCGTGCCGCCGGCCTCGACGGCGCCGTGTTCACCGGCTTCGTCAACCAGTCCGGGCTCCCCGCGCTCTACGCCGCCGCCGACGTGCTGGTCCTCCCGTCGCGCCACGAGAACCAGGGGCTCGTCGTGGCGGAGGCGGCGGCCGCTGGCCTTCCCTCGGTGGTCAGCGACGCCGTGGGCTGCGTCGGCGCGACGGGCTTCGCGCGGCCCGACGTGACCGCGCTCGTCCACCGGTGCGGGGACGTCGCCTCCATCGCCGGGGCCCTCGATCGCCTGATCGGGGACGGCGACCTCCGCGCGCGGTTGGCGGAGGGGGCCGCCGCGGCGGCCGCGGAGTTCGGCGCCACCGAGGCGGCGCGCCGCCTGGAGGCGGCCGGCCGCGCGCTCGTCGAACTCGGGCCCCGCGGCCACCGGCTCCCGGGGCGGTCCGCGGGATGATCCTCCGCCCCCCCGGATTCCTCGGTCTCACCGCCGCGGGGCTGCTGGCCGCCGGCGCGGTCTCGCTCTCGCCCTCCCTCCTCGCCGCGGGCACGTTCGTCTTCGGTCTCGCGCGGTTCCTCGACGACTACCGTCGCGGCGGGGCGGAGGAGGTGGACGTGATCTCCATCTACGCCTTCTCCGCGGGCGTGTGGTTCGGGCTGGCGAACCTCGCCGGCTACCTCTCCCGGGGGACCGGCCTGGAGGAGCGCTTCTACACCTGGCAGGACGATCGGCACATCTTCACGGCGCAGTGCATCGCGACGCTCGGCGCCGTCGTCCCCGTCCTCGCGGATCCGATCCTGCGGACGCTCCTCCCCGCCGGCGGTCGAAGCGGCGCCCGCGTCGGGGAGCCGCGCGCCCCCGCCCGCGGGTCCGACCTTCCCGCGGCCCTGCTCGCCTGCCTGGCCTGGGGGATCCGCCTGGGCGCGCCGCCGGAGGTCCTCCAGGTGCTCGGCGGGCGGGTCGTCTCGGTGCTGACCGTGGGTCCGGTCGTCGCCATCTTCCTCCTGGTCTCCGACCTGGTCCACGCGCGATCCCCGCGTACGCGGGGACGGCTCGCCGTGATCTCCGTCCTGGTGCTCACGGAGTTCGCGCGCGCGGCGATGCGATCGGACATGCGCACCGACCTCCTCTCGCCGTTCGTCGCGGCGTTCCTGCCGCTCCTCCTGGCCCGGGCCCTCCGGTGGCGCCACCTCCCGGTGGCGCTCGCGGGGGCCGCGGCGGTGGTGCTCCTGTTCGAGCCCATGGCCACGGCGCGCACCACGCCCGCAGAGGGGACGGACCGGGCACGGCTGCTCGTGAGCCGCGCTCTCCCGGGTCCCGGCGAGGCCATGGCGGACGGGGCTGTGGGAGTGGTGTCCCGGCTGTCCACGTTCAACCAGTTGAGCCGCGTCGCCGGGCTGGTCGAGGACAGGGGGACGAAGGATGGCGAGACCCTCGCCTACCTCGCCTACGTCTTCATCCCCCGCGTCGTCTGGCCGGACAAGCCGACGATCTCGCCAGGACGGGAGTTCGCCCGGGAACTCGGACGCGGGACGGAGACCGAGTCGGGGTGGAGCAACGCCGTCAACATGACGGTCCCCGGGGAGTTCTACCTGAACTTCCGGTGGCTGGGAGTCATCGCGGGAATGGTCCTGGTCGCCGCGGCGTTCCGGCTCGCGCGCTTCTCGCTGGGCGGCCTGACCACGCCGCGGGACATCACGGGCCGTGTGGTGGCGTTCTTCGTGGTGACGCAGGCCATGACCATCGGCTCCCACGCCGGCGCCGTGGTGAATCTCGTGCTCTGGTGGATCTTCCTGCTGGCGGGGCGGCGCGTCGCGGCGGCCCTGCAGCGGCCTTCCGCCCGCGCCTCGGAGGGGGCGGCGAGCGCCTGATGCTGCTCCTCGCCACCGTCGTGGACGGGGAGGGTCCCGGGGGCATCCCCGTCGTGAACGGACTGGTGCTGGACGCCCTCGATCGCGCCGGTCGCGCCGCCACCGTCGTGTCCCTCCATGACGGTCCCGGGAGTCCCTCGCTGGCGGGTCGATCCGGCACCGGCGCCTGCGCGGGCTCCCGCGTCCGGTTCCTCCTGGCGGCGCTGGCGCGCCGCCAGGGGCCGGGAGGAGCGGTGCTCGCCACGCACGTCGGTCTCGCCCCCGGCGGCCGGCTGGCCCGGGGCCGGGGACGGCTGGCCGTCTTCCTGCACGGGGTCGAGTGCTGGCGCCCGCTGCCGCTGCGCACGAGGTGGGGCCTTCACGCGACGGATCTGTTCATCGCGAACTCGGCGCATACGCTGGCCCGCTTCCGGGAGGCGAACCCCGGGTGGTCGCGCGTCGCCGCGGAGGTGTGTCCCCTCCCGGCGCGCGACCTCGGTGTCGCGCCCCGGCCGGAAGGGCCCCGCGAGGAGGCGGTGCTCGTCGTGGGGCGACTCTGGGGACGCGGGCTCCTGAAGGGCCAGGCCCTGCTCCTCCGCCTCTGGCCCGAGGTCCTGCGCCGCTTCCCCGCGGCCCGGCTCTGGATCGCCGGCGACGGGGAGGGGCGCAGCGCGCTGGAGGCCCGGGCGCAGGAACTCGGTCTGGCGGACGCGGTCCGGTTCCACGGTGCCGTGGACGATCGGGAACTGTCCCGCCTCTACGCGACGGCCTCCATCTACGCGATGCCGGGGGAGGGGGAGGGATTCGGCCTGGTGTTCGCGGAGGCCATGGCGCACGGTCTTCCGTGCATCGCCGGGAGCCGCGATGCCGGGGGGGAGGTCGTGGCCCACGGCGAGACGGGGCTGGTCGTGGACCCGCGGGCCGAGGGGGCCGTCCTGGATGCGCTCTGCGCATTGCTGTCGGACCCGGCGCTTCGGGGGCGCATGGGCGTCGCCGCGAGACTTCGCGCCGCGCAGCGGTTCTCATCGGAGGGATTCCGCACGCGCATGGTGCGGATCCTGGACGACCTCGCGGGGACGGCGTGAGCGGGACGGCGGACCCCGCGCCCGGGGAGGCCGCGACACGCGTCCGCGAGATCTGGTTCCACGCACTGGGGGCGCGCGTGGGAGGCGGCGTGACCTACCTCCGCCACGTCGCTCCGCGGCTCGCGGGAGCGCTGGGCGCGCGGGGCGTCCGGCTGGTGCTGCTGGCGTCCCCGGGGACGGAGGTCCCGCCGCTCCCCGACGCCGTCGAGGTGCGCACGGTGCAGGGTGCCGACGCGATGGCGGGCCGGCTCCGATTCGACCAGGCCACGCTGCCGCGGATGCTCCGCGCGCGGACCGGAGCCGTCCTCTACGCGTCCGGGAACTTCGCCCCGGTGCGGCCCGGCGTGCCGTCCACGGTGCTCCTCCGCAACGCCGTCTACTTCGCCGACGACTACCTGCGTCGGGAGCGCGTGCTCCGCCGCGCCGAGCGGGGCGCGCAGCGCCTGCTCGTCCTCGCCGGCGCCCGCGCCGCGGGCCGCGTCCACTACCCCACGGAGTCCATGCGCGCGCTGGTGGAGGCCGCGGCACCCGACCTGCGCGACCGCGGGCTGGTGAACCTGTACGGAGTCGACCCCGCGCTCCTTGCTCGATCGGCGGCGGCGGCGGCGCCGCGGAGGCGGCCCGGGCCCCCGACGTTCCTCCACGTGCTCACGTACACGCTGCAGAAGAACGTGGGACTGGTCCTCCGGGCGCTGGTGGAGGCCGAGGCGCGGGGAGTCCCGGCCCGCGTCATCGCCACGGCCCGCCTGGAGGATGCCCCCCGCACGGTTGCCCGGGAGCACCGCGCGCTCGTCGAGGACCACGACCTCGTGGGGCGCGGGCGGATCCGGTTCGTCGGTGCGACCCGCGGGGAGGACCTGCTGCGGCTCTACGACGAGGCGGACGCGTGCCTCTTCCCCTCCCTCTGCGAGTCCTTCGGCCACCCGGCCGTCGAGGCCCTGGCGCTGCGGAAGCCCCTCGTCGCGGCGGACCTTCCCTGGGCGAGGGAGATCGCGGGCCCCCATGCCGCCTACGTCGCGCCGGATCGCCCCTCCGACCTGGTGGATCTGTGGGCCCGTTGGGACGAGGTCGCCGCGGCCCTCCCCCGCGCCGATCCCGATGCGCTGGCGACGCGGTTCTCCTGGGACGACCACGCGGAACGCCTGGCGGCGGATCTCGCCTCCGGCCCGTGAGGGGCCACCCGGGGCATCCCGACGGACCGCCCGGGGGCGTGCCGTATCCTTCGCCCCTGCGCCGGGGCGGCGCGGAGGGTGCGTCGTGAAGCAGGTCCTGCAGCGGGTCGACACGGGGGCGACGGAGGTGCGCGAGGTGCCGGCGCCGGTCTGCGGGGCCGGCGAGGTGCTGATCGCGAACGCCGCGAGCCTCGTGTCCGCGGGCACGGAGAAGATGCTCGTGGAGTTCTCGCGCAAGTCCCTCCTGGGGAAGGCGCGGGAGCGGCCCGACCACGTGCGGCGCGTGCTCCAGAAGATGCGGCACGAGGGGATCCTGGAGACGGTCCGCCAGGTCCGCGCGCGCATGGCGGATCCCCTCGCCCTGGGCTACTCCTCCGCGGGGACCGTGCTGGAGGTGGGACGGCGGGTGCGGCGGTTCCGCCCCGGCGACCGCGTCGCCTCCAACGGGCCCCACGCCGGTGTGGTGGCCGTTCCGCAGAACCTCGTCGCGGCGGTGCCCGGGGGCGTCGACTTCCCGCGGGCCTGCTACGGCGTCGTGGGCGCCGTCTCCCTCCAGGGCGTGCGCCTCGCCCGCGTCTCGCTGGGCGATCGCGTCGCGGTGATCGGGCTCGGCCTCCTCGGGCAGATCGCGGTGCGGCTGCTGCGCGCGGCGGGCGCCGTGGTGCTGGCGACGGACCCCGACGCGCCGCGCCGCGCGCTGGCGGCAGCGGGCGGAGCGGAGGTCGCCGCGGCCGACGCGTTCCCGGGGCTCGTGGAGTCGCGCACGGGCGGGCAGGGGGTGGACGCGGTCCTCATCGCCGCGTCCACGGACTCCAACGGACCCCTGGAGACGGCGGCGGAGGTGGCGCGTCGGAAGGGGCGGGTGGTGGCGCTGGGCGCGGTGCGCATGGACGTCCCGCGCCGGCCCTTCTACGCGAAGGAACTGGAACTGGTCGTCTCCTGCTCCTACGGGCCCGGCCGCTACGACCCGGCGTACGAGGAGCGCGGCGAGGACTACCCCGTCGCGTACGTCCGCTGGACGGAGCAGCGGAACATCGAGGCGGTGCTGGAGGCGATCGCCTCCGGCGCGCTCGATCCGTCGGCGCTCACGACGCACCGCTTCCCCGTGGAGCGGGCGGAGGAGGCGTACGCGCTCCTGGAGTCCGGCAGCGAACCGTTCCTCGGCATCGTGCTCGAGTACCCGGACGTGGTCGGCCCGCCGGTCCGCCGCGCGGCGCTGCCCGCCGCGGCGAGCGGCGCGGCGCGGAGCGGCGACCTGGGCGTCGGCGTGGTGGGGACGGGCACCTTCGCCGGCGCGGTGCTGCTGCCGGCGCTGGACGGCCTCCCCGGGATCCGCAGGCGGGTCGTGGCGTCGGCGGGGGGCGTGACCGCGGCGGAGCGCGGGGAGAGGCACGGCTTCGAGGTGGCCTGCACCGGTCTCGACGGCGTGCTCGCCGAGGAGGGCGTGCACGTCGTCTTCCTCGCCACGCGCCACGACCTGCACGCGGAGGCGCTGCTCGCGTGCCTCCGCGCCGGCCGCGCGGTGTGGGTGGAGAAGCCGCTGGCGGTGACGCCGGAGGCCCTGGCCGCGGTGGAGGACGGGCTCGCGGAACTGGGCGCCTCCGCCCCGCCCTGGATGGTCGGATTCAACCGGCGGTTCGCGGCGGCTTCGCTGCGCGTGCGGGAACACATGGCGCCGGTGGCGGGGCCGCGCACGGTCCACGTGCGGTTCAACGCCGGCCCGCTCCCGCGGGAGCACTGGCTCCACGACCCCGACCGCGGCGGCGGGCGCCTCCTCGGCGAAGCGTGCCACGCCGTGGATCTCGCCGCGTTCCTCGTGGGCTCCCGCGTCGCCCGCGTGTTCGCGGAGGCCCCCGCGGGGCCCGGCACGGGCGACGAGGAGGCGGTCATCGCGCTCCGCTTCGCCGACGGCTCGGTGGGGTCCGTGGTCTACGCGGCGGGAGGCGACCGCGGGCTGCCGAAGGAGCGCGTCGAGATCTTCGGCGCCGGGCGTGTCGGCGTCATCGATGACTTCGCCTCCGTGACCCTCGTCGCCGACGGGAAGGCGAGGTCCCCGCGCCTCGGCACCCGCGACAAGGGCCACGCCGCCGCGGTGCGGGCGTTCCTGGACGCCGTGCGGAGCGGGGGCCCGTCCCCCGTCGCGGCCGGCGAACTCCTGAACTCCACGCGCGCGACGCTGGCCGTGCTGGAGTCCCTGGACACGGGCGTGCCCGTCGCCATCGCCCCTTGAGCGGCCGCATCCGTCCGGGACCGTCCGAGGCCCTGGACCTGGCGCGGCGCATGGGGGTCCGGTGGACGGTGGCGCGCGCGGCGCAGGCGCTGAAGGCGCGCGCCGGCGTGTACGGGCGCCGCTTCCCGCCCCGCCCCCTCGCCGCGTGGGGCCTCGATCTCGTGGCGCCGGGGGTGCGTCGCGGGGATGTCCGCGCGGCGTTGGAGACCGCCGCGGCGCCCCTTCCCGGGGGGCAGCGCGGGGATCCGTTCCGCGCGGCGCTGCGGGAGGCGCTGGGGCCCCCTGGGAGCGCGGCGCTGCGGGGCGCGGCCGAGGAGGCAGCGGCGGGGCGGCTCCGTCGGTTCGGGGGGCCCCCGGGGGAGCCGGCGCGGCCCTTCCCGTGGCGGTGCCATCCGACGGACGGGCGGGAGTGGCCCCTCGCGCGCTGGGATCGCCTCCCCGACATGGGCGGGGTGGACGTGAAGCCGCTCTGGGAACCGGGGCGATTCGCGTTCGCGTGGCCGCTGGCGCGGAGGTGGCGCGCCGACGGGGACGCCGCCGCGGCGGAGACCTTCTGGTCCCTCTGGGAGGAGTTCCTCGCGGACAACCCTCCCGGCCTCGGGCCCCACTGGATGTGCGGGCAGGAGACGGGATACCGCGTCCTCGCGGTGTGCTTCGCCGTGGCGGCGACGCTGGACGCGCCGGCGGCCACGGAGGCCCGCGTCGTCGCCGCCGTGGAGGCCCTCGCCGCCCACGGCGAGCGCATCGAGGCGACGCTCGACCGAGCCCGCCTCCAGAAGAACAACCACGGGCTGAACGAGGCCCTCGCGTTGCTGGCGGTGGCGGCGTACCTCCCGTTCCTCCGCGCCGCGCCGCGCTGGGACGGCCTGGGGCGGAGCGTGCTCGCGGAGGAGACCGCGCGGCAGGTCTACGGTGACGGCTCCTACGTGCAGGGCTCCCTCGGCTACCACCGGCTCGCGGTGGAGTCGCTCTCCCTCGCGACCGCCATCGCCACGGGCACCGGGCGGCCGCTGGAGGGGTCCGTGCGGGAGGGGCTCCGCCGCCTGGCCCGGTTCCTGCTCGAGGTCACCGACCCCGTCTCGGGCACCCTGCCGACGGCGGGATCCACGGACTCCTCGCGGCTCTTCGACCTCGCCGTCGCCGACCCGCGGGACGCGAGGCCCTCGCTGCTGGCCGGCCTCGTCCTCGCCGACGATCCGCCGCCCGAGGTCCCTCCCTCCGCGGGGGAAGCGCTCCTCTGGCTCCGCCCGCCTCCCCGCGAACTCGCACGCAACATTCCGGGAATGTCGTCGTCGCGTTCGCGGGGGCTGGGGGCGCGGGAGGGGGGCTGGCACACGGTCGGGAGCGGGGAGACGTGGGGGCTGCTGCGGTGCGGGCCGCAGCGGGACCGGCCGGCGCAGGCGGACATGCTGCACCTGTCGGTGATGTGGCGCGGCCACGAGGTGGTGGGGGACCCGGGAACGTTCTCCTACGACGGCCCGCCGCCCTGGGACAACGGCCTCGCCGCCGCGCGGGTCCACGACGGGCCCTGCCTCGACGGCCACGACCCCATGGACCGGGGGCCCCGGTTCCTCTGGTTCCGGTGGACGGAGGGGCGACTCCTCGCGCGGGAGGACGCGGGCCCGCTCCGTCGCCTCGACGGTGAGCACGACGGATACCTCCGCCGCTTCGGCGCCGTCGTGCGCCGCGTCGTGCTGCTGGCCGGGGACGGGCCGTGGATCGTGGTGGACGAGTTGCGGGGCGCGGGCGCCCGCCGCGCGTCGAGCCAGTGGCTCTTCCCGCGCGCCTCCGTGGAGGCCCTCGACGGCGGCGCCGCCCGCCTCGCCACGCCCGCCGGGCCGCTGGCTGCCGCGTTCCTCTCCGTCGCCGCCGACGGGACCGGCGTCCTGCCGCGCGTGGCGCTCCACGAGGGGCACGCGGACGACGTCCTCGGCTGGTGGGCGCCCCGCTACGGCGCGCGGGAGGCGGCGCCGGCCCTCGTCGTGGAGGACGGGGGCCCGCTCCCGCGCCTGCGCGTCGCCGTCCTGGACCCCGGCGCCCGATGCGCGCTCCGGCGGGTCCCGGGTGCGGTGCTCGCCGTGGACGGCCCCGCGGGCACCGTGGAGGTGCGCTGGACCCCGGGGGGGCGCCCCGGAGAGCGGGGCGCCGTCGCGGCGACCCTGACGTCCGCCACCGCGCGGGGGCCGGTCCCGTGAGAATCCTCTACATCCAGCAGCACTTCGCCGCGGGAACGGGGACCGCCGGCGTGCGCGGGTGGAACCTCGTGCGCGCCATGGTGCGCCGGGGCCACGAGGTGACCGTGCTCGCGGGCCACAACTGGCGGGACGCCGGCCTCGCCGCGGACCCCTCCGGCCGCGTCGTCGAGGAGCGGACCCCCGAGGGCTACCTGCTCGTGCGCATCCCGGTCTTCTACTCCAACCACCAGTCGCTCCCCGCGCGCGCGTGGTCGTTCCTGCGGTTCGGCGCGCGCGCCTGCCGGGAGGCGGCCCGTCGCCCCGCGGACCTCGTGTTCGCCTCCTCCACGCCGCCCACCGTGAGCCTCCCGGCGCTCTGGGTGCGCCTCCGCCGCGGGACGCCCTTCGTGTTCGAGGTCCGCGACCTCTGGCCCGAGTTCCCCGCCGCCCTCGGAGCGCTCCGGAACCCGCTCCTCCTCTGGGCGCTCCGCCGCTGGGAGCGCCACACGTACCGCCGCGCGCTCCGCCTCGTGGCGCTGGCGCCGGGCATCCGCGACGGCATCCTCCGGGCGGGAGCCGTCCCGCCGGAGCGCGTGCTCATGGTCCCCAACGGGAGCGACACGGAAGGCATCCGCCCGCTCCCGGGGAGGCCCCGCACGCTGCTGCCCGTTTCCGACGATCGCGTGGTGTTCGGATTCACGGGCACCCACGGACCCGCCAACGGGCTCGCGGCGGTGCTGGACGCCGCCGCGGAACTCCGGCGGCGCGGCTTCCGGCGCGCGGCCTTCGTCCTCGTGGGGGACGGACGGGAGAAGGCGGCGCTCCGGGAGCGGGCCGCCCGCGAAGGGCTGGAGGATGTCCACTTCCTGGACCTCGTGGGGAAGGACCGCTACGCGGCACTCCTCTCCGAGATCGACGTCGGGCTGCAGGTCCTCCGCAACGTGCCCGCGTTCTACTGGTCCACGAGCCCCAACAAGTTCTTCGACTACCTGGCGGCGGGCCGGCCCGTGCTCGTCAACTACCCCGGCTGGATGACGGATCTCGCGACGGAGGCGGGCTGCGGCCGCGGCGTTCCCCCCGACGACCCCGGCGCTTTCGCCGACGCCGTGGAGGAGTTCTGCGCGCGCGGCGACCGCGCCGCCATGGGCACGGCGGCCCGCCGTCTCGCGGAGGCGCGCTTCGCGCAGCCCCGGATCCTGGACGACCTCGTCCGCGCCCTCGAGGACGCGGAGGCGGCGCACCGCACGGGGGGCGCGCGGTGAGCGGGTCCGACGATCCGCCGGTGCTGCTCACGTACGGCTGGTGCCGCACCTCCTACGTCGTCCTCCGCTCCCTCGCCGCCCGCGGCGTCGCCGTCCACGTGGTGGACGCGTCGCCCTTCGCCATGTGCCGCGCGTCCCGCCGCGCCGCGTCGTTCCGCCGCGTCCGCGACCCCTTCGCCGCTCCCGACGGGTTCGTGGAGGACGTCGTCGCCGCGCTGCGCGCGACGGGGGCCCGCGTGCTGATCCCCGGTCACGACGACGCGCTGGTGCTGGCCCGCGCGCGGGCCGCGCTCCCCGACGGGGTCGTCCTCCCCGTGGCCGATCCCGACCTGCTCGCGCTCGCCGGGGACAAGTCGCGCGTCCTCGAGGAGGCCGCCGCGGCGGGGGTGCCGGTCCCCCTCACGGTGCGCCCGCGCTCCGCCGTCGAGGTCCGGGAGGCGGCGGCCACCCTCCGCTACCCTGCGGTGGTGAAGACGCGCATCGGGAACAGCGCCAAGGGCGTGCGATTCGCGGCGGACGCGACCTCCCTGGTGGCGGCGTGGGAAGGCCTCGTCGCGCGCCACGCGCTCCCGCCGGAGAGCCTCCCCGTCCTCCAGGAGCACGTGCCGGGCACCGGGTACGGCACCTGCTTCCTCTACGAGCGTGGCCGGTGTCGCGCCGCGTTCGCGGAGCGCTACCTCCGCTGCAAGGACGGGGAGACCGGCACCAGCGTCTTCCGGGAGAGCGTGCGCGCGCCGGACCTCCTCGCGCACGGGCGGGCGCTCCTCGACCGGCTGCGCTGGCACGGGGTCGTCCACCTCGACTTCCTCCGCGACGACGCCACGGGCCGCGCCGCGCTGCTGGAGGCGAACCCGCGCTTCTGGGGCGCCCTCGACCTCGCGGTGCGCTCCGGAGTGGACTTCCCCTGGCTGCTCTACCGCCTCGCCGCGGACGGATCCCTGCCGGACGCGGCGGAGGGTCGCGCGGGCGTGCGCTCCCGCTGGCTGGTGGGAGAGGGGCTCCACCTCGTCAACCACCTGCGGCGGCTCCGCGTCGGAGGCGCGCTGGGCGCGCTCGGTTCGCTGCTGACGAAGCGGGCGTCGGGCCACGACGACTTCGACCTCTCCGACCCGCTGCCCCTGCTCGGCGAGGGGTTCGACTACCTCCAGCGCTTCCTGCGCTCGGGGAGCACCAACCCCGTGGGCGAGGGGATGATCCGGTGAGCGGGCGCGGCCTCCTCGATCGGCTGGCGGGCCGCAACGCGCCGGAGCCGCGCGCGTTCTGGAGCGCCCGCGCCCGTCGGCCCGGCACGCTCGCCGTCCTCTGGGGGAACCCCGCGTACAACGAGTGCGCCGGGCGGGACCAGTGGCGGGAGATCGAGGCGGCCCTGCCGGCGCGGCGGGAGGCGGTGCTGGATCTCGGCTGCGGGACGGGCCGGCTGGCAGCTCCGCTGGCGGAGCGGTTCGCGTCCTACACGGGCGTGGATCTCCCGGCCATGGTGGAGGAGGCGCGCCGCCGCGCGCCCGCCCTGGCCCATCGCTTCGTCGCCGGCGGCGTACAGGAGTACGAACCCCCCGCGGGCGAGTTCGACCTCGTGCTCGACATGGCCTGCCTCGCCAGCGCGTGCACGGCGGAGGAGCTCCCGCCCGTGCTGCGCCGCCTCGCCGCGGCGGTCCGGCCGGGCGGTCGGCTGGTGGTCGTCGATGCGTTCCACCGCGCACCGCCGCTCGTCCGCGTCTGCCGCGCCACCGCCGGGGAGGTGGCCGACCTCCTCCGGGCGGAGGGCCTGCGCATCGTCCGGCGGGGCGGGCTCCACTGCATCCCCGTGCGTCTCGTCGTGGCGCGGGAGGCCTTCGCCCGGTGGCCGCGGCTCACGGCGGCGCTCTACGCGCTGGGCGAGGGGGCCCTGCGCATCGCTCCGCGCCTCCTCGGGGACTACCAGGTGATGGTGGCGGAGCGGCCGGCGGCGCCGACGACGGGGGTCCCGTGCACTTCCGACTGAACATCCCGCGGTGGAGGGGCGGGGAGATCGGCGCGGGGCTCCGCGCGCTGCTCTCCCGCGGGGCCTCCGACCGGGCGCTGACGGATCTGGCGGAGGCGCTCGCCGGGGCCATCCCCGGTCGCGTGCCCGTGTTCACCGACTCGGCGCGATCGGCGCTGGCGGCATGGGCGCGCGTGCGGGCGCTGGAGGGGCGCGGCGTGGCCGTGCCCGGCTACGTCTGCCCGGCGGTCCTCTCGGGACTCTTCGCTGGGGGCGCACGGGCGGTCCCCGTGGACGTCGCTCCGGGCTCGTTCCGGTTCGACGAGAGGGGACTGGAGCGGGCCGTGCTGTCCGGCACCGTCCGGGCCGTCCTCGCCCCCGCGACGTACGGCGCCTGCCAGGATCTCGGCGTACCGGCGCGGCTGGGCGTCCCGGTCATGGACGACGCGGCGTACCTCGCCGGACGCACGGACCGCTCCACCGGCCTCCCCGCGGGCGGCGGCGGGGACGCGGGCTGCTGGTCGTTCTCCTTCAAGGCGCTGGCGGGGGTCGGGGGAGGGGTCCTCTGGGTCCGCCCGGAGGACGCGGAGGCCGCCGCCGCCGCGTTGGGGGAGCGGGCCCCGCCTCCCGCGGGCCGCTTCCTCGACCACGCGCTCCGGAGCCGCTGGCGCCACCGCATTCCTCGCGTACTCGGCGGGGCGGCCCGCCCCCGGCCCGGCACTCCGCCCGCGCCCCGCGCCGCGCACGGCGCCGGTCCCCCCCTCGCCATGGCGGCGCTCCAGGCGGCGGTGGGCGCGGCGCAGTGGCGCGCACGGAAGGAGTTGCGCGTCCGGGCGGCCGGGAACGCGGCGATCCTCCGGGGCGCGGCGGAGGAGGGGGGCGGGCTGCTCGCCCCGGCGCCCGACGGTGCCGAGACGCCCCACCTGCTCCCGCTCCTCGTGGACGGCCCCGCGGCGGGGGCCGCCGCGCGGAGGGACGCGCTGCGCGTGGCGCTCCATCGCCGCGGCGTGCAGACGGAGGAGCCCTACCCGCTGCCGGGCGCGCGGTCCTCGCTGCCCTGCGCCGCGGAACTCTCCGATCGCATCCTGCTGCTGCCCTGCGGCGCGGGGATCGAGGAGCGGGAGGCGGAGCGCGCGGCGGCGGCGCTCCTCGCGAGCCTCCGCGAGGCGCGGGCGTGACCGGCGCGGCCCACCTCGCGGGAGTGGCCGTCGCCGCGGCGGCGATGACGGCGGCGGCGATGCCCGGGATGATCGCCCTCGCACGTCGGCGCGGCTGGATGGACGTCCCCGGGGGGGACGCGCTGAAGGTCCACGCGCGCCCGGTGCCGCGCGTGGGCGGCCTCGCCATGGCCGTCGCGTGGGCGGGCGTGACCGCGGCGGGGGCATGGCGGGACCGGGGCGTCGCCGCCGCGTTCCTCGCGGCGCTCCCCGCGCTGGGGGTCGCCGCGCTGGGGGCGCGGGACGACCGGGCCCACCTCCCGCGCGGACTCCGGCTCGCCGTGGAGGCGGCCCTGGGGATCCTCGCGGGCGTGCTCGCCGTCTCCCTGGGGGTCCTCCCGGCGGCTCCGGGCCTGGGGACCGGGGTCCCCGGCCTCGCGGGGGCGGCCGCGCTGCTGGCGTGCTTCGCGGTCGTGTCGGTGAACGCGATGAACCTGCAGGACGGGCGGGATGGCCTCGCCGGGACTGTGACGGTGGTGGGCGGCGCCGTGGCGGCGGGTGTGGCGGCGCTGCGCGGTCGGCCGGACCTCGCGGCGGTGGCGGCGGGGACGGTCGGGCTCGCCGTCGGGTTCCTCCCCTGGAACCTCCCGCCGGCCCGCGTCTTCATGGGGGACGCGGGGGCGTACCTCCTGGGCTTCCTCCGCGCGGTGCCCGCCGTCGGCCTGGCGCTCCACGACGGGACCCCGCGGGGCCTGGCGGGAGGTATCCTCCTCCTCGGATTGCCGGCGGTGGAGGCGGCGACCACGGCGGCCCGGCGCGCGGCGCGCGGCGCCCCGCTCTTCCCCGGGGATCGGGATCACCTCTACGACCGGATGGCGCGCGCGGGGGCCGGCCCCCGGGGAGTGATCGCGTGGACGGGGATCCTGGAGGCGGCAGTGACGGCCCTCGGCGCGTGGCTGCTCCTTCCGTGACCGCGACGGTGGTCGTCGTCGTGGGCGCGCGGCCGAACTTCATGAAGGCGGCCCCGGTGCTGGACGCGCTCCGCGGCGGGCCTCTCCGCGCGAGCCTCCTCCACACGGGGCAGCACTACGACGACGGCCTCTCCGGTGTCTTCTTCCGCGAACTCGGCCTCCCCGAGCCGGACGCCCACCTGGGCATCGGGTCCGGCGCCCACGGCGAGCAGTCGGCGCGCACGCTGCGGGCCGTCAGGGACCACCTCGCGGCGCTCCCGCAGCGGCCCGTCGGCGTGGTCGTGGTGGGGGACGTGAACTCCACGCTGGCGGCGGCGCTGGCGGCGCGCGCGCTGGGACTGCCCGTGGCCCACGTCGAGGCGGGGCTCCGCTCCTTCGACCGCTCCATGCCGGAGGAAGTGAACCGGGTGGCCGTGGACGCGGTGAGCGACCTCCTCCTCGTGACGGAGCCGGCCGGGGTCGAGAACCTCGTGGCGGAGGGCGTCCCCGCGGAACGGGTGCGGCTGACGGGCAACGTGATGATCGACACCCTGCTCCGCCATCTCCCCGCGGCCCGTTCCCGGTTCGCGACGGCGCCCCCGGTACCGGCGGGCGAGCGGTTCGCGCTCGTGACCCTCCACCGGCCCTCCAACGTGGACGACCCCGCGCAGTTGCGCGGCGTGGTGGAGTTCCTCCGGGCGGCGGCGGGGCGGCTCCCCGTCCTCTTCCCCGTCCATCCGCGCACCGCGGCGGCCCTGGAGCGCGCGGGACTCCGCGAGCGGCTCGCCGCGGCGGCGGGCGTGAGGCTGGTCGATCCCCTCGCGTACCTCGACATGGTGGGGGCCATGGCGGCCAGCGCCGCCGTCGTCACCGATTCCGGGGGCATCCAGGAGGAGACCAGCGCCCTGGGGATCCCGTGCATCACGCTCAGGGAGAACACGGAGCGACCGGTCACCCTCGCGCGCGGCACCAACGTCCTCGCGGGCCGGGACCCGGCCCGTGCGCTGGCTCTGCTCGACGAGGTCCTCGCCGGGCGCGCCCGTCCCGGCGAGCGGATCGAACTCTGGGACGGGCGGGCGGGAATCCGCGTGGCGGAGGCGCTCGCGGAGGCGTGGGCCCCCGATCCCTCCGGCCCCGTCCGGCCCCGCCGTAGGCTGTAGCCGATGCCCCGCATCTTCCTGTCCCCCCCCCACATGGGGGGCGAGGAGGAGGCCTTCGTCCGGGAGGCCTTCGCCACCAACTGGATCGCCCCCGTGGGGCCCCACGTGGAGGCCTTCGAGCGGGAACTCTGCGCCGCCACGGGGCTCGCGCACGCGGCGGCCGTGTCCTCCGGGACGGCGGCCCTGGACCTGGCGCTCCGGCTGGCCGGCGTCCGGCCCGGGGACGAGGTGATCGTTCCCACGCTCACGTTCATCGCCACCGTCGGGCCCGCCGTGCACATGGGCGCGACGCCGGTGTTCGTGGACGTGGACCCGCGCACGTGGACGCTCGATCCGGATCTGCTCGGCGAGGCTCTCGACGACGCGCGCCGCCGCGGCGCCCGCGTGGGAGCGGTGGTGCCCGTGGATCTCTACGGCGAGTGCGCGGACTACGCCCGCATCGAACCCCGCTGCGCCGCGCACGGCGTCCCCGTGGTCACCGACGCCGCCGAGGCGGTGGGTTCGACGCGGGATGGCCGGCCCGCGGGGTCCTTCGGCCGGTGCGGTGCGCTCTCGTTCAACGGGAACAAGATCGTGACCACGTCCGGAGGGGGCGCCGTCGTCTCCGACGACGGGGAGCTGGTGGCCCGCGCCCGGTTTCTCGCCACCCAGGCGCGGGACCCGGCGCCGCACTACGAGCACTCCGTGGTCGGCCACAACCACCGGCTCAGCAACGTGCTGGCGGGCATCGGCCGCGGCCAGTTGCGCGTGCTCGCCGATCGCGTCGCCGCGCGCCGGAGGATCCACGAGGGCTACCGCCGCCGCCTCGGCGATCTGCCGGGGGTCGCCTTCCAGGAGGAGGCGGCGGGGAGCGCGTCCAACCGGTGGATCACCTGCGTCCTTCTGGGCCCGGCGTCGGGGCCGGACGGTCCCGCCGCCGTCCGCCGCGCGCTGGAGGAGGCCGACATCGAGGCCCGTCCCCCGTGGAAGCCGCTCCACCGCCAGCCGGTCTTCCGCGGGGCGCGGGCCGTCCTCACCGGCGCGGCGGAGTCGATCTTCGCCCGCGGGATCTGCCTCCCCAGCGGCTCGGCGCTGGGGGTCGGGGATCTGGACCGGATCGCCGCCATCGTGCGCAGCGTCGTCGCCCGCTGATCCCGCTACCGCCGTCCCGCCCTCGAGACCAGTCGACGGAGCGGCTCCCGCAGCGCGGCATCGCAGAACCAGCGCACGAGGTACACGCGCCGCTCGGAGAGGCGGCGGACGAGGTCGCTGGCCTCCTCCAGGGGCCGGGGCCTGCGGCCGCCCGGTTCCGCCACGAGGATGGCTTCGTTCCGCCTCACCCCGGCCACGTAGGGGAGGTAGCGCTCCTCGGCGGCCTCGTCGAACACCAGCGTCGCGTCGGGGTCGAGGCTCCGGCTGCGCACCAGCGCCAGCGCCCGCTCCTTGACCGAGGTGTAGACGCCGGCGTCCAGCGCCACGGAGTCGGGGATCTCGACGCACTTGAGGAGGCGGCGGTGGAGGACTCCGGCGGCCAGCCGCGCCAGCGCGGTGTCCGGCGACGCCGCCCAGGCCCGCAGCGCCGTCGTGAAGTCGCCGTCGTCCATGCCGAGGTAGTCGCCGAGGGAGGGAGTCCCGCCCTCCACGGTGGTGCGCATCCCCGGCGAGAGCCCGTCCACGGCGCCCACGGCGCGGGCGCGCAGGACCGCCGCGCGGAGCATGGTCTCCGCGGCGCGCACGGTCTTGTGGTAGTAGACCTGCTCGTACATGTGGGCGCGGGCGATGACGTAGCCCTCCACCGCAGCCAGCGCGCGGCCGTCCACGAGGACGCGGTCGCGACCGGGCAGGAGGAACAGCAGGATGCGCCGGAGGTCGAACCGCCCGTGGCGCACCCCCGTCGCGAGGACGTCGCGCTGGAGGTAGTCGAGCCGGTCGGCGTCCAGCTGCGACGAGACGAGGTCGGCCAGCAGCGGCGCCGGCCGGTAGCGGCCCGCGAACAATGCTCCCACCCGATCCGCGAGGTCCCGGCCGTGCGCCTCGAGAACCCTATGCACCTCGGTCGACGGGTCGCGCAGGACGCGCGCCGACCAGTCCTCGTGATCCGCCCCGGAGATGGGTTCGAACGCGTGGGAGTACGGTCCGTGGCCGACGTCGTGGAGCAGCGCCGCCGCGAGGACGACCTCCTCGTGCTCGCGGAGGTCCGGCCGCTCCCTCGCCAGTGCGTCGAGCATCTCCCGGGCCACCTGGAGGACGCCCAGCGCGTGCGTGAACCGGGAGTGTTCCGCTCCGGGGAACACGAGGTTCGCCAGGCCCAGTTGCCGCACGCGCCGGAGCCGCTGCACCTCCCGCGTCTCCACGAGGTCGAGGAGCAGCCGGTCCACCGGGGAACCGCCCCGGAACGAGATGTAGTCGTGGACCGGGTCGCGGAAGTGGCGGTCGCGGGCCACGGTTGCGCCGCGGGTCGGCGCGGGCCGCACGCGCTTCACGACCGCGACCCGCCGCCGGCGCCTCCGTCCACGAGCAGTTCGTTCACGCGACCGCGCCGTCCGGCGTCGGAGTTGATGGCGCGGCGCGCGGTGACGACGCTGTGGATGCGCAGGCCGCGCTCCCGGTAGATGGCGCGCAGTTCCGGGACGTCGCTGTTGCTGAGGAGAAACGTCACGCCACGGTCCCTCAGCGCCGCGCAGCCGTCCGCCAGGGCGCGCTGATCGTCCAGCGAGAACCGGTCCGCCGTGTAGGAGGTGAAGTTGGCCGTGGCGGAGACGGGCTGGTAGGGCGGATCCAGGTAGACGACGGACCGCTTCGTCGCGCGGCGCAGCGCGCGGTCCCAGGGCTCGCAGCGGATCTCCGCGTCCCGGAGCGCCTGCGCGGCGGCGCGCAGTCCGTCGGCATCGAAGACCGAGGGGTTCTCGTACCGGCCCATGGGCACGTTGAAGCGGCCGCTCCGGTTGACGCGCCACAGGCCGTTGTAGCAGGTCTTGTTGAGGTACAGGAGCCGCGCCGTCCGCGCCGCGCGGGATCGCGGCTCCCCCGCGCGGGTGGCGTAGTAGTGGGACTCCGGATCGGCGTGATGGTGGCGGCGGTGCTCCTCCAGGAGGGCGATGACGGCCTCCGTCTCCTCCTTCACGCCGAGCCATGCCTCCACCAGGGCCGCGTTGGAGTCGGAGAGGTGCGCGCCGCCCCGCAGGCGCCCCGCCGCGGCGAGGTGGAAGAAGACGGCTCCGCTCCCCAGGAACGGCTCCAGGTAGGGCCCGTCGATGCGCGGCGGGAGCGCCTCCCCGATGGGACCGAGGAGTTGCGTCTTGCCGCCCGCCCACTTGAGGAACGGCCGCGCCCCTTCCGGTCGGTGCGGGGAGGGGGGCGAAGGACGTCGTCGCGGGGGCGCGGGTACCATGGCCCGCAAGCCTACCGCGCCCCGGGGACCCGGCGGCGCGGGGGCCGCGCGGGAGGGAGGACGATGCCGGGAAGGGACGCGGCGCCGCGCGGCGGCGAGGACCTCGTGCGACGGACCGTGGAGGTCGCGAAGGCCCTCGGGCTCGAGGCGCGGGAGCAGGTCCGCGTCGGACGGCGGCTCTGGGGCGCGGAGCGGCGCATCGACGTCGTGCTCACCAGCCCCGTCGACCGCAGGCGCCTCGGCGTGGAGTGCAAGTTCCAGGGCGTCAAGGGGACCGCCGAGGAGAAGATCCCGACGACCATCCTCGACATCGCCGCGTGGCCCGTCGCCGGCATCGTCGTGTTCGACGGCGATGGGTTCAGCGATCACATGCGCTCCTACCTGACGGCCTCGGGGAAGGCCGTCGCGCTGGAGGATCTCGACGGCTGGCTGCGGCTCTACTTCGGACTGCCGCTGGAGTAGGGAACGCGTGGAGCCACCGCCTCCGCCTCCGCACACGCGCCGCCGCGTCCTCCGCGCCGCCGCGGCGCTGGGCCTCGGCCTCCTCCTGGCGGAACTCCTGCTTCAGGCGGTCTCCCTCGCCGTGCCGCCCGTGGCGCGAGCCCTCGGCGCGGCCCCGCCCGTCGCGCAGGTGGTGGCGGACCCGGTCTACGGCGTCCGCGGCAATCCCGCGGCGCCGGGCCACGACGCGCGCGGCTTCCGCAACCCCGAGGCGCTCCATCGCGCCTCCGTGGTGGCCGTGGGGGACTCGCAGACCTACGGCGCGTTCTGCGACACCGGGGAGGCCTGGCCGGCGGTCCTCGGCGCGACCCTGGGGGAGCCCGTGTACTCCATGGCGGTTCCCGGGTACGGCCCTCCCGATTACCTCGACCTGATCGTCGAGGCGCTCCCGTTGCGGCCCCGCACCGTCGTTGTCGCCGTGTTCACAGGGAACGACATCTTCCGCACCTACTCCGCAGTCCGCGAGGGTGGCCGGCACGGGATGCTGGCCCCGGAATCCTGGGACCCCGCCCTCGCCGCGGAGGCGAACGGGAGGCTGGGAGATCCGGAGGAGATCTGGCGCGCCGACGTGGAGCGGACCACGCGGCCCGCCGGCGGCGCGCTCCTGCCGCTCCGCCGCGCGCTCTCCCGCCACTGCCGGCTCTACGGGCTCGCCCGCGCCGCGCGGGCGCTGCTCCGCGGCGGCGGCTCCGGCGGGGGCGGGGAGACCTTCGCCTCCGCCCGCGCCCGCATAGAGGGAGTCGACGCGGTGACGGGACTTGCGGTAGAGGTGGCGGGGCGGGGGACGATCCTGCGCATCGGGATCCGGCGGGCCTGCCTCCGCACCGACGATCCGCGGGTCCGGGAGGGGGCGCGCCTCACGGCGGTGCTGCTCAGCGAGGCGGCGCGGCGCGCGGCGGCGGGGGGGGCGCGCCTCGCGGTGGTGCTGCTCCCCACGAAGGAGACGGTCTGGCGCGGGGCCCGCGCCGCGACAGGCGCGGACCCTCCGGAGTGGGAGGCGCTGCGCCGCGACGAGGAGTCGCTGCTCGCGGGACTGCGCGCGGCGCTGGAGGGCGACTCCATCCCCGTGCTCGACCTGCTGGAACCCCTGCGCGCCGCCGTCCGCGCCGGCGAGCCGGTGTTCTTCGAGAACGCCGACGATCACCTCGCGCCGGCGGGCCAGCGACTCGTGGGAGGGCTGGTGGCAGGGATGGAAGGGGTGCGCCGCGCCCCGCGGTAGCCCCGCGCCCGTCCTACTCGCCCCGCTCCCGCAGCAGCACGACGCCCTTGCTCCCGACCTCCCGCGCGACGACGGGTGTGGAGTCCAGGCGGTCCCGGAGTCCGGCGTCCATGAACCGCTCCCAGTAGTCCCGCTGCGCGATCACGAAGCCGATGCCGGGGCGATCGAGGAACTCCCGCGCCAGCCGGTTCGCCTCCCGCGTGGCCGCCTTGCGGGCGTCCCGGTCGGTGTCCCGCTGCGCCTCCTCTTCGGAGCCGGCGGTCGCCTTGAGCACCGGGGTGTCCCGGCGGAGGTGGAACGCGTAGGTGCTGCGGAAGGTCTCGTACTGGGCCACTTCCGCGGCGGAGGGCATGGCGGCGAGCGCGGCCTCGCAGAACGCGCGGGCGGACTTGGCCTCGTTCGCCGCGGGCACGGCGAGCCAGAGCGCGAGCCCACCTCCCAGGGCGACCGTGGCCGCGAGATCCGCGGCCCCGCGCGCCGGCTCCACCAGCAGGAAGAGGCGCACCAGGACGATGGTCCCTCCCGCGAGGAAAGCGGCGCACGCGGGGAGAGCGGCCACGATCACCGGGCCCGCCGCCGCCAGGGAGGGGTGCGCGGAAGCGAGGAACGCCACCGGCCCCGCGAGGCCGAGGGCGAGCAGCAGGCCCGCCGTCGTCCCCAGGGTCCAGCGGAGCGTGCGGCCCGCGGCGCCCGCATCCACGGCCCGGTCGAGCCAGATCCCCATGGCGAGGGCCAGCGGCGGGTAGAGCGGGAGCAGGTACTTGGTCTGCTTGCTGGAGATCACCGACAGGAGGAGGAACGGCGGCAGGAACCACGCGGCCAGCGCCAGCGCGTCGGGCTCGCGGCGGCGCGCGCGTCGGACCAGCGCCACCAGCGCGGTCAGCAGAACCGGGGTCCACGGGAGCATCCCGGCGGGGAGGGCGCCGAGGTAGTACCAGGGGGGCTGGGCGTGGCTGTAGGAGTCCACGGTGCGGCCGAAGTTCTGGACCACGAGGTTCTCGCGCAGGAACGCCGCGCCCTCCTCCGGACCGAGCCTCCCGTGGACGGCCAGGTACCAGGGCAGCGCGACGCCCGCGAAGACGGCGAGGCCGACGAGGTGCGCCGGCGAGCGCAGGGCGCGAACGACGCGCGCCCTCCCTCCCACTGCGAGGTAGGAGGCGAGCGCGAGCCCCGCCAGCACGGGCCCCAGCGGACCCTTGGCCAGCACCCCCACACCGAGGAGGAACCACCCTCCCACGAGCAGGCGGCCGCAGGGCCTTCGTCCCGGGTGGCGGTCGGCGGCGAGGAAGCACATCACCGCGCCCGCCGTGGCCGCCGCGAAGAGCATGTCCGTCTGCAGGTATCGCGCCCGCCAGAGGAACTCCCCCAGCGTCGCGAGGACGAGGGCCGCGAGGAACGCCGCCCGCCGCCCCCAGGGGCCGCGCGCGAACAGGAAGAGGCCGAGGACCAGCGCCCCTCCCGCGAGCGCCGACGGGAGGCGCGCGAGGAACCCCTCCCACGGAGGGCCGGCGCGGAAGGCGGCTCCCCCGCCCGTCGCCGCCATGGCGGTCCAGTAGACCAGCGGGGGCTTCTCGGCGTACCAGGCCCCGTTCTGCCACGGCACGACCCAGTCGCCGCGCTCCGCCATGGTGCGGGTGATCAGGGCGAACTCCGGCTCCTCGGGCTCCCAGAAGTCGCGCGCGCCGAGGCCCGCGAGGTAGAGCCACGCGCAGAGCAGGAGGAGAACGGCGACGGGGCCGCGATCGCCGCGGAAGAACCCGGTCACCGCCGCGACTCCGGGTAGTTGGCCACGAGCAGGTACTCCCCGTGCTCCGCAAGCACGCGGGCCGTGGGCCCCGCACGGCGCCGGACGAGCTCCTCGCGGTCCTTGTCCCGGATCATCACGACCATCCGCTCGCCCCGATCCCAGCGGGGCCAGAAGTCGCGGGCCCGGGGGAAGAGGTCCGGCGGGAGGACACCGTCGGTGCCCATCTCGTCCCGGTGGGAGACGACGATGACGGGGTGGCCGAGGCGGAGGGGGATGGCGTTGGCGTGGCACCGGAACGTGACCGCCGCGGCGCCCTCTTCCCGCTCCTCGCGCGCCATCCGTTCGGCGAAGGCCGCGAAGGGCTTGATGGCGGACACCGTCGGCAGCGCCGCGACGCCCACGGCGAGGATGCCCGCCGCACCGAGGGCGAGGACCGGGCTCGCGGCGGCGGGGCGCCGCCTCCGCAGCGCCGCCGCAAGGAGCGCAGCCACCATGAGGACCGTCCCCATGGCCACCGCCGCGCCCCTGAGCCCCTCCCCCGCGACGCGCGGGTGGAAGGCGGCGACGACGACGGAGACGCCGAGCACGCCCCACGTAGCGGCCATGGCCCCCACGGCGCGTCCACCCCCGATCCCGCCCGCCACGACGGCCCGGGCGGCGAGGATGCACGCCGCCGGGACCGCGGGGAGCACGTACGGGGCGAGCTTCGACTTCGACGCCGAGAAGAACGCGACGATGCCGAGCAGCCAGAGCCAGAGGAAGGCCGCGTCGGCGTGGGCGCGGAGTTCCTCCCGCCGGGGCCGGCGAAGGCGGGGGGCGGAGGCCACGAGATGGCCGGTCCACGGCAGCATCCCCGCGGCCATGACCGCGAGGAAGTACCAGGGCGGCCCCGGTCGCTCCGCCTCCGGGGTCGCGTACCGGAGGAGGTGCTCGACGACCCAGAAGTGGTGGTTGAAACCCGGCGCGGCCCCCTCCAGCAGGACGAAGCAGGGGACCGTGATGGCCAGCGCCAGGAGCGGGGCCGGCGAGAGCAGCACGCGCCGCACCGCGTCCCATCGTCCCAGCAGCAGCGCCCACGCGAGGAGGACGCCACCGGGCAGGACGATCGCCACCAGGCCCTTCGCCAGCACCCCGAGACCGACGCAGAGGCCGAGCCACCACGTCGCGGCGCGGCTCCCGCCCTCCGCGGGCACGACGAGGGCCCGGAGTGCCAGGAACGCCCCCGTGGTGCACCCCGCGAGGATCCCGTCGGTGAGGTTGGCCCGCCCCAGCGCGAAGGAGAGCGGCGCCGACAGCCAGATCACGCCGGACCAGAGCCGCACGGGGAGCGGATCCCGGCCGCCTGCGCCCAGCAGGAGGAGCGCCAGGGTCGACAGCGCCGCCAGCCGCGCGGGGAGCCGGGCCGCGAAGGGATTCACCCCGAACGCGGCCAGCGACGCCGCATCGAGCCAGTACGTGAGCGGGGGCTTCTCCCAGTACCGGGCGCCGTTCAGCCGCGGGGCGAGGTAGTCGCCGGAGGCGAGCATCTCCCGCGAGATCTCCGCGTAGCGCGTCTCGTCGGGCTCGATGAGGTGGGCGCCGGGGAGATCGACGAGCAGGACGAACACGAGGAAACAGAGGATCGCGCGCAGGAACGTGGTCGGGCCCGGCGCCCCGGTCTCCCCGAGAGGGGGGCCCGCGGTCTCAGGCGGCAACGGGCCCCTCCCCCTGGCAGGAGAGCAGGCCGGCGCGGCCGGGGACCTCCCGGTCCACGATGTCGTGGACGGGCAGCCCTCCCGCGGCGGAGGGGGGGACGAGGTCCCCGCATGCTGCCGTCGCGACGCCGCGGTCCCTCGCCATCGCCAGCAGGTCGAGGAGGCAGCGGTGGAAGGACATCCCCTCCGCCTCGGCGTGGAGCGTGAAGACGGCGTCGCCGCCCCCGGTCGTCGCGAGGTCGAGCAGGCGCGCGGCGAAGTTCCCCTCGGTCACGCCGTCCAGGCCGAGCATCTCGTCCAGCGTGGGAAGCGTCGTCGGCACCTGCGGCACGGAGCGCACGCGACCCTCCATGCGCGGCCGGAACGGGTGCGTGCCCCGCGTGTCGGCGGCGTAGCGGAGGCCCAGGCGCTCCTCCTCGTCCAGCACGCCGGGGGCGAGAACCCAGGCGGGAGCGCTGGCGCAGCGGGGCGGCGCTCCCGTGGCCTCGGCGAACGCGTCCGCGGCGAGGCGCAACTGCCGCGCCGCCGCGGCCCGATCCATGCGGGGGAGGTGGTCGTGCCAGAGCACGTGGTCCCAGCCGTGCACGCCGGACTCGTGGCCGGCCGCGGCGATGGCGCGCAGGAGATCCGGTCGCCCGGAGCCCACGGGCCGCGCCGGAAGCAGCGTTCCCGAGAGGACCGTGCGCAGGCCGTACATCCGGAGCGCGCTGGTGCGCACCATCTTCCCGGCGAATCCCCGCCGGCGGAACACGCGCATCACCGCGCGGCCCGAGTTGTCCGGCCCCATGGTCGTGAAGAACGTGGCGCGCACGCCCGCCGCGGCGAACGCGTCGAGGAGCCGCGGCACTCCCTCGTCCATGCCGCGACGGGTGTCCACGTCGACCTTGAGCGCCAGGCGCACGACCGGCCTACCGGGACGCGCTGCGCGCCGCCCGGCGGCGGGTGGGGGCCGCGGCCGCGCCGGGCCGCCGCGTGGCCGTGCCCGCCATGGCCTCCGTGACCACGCGCTCCGCGGACCGCATGGTCCCCTCGTTCTCGATGAACCACGCCATGGTCCGCCGGAGCCCCTCGCGGAGATCCACGCGCGGCGGGCACTTGAGGACCCTGCGCATCCGCGTGATGTCGGGGACGCGGCGAGGGATGTCCTCGTAGGACTTCCCGTAGACCGCGTCCTGGGCGACGAAGCGGATGCCCGACTCCCGCCGCCCGGTCAGTTCGGCGAAGACGTCGCGCATGGCCTCGGCGAGTTCGAGGATCGGCGTCTCCACGTCGGTGCCGATGTTGAACACGCCCCCCTCGGCGGCGGGAAGGGTGCCCGCGGCGACGGTGGCGCGGATGGCATCGTCCACGTACGTGAAGCAGCGCGTCTGGGTGCCGTCGCCCACGACGGTGAGGTCCTCGCCGCGGAGGAGCTGGCCCATGAAGATGGTGAGGATCCGACCCACGTCGATGCGGTCCAGGCGCGGGCCGTAGGCGTTGAAGTAGCGGACGATGACGACGGGCAGGCCCATCTTCGCGTAGGCGAGGCAGAAGTGCTCGCCCACGGCCTTCGACGTCGAGTAGCACCAGCGATCGATGGTGGTGGGCCCGAGCACGCGGTCGCTGTCCTCGCGGAACGGGATCTCCGGGTTCCGGCCGTAGACCTCGCTGGTGGAGGAGAACACGACCTTCTTCTCGTGCAGGTACGCGAGGCGCAGCACGGACTGCGTGCCGTTGACGTTGACGTTGAGCACGTTGTACGGGTCCTCGACGTAGTGCTCCACGCCCACCACCGCCCCGAGGTGGTAGACGATGTCGCACCGCCGGATCAGCGACTCCAGCATGTCGTGGGAGAAGAGCGTGTCCTTCACGTAGTGGAAGCGTGGGTTCGCCATGTTGTGCGCGACCTTCACGCTCCGCGCGGGGTCGAGGGCGAAGACCTCGTGTCCCCGCGAGAGCAGGAGGTCGCCCACGTGGGACCCCAGGAACCCGCCGCCGCCGGTGATCAGTGCGCGCATGTCTCGCTTCGCCTCCCCTGTCGCGGCCAGCGCCGCGACGTCATGGCCTGTTCCGGGGGACCCCGACGAGGTCCGCCGCCTCCGGATGCCGCGCGGCGAACTCCGCCGCGTCCTGCTCCCGTCCGCCCGGCGCGCCCATCCGGAGCACGCGGTACGCGCCGTCCGCGAGAGGCAGCACCATCCCCGGGCCGTCCTCGCCCGGCTCCCCTTCCCAGAGGACGACGTCCCGGTCCCCCATGGGGGCGAGCGCCCCCGGGTAGGGGCGCGCGAAGGCGCGGACCGTGCGATCGAACCGCTCCACCGAGAAGGACCGATCCACCGGGCGGCGGGGCATCAGCGCCGGCGCCACCGTGGCGAGGGAGTGATCCTGCGGGATCCGCGGCGCGCGACCCCCGGCGATGGCGGGGACCGCCTCCCGCAGCAGTACCCGCGCCGCCGCCACGGACTTCCGGTAGAGGGTCGTCGACGTCTCGCGCGGCGCCACGGGGACCGCCACCTGGGCGACCACGTCCCCGGCGTCCATCTCGTCCACCATGTGGTGGAGGGTCACGCCGGCCTCGGTCTCGCCCTCGAGGATGACCCACGGGAGCGGGGCGCGGCCCCGCCAGCGGGGCAGGAGGGCGCCGTGGAGGTTGAAGGCGCCCAGACGCGGAACGCGCCGCACCGTCCGCGGGATGCGGTGTCCGTAGTAGAACGAGAACACGGCGTCGGGCCGGAGCGCGCGGACCCAGTCGAGCAGCGGTCGGCCCGAGGCGTCCGCCGGGGTCACCACGGTGAGACCCGCCGCCGCAGCCACTTCGGCGAGGGAGCGGTACCCGGGCGCCTCGCCGGGATCCGGCGGGTACGTCACCACCAGGGGGATGCGCATCCCGAGGTCGAGCATCTCCTCGAGGCACGCGCATCCGAGTTCACGGTTGCCGAAGATGACGCACTTCATGCCGGATCGCCTCCCCTGGACGGGTGCCTTCGCACGAGGGAGGCAACGTAGCGGGGTCGGCGGCGGACCTCGGCATAGATGCGCGCCGTGTACTCGCCGAGCACGCCCACGGCGACGAACAGCGCGCCCACGCAGAGGAACAGGAACGCGAACAGCGTGAAGAGGCCGAACTCCTCCTCGCGGCCGAGGAGGAAGCGGCGGATCAGCAGCCAGCCGCCCAGTGCGAAGGACGAGGCGGAGACGGCGAGGCCGAAGTAGGTCATCAGCCGCACGGGGGCCGTCGTGAAGCCCGTCATGAGGTCGAACTGGAGCGAGACCAGGGACCACAGCGTGTACTTCGACTCCCCGTGCGTCCGCTCCGCGTGCCCGACGGGGATCTCGGCGATGCGCCCCGCGAAGGTGTTGGCGAGCGCCGGGATGAACGAGGAGATCTCTCCGCACCTGCCGATGGCGTCGACGACGGGGCGGCGGTACGCGCGGAGCATGCAGCCGTAGTCCCGCAGCGCCACCCCCGTCGCCCGCGCCGTGTAGGCGTTGATGGCGCGGGAGGCCATGCGCCGGAACAGGGGGTCGTGCCTCCCCTCCCGGTACGTGGCGACGACGTCGTAGCCCTCCTCCGCCTTGCGCACCAGCGCGGGGATGTCCTCGGGGGGATTCTGGAGATCGGCGTCGAGGGTCACGACGGTTTCGCCGCGGGACTCCTCGAGCCCGGCGAACACGGCGGCGTGCTGGCCGTAGTTGCGGTTGAACGCGATCACCACGACGCGGGGGTCCGCCTCGGCGAGGGAGTGGAGGACGGCGAGGCTGCGGTCGCGGCTCCCGTCGTCCACGTAGATCGCCTCGAACTCCATCCCGGCCCCCTCCATCGCCGCGACGATGCGACGGTGCAGTTCGGGAAGCGAGGCCTCCTCGTTGAACACGGGCACCACGGTGGAGACGCGCACGGGCGTCACGACCGCACCTCCATGAGGGTGAGCCGGAGTTCGCTCACCAGGGGGCGCAGGGCGCGCTCCGCGGCGGGGAAGAGACCCGCGGCGGCCGCCTCGCGGCGGAACCGGGAGCCGGCCACGGCGTGGCGGCCGCTCCCGCGGAACGGTCGACGGAGCGCCCGGCGGACGTGCTGGAGGGAGAACGCGTCGAACCACGAGACGAGCACCCACCGGCGGGACGCGGACCGCAGCGAACGGAGCAGGGCGGCGCGCTCCTCCGGCCGGGCCATGTGGTGGAAGAGCCGGTGGCAGAGCACGAGGTCGAAGGCCCCGTCCCGGAACGGGAGCCGGAGCGCGTCCGCCGCCACCACGCGGGCCGGGAGTCCGGCTCCGCGCAGGGCGGGGACGGCGTGGGCGAGCATGGCGGGGCTCTGGTCCGCCGCGACGACGCGGAAGCCGCGGGCCGCCAGCAGGCCCGCGAGGCGCCCGCCGCCGGCGGGGCAGTCGAGCACCGTCGCGCCGGGCCGGAGCCCGGTGGCCTCCAGGAGGAACTCGAGGGCCTCCCGCTCCCGCCGGTCCGTGGCGGGGCCGCTCCCCGCCTGGAACCGGCGCGTGGCGTAGGCCGCCGCCGTGGAGCGATCGCGGTAGGGAGCCCGCGCGGGGTGGTCCGCGGGCAGGCCGGCGCGCCGGGAGGCGCTCACGGTCCCACCGCGCGGAGGAGCACGAGACCGGAGGGGGTGGCGGCGGGCTCGCGCACGGCCACGCCGGCGCTCTCCAGTTCGACGGCCCCCCGCTCGCCGGTGACGAGGAGCAGCGGCGAGGTCCTCCCCGCCCGCTGCCGCACCTCCTCGGCGGTCCGGAGCGGCGGCTCCGCCTGCCCGAGGAAGTAGAGGAGCGTCGAGTCCGCACGGCCGCTCCCGGCGAGGAACGAGAGGGCGCGTCCGCCGGAGCCCCGCGCGTCCGCGGCCAGCGTCTCCAGGGCGCGGGCCCGGGCGGCCCGGGCGTCCCGGCCCTCCGGATCCGGTCGCAGCCGGTCGCACGCGGCGGCGGCGAGCACCGCCCCCGCCAGCGCGGCGGCG
>CAZSIX010000010.1:0-90375 GCA_964607145.1 uncultured Planctomycetota bacterium | reverse complement strand
GGGGCCGGCGCGCGGGCGGGCGCGGGCGGCGGCGCCTCCGGCGGCGGCGGTCCGTCGTCCCCGTCGGGGTCCTCCGGCGGCGGCGGCGGCGCGCCGTCCCCCGGCTCGGGGAGGCGAATCCGGAACGCGAACTCCGTGACCTCCTCGCGGATGGAGCCGAGCATCGTCTCGAAGTAGCGCGACCCCTCGATGCGGTACATCGTCTTCGGGTCCTCGGAGCCGTAGCCCCGGAGACCGATGCCGCTGCGCAGCGCGTCCATCGCGTAGAGGTGGTCCTTCCACTTCTTGTCGATGGCCTCCAGCAGCAGGATGCGCTCGATGTAGCGCATCTGCGGAGGCGTGAACGCGACCTCGCGCTCGTCGTAGCGCTCGTGGGCGCGGGCGATGAGTTCCTGCGCGATGCGCTCCGGGGTCTTTCCCTTGAGCTCCGCGGTCGTGACGACGAGGTCGTAGCGGCTCTTGACCAGCGCGATGAGGCCGTCCTCGTCGCGGACGCCCCCCTCCATCCTCAGGTGGGCCTCGCACATGTCCAGCAGCACCTGGTCGAGCATCTCCAGGAGGATGCCGCGCGTGTCCTTGCCCGCGAGGATGGACTGGCGCAGCCCGTAGATCACCTTCCGCTGGTGATCCATGACCTGGTCGTAGTCCAGGACGTGCTTGCGGACGTCGAAGTGGTACTCCTCCATCTTCCGCTGCACGCGCTCGATCATCTTGGAGACCATGCCGGAGCGGATCTCCTCGCCCTCCTTCATGCCCAGCTTCTGGAGCATGGGGCCGACCCAGTCCTTGGCGAACTTGCGCATCAGGTCGTCCTCCAGCGAGAGGAAGAAGACCGAGGCGCCGGGGTCGCCCTGGCGACCGGCGCGGCCGCGCAGCTGGTTGTCGATGCGGCGGGCCTCGTGCCGCTCGGTGCCGAGGACGCGCAGTCCGCCGAGTTCGGGGATGCCGTCGCCGAGGATGATGTCGGTTCCGCGACCCGCCATGTTCGTGGCGATGGTCACGGCGCCGCGCTGGCCGGCCTTCGCGATGATGGCGGCCTCGCGGGCGTGGTTCTTCGCGTTCAGGATCTCGTGCTCGATGCCGCGGCGCTGGAGCATCCCCGACAGGAGGACGTTCTTCTCGATGCTGGTGGTGCCGACGAGCACCGGCTGGCCGACCCCGTGGACCTCCGCGATGTACTCGACGATGGCGTCGTACTTCTCCTTCGCCGTGCGGTAGATCCGATCCTCCTCGTCGGCGCGGATGAGGGGCCGATGGGTCGGGACCTGCACCACGTCCAGTCCGTAGATCTTGTGGAACTCGGCGGCCTCCGTGCGGGCCGTCCCGGTCATGCCCGCCAGCTTCGAGTAGAGGCGGAAGAAGTTCTGGTACGTGACGGTGGCCAGCGTCTGGAACTCGCGGCGGACGGCGATGCGCTCCTTCGCCTCCACCGCCTGGTGCAGGCCGTCGCTCCAGCGGCGCCCGGGCATGAGGCGCCCGGTGAACTCGTCCACGATGATGACCTCGTCCTTGCCCTCCTCGCCGGGCTGGACGACGTACTCCTTGTCGAGCCGGTAGAGGTGGTGCGCCTTGAGCGCCTGCTCGAGGTGATGCGGCCAGTCCATGTTCCCCGGCGTGTAGAACGAGTCCACGCCGATGAGCCGCTCCGCCTTCTCGATGCCCTCCTCGGTGAGGAGGACCTGGTGGTCCTTCTCCTTGACCTCGAAGTCGGTCCCCTCCTGGAGCCGCCGCACGACGTCGTCGGCGATCCGGTACTTCTCCGTGCTCTCCTCGGCGGGTCCCGAGATGATGAGCGGCGTGCGCGCCTCGTCGATGAGGATGTTGTCCACCTCGTCCACGATGGCGTAGTGGAAGTCCGCGAGGCACTGGTCGGACTTGCGGAACCGCATGTTGTCGCGCAGGTAGTCGAAGCCGAACTCCGAGTTCGTGCCGTACGTGACGTCGGCGCGGTACGCCCGGAGCTTCTCGCCCTGGTCCATGTCGGAGTAGATGGACCCCGTGCGCATCCCGAGGGCCGTGAACACCGGCGCCATCCAGTCCCGGTCGCGCCGGGCGAGGTAGTCGTTGACCGTGACGATGTGCACGCCGCGTCCGGTGAGCGCGTTGAGGTAGGCGGGGGCGCACGCGACGAGGGTCTTCCCCTCGCCGGTCATCATCTCGGCGATGCTCCCGCCGTGGAGGACCACGCCGCCGAGGATCTGCACGTCGAAGGGCCGCAGCCCCATGGTCCGCCGCGCCGCCTCGCGGACGGCGGCGAACGCCTCCGGAAGGAGAGCGTCCAGGGCCTCCCCCTTCGCCAGGCGGGCGCGGAACTCCGGCGTCTTCCCCTCGAGCTGGGCGTCCGTGAGCGCCTCGAACCGGGGCGTCAGCACGTTCACCCGGTCCACGACCGGGTACAGCCGCTTGAGCATGCGCTCGTTGGCGGATCCGAAGAGGGCGCGGACGACGCGCCCCAGTCCCGACGGCTGGCTCACTGGCTGCTCCCTGGCCCGATCCCTGCGGCCGGACGGCTCCGGCGGAGGGGGTCCCGGCGACCGATCACTCGTCCGCGGACCGATCCCCCGAGACTAGCGGCCCCGGACGCGAGGGCCGACGAAACGACACCCTTCTCCCGCGGCGTCGCGCCGGGCGAACGCGCGTGCGACGGGCGGCCGGCTCCCCGCCGTCCGCGGGCCGCGGTCGCCGCTTCGCGAGGTGACGCACGAAGGAGAGGAGGACATCCCGCTGGTAGGGCTTGACGAGGAACCCGTCGGCGTCCGCCATCTGGGACAGGTCCACCATGGCCGCCGTGGCGAGGAGGATGGGGACACCCCGCGTCCGCCGGCCCCTGCGCAGGCGGGCGCACGCCTCCGCGCCGGTCATGCGGGGCATGTCCCAGTCCATCAGGATGAGGTCCGGCGGGTCCCGCTCCGCGGCGGACACGGCCTCGGCCCCGTCGGCCGCGGTCCGGACGGTGAACCCGTCCGCCACCAGCGTCGCCTCCAGCACCGCCGCCAGATCGGGCTCGTCGTCCACCACGAGGATGGCGGCATCCCGCGACCCCGGAGGGCGGCTCCGTCCCCCGGGCGGCTTCGCGAGGACCTCCAGGATGGACGTGTACGTGGGGAGCCCGGCCCGGCGCCATCGCTCCTCGATCCGGTGCTTGAGCGCGCGGTTCCAGGAGTGGAGTTCCCGCCACTTCCGCTCGTCCGGGTCGCCCGGCAGGATGGGCGCGGCGTCGTGGGTGTCCACGGAGAGGACGAACTCCCCCTTCAGGAAGAACTCCTCCAGGGCCAGTTTCATGTGCCGGTAGCGGGAGTTCCCCAGCCGCAGGACCCACTTGCGCGTCTGGATGGCGCCCTCGCGGCGATGGGTCTCGTCCTCCATGAGCGGGAGCGCGTCCTCGGCCGTGCCCACGGCGGAGAGATCCGGCGGCGGCGTGACCGGCCGGACCGAGCCCCACGCCTCCTCCATGTACTCCGCCAGCGCCCGTCGGAGCATCGCGCCCGTGATCCGCTCCAGCCTCACGCGGGAGGCTCCATGGACCGGATCAGGTCGTTCACGTCCTCCACGCCGGCGCTTGCGAGGAGACGGGAGAGGTCGGCGAGGACGTCGTTGGCCGCCGTGGGAGTGCGGAAGAGGGCGGTCCCCACCTGCACCGCGGTGGCGCCGGCGCAGAGGAACTCGAGGGCGTCGTCGGCACTCTCGATACCTCCGATCCCGATGACCGGTGCCGTCACGGCGGACGCGGCGCGCCAGACCTGGTAGAGGGCCAGGGGCTTGATGCAGGGCCCCGAGAGCCCCGCGCCGACGCGGGCGAAGACGGGCCGCCGGCGCCTCCAGTCCACGGCCGCACCGAGGTACGTGTTGACCAGGGAGACCGCGTCGGCGCCCGCGTCAACGCAGGCCCGGGCCAGCGGGCGGACGTCGGTCACGTTGGGGGAGAGTTTGGCGATGAGCGGCAGGGAGGTCGCCCGCCGCATCCCGGAGACCGCGGCCGCCGCGCGGGCCGGGTCGATGGAGAAGTCGAGCCCCCCGGCGACGTTCGGGCAGGAGAGGTTGGCCTCCACCGCGGCCACTCCCGGGCGGCCGTCGAGGCGCGCGGCGAGGTCGGCGAAGTCCTCCTCCGTCTCGCCGGCCACGTTGGCGATGAACACGTACCCGCTCTCGGCGATGCGCGGGAGCACGTCCGCGAGGAACCCGTCGATGCCGGGGTTCTGGAGCCCGATGGAGTTGAGCATTCCGCCCCGCGTCTCGAAGGTGCGCGGAGGCGCGTTCCCGGGCCGCGGCCTGCGGGTCACCGTCTTCCCCACCACTCCCCCCAGCGCGGCGAGGTCCGCGTAGGGGAGGAGTTCGAGTCCGCTCCCGCAGGTTCCGGAGGCCGTGAGGATGGGGTTGCGCAGTCCGAGCGTCCCGATCCGCACGGCGACCCGCGGCGGGGCGGTTCCCGGCGTCGGGGTGCCGCTCACGTGCCCGCCTCGTCCGCCGGCGTCCCCCGGGCCTCGGCGGCCCCCGCGGGCCCCGGGGTCCCGACCGCGGGGGCGGGCGTGTTCTCGAACAGGATGCGCCAGGCGACCACGGCCACCCCCACCGTGATCCACGCGTCGGCCAGGTTGAAGGCCGGGAACGGCTTGCCGAACCAGATGGTCGGGAAGAGCAGGAAGTCGCGGACTCCGCCGTGGCTGGCGGGCAGGAGGGCCGCGAGGACGCGATCCCAGAGGTTTCCGGCGGCGCCTCCGAGGATGAGCGCGAACCCCACGGCGCGCGCCCGATCCCCCGGGAGCGCCTCGCGGAGGAGCCGGAACAGCACGACGATGGCCACGACGGAAAGCACGGGGAGCGCCCATCGGAGCAGGCCCGGGTCGACGCCGAAGCCCCAGGACCAGGGGCCCCGATCGTTCACGTGGGGCCAGATGTCGAAGAACCCGTCGATGACGCGCCGGTGGGAGCCCAGCGGGACCGCGCGGAACACCCACTCCTTGGTGATCAGGTCGAGCGCCGCCGCGACGAGGGCGAGATACAGGTAGGGGGCGCGGCTCGACCGCTGGCTCACGGACCGTTCGACTCCGTCATCACGGGGGAGGGGTGGCGCATCCTACCAGAGGACGCGGAGGGGCGGCACGAAGGAGGGTGGCGGAGGGCGCGGCGGTCCGGCTCCCGCCGGCCCCTACTCCTCCTTCATCTTGCAGGAGATGCAGAGGCGGGCGTAGGGGATGGCGGCGATCCGCGCGCGCGCGATCTTCTCGCCGCACTCCTCGCACAGGCCGAATCCGCCCCGCTCGATCTTGACGAGCGCGTCGTCGATGTCGCGCAGCGTCTCCACGTCGGTCTCGATGAGCCCCAGCGTGAACTCCTGCTCGTAGTTGTCGGATCCGTAGTCCGCCATGTGGTCCACGGACACGTCCTGCCCGGCCGCCTTGAGCGCTTCGCGTTCGCGGCTCTCCTTGTCGTGGCTCCGGTTGCTGCGGAGGCCCACCAGCACGCGACGGAACTTCTCCCGATCGGCGGCGGGCAGCGCGTGGCGGAGCGGCGGAGGGGCCGGCGCCGGGGCCACGGAACGGGGGGCCGCGGCGCGCGGGGGCGGGGCGGCGTTCCGCCGCGGAGTCGCGGCGGCGGGCTTCCCGCCGATGGCCTTCTTCGACCCCGTGCTCGCCCCCTTGGAGGCGGCGCGGGAACCGCGGGCCGCCCGCCGGGGAGCCTTCGCCGGGGAGGTGGCGACACGCTTTGCGGCGGGCTTCCTGGCCTTCGGCTTCACCGGTCGTCCTCCCGAGGCGGAGTTGCGCGATCACCCCCCGGCGCCGGAGCCCGGAGGGGGCGGGATCTTAGCCGTGGCGGGGACCCCTGTCACGAAATTGCGCCATGCGCAAGTCCGTCCCGCACCGCGAGTTACGTCCCGGGGGGTGCGGAGACTGCGGGCCCCGGGCGATGAAGCCCTGGTGGAACAGCCGACGGACCCGCCGGCCCGACGTGCGTCCGGATCCGGCCTCCGTCCGTGGCTCGACTACCTCCGGTCGGAGGCGGGGCTCGCGGAGAACTCCGTCGCCGCATATGGCCGGGATGTGGGCGCGTGGATCGGGTTCCTCGAGTCCGCCGGGCTCTCCCCCGCCGCGGCCCGCCGGGACGACCTCGTGGCGCACATGGCGGCGGCCCGCGCGGCGGGGACGTCACCCCGTTCGCAGGCGCGGGCCCTCTCGGCGCTGCGCTCGTTCCACCGGTTTCTCGTGGCGGAGCGGCTGGCGTCGGAGGACCCCACCGCAGGCGTGGACCCGCCGAAGACGTGGAGCCGCCTCCCCGCCGTCCTCCCCGCGGACGAGGTCGAGACCCTCCTCGCGCAACCCTCCGGCCGGACCGTGCTGGGGCGCCGCGACCGGGCGGTCCTCGAGATCCTCTACGGGTGCGGGCTCCGCGCCAGCGAAGTGGCGTCCCTGCGGTGCGAGGGGGTCTCCTTCGATCTCGGCGTACTCCGCGTCCTCGGCAAGGGGCACAAGGAGCGCATCGTCCCCTTCGGTCACCGCGCCCGGGACGCCGTGCGGGCGTGGCTCGACCACGGACGGCATCGCGTCGCGGGAGGAGCGGACCTCCCCCACCTGTTCCTGTCGCGGGCGGGACGTCCCCTCCGCCGCGAGGACGTGTGGCGCCTCGTGCGCCGCCACCTGCGGTCCGCGGGGATCCGCGGGGATGCCTCGACCCACACGCTGCGCCACTCCTTCGCGACCCACCTGCTGGAGGGCGGCGCCGACCTCCGGAGCGTCCAGGAGATGCTGGGACACGCCAGCGTGGCCACGACGCAGATCTACACCCACACCGACGCCGCGCGCCTCCGTGCGGTGCACCGGAAGTTCCATCCGCGGGGATAGAGGTCCGCGGTGGCGGCGGGGACCGGCCCTCCCGCCCTTCCCCCCGGACCTACCCCTTCTTCCGGTTCTCCCAGTCCTTCAGGAACGCGGCGAGCCCCCGGTCCGTGAGGGGGTGCTGCATCAGCTGCTCGATGATCTTCGGCGGGCACGTGACGCAGTCGGCGCCGAGGCGCGCCGACTCGACGATGTGCATGGGGTGGCGGACGCTGGCGACGAGGACCTCGGTCTTGTAGCCGTAGTTGCGGTAGATGGTCACGATGTCGGAGATGAGCGCCATGCCGTCCTCGCTCACGTCGTCGAGCCGGCCCACGAACGGCGAGACGAGGTACGCGCCCGCCTTCGCCGTGAGGAGCGCCTGCCCGGCGCTGAAGACGAGGGTCATGTTGACCCGCTTCCCGCGGCGCGCCAGTTCGCGGCACGCCTTCAGGCCCTCCGCCCCCATGGGCGTCTTCACCACGACGTTGGGGTGGAGCTCGGCGAACCGGAGGCCCTCCTCGACCATGGCCGGCGCCTCCACGGCGAGCACCTCCGCCGAGATGGGACCGTCCACGATGTCGCAGATCTCCCGCACCACGTCGGCGTAGTCCCGTCCGGTCTTCGCCACCAGCGACGGGTTGGTGGTCACGCCGTCCACCAGACCCATGGAGGCGAGACGGCGGATCTCGTTCACGTCGGCGGTGTCGGCGAAGATCTTCATGGAGAGCGCTCCTGGGGAGGGGATGGCGGGAGTGTAGGACCCGCGGGCGACGCACCCGACGAATCGCCGCCTCCCGCCCGCCCGAGCGCCTCCCGCACCCGCGCCGCCAGGGGCCGGGACCGCACCACCGCGGCGATCTCGTCCTCCGTGGCGGCGGCGACGCCGCGGGAGGAGCCGAACCTGCGCAGGAGCGCCGTGCGGCGCGAGGGACCGAGTCCGGGGATGGTGTCGAGGACGGACGCCAGGGACGTGCCGGAGCGCCGCTTCCGGTGGAACCCGATGGCCACGCGATGGGCCTCGTCGCGGACCCGCTCCAGCAGCAGCGTCTCCGGCGCGCCGGGGGGGAACACGACGGGCGCGCCCGTCGGCGCGAGGAAGACGCGCTCCCGGTCTCCGTCGCCGGCCCGCCCCTTCCGCGCCTTCGCGAGGCCCGCGAGGGGGACGTCCGCCGCCCCCGCAGCCGCGGCGCCCTGCCGCGCCGCGGTCAACTGCCCGCGTCCCCCGTCCACGAGCAGGAGATCGGGGGGCTCCCCGAAGGTGGCGCGGTCGCGGAGCCGCCGTTCGACCGCCTCGCGCACGCCGGCGAAGTCGTCCTGCCCCGCCGCGCGGCGGACGATGAGCGTGCGCGTCTCGTCGGATCGCAGGAGGCCGTCCTCCGCCACCACGCGCGAGGCGACGGCGTCCCGGTCCCCGAGGTTGGACACGTCGATGCACTCGATGCGCCGCGGCGGGGACGGAAGCCCGAGACGCGCCCGCAACGCCTCCGCGGCGCGCGCGCCGTCCGCCTCCGGGTCGGCCGCCTTCAGCGCCGCCATGAGGTTCCGCTCCGCGTGCCGGAGCAGGTCGAGCCCCACGCCGCGGCGCGGCACCCGCACCGAGACCGCACCTCCCCGCCGCGCGGCCAGGAACGCCTCCAGCGCGGGAAGGTCCGCCGGCTCGGCGGAGACGAGGATCTCGGCGGGGACCTCCTTCCCCCGCTCGTAGAACTGCGCGAGGAACGACCGCAGCGCCTCCCCGTCGCCACCGACCCCGCCGGCCCGCGCGGACAGGCGGTGCGCGCGGAACGACGCCAGCGCCCCCTGCCGGAGGAACACCACCCCGGCGTGCCACGCCTCCCCCTCGCGGCGGAAGGCCACGGCGTCCCGGTCCACGCCGTCGGCGCCGGCCACGGTCTGCCGATCGGCGGTGCGCTCCACGGCCCGGATGCGGTCGCGCAGCAGGGCCGCCTCCTCGAACCGGAGACCGGCGGACGCGGCCTCCATGCGCCGACCGAGGGTCTCCAGGAGTTCCGCGGCGTCCCCGCGGAGGAGTGCGACGACGTCGGCCACGAGCGTGGCGTACGCGGCGGGCGTGACGAGCCCGACGCACGGCGCGTTGCACCTCCCGATCTCGTGGTAGAGGCAGGGGCGCGTGCGGCTCTCCAGGAAGCGATCGGAGCAGGATCGGAGCGGGTAGACGACGCGGAGCGCCCGCATGGTCCGGCGGAGCGCGCCGGCGTCGGCGAAGGGACCGAAGTAGAGGGCGCCGTCCCGCCGGAACCGCCTCACCACGGTGAACCGCGGGAACTCGTGGCGCAGGTCCAGCCGGAGGCAGGGATACGCCTTGTCGTCGCGGAGGCGCACGTTCCAGGGCGGGCGGTGGCGCTTGATGAGGGTGTTCTCGAGGAGCAGCGCCTCGGCCTCGGTGCGCGTCACCATGAACTCGACGTCGCGGGATCGCTCCAGGAACGCCGGCACCGTGGCGCGCCCGTCCCCCCCGGCCACGTACTGCGCCACCCGCGCGCGGAGGTCCGCCGCCTTCCCGACGTAGAGCACCCGCCGGTTCGCGTCCGTGAAGAGGTAGACGCCGGGGGAGCGCGGCAGTGCCGCCGCCCGCTCCGCCACGCGCGGGTCCAGGGCCTGGCCGCCGCTCACGCGCCCGTCTCTTCGCGCTCGAGGCGGAGCATCTCGTCCCGCAGTCGGGCCGCCTCCTCGAACTCCAGGCGGGCCGCCGCCGCGTGCATCCCCTTGCGGAGCGCTTCCACGCGGGCGCGCGTCGCCGCGGGATCCGCGGGGGCCGCGACGCGCTCCCCCTCCTCCGCCTCGGGGATGAACATGGAGGCGCGGACCGGCGTCGTCACGGTGGTCGGCACGACCCCGTGGCGCGCGTTGTGGGCCGCCTGCACGGTACGGCGGCGCTCCGTCTCCGCCACCGCGCGCCGCATGGAATCCGTCCACCCGTCGGCGTAGAGCACGACCCGGCCCTCCAGGTTCCGCGCCGCGCGCCCGAACACCTGGATGAGCGATCGTTCGCTGCGGAGGAACCCCTCCCGGTCCGCGTCCAGCACCGCCACCAGCGCGACTTCCGGGAGATCGAGCCCCTCGCGGAGGAGGTTGATCCCGACGAGCACGTCGAACACCCCGAGCCGGAGGTCCCGCAGGATCTCCGAGCGCTCGATGGTCTCCACGTCGGCGTGGAGGTAGCGCGTCCGCAGTCCCGCCTCCGTGAGGTACTCGGTGAGTTCCTCCGCCATGCGCTTGGTCAGCGTCGTGACGAGCACGCGGAATCCCCGGGCGGCGACGGCCCGGCACTCCGCCAGGAGGTCGTCCACCTGGCCCCGCGCGGGCCGGACCTCCACGGGCGGATCCAGGAGGAACGTGGGGCGCACCACCTGCTCCACGACGCGACCGCCCGCCTTCTCCCTCTCCCACGGACCCGGCGTCGCGGAGACGTGCAGCACGCGGCCGAGGAGCGCCTCCCACTCCTCGAACCGCAGCGGCCGGTTGTCCAGCGCCGACGGGAGCCGGAACCCGTACTCGACGAGGACCTCCTTGCGCGCCCGGTCCCCCCGATACATCCCGCCGAGCTGGGGGATGGTGACGTGGCTCTCGTCCACGACGATCAGCGCGTCGGGCGGGAAGTAGGAGAAGAGCGTCGCGGGCGGCTCCCCCGGCGCGCGTCCATCGAGGTGCCGCGAGTAGTTCTCGACGCCGGGGCAGAACCCCATCGTGCGCAGCAGTTCCAGGTCGTGGCGGGTGCGCCGTTCCAGGCGATCCGCCTCGGCGGGCTTGCGCGCGACGGCCAGTTCCCGGAGACGCTCCTCCAGTTCGGCCTCGATTCCGTCGCACGCCGCGTCGAGCCGGTCGCGGGGGGTGACGAAGTGGCTCGCCGGATGGATGATCGCGGCCGCCGGGTCCTCCAGCACCTCCCCCGTGAGCGGGTCGACCATGGACACCGCCTCCACCTCGTCGCCGAAGAACCTCACGCGGACCACGCGCTCGTCCTCGTAGACCGGGAACACGTCCACCGTGTCGCCGCGGACGCGGAAGCAGCCGCGGCCGAGTTCCATGTCCCGTCGGCGGTACTGGATCCGGGCGAGGGCGCGCAGGAACTCGTCCCGCTCGAGCCCGTCCCCCGACGCGACGCGGACACCCATCCCCCCGTAGGATCCCGGCGATCCGAGCCCGTAGATCGCCGACACCGTGGCGACGACGATCACGTCCTTGCGCTCGAGCACGCTGCGCGTCGCGCTGTGCCGCAGGCGGTCGATGCGCTCGTTGATGCTCGCGTCCTTCTCGATGTACGTGTCCGTCGAGGGGATGTACGCCTCGGGCTGGTAGTAGTCGTAGTAGGAGACGAAGTACTCCACCGCGGCGTCCGGGAAGAGTTCGCGGAACTCGCCGTGGAGCTGGGCGGCGAGGGTCTTGTTGGGCGCCAGGATCAGCGTCGGGAGCCCGAGGCGCTCCAGGACGTGGGCCACCGTGTACGTCTTGCCGCTGCCCGTCACGCCCAGCAGGACCTGGTGGCCGGGCCCGGTCGCGGCGGCCGCCGCGAGGGCGTCGATGGCGGCGGGCTGATCCCCGCGCGGGACCATCCCGCTCACGATGCGGAACGGGTTCGCGGACACGGTGGAGCGGGGGAACGCGGCGGCGGGGACTACAGCTCCTCCTCGCCCCCCTCCTCGCGGTCCTTCGGCTTGGAGAAGCGGGCGCGCTCGTAGCCCGTGTTCAGCCACCAGATGTACCAGTTCTCGATGACCTTCACGTAGACGTGGAGCTTGCCCTGGGGGTTGTACTGGAGCTTCGTGTACTTCGTCATCCCGGTGATCTCGCGCAGCGTCGAATCGACCGCGTCCGCGACGACGCAGGGGTCGCGGGCATCGACCATGGATTCGTGCTTCGAGAAGTCCAGCTTTGCCACCGCGGAGAGGAGCCGCGGGACCGCCGGGCGGCCGATCTCGATGAGCCGCACCTGGGCCTTGATGAACTCCCCGCCGGCGTCGGGGTTGGCGACGACCGCGACCAGCGAGTCCACCTCGCGGCGGACGTCCTCGCCGCTGTCGGGCAGGTGCTCGAGGGGGACGACCACGGACGCGCGGTCCGAGCGCACCAGGGTCCGGAGTTCGTCCACGCTCTTGCCGTAGTTGCCGCCCGTGGGGGGATTGGCCGCCGCCTCGTACTTGAGATCCTCGTCGGACCGCGTGTTCTCCTTGCGCCTCGCCCCCGGCCCGACCGCCATGGGGTCCTCCGGCTCCTCGCGCACGGGCTTGCTCCCGCCGCCCGGATCGAGGAGCGGCGTTCCCTTCGGCGTCGCGGCGGCCGCGGGCTCGGGGACGGGCTCCCCGCCGAACTCGCCCGCCCGGAGGCCTCCTCCTCCCCGGCTCGTCGACGCGACCGTGTCCGCGGTGCCGCCCTTGCCCTTGTCCGCGTTGCGGTTGGCGAGGATGACGCCGATGATCGCCACGAGGCCGACCGCCACGATGCCCAGCACGTAGGGCATCGGGTCCTGCTTCTTCGCACCCCCCGCCGCGGCCCCGCGCTTGCGGCCGCGATCGTCGTCCCCCTCGTCCTCGTCCCGCCCGCGGCCGCCCCGTCGGCGCTTGCGACCTCCCGACGGCTTCCCGGCGCGCGCGCCGGCGGGCGCAGCGGCGGGGGCTGCGGCAGCGGCCGCGGCGGGCTGCCCGTACGGGACCACGGCGGAGCAGTCCTGGCACTGGAACTGACCCGGCGGGACGCCCTCCGGCACGGAGTACCGCTTGCCGCAGCCGGGGCACGAGACGATGGAGTCGGCCATGAACCCTCCGCTGGGTGGGGACGACGATGACGGTCCCATCCTACCGGCCGTCGCGGGCGGCGAGCCACGATCCCGGGTGACGTCGAGGAGCCGGGAATCGAAGGGGCCGGGCGGTTTCCCGCCCGGCCCCGGTGGAGCGCTCGAAGACGGTGGCTAGAAGGAGACCACCACGTTCACGTAGGCGCGCTGCACGTCGTCCACGCCCGTCGTGTTGCTGCTCCGCCACTGCACGTACGCGTAGGCCGCCTCGATGGCCACGTTCTCCGACCAGTCGTGGCGGACGTAGACGTTCCACTCCCACGCCAGCCGGTCGGACTTGCCCGCCGGGCTTCCGGCGGGAACGCGAGCCAGGTGGTACGAGCGGCCCGAGACCCCCATGGTGGTGTTGTCGGCGGGCGACATCTCGAAGCCGAGGCCGGCCACGATGAGGTTGGAGAACGTCCACAGGTCGGAGTAGCCGTACCGGCCGTGGGCGTCCTGGAAGAGCGGGATGTACGAGGTGTCCGTGGCGTCCTTGTCACCGTAGGCGTAGGCGAGCTGGCCCCAGACCTTCGGCTTGGGACCGGAGTCGCTCAGGCGGAACCAGCCGGTCCCGTCGAACGAGTAGGCGAGATCCCGCGCGAACTGGGCGTTCACGTTGGCGTTCCAGCCGAACCCGGTGCCCGTCTCCGGACCGCCCCAGGACCGGACGCCCAGGGTGTGGACGTCGCGGACGGTGCCGAGGGTGCCGAACGCCGCGTCCTGGTTGTTCTTCACGAGCAGGTAGTAGGCGTCCATCTTCTGCTCGCCCATGGTGGCGTAGGCGCCGAGCAGGTAGACGTTGTCGTCCACGCCCGAGCCCTTGAAGCCCTCGACGAGCTTGGCGTAGATGATGTCGACGCTGTTCTTCCCGCCGCCCATGTCCTTCGAGAGCCGGACGCCGTCGAAGTACATGCCGAACTGGGAGAAGTTCGAGTCGCCGATGACGTACTCGTCGCCGTAGACCATCTCGAAGCGCCCGACCTGGGTCCCCATGCCGAGCGTGTCCGCCAGGAGTCCCTTCGCGTACGCCTGGTAGAGCGCAGGGGTGACGAGGGAGCCGCCGTCGTTGCCGTACGTGGTCACCGAGTCTCCCCAGGAGCCGGGCATGTTCAGCTCGAGGTACACCGACGCGCCCTTGGAGAGGTTGGCGCCGATGCCGAGCCGCGCCCGGGTGAACGTCTGGAGCCCGGTGTCGTCGGTGGCATCGCTGAAGTCGGCGAAGTTGTCCCACCACTCCGGCCGCGTACGCAGCGAGCCCGTGATCCACATCGAGCTCACGCTCTTGGAGAGCGGGTTCCCGTTGCGGTCGCGCCAGAAGGCGCCCTTCTCCTGCTCCTGCAGGTAGCGGTCGATCTGCTCCGCCAGCGGCCGGCTCTCGCCGGTGCCACGCTCCACGAGAGCGCTCCGCAACTGCTCCACCTGCTCCTCGAGCTGGCGGATCCGATCCTTGAGGGACGCGTCCTCGTCGCCCGCCAGCGCAACGGAAGGCATCGAAGCGAGCAGACCGCACCCCGCAAGGGCAAGACCCAGAGTCCTACCCATGGCCATGGGTTCCTCCTCCTGACCGAACCTGCCGAAAGCCCGCCACCGCGGCTCGACCGCGTGCCCTGTGCGGCCCTCGGCGCTTGCGCGGAAGACTAGCAGAAGTCAAGGGGCCGTCAAGGAGAAATTACCCTTCCCCCCCACCCCCCGCCCCACAGCGGTCGGGCCCGTTCCACCCCAACCCCCCAACCGGTTGTGGTGCGACCCGCACCTCCACCCCGGGGTGGGGAGGAGCACGGCGGGCCGTCGCGTTCGCAGGGGGGGGGTGTCCCCCGACTCCCCGACCGCCTCGGTCCGACCGGACCCGAGACCGCGGCCGACGTCGATTCGCGCAGAGCGAGTGAGCCCGACGGCCGGCTCACACTCTCTGTAGAGGGGGCGGCTCAGGAGTTCTTGACGATCGTGCGATTCCATCGGGGACCGGAAGCGCCCGAGGACGCGCACCATGGGCGGGAGTCCCTTCGATGTGGCGGAACCGCTGCCCCGCCACCCCTCCGCCTACCGGCAAGTCGTCGCCGCTTACAAGGCCGTGAGCGGGCCGTTTCGCTCACGGCCCTTCAGTCGTCCTCGAGGTGCTCCACCTTCACGCCCGTGCGTTCGAGGTGATCCAGCGCGCGGTCCACTTCCGCCGCCTCTCCCTCGATGAGGAGGGCGACGAGGGCGATCTCGTCGGTGACGCTGGCGCCGCGGATGTTCGTGACGATGCGGAACGCGTTGCCGAGGTTGTAGATCACGGGCTCCTTGATGAGCCGCTGCGGGAACGTGAGGAAGACCTTTCGCCGGACCGTGTCCGCCATGGAGCCTCCCTGGGCCTGCCCGCCGCCGTTCGCCGGAATCCTACGCCCGGCGGCGCCGGCGGACCAGCGAAGAGGTCGTACCCAGCAGGGCGGCGACGGCGAGGCACCCGCCGGCCTGGACCAGGGGATCGGGGTACGCGTACCGGTGGTACGCACCGATGCTGGAGAGACCGCCGCCGGATCCCCCGTACGCCCGGGGCGCCCGGAGGAGGTCCACCTCCAGGCCGCCGCCGACGGCGCCCGCCATGGGGCATGCGGCGAGCAGCCAGCGGACGGCGCCTGGGGACGCCCGGCCCGCGCCCCCGGGCTCCACCAGCGGGTCCCCCAGGAAGGGCAGCGCCAGGAGGGCCATGGAGAGGAGCCCCGCCAGGGCCGCAGAGCCCCCGCCGGGCATCCCCGCCGCGCGGACCGCCGCCGCGGCGCCCCAGGAGACGGCCACGAGGGCGACACAGGGGGCCGACGCCCGCAGCGCCGGCCCCGCCCCGGCGGCGAGGGTGGCGAGAAGGACTCCCGGCAGCAGGCCCGCGGCGCCCAGGGCGACGGCGCGGGCGGCGTCGGCCCCGCATCGCAGGGGACCCAGGGCGGGGACGCCGACGGCGGCCACCGCCGTCCCGAGGAGGAGCGCCGCCGCGGCCTCCCCCGGGGTGACGGTCACCGGAGCGTCTCCGCCAGGGCCCGCAGCGCGTACCCCGTCGCCACCGCCGGCAGGGGCTCCATCCAGGTGTCCGCCGCGTTGCTCCAGGATCCGTCCGCGGCCTGCCGCCGCAGGAGGACGCCGGCCAGGTCCTCCTTCCAGTTCCGGTCCCGACCGGGGGCCGCCTGTCCGGCCGCTCCCGGCCCCAGCAGGGCGAGGGCCCGGGCCCCCGTCGCGTAGTAGTAGAAGAGGCCCTGGAGCCCCTCCCGCGGCCCGTCGAAGCCGGGATTGGAGCGCCACGAGTACCGGCCCCGGACCCAGCGCAGGGCGTCCCGCACGCGGCCGTCCTCCCGGGGGATCCCGGCCAGCGCGTAGCACTTCAGCAGCGCGAACGTCATGGAGCCGTAGGAGCGGAGTTCCCGGCGGCCGTCGGGCCGGAGAACGGAGCCGGCCTTGCTCACGCCGGGGGCGAACCCGGCGCCGCCGTCGGCGGAGCGGAGGAGGGTGACGTCGCCCTCCTTCCACTCCCTGGGCTCCCCCTCGGTCTCGTTGGCCCGACGGTTCTGGCAGCGGTCGAGGAAGGTCACCAGCCGGCGGAACGCGGGGTCCTCGGTCCCCGCGCCGACGGCCCGGAGGGCATCCGCGGCGAACTGGGAGTGGGAGAGATCGGCCTCCGTCCCGTCGGGTCCGGCGGCGAAGCCCCCGTACCGCGGGTCCGCCCGCTGGACGACCCGTCCCTCCCCGCCGTCCTCGCCGAACTGCATGCGGCGCAGGAACGAGACCGCCTTCGCCACCACTTCCGCCCGCGCGGGCGCGCCGTCCGCCGCCAGAGCCTCCACCGCGAGGGCGGTGGTGTAGGTCGGGTTCGACCCCTCGTGGATCCCACCGTCGGCTCCCTGGAGGGACGCCAGCCAGTCGGCGGCGGAGGCGAGCAGGGGCCCGTCCTCCGCCGCGGCGCCCGCGGGGCGGCTCCGGAACGCGGTCAACGCGAGGGCCGTAATGCTCGCCTCCCGCCGGGGGGGGCGGCCCCTGGACGCGGGAACTCCCCAGGCTCCGTCGACGGCCGCCTGGCGGAGGAAGGCGAGCCCCCGCTCGTAGGCCGCCGCCCGCGCCTCCGGCGAGACATCCACCGGCGGTCCGCCCTGCGGCAGTCGGGAGGGTCCCTGCCCGTCCGCCGCCCCGCTCCGCGGCGGCGGCGCGGAGCCGTCCGTCCGCCCCCGCGCCCCGCCGCCCCCCGCGGCACCGGGACCTCCGCCGCCGGCGAGGGATCGCCCCGCCGCCGGGTCCTCCCCGTCGGGCCCGCAGCCCGCAGCGAGAAGGACCGCCAGTGCCAGGGACGCCAGGGAACGGCCGTTCGTCCTCATGTTCCGCCTCTCACGCGGGCCCCCCGCGCAATGCCTGTGCCCGCCCCGGGGCCCGCGGGCCGGTCGGCCCGTGTCGGGAGGTTGTACCGCGCCGCGCCGCCGCCGACGGAGGACTCGACTTCCCGGCGGCCGGCGATTTTGTTGATACTGAGTCTCAGTCTCATTATCCTCCTGCCCCCGGTCGCGTCCCCGGCAGCCCCTGGAGGTGAACGATGCCCCGCCCCGTCGCCGTCGTCTCCCCGCTCCTGCTCGCCGCGCTGATGGCCCTTTCGGCCCCCGCGCTCGCCGGCCCCGGCCCGGACCCCGCCGACGACGACGGGGATCTGCGCGACATCATCCGGCGCCAGGCCGATCGGATCGAGGCGCTGGAACGGAGGCTCGACGCGGCCGGCCCGCCCACCGAGGGGAGCATCGACGACGCGGTGAAGCGCTACCTCGAGGCGCGCGAGGCGGCGGGCACGGACCTCTACACGCTCGCCGGGGTCCCCCGCCCCGCCAACTCCCGCTTCCGGTTCGGCGGCTACATGTCGGTCCTCTACCGCGCGGCGGACCAGGACGGGAAGTACTCCTCCTTCGAAGGGCTCCGCGTCGTGCCCCAGTTCGCGTTCGACGTGTCGCCGGGGGTCGAGTTCGCTACGGAGATCGAGTTCGAGCGCGGCGGCGCCGATGCGGGCTTCCTCCGCGGGCAGGAGGTCCTCGTCGAGTACGCGGAGGTCCGCTTCAAGGTGGCCGACGCCTTCGTCCCCAGGGCCGGCATCGTGCTGATCCCGTTCCTCCGCTACAACCTCTACCACGACGATCCGATCTGGAACCTCCAGGACCGCCCCACCACGGCGACGCGCGTGTTCAAGGCGGCCCTGCAGCAGCCCGGCATCGGGAGCGAGGGCGTCATCCCGCTGGGGGACGGCGGCACGACCTTCAACTACAACGTCGCCCTCACCAACGGCATGAAGGACGGCGTGACGAACTCGTCGTTCTCCGGCGCGCGGCAGGACTTCCGCGAGGACATCAACTCCAACAAGACGGTCTGGGCCCGCGTCGGGCTGGCGCCGCGCATCCCGTTCCTCGACGCCGCCGACATCGGGGCCTCCTACGCCACCGGCCGCATGGAGTCCTCCGGCGCGACGCCGCGCCCCGGGGCGGTGCGGATGGTCGGGTACGGGTTCGACGGCAAGCTCACGCGGGGGCGGTTCGACCTCATCTTCGAGTGGGCGCGGTTCGGCTACGACCGCCCCGCCTCGCAGCCCGTGGCCACGTTCCCGACGCAGTCCCACGGCGGGTTCGTGCAGGTGGACACGCGGCTGCTGGAGGGGCTGGGGTCCGACCGCGACGGGATCCTGGGCCCCTCGTCGACGCTGACGCTGGCGGTCCGGTACGAGTGGAACGACCTCAACGCCCGCGTGCATGCCGCGTCCCTGGAGGACGACTCCCGCGCGTGGACCGTGGGCCTGGCGCTCCGCATCTCCCCGAAGACGGTCATCCGCGTGGAGCGGCGCATGGAGCGCTCCGCGTTCCCCGGCCGCGGGTCGCGGGATCTCGCGCAGTGGGTGGTGTCCCTTGCGACCTACTTCTAGCCCGCCGTTGCCGCCGCCGTCCGCGGGCCCGGGGGGACCGGCGCGCGCCCCCGTGGCCGGGACGGTGGCGGTCCTCGCGACCCTCGCCCTGGCGGCCGGATGCGCGAGCGCGACGACGGGAGCCGCTCCCGTGGACGGCGCCGCCGTGTACGCGGCACGGTGCGCGCTCTGCCACCCCCCGTGGGATCCGCGGGACTACTCCCCCGCGGAGTGGCCCGGGCTGGTCAGGAAGTTCGCCCCCCGCGCCGGGTTGACGGCGGAGGAGCGGGAGGCCGTGACCGCCTTCCTCGTGGGGGAGGCGGCGCGGCCGTGATGGCGGGCGCCGACGCCTGCGGCGCGCGGCCCCGCGCGACGCAGCGCGCGCAGAGGCCGAAGATCCGGTGGGAGTGTCCCAGCATCCGGAAGCCGACGGCGGTGCACGCCAGTTCCTGCAGCCGCTCGATCTCGTCGTCCACGAACTCGTGGACCGCGCCGCAGCCGGTGCAGATCATGTGGTCGTGGTGGTCCCGGCCGATGACGACCTCGTAGCGCAGCGGACCCCGCTCGAACTCCCGCGGCTCCAGGTGGCCGGCGTCGACGAGCAGCGCGAGGGTCCGGTACACGGTCGCCTTGCTGGCGGAGAGTTTCGCCTCCCGCATCCGGGCGATGAGGTCGTCCGCGGTGAAGTGGCCGCGGAGCCCGAGGATCTCCTCCACGAGGCGCCGCCGCGGTCCCGTGATCCGCACGCCCCGGGCGCGGAGCACCTCCTCGACCTGCCGCAGGTGGCGATGCACGGGGAGAGCGTATCCCCGTCCCCCGCGCGGCGGCGGCGAATAGGCACGGGTCGCGGGCGCGCGGGCCGACGCCCGGCGGGCTGGCCCGACTAGCGCGAGGCGCGGAGCAGGTCGAGCAGGCGGGCGATCTCCCGCTGGACGCCGGGATACTGCTTCACGACGATCCAGTCCCGCATGACGGAGGCGGAGATGCCGTCGTCGGCCCAGGTGCCCGCGCCCGTGGTGTCCTTGATGAGGGCCAGGATGTCGTCGGCGTCGGAGAAGGCCGGCTTGACGGGCGTCTCCTCCTCGACGACGCGCTCCGATCCCGCCGGCCGCAGCATCAGGTCCGGGGCGGGGAAGTCGCGGATGGGCATCGTGAGGGAGGCCACGGAGTAGAGGCGCAGGACGGGGCGGCCCAGGGCGTCCTTCCGCGTGGTGACCAGCAGGATCCCGCGCTCCACGCGCAGACCGAGCCCGCCGGACTCGACCAGGAACTCCATCGCCGCACGGGCGGTGACGTCCCGCAGGCGCATCCGCACGCGGAGGTCCGCCCCGCCGTCCCGGAGCAGCGCGGGGCCCACGAGGATGTTCATGCCCGTGAGAGTCGCCAGGTGGCGGACCGCATCGGGGAGGGGCACGTCGTCGAACTGCACCGAGAGCCGGCGCGCATCGAGCAGGCGCAGGGCCTCCTCCAGCGAGCGCGGGAGCGGGGTCGGGGCCGGCCGCGCCGGGGCGTTCGCGGCGGACGCCGCCGGGGCGCCCCCCGGCTTCGCCGGCTTCGGGTCCCCGGCACGGAGAGGCGGCGCGGCGAGGGCGGCGACGACGGCCAGGGGCAGCAGCGCGCGGCGGACGGTGGTGGTCATGGGCGCTCCTCCGGGACCCCGGGATCGTACACCCGCCCGCCGGGGCCGTCGGACCGCCCCGGTGAGCGGCTACCGGATGGCCCGCTCGGCGATGTCGCCCCGGTACTGCATTCCCTCGAAGCGGATGCGCGCCACCGCCTCGTAGGCGCGATCCCGCGCCGCCGCGAGGTCCGCCCCCAGCGCGGTGACACCGAGGACGCGGCCGCCGTCGGTGACGAGCCGGCCGTCGACCATGGCGGTCCCGGCGTGGAACACGTGGACGTCCCCCAGCGCGGCGGCCTCCTCGACGCCGTGGATGGGGACGCCCTTCGTGGACGTGGCGGGATAGCCGGCGGAGGCGAGCACGACGCAGACGGCGGGTCTCGGATCCCACTCCAGGGTGCACCGGGAGAGTCTCCCCTCGACGGTCGCGAGCATGAGATCCAGAAGGTCGGAGCGGAGGCGCGTGAGGACCACCTGCGCCTCGGGATCGCCGAACCGGCAGTTGAACTCCAGGACGCGCACGCCTCCCTTGGTGATCATCAGCCCCGCGAACACGACGCCGCGGTAGGGCCGCTTCTCGCGGCCCAGCCCGTGGACCAGCGGCACGAGCACGTCCCGTTCGACCTGTTCCATGACGCGGTCGTTCACGACGGGCGCCGGACTGTAGGTGCCCATGCCGCCCGTGTTCGGGCCCCGGTCGCCGTCGAGGATGCGCTTGTGGTCCTGGGCGGCGTCGAGGATGGCGATGGTGCGACCGTCGGTCAGTGCCATCACGCTGGCTTCCTGCCCCGTGAGCCGCTCCTCGATGACGATGCAGGCCCCGGCCTCGCCGAACCGGCGCGCGATGAGCATGTCGTCCACCGCCTGCTCGGCCTCCGCGGTGTCGTCGGCGACCACGACTCCCTTCCCGCCGCAGAGCCCGTCCGCCTTGACGACCACGGGGCCGGGCACCTCGCGGAGGTGGCGGCGCGCCGGCCCCACTTCGCGGAACGTGCGGGACGCCGCCGTCGGGATGAGGTAGCGGGCCATGATGCCCTTGGCGAACGCCTTGGAGCCCTCGATGGCGGCGCCCGCGGCGCCGGGGCCGAACACGCGGATGCCGTCCTTCTCGAGGAGGTCCGCGAGGCCGGCGCACAGGGGATCCTCGGGGCCCACCACCACGAGGTCCGGCTTCTCCGCGGCGCAGAGGGCTCGCACCGCGGGGAGATCCGCGGGCGCCACCCTCAGGCAGCGGCCCAGCGCCGCCGTCCCCGCGTTCCCGGGGGCGAACACGAGGTGGGGCCGCAGCGGGCTCCGGGCCAGGGCGACGCCGATGGCGTGCTCGCGCCCGCCGCCACCGAGGACGAGGACTTTCATGCGTCGAGCGTAGCGACGCGCGCGCGGCGGGACGAGGCTCTTCCGCCCATCGGAAGAACCTTGCCGCCGATCCGGGAGGCCGCGATCATGCGCGGCCCGCGGGGGAGACCACGCGAGATCTTTCTCAGTTGCGGATACCGTTGTCGGCCGCGCAGTCGGGCGCGCGGTCGGGGCGTAGCTCAGCCTGGTAGAGCGCCTGCTTTGGGAGCAGGAGGCCGGTGGTTCAAGTCCACTCGCCCCGACCACCCGGGCGCCGGTAGCTCAGCAGGACAGAGCAGCGGATTTCTAATCCGCCGGTCGGAGGTTCGAGTCCTCCCCGGCGCGCCATCGGTGGTGGGCGTAGCTCAGTTGGTTAGAGCGGGTGACTGTGGCTCACCAGGTCGCGGGTTCGAATCCCGTCGCTCACCCCACCCTGGAGTCGTGCAACGGTGCCTCCTTAGCTCAGTTGGTAGAGCAAGTGACTCTTAATCACTGGGTCCCAGGTTCGAGTCCTGGAGGGGGCACCAACCCGCGCCGTCCGCCCTGCGGGGGCGCGGTGGCGTGGCAGGCGGTGTCCGCGGCGCGGTCGTGGGGACGCGATTCCCGCGGGCCGCGACCGGCGTTCCACCGCCCCCCATCGCGCCGGCGAGAACGGCACCGCCGAACGCCCCGGTGTTATCGTGCCGACTCCCCGGGAGGCCCGCCGGGCCGACGACGACGGAGGAGGCGCGGACCGACGGGGTGGCGGGACTCCCGGGTCGCCGCCCCCCCCGGGGGACTTGGCCACCGGGCCGGCGACCGGCCTGACCCGCGGCCGCATCCCTGCAGGAGGAGCACGCGACCGTGTCGACCCCCGCCGCCCCGTCCGGCCCCGCGCTGCTGCTCGGCGCCGGCGGATTCATCGGGTCCCACCTGGCGGAGCGGCTTCTCGCCGACGGCGGCCGGGACGTGGTGGGCGTGGACCTCCGTCCGGAGAAGGTCCGCCACCTGCTCCCGCGGCCGCGGTTCCGGTACCTCGAGTTCGACCTCGCGGACGAGGCCCGCCTCCGGCCCCTCGTCCGGGAGGCCGGCGTCGTCGTCAACCTGGCGGCCATCTGCAATCCCGCCCGCTACAACACGACGGCCCTGGCGACCATGGAGTCGAACTTCCTGGCGGCGCTCCCCGTGGTGCGGTTGTGTCGCGAGGAGGGTCGACGCCTCGTCCACTTCTCCACCTGCGAGGTCTACGGCCGCACGCTCGCCAGTTACGCCCCGGCGGGCTCGCCGCTGCACGACGCCGTTTCCCACGTGCTGCTCTCCGAGGAGACGACGCCGCTCCTGCTCGGACCGGTGCACCGCGAGCGCTGGTGCTACGCCGCCGCCAAGCAGTTGCTGGAGCGGTGGATCCGCGCCGAGGGGCGGGAGAACGGCCTGCGGTGGACCGTCATCCGCCCCTTCAACTTCATCGGGCCGCGCATGGACTTCATCCCCGGCGTGGACGGCGACGGGACGCCGCGCGTGCTCGCCTGCTTCATGGAGGCGCTGCTGCGCGATCGCCCGCTGCGGCTCGTGGACGGCGGGACCGCGCGGCGCACCTTCGTCCACATCGACGACGCAGTGGACGCCGTCGCGCGCATGCTCGACCGCCCCGCGGCGTCGGAGGGACGGACCTTCAACGTGGGCAATCCCGCGAACGAAGTCACCATCGCCGCGCTGGCCGACGCCGTCACCGCGGCCTGGGTGCGCCGCCACGGGCGCCCCTGGCCCCACACCCACGAGCACGTCACGTCGCTGGAGTTCTACGGCGAGGGGTACGAGGACAGCGACCGCCGCGTCCCGGACATCGCCCTCGCGCGGGAACTCCTCGGCTGGGAGCCCCGCGTCCCCCTCGCGGACGCGCTGGACCGCACGCTGGCCGCGTACGAGGAGGCCTACGGTTCCCTCGTCCGCTGACGGAGCGACCGGGGGCGACGGCGACCTCGGCGTGTTCATGCCGGCGTACGACGCCGAGCGCCAGCTGGAGGCGACGGTGGATCGCGTCCCCCCGGCGGTCTGGGCCCGCGTCCGCGTGTTCTGGATCGTGAACGACGGGAGCAGCGACGGGACCGGAGCGGCCGCCGCGCGGGCGGCGGCCCGCCGTCCGGCCATCCGCGTGCACTCCTTTCCCGCCAACCGGGGCTACGGCGCGGCGGTCCTGGAGGGGCTGCAGCGCGTGGCCGCGGAGCCGATCCGGTACGCCCTCTGCCTGCACGCCGACGGCCAGTACGCCCCCGAGTCGATCCCCGACCTCCTGGCCGCCGCCGAGGGAGGACTCGATCTCGTGCAGGGCTCGCGGCACGCCTCCGGCGCCGCCCGGGCCGGCGGGATGCCCCTCTACAAGGTGCTCGCGGGCCACGGGCTCGTCGCGCTGGAGAACCTCGTGTTCGGCCTCCGCATGACGGACTACCACAGCGGGATGATCCTCTACGGGCGGCGGGCGCTGGACACGGTGCCCTTCGCGCGGCTCAGCGGGTCGTTCGACTTCGACCTGGAGGCCATCGCGTGCGCCCGCGCCGCCGGCCTCCGCATCGGCGAGGTCGCCATCCCGACGCGATACGCGGACGAGGTCTCCCACCTGAACCCCGTCGGCTACGGACTCCGCTGCCTCCGCGTGCTGGCGCGCTACTCCACGGGCCACCACGGACGGCTCCTGCGGGCCCACGCCGACTCCCGCTGACGGCCCCGTCAGGCCCCCCGCAGGGCCGGGTCCCACGTGGCCACGAGCGCGTCGAGGCCCGCGGGGAAGGGGGGCGTGGAGAAGCCGAGGTCCGCCTTCGCGGGGCCCGTGTCCGGCGGGGCGACCTCCGCCTGCATGGCCTTCACCTGCTCGGCGAACAGGATGGGGTGGCGGGAGACCGCCTCGAGGGCGGCGGCGGCGGCCCGACAGAGGCCCAGCGGAAGAGGGACCCGCATCCTCCGCACGCCGATGCGCTCCTCGATGAGGGAGACGATCTCCGCGAGGGTCACGGCGGCGTCGGTGCCGAGTTCGTAGGTGCGCCCCGCGGTCTCCGGGCGCTCGACGGCGGCGAGGAGCGCCGACGCGAGGTCCTCGGTCCGCACCGGGAAGATCGGGTAGCGGCCCCCGCCGGGCATGGGGAACACGGGCCAGCGGCGGAGGAACGCGGCGATGCGGCAGAGACGGATCTCGCCGGGGCCGTAGAGCAGCCCCGGCCGGAAGATGGTCCAGCGGAGCCCGGAGCCCTTCACGACCTCCTCCGCCCGCCGCTTGTACTCGCCGTAGAGACCCGCGTAGTCCCGGGCCGCCTTGATGCTGCTCATGAAGAGGAGCCGATCCACTCCCGCACCCGCCATGGCGGCGGTCACGCGCCGGACGCCGCCCAGCGTCAGCCGCTCGTGGAGGTCCCGGGTCGACTGCTCGTGGGCCACGACGAGGTGGATGACCGCCTCGCACCCCGCGGCCGCCTCCTCCAGCGTGCCCTCGCGGAGCAGGTCCCCGCCGACGGTGTCCCCGCCCAATGCCCGGAGACCGTCGAGTCGGGGCCCCGGGAGGTCGAGGGCACGGAACTGGAACCCCGGCCGCGCCGCGATGGCGTGGCAGAGGCGCGTGCCGACGAATCCGGCACCGCCCGTCACCAGGATCCGGCGCGCCGCCACGGTCGCGGGCGTCCGCCCTACCGCGACGACCCGGCGGCCCCGTCGCCCTCCGGCTCCTCGCCCGCCGCGGGCAGCACCTTCCGCAGGCGGACGTGGAACACGAGGGTCGCACCGGGCGGGATCTTCTCCCCCGCGCCCCGCGCGCCGTAGCCCAGGTCCGGCGGGATGAGAAAGCGGTAGACCGCCCCCGGCCGCATGAGCCGCAGCCCCTCCGACCAGCCGGGGATGACGCCGTCGCAGGAGAACGTGGCGTCGAGGCCCCGCGAGTAGGAGGCGTCGAAGCAGGTCCCGTCGGCGAGCCAGCCGGCGTAGTCCACCACCACGCGCGAAGCGGGGCCCGGCGGATCCCCGGAACCCTCCTCCAGCACCTGGTAGCCCAGTCCCGTCGGCGTGCGGCGAAGCCCCTCCCCCGCGGGCAGGACGAACTCGGGAAGCGACTGGGGCGTTCCGCAGCGGACCAGGCGAATCTCCCAGATCGTGGTCGCTCCGGCCGGCAGTTGCGGCCCCATGGCGCGGTCGCCGAAGGCGAGCGCCGCCGGGACCTCGAAACGGAACCGCGCGCCGGGCTTCATCAGCAGGGGAGCCTCCTTGAGGAACGGGAGGCGCATCTCCCCTACGGGGGCCGTGATCGTCTGGCCACGCTGCATGGCGGAGCAGTCGAGCAGGGTTCCGTCCCGGTTCCAGAACGCGAACTCGAGGTCCACGGTGGCGTCCGCCGTGGGCGCGTCCCCCGCACCGGCGTCGAGGACCTCGTACTTGAGGCCCGACGGCGTGACCTTCTGGTCCGCAGGGGCGGGCGCGTGGAACTCCGGGAGGGCGGGCGCAGGCATCACGGCCAGCAGTTCGATGTCGAACACCAGCGTCGCCGACGCGGGGATCGTGGGGGGGCGACCCTGCGGTCCGTAGGCGAGGGACGGCGGAACGGTGATCTTCCACCGGGCCCCCTTCACCATCAGGGCGAGAGCCTCGTTCCAGCCCGCGATGAGACCGGGGCCGAGGGCAAACTCCGTCGGCTCGCCCCGCTTCCGGGAGGAGTCGAACTCCCGGCCGTCCGTGAGCCACCCCGTGTAGTGGACCCGCACCCGATCCCCGGTCCGGGGCTTCCGCGTGCCCGTCCCCGGCGCGAGGACCTCGTAGCGGAGCCCCGAGGGCGTGGTCGTCCCCGGACCGGCGGCGCCGGCCCCAGCCGCGGCCGGTGCAGGGCCGCCCGCGGGAGCCCCGCCGGTCCCCTCGTCCCCGTCGCACCCGCTGACGAGCCACGCCAGGGTCAGGAGACACGCGGCAACGCCGGGTGCAAGCGACCGGGACATGCGATCCATCGGATCCTCCCCTCCCGGGACCCCGGCGGGCTGCCGCCGCCTCCGGCCCCCAATGCAGAAGGGCCGCCCCGGCTGTGCCGGAGCGGCCCCCTGGAAGTCGATCGGTCGTCTAGTACTGCCGGACCGGGATGTCGTACCAGTCCCAGTCGTTGTAGTGGATGCCCGCGTCGTCCACGCTCACGTTGCCCGTGGAGTTGTCCACGTCGACATCCCCCTCGTTGGCGAAGTTGGCGATGCCGCTGTAGCGCACCGTGTTGCCGCGGATGATGGTGGCGCCGGTGAAGCCGTAGGACCCGGGGTACGGACCGTAGTAGTAGCCCTCGACGCAGTTCCCGCTGCCGTCGTAGTAACCGCAGTAGCCCGGCTGGTAGTAGTCGTAGTCGTAGTCCGCCTCGGCGTTGTTCTGGATGCCCTCGGCGCCGCTCCGCTCCACCAGGTTGTAGTAGATGCGGTTCCGCGGGTCGTAGTAGTTGTAGGTCGAGCCGACGGAGCGCGCGCCCAGGCCGCCACCGTCGTAGTACGCGCCCCGGACGAGCCAGATGCCGTCCCGCTCCGAGTCCTTCACGTGGTTGCCGCTCGTGTAGGAGCCATCCACCGAGTCCAGGAGGATGCCCGTGCCGCCGCTGTAGCAGACCGTGTTGTCGCTGATGCTGGGGCCGTTCTGGGACCGCACGTTGATCCCCGCGCCGCCGGCCGTGGCCGCCGCCGAGATGGTGTTGTTCCGCACCTCGTTCGAGTAGCCGCGCCCCGAACTGTAGTAGTAGTCCGGGTTCACGCCCACCGCCGGGAACGGGATGCCGCCCTGGCTCAGGAAGTAGTAGAAGTAGGAGTCCGGTCCGGCCTCGTCCCCGAAGAAGGGCGCGTCGGGCGTGAAGTGCGCGACGTCGATTCCGTTGAGGTCGACTCCGCCGTTCTCCCGCTCGCCGACCTTGGTGGACGCGTTGACGAAGAACTTGTCGAACGCGCCGACCCTGTTCTGGGTGATGCTCGCCTGATGGGACTGGTAGACGCCGATGCCGTGTCCGGCGTCGACGTCCCCCACGAGGTTCCCGTCCACCGTGGCGTAGATCGTGCGGTTGAGCGTGATGGCGCCGAACCGCCCGTCGTACTCCACCGGCCCGGCCTGCGGGATTCCGATGCCCCCGGTGAGATTGAACACGATGTCGACGTAGGTCCGGCCGCTGGCGGCCTCGACCCTGTTGTCGGAAACCTCGGGCCCCGAGTCCACGTCGTTCACCACGATGCCGAGACCCACGGTGCCCTTGACCTTGTTGTTGAGCACCTCCGTGTAGCCGCCCTCGTTGTTGGCGGTGGGGAACCCTTCGGTGGCTCCGGAGACCCGCACGCCCACGATGACGTCGCTGATCTCGTAGTTGTTCGCCACCGTCGCCTCGCCGAACACGAGGATCCCGATGTTGCCCGTGCGGATCCTGTTGTCCTGGATGTAGCAGTCCTCTCCGTCCACCTGCACGGAGATGGCGCACTTCGCGAACTTGTTGCTCTCCGCACGGAAGTCGTAGCCGGAGAACCCGACCGCCCGGCCGCTGACGTTCGTGAAGTTCGAGTTGACGACGGAGGAGCCCTGGGACGAGTCGATCTGCGCCCCGGAGACGCTCCGGCGGACGGAGACGTTGTCCATCACATCGGAGCCGTAGGGGGCGGCTTCGTAGTACTGGGACTCGACCTCGAGTCCCACCCCGTTGCAGCCGGCGACGCGCTCCTTGACGAGGGTGCAACCGCCATCGGACTCGACGTAGCCACCCCACTCCAGGCTGCTGCGGTGGCTGTTGTCGAGCGCCGTGATGTCGCTGCCGTTCAGATCGTAGGAGCCGTTGCAGCCGCGGAACACGTTCCCCTTGATGAAGAGAACGTCGCCCGAGGCGTCCACACCGGGACCGTCGAGGGCCCGGAACGTGCTCGACAGCACCTGCAGGCCCGTGGCGCCGTCGTAGGCGTCGATGGCGGGGTAGCCGTATTCCCCGTACTCCGAGTCCACGAAGCGGAACACGAGGTTCTGGATCGTGACGGCGGTGGCGGCCTCCGTACCGAACTGGATGATCGGTCCGCCGAGGCCGGAGCCGTCCAGGATCGCCTTCGCCGACCCGCCGACGCCCTGCAGCTTCAGCGTGTGGGAGATGTACAGGGCCTGGTTGTAGGTCCCCGCCGCGAACCGGATCGTGTCCCCGGGACTGGTGGCGTCGATGACCGCCTGGATGTCCTCGTTGGGGTCGACGTCGTAGGTGATCCCCGCCATCGCCCCGGCCGCCATCGCCCCCAGCGCGACCGCACCTGCCGCGACCTTCAAGCCGTTTCTCATTCCCTCCCCCTTTCGGCCGCACCCCTGAACCGGGGCACTCGGCGGGGGGATTACACCCCGCCGACGGGTCCGGGAGCAAGAGGTTTCCGGCGGGCCCCCGGGTCGCGGGCCCGTCATCGGCCGGGCCGTCCCCCCAGCGAGAGGCGCACGAGTTCGAAGACCCGGACCGCCACGATGAGGCACGCGACGCCGAGCACCCTCAGCCGGGACGCGGCGCCGCGGAGGGGGGCATCGGGCCCCCGCGCCACCAGGGCGGTGAGGGGGACGAGGCCCAGGGCGGCGTAGGCGAACAGGGTCCGGCGCGGGATCCCCGACCGCAGCACCAGGGTCCGGAACCCCCCCGCCATGCGGGCCGCCCTTCGCGTGAACTCGCGCAGCGTGCGACGGGCGGGGTGGCGGACGACGACCCCCGGGTCGTACACCAGTTCGAACCCCGCCCCCGCCACGCGGCGGCCCCACTCCAGGTCCCCCAGGGACAGGAACCGCGCGTCGAACCGGCCCGCGGTCTCCAGCACCCCCCTCCTCGTGAAGACGTTCGCCGTCGCGCCGAACCGCCAGCGGCGCACGTACTCCGACTGGCGGAACGACGCCACGCTCTCGTACAGCTCGACCGCCGTGGGACGGGCGGGATCGGCGAAGGTGATCCGGATGCGGCCCACCAGGAGCCCGCAACCCGGTGCCGCGGCGAGGGCCGTCGCCCCGCGACGGATCCAGTCGGGATCGGGTACGCAGTCGGCGTCGGTGAACGCGACGACGCTCCCGCTCGCCGCCGCGATGCCCCGGTTGCGGGCCGCGTAGGATCCCGGTGCCGACTCCCGGAGGTACCGGACGCCCCGCCTGTCCCTGGCCACCGGTTCCCCGTCCCCCTCGGGCCCGTTGTCCACCACCACGATCTCCCGGCGGTGGGCGGGCCAGTCCTGGGCGTCCAGCGCGTCGAGGCAGCGCCGCAGCCCCGCGGGGTTCCGGAACACGGGCACGATCACGCTCACCAGGGGGAACGGCTCCCCCTCGCCCCCCCCGTCCCCGACCGGATCCCCGGGGCTCACTCCCCCTCCCCGGGGTCGCCGCCGACCCGCTCGCCCGCCAGCACGCTGCGGGCGGCCTGCAACAGCGCCGGCGGGAGGGAACCGGGCTCCCGGAGGGCCTCCGCGCAGGCGGCGCGCGCCTCGTCCCGGCGGCCCAGCCGGGCCAGGGTGGTGCCCAGGTACACCCGCGCGGCGGTGAACGCGGGGGCCAGTTCGACGGCGCGTCGGAAGTGCCCCTCGGCGGTATGGGGGCGTCCCCGCATGAGGTCGAGGAGTCCCAGGTTGAGGTAGGTCGTGGGGTGGCTGGGATCCACTCGCAGCGCCGCGGCCAGCAGCCGCTCGGACGCCTCCATCAGGGCTTCCGCGTCCCCCCGCCTGCCCTCGCGGAGCGCGACCCGCGCCTGCTCGTATCGCATCGTCCCCATGTTGACGTAGGCCGCGAGAGGGGGGGAGTCCATGTCCCGCAGCAGCGAGGTCCAGAGGGTCTCCGAGTTGCGCCAGACCGCCACCTCCGCGGCCGCGAGGGTCCCCAGCGCGAGGACCGTCCCCGCCGTGGAGGCGACGAGGATCCCCCGCCCCCGCGCCGTGAGACGCGGGATCGCCGCGGCGATCCCGCCGCCCGCGAGCAGCAGCAGCGGGATGGTGGGGAGATAGGTGAAACGATCCGCGGTCTCGATGCTCCCCAGCCTCCGGAGGCCGGAGACGGGCAGCGTCAATCCCGCGTACGCCGCCCACGCCACCGCCGGCGCGAGGGTCCCTCGTCGGCGCGCCGCCAGCACCACCGCCACGGTGGCGCAGGCCAGCACCGCCATCCCGAGGACGTACTTGCCCGCCTCCCGCCGGATGTCCCCGCGGTGGGGGTACGGGTAGACGGGGTGGAGATTCGCGGGCCACGCCGTGTGGACGACGCCGACCGAGAACCCCCAAAGGGGGACCACCGCGCGCACGACCGGATCGGGCCCCTGCTTCGGGCTGGAGTGGCGATCCTGCTCCTTGGGTCCCGTCAGGTTGAGGACGAGGATCCCCGCGCAGAGAACCAGGAGCAGCCCCTTCTCCCGCAGACGCGGCAGGACGTCCGCGGCGCTGCGGAGACGGCCGAGGGGGAGCACGTCCAGGGCGAGCAGGGCCCCGGGGAGGGTGATGGCCATGGGCTTGGACGCCAGCGCCAGCAGGGCGAGCACGTGGACCGCGACCGCGCGTCGCCGCGCGCTCCGGGGGTCCCCCGCCGTGCAGCGCCCGATCCAGGCGAGGCAGGCGGCGAGGAAGAACCCCGTGCAGAGGAGTTCCTTCTGCTCGGAGTGCCACGCCACGGGCTCCGCGCGCAGCGGGTGGAGCCCCCAGAGCGCGGCGGCCACCGCCGCCGCCGCGACGCGGTGGCGTCCCCCCGCGTCGGCGCTCCCCGCGGCCACCCCGCGGAGCACCGCGAGGGCCAGCAGGAACACGAGCAGGACGTTCACCCCGTGCAGCGCCAGGCTGACCGCGTGCCGCGGGCCCGCCGCCGCGCCGAAGGCGCCGTTCTGCGCCGCCGCCAGCAGGTAGGCGACGGGATGCCAGTAGAACGCCGAGCGGTCCGTCAGGATCCACCGCAGCGACTCCCCGTCCGGCGGCATCGCGAGCCGCGGATTGGAGGGGAGGTAGTGCCGGTCGTCCCAGTTGACGAACTCGTGCCCGAGCACGCCCCCGAACGCGAGGAGCACGCCCGCGAGCAGCAGCGCGGCGGCGGCGGCGGAGGCGCGGGGATGCTCGCGCAGGGCCGCGACGGTCCCCGCGAGGAGGTCCCGCGGACCGCCCGAAACCCCCTCGTCCACGCGATCCGGAGTCATGGGCGGCCGAGTATGGCCGCCACGACGGCGACGGGAGGCGGGGAACCGGGGCGGGCGGTTGGGACCCTGACCAAAACTACTGCTACATCCGGCCGGCTCCGGAAGCCCATGGCCGCGTTGCACCTCCTCTGTGACCCTCATTCGGGTCACCTTCGTCGGTGCGCCTTGCCCTGGGCTTCCTCGCTCGGCCTCAGTGTGACGCAGTAATTTCGGCCAGGGCCCTTACACTCGCTCCATGAGGTTGAGGACGCGGGTCCTCCTGGCCATGGGCTCCACGCTCGTCGTCGGGGCGGGTGTGCTCCTCCTCGTCCTCCACCGCGCCGCCACGGACAGCCTCGGGCGGATGGAGGAGGGCGCCATCCGCGACGACCTCGCGCGCGCCGGCGGCATCCTCCGCGATCGTCTCCGCGTGCTCCGGAGCCAGACCCACGACTACGCCGAGTGGGACGACACCTGGGAGTTCATCCAGGGCACGCGGGACGACTACGTGGGCACCGGGCTGACCACGGCCACCATGGACCTCCCCGGGCTGCACGCCGCCGCCCTGGCCGATGCCACGGGGGCCATCCGCTGGGCCGCCGGGTTCGACCCCGCGGAGAAGGAGTTCTGCGCGGCGCCGCCCTCCCTGGCAGGGGCGGCGCTTCCGGAGGCGCTGCGGGCGGGAAGGGCCGGAACGGGCGGCGAGGTCGTCGGGCTGTGGGACGACCCGTCGGGGATCCTCCTGGTCGCCTCCCTCCCGGTCACGCGCAGCGACGGGTCCGCGGGACCCGCCGGCACCATGCTCTTCGCGCGCCGCGCCGACGCCGCCGAGGCGGCCTCCATCGGGAGCCTGGTGCGGCTCGACCTGTCCTTCTCCCGCGGACCTCCCGGCGACGGCGCCGCCGCGGACACCGTCGAGATCCCCGAGCCCGGCGACCACATCCTCGGGCGGACCGCGCTCCCGCTGCTCAACTCCCCCTCCCCGCTGCGGATCACCGTCTCGCGTCCGCGCACGGAGATGCTCCAGCAGCAGGTCCTCCTGCGCACCGTCTACATCTCCATGGGGGCCCTCGCCGCCGCCCTCGCCCTGACGGCGCTGCTGCTCATCGACGGGCAGGTCCTGCGGCCGCTGGATCGCCTCCGCGAAGGGGCGGACCGGGTGTCCGCCCAGGTCCACGGGACCGGCGCGGCGTCGGCCGCGTCCGTGACGCTGCACGCGAAGGGACCGGCGGAGTTCGTGGCGCTGGCCTCCCACCTCAACTCGATGGTGGGCGCGCTCGAGGGATCGCGCTCGGCGCTGGCGCAGGCGGTGCAGCGGGCGGAGGCCGCCAACCGGGCGAAGAGCGACTTCCTCGCCAGCATGAGCCACGAGATCCGGACCCCGATGACCGGGGTCCTCGGCATGATCGATCTCGCGCTCCAGGACGACGTGGCGCCGGAGGTGCGCGACCTGCTGCTCACGGCCCGCGGGTCGGCCCACGCGCTCCTCGCGCTGCTCAACGACATTCTCGACCTCTCCAAGGTCGAGGCGGGGAGACTGGAACTCGAGGCGGCCCCCTTCGCGCTGCGCGAATGCGTGGGCGACGCCGCGCGCGCGTTCACCGCGCCGATCCGGACGCGGGGCCTCCGCCTCGACGTGGAGGTCTCCCCGGGGCTCGCGCCGCGCGTCATCGGGGATCCGCTGCGACTCCGCCAGGTCCTCATGAACCTCGTCGGCAACGCCGTGAAGTTCACGGAGCGCGGCTCCATCCGCGTCTCCGCGGCCCCGGCGGCGGCACCGGGGCACGGCGTCCGCTTCGAGGTCAGCGACACGGGCGTCGGGATCCCGGCGGATCGGCTGCAGGCCGTCTTCGAGGCCTTCTCCCAGGCGGAGGCGTCGACCTCGCGGCGCTACGGCGGCACGGGACTCGGCCTCGCCATCTCCGCGCGGCTCGTGAGCCTGATGGGCGGACGGCTGGAGGTGCGGAGCGAGCAGGGGAAGGGGAGCACGTTCCACTTCGAGGTGGACCTGCCGGCGGCGCCGGAACCGGCCTCCCGGACGCCGGCCCCGGTCCGCCTGGCGGCGCCGGGCGCGCCGACGCGGGGCGTCCGCGCGCTGCGGATCCTGCTGGCGGAGGACGACGACGCCACCCGCCGCGTCGCCCGCGTGTCGCTGACGCGCGCGGGCCACGCGGTGACGGCGGTGGGCGACGGGATCGCCGCGCTGGAGGCGCTGGCGGTCGCGGAGTTCGACCTCGTCGTGAGCGACGTGCAGATGCCCGGCATGGACGGCCACGAACTGGCCCGGGAGATCCGCCGGCGGGAGGCGGGATCGGCGCGGCGGATCCCCATCCTCGCCATGAGCGCCTCCGCCATGAAGGGCGACCGCGAGGCCTGCCTCGAGGCCGGCATGGACTCCTGGATGACGAAGCCCTTCGCGCCGGCGGCGCTGGTGGAGCGCGTGGAGCAGGCCGCGGACGGCGCCGGGGTGCGGTAGGAGGCCGTGAGCGGAACGGCTTCGCTCACGGCCTTGTAGGCGGCAACGAGTTGCCGATGGGCGGACGGGTCGCGTGCTGCGGTTCCGCGTGTTGGCTCATGCGAGCAGGCCGGTTGGCTCACACGCCCTGACGTCGGCGATGGGTGCTCCGCCGCGGAACCACGCGAGGATCGCCTCCGCGTCGGGCTCCCGCAGCAGCGCGGCCCGCTCGCCCTCGCGTCCCGCGAACAGCCCTCCCGCCCGCCACACGCGCAGCAACTGCTTGAGCCGCCCCGTGCCGCGCCCGCCGTCGGCGCGCAGCGACGCCGCGTAGCGGAGCACGAACAGGCGTGCCTCCCCGGCGGAGGCCGGCGGGCCGCCGGCGGCCTCGCGGAAGATCCACGGGTCCGCCATGGCGGCGCGCCCGATCATCACGCCGTCGCACCCGGTCTCCGCCCGCATCGCCTCCACGTCCTCCGCCCGGTCGATGCCTCCGTTCCCGATGATGACCGGTCTCGGGGAGAGACGGGCGACGGCGGCGACGGCCCTGGCGATGCGCTCCCGCGGCGCCGGGTCCGCGTACGAGTCCACGCGCAGGCGGGAGTGGACCGTGATCATGGCCGCCCCCGCGCCGGCGGCGGCGAGGACGATCTCCTCCAGCCGGGAGTCGTCGCGGACGCCGGCCCGCACCTTCGCGGAGACGGGCAGCGGGGTCCCCGAGACGGCGGCGGCCACGATGGCCGCGAGACGCTCCGGATGATCCAGGAGCGCCGCACCGGCGCAGCGGTCGAAGACGCGCCGCACGGGACAGCCGAAGTTGAGGTCCACCCAGGCCGCCCCCGCCGCCGTCGCCCGCGCCGCCGTCTCCGCCACGAACTCCGCGCCCGGCGCCATGATCTGCAGCCCCACCGGCGCCCTGCCGTGGGCGGGTCCGAGTTCGCGACGGAGGCAGGCGACGGACGGGGCCCCCGTGGTGAGGCGGACGAACTCGGTGCACGCGCCCCCCGCGTCCCCCAGGTCGAGCACGAGCCCCCGGAAACCGCGGTCGGTGACCCCCTCCATGGGCGCCAGGAGGACGGGCGACGGGAATCGCACCGCCCCGCCCCGCCCCCGCACCACCAGCGGATCCCCCGCGCGGATCACGGCGCCGGCCCCGCGGACGGGGCGCTCCCCCCCTCGGCGGTCACCGCCCGGACGACGCGCCCCACCGTGAGCCCCTGCACGAGCAGCGAGAACAGGACCACCGCGTACGTGACGAAGAGGATGGCCTCGCGGCCCGGCACCGCCGGCGGCAGCGACATGGCGAGGGCCACGGAGATGCCCCCGCGCAGTCCGCCCCAGGTGAGGACGCGCACGGCGCCCGGCGAGAAGGTCCGGCGCATGGCGAGCAGCCGCACCGGGACCCCGACGGCGACGAACCGCGCCAGCAGCGAGAGCGGGATGGCGAGGAGCGCGGCGGCGACGTGGGCGCCGCGGAAGGTCAGCGCGAACACCTCGAGCCCGATGAGCAGGAAGAGCACGGCGTTCATGGCCTCGTCGAGGAACGACCAGACGATGTCCAGCGCGTTCCGCGTCTCCTCCCCCATGGCGAACCGGCGGCCGCGGTTGCCGATGAAGAGACCCGCCACGACGCACGCCAGGGGCGCGGAGGTGTGCAGGCGGAACCCGGCGAGCGTCACCCCCATCACGAGCGCCACGGAGATCAGCACCTCGAGGTTGGGCTCCTCCATCGTGGCCATGGCGCGATAGGCGGCCCATCCCCCGACGAGACCCAGCGCGACGCCGCCGACCACCTCGCGGAGGAACACGACCGCCACGCCGCTCCCGTGGCCGGAGCCGGGCACCGCAGCGGCCAGCAGCAGGGAGAACACGACGACCCCCACGCCGTCGTTGAAGAGGCTCTCGCCGGCGACCTTCATCTCGAGGCTGCGCGGGACGCCGGCGGTCTTGAGGATGCCGATCACCGCGATGGGATCGGTGGGAGAGATGAGCGCGCCGAAGACGAGGCAGGCGGTCAGCGGCACGTCGACGCCGACCGCCGCGAACGCCCCCCACGATCCGAGACCCACGACGGCGGTCGACAGGAGCACGCCGACGCTGGCGAGCGTGAGGATGGGCGTGCGCTGCTCCAGCAGGTCGTCCAGGTTCACGTGGAGGGCGCCGGCGAACAGCAGGAACGAGAGCATCCCGTGCATCAGCGCTTCGTTGAAGTCGACATCGCGGAGCAGGAAGGAGTGGACCTCCTCCCGCAGGTGCAGGCCGGGGAGGAACGCGTCCACGACCACCACGAGCAGCGAGGCCCCCAGCCCCGCCACGGTGAGGCCGATGGTGAAGGGCAGCCGCAGGAAGCGGTGGTTCACGACGCCCAGGGCCGCGGCCAGCACGACCAGCACGGCGGCGATGTCGAAGACGTTCCACGGGGTCACGACGCGCTCCTCCCTTGCGACGCGGGGCAGGGCCCCGGGGCGAGGGTATCCTCCGGGGGTGCCCCCGGATCCGGTTTGCGCCCCGTCGCCGGGCGGCGCCCCCCGCCGCCCCGGGAGGTCCCTCGCGCGCATGCTCCGCACGGTGCTGGTCCTCGTCGTGGCGATCCAGGTGGGACTCCCGCTCGCCCTCCTGCTCCTCCGCCGCCACCTGATGTTCTTCCCGTCGTCGCTGCCGCCGGAGGCGGGCCTCCGCCCCGGCGGGACCGGCGCGGGGGACGTCGCCGTCCGCCTCGTCCACGTGGTGAGGCCGGACGGGCGCCGGCTGGGGGCCTACGAGGCCACCCCGCCCTCCGCCGCCGCGGGGGTCGCCGTCCTCTTCCTCCACGGGAACGCGGGCTGCATCGCCCACCGGGCGGACGCGGTCGCCGACCTCGCGCGGGGCCTCCGCGCCACCGTGCTGATGCCCGACTACTCGGGGTACGGGGGCAACGAGGGGACGCCGACGGAGACCGAGGTCGTGGCGGACGCCGAGGCGGCGTTCGATCACCTCGCGCGGCGCGAGCCCTCGCCGCGCCACGTCGTGATCTACGGCGAGAGCCTCGGCGGCGCCGTGGCCCTGGCGCTCGCGGCGCGGCGACCGGCGGCGGCGGTGGTGGCGCAGTCCACGTTCCGGTCGGCGTCGTCCATGGCGCGGCGCATCTACCCGTGGCTCCCGCTGACGGCGCTGCTCGCGAGGGACGTCTTCCCCGGGGATCGCCACGCCGCCGGACTGGGGTCGCGGCTCCTCGTCGTCCACGGGGACCGGGACGGCGTCATCCCCCTGGCCGAGGGGCGGTCCCTCCACGAGGCCGTGCCCGGCTCCGCGTTCCACGTGGTCCCCGGCGGCGACCACGACGGCCTGCGGGAGACCGGCGGCGAGCCGCTCCGGGAGCGGCTCCGGGCCCACGTCGCGGCCTGCATCGAGGCGGCTACGCCGGCTCCGCCATCCCTTCCGCCACCGCAGCGGTGAACTCCGCGGTGCGGAGCGTTCCCCCCACGTCGCGCGTGCTCCGCCGGGCGGCGAGGCAGCGCCGGATGGAGGCGCGCAGCCGATCCGCGTGGTCCACACGGCCGAGGTGGCGGAGGAGCGACCCGAACGCCAGGAGAGCCGCCGTGGGATTGCAGATCCCCTGGCCGGCGATGTCCGGGGCGGTGCCTCCCGCGGGGTCGAACATGGCGAGGGTCACCGCGCCCCCGTCGTCGAAGGAGTAGGACGCGCTGTCCCCGATGCCGATGGAGCCCACCAGGCCGCACGCCATGTCGGACAGGAAGTCGCCGTACTCGTTGGGGCAGACGATGACGCCGTACCTGTCCGGGTGGAGGATGATCCCGGCGAGGAGCGCGTCGAACAGTTCGCGGCGGTAGGGGATGCCGGGGTAGTCGCGGGAAACTCCCTCGACGGACTCCTCGAAGAGGCCGTCGGCGGCCCGCTGGATGGTGTACTTGCTCGTGGAGACGACGGACGTGCGGCGGACCATGGCGAGCTTGAACGCGAACCGCGCCGCGTGGGTGCTCGGCTGGCGCTCGATGACGCGGAGCGAGACCGCGGTGTCGCGCCCGATGCGCCGTCCCTGGTCCTCGTATGTGCCGCCCGTGGCGACGCGGACGACGTCGATGTCGAGGGACTCGGTGAAGTGGGAGGGGATGCCGGGAAGCGTCATGACGGGCCGGTGGATGACGGCGAACCGGCAGCGATCGCGCAGCACCTTGTTGGGGCTCTCCCGCTCCGTGATGGTGGGGTACTTGAGCGAACTCCCGCACTTCCGCATGGCGGCCTCGGCGGCGTCGTAGGCGCCGCTCCCGAGCCGCGCCCGCGCCACCAGCGACAGGTCCACGGGCACGAACTCGATGGTGAAGGGCAGGGCCGCCGCCACGGCATGCACGCTCTCGGAGAGTTCCGCCGAGATGCCGTCCCCCAGGAGTTCCGCCACCACGTGATCCGCCATCCCGCTACCTCCCGCACCCGCAGGCGCCGGGACCGTGCCCGTCGCCCGCGTCGGCGCCTTCCAGTTCCGGTCCCGGAGGGAGCGCACGCCGCTCCGGCTCCAGCATCTCCAGCGTGGCGGCATCGTGGAGCCGCCCCCCCACCATCGTCCAGCGCAGATCGCGCGACCTCCGCAGGTCCTCCAGCGGATTGCCCTCCACGACGATCAGGTCCGCGAGGAGTCCGGGACGGAGGCTCCCGAGGGCACCGTCGAGACCCAGCGCGCGCGCGCCGTGGAGCGTCGCGCAGCGGAGCGCCTCATGCGGGGTCAGCCCCCCCTGCCCCAGCATCCACGTCTCCCAGTGGGCGGCGAGCCCCTGCAACTGCCCGTGGGCGCCGATCTCGACGGTGCCCCCGGCGCGCACGATCGCCGCGGCGGTGCGGGCCAGGCGGAGGTGGTGGTAGTCCCCCTCGTCGGTGGCGAGGACGCGCCGGCGCGCCCGGGGATCGACGTACGAGCGCGGCACCCAGCGGAGGAGCGCCTCGTCCTCCCAGACGCGCGTCTTCGCGTACCACCAGTTCTCGCCCCAGAGTCCGCCGTAGCCCACCACCAGGGTGGGCGTGTACGCCGTGCCGCTGCGGGCGAACAGCGCGACCTCGGGCGCGTGGAGCGGCGCCACGGGGATGGCGTGCTCGATGGTCGTGTGTCCGTCGAGGATCTCCGAGAGGTTGGCGTGGAGCGTCGACCCGCCCTCGGGCACGACGTTGACCCCCACCTCGCGCGCCGCGCGGATCACCTGCTGCCGCTGCTCCCGCCGCGGCAACTGGTAGGACTTGACGCTGCAGGGACCCCAGGCGGCGGTGCGGCGGACCTCCTGGAGGGCGTCCTCGTAGGAGTCGACGGTGGCGCGGAAGTCCCCCTCGGCCCCGTAGAGGATGGTCCCCGTGGAGAGGATGCGCGGGCCCACGCGCAACCCCGCCCGCACCATCTCCGACTCGGCGTAGATGGACTGCGTGTCGTTGCTGGGATCGTGGGACGTGGTGACGCCGAAGGCGAGCATCGCGAGGAACGCCCAGTTCCGCTGCGCGGGGACGCCGCCGGTGCTGGACCCCGTGTGGGAGTGGACATCCACGAGACCCGGCAGGACGGTCTTCCCCCGGCAGTCCAGCACCCGCGCCCCGGCGGGCACCGGCAGCGCGGCGCGCGTCCCCACGGCGGCGATGCGATCCCCCACCACGTGGACGACGCCGTCCTCGATCACCGTGTCGTCGTGCATGGGCACGACCCGGCCCCCGGTGAGCCAGAGGTCGGTGGCCGGCGGCGGGGTCGCCACGCGCCACCCCAGGCGGAGTCCTGTCGCCCCGGGATATCCGCGGGGATCGGTCTTCGGCGGCGGCGGACCGGTGCGCGACCGGCTCTCGTCCCGCCGCCGCTCCCGCTCCCCGGCGCCGTGCTTCCACGCCTCCGCGGCGTCGCACTCGAAGAGGTCCGGCCCGAGGCTCCACCGCACGCGCGATCCGTCGGGGGACCAGGAGAGGTAGGTGCCGGCGTCCCGCGACAGCCGCACCGGCGGCGGCGCGTCCGACTTGGGCCCCGTGCGGAACGGTCCCGGCCCCGGCGGCAGGGGCACGAGGTAGGCCTGCCACAACTCCTCGAACGCGAGCCAGCGGCCGTCGGGGGAGGGCACGAAGTCCACGCCCCTCTCGGAGATCACGTGCACCCGGCGGTCGGAGCCGAGGCGATCCACGCTCACCAGCGCCCCCTCCTCCCCTTCGTCGGCGAGGAGGAACACGCGGGCGCCGTCGGCGGACCAGCGGGGACTCCGCCCCTGGCGCGCGAGGAGGCGCGGTGGCGCGGTGGTGTCCGCGGCGGCGCTCCAGACCCCCGGGTCCTCGGCGAACCGGCGACCGCGGTAGACGTCGGGGCCTCCCCGGTGGAAGACGACCTCCCGTCCGTCCGGCGAGAGATCCGCCGAGAGGTAGTGGCCGGGACGGGCCACGAGGAGGCGGCCTTCGGAGCCGTCCACGCGGACGGAGCGGACGCGCCCCCCCTCGACATCGTTCCAGGTGACGTAGACCACGGTGACGCCGTCGGGGGCGAGGCGCGGCGCGCACTCCAGGTCCGCCTCCTGCCCCGTGATCCGCTCCGGGGCCCCGTCGGGGAGGGCGCGCCGCCAGAGCCGCCCCAGGGCCTGGAACACGGCGAACCGGCCGTCGCCGGAGACCTGCGGCCAGCGCACGACCTTCACGTCGAACCCGTCCCCGGCGACGTCCGGCGGGAAGCGGACGGTCCCGCAGAGGCGCTGCTTCACGGCCGCGCGGAAGGGGATGGGACGGGCCTCGCCGGTGGCGACATCGACGCGGTGGAGCGTGCCTCCGCCCCAGACGACCAGCGAGCGCCCGTCGGGGGTCCACGAGTAGCCCGGGTAGGGGCCGAAGATCGCCCACGTCTCCTGCTGATCCAGGCTCAACCCCGCGAAGAGATCGCGCACCGATCCGGAGGCGACGTCGAAGAGCGCCAGCACCGACCGGTCCCGCGCCCGGCGCACGAACGCCACCGTGGAGCCGTCGGGGGAGGGCTGGGGCCGGACCGCGCCCCCGGGCTGGCGGATCAGGTCGCGCACCTCGCCGGTCTCCATGTCGAGACGGCGCACGACGTAGATGGTCCCCGCGGGGTCCTTGTTGTATTCGAAGGTCGTCCCCCCGCTCATGTCCTCGGACCAGAGGAGGAACCGGCCGTCGGGGGTGAACACGGGCTCCCCGGCGTCCTGCTGATCGTTCTTCCGCGTGGTGAGCTTCACCCCCGGTCCGCCCTCGGGAAACGGGTGCAGCCACATCTCCCCGGCGCCGAGGCTGCGGCGGGAGGTGAAGTGCTTCCGCGCCACGACCCAGCGGCCGGTGGGGTGCCAGTTCCCGTTGTTGAGGAGGCGGAAGTCCTCCCGCGTGAGCGCGCGGCGGTTGCCGCCGTCCCCGTCCATGACCCAGAGGTTGTCGCCGCCGCCGCGGTCGGAGGTGAACAGCACGTGGCGGCCGTCGGGGCTCCAGCGGGGCTGGACCTCGTAGGGGAGCCCGCCCGCGAGCAGCGTCGCCTCGCCACCCGCCATGGGCAGCGCGTAGATGTCCCCCAGGAGGTCGAACACCAGCCGCGTCCCGTCGGGATGCACGTCCACGCTCATCCATGTCCCCTCGGCGGCGTCGAAGGAGAACTCCCGGTACGGACCGCCGGGGTCCTCGACGGACCAGCGCGGCGGCGGCGGAGCCGCCGGTTCCCCCTCCCCCTCGGCGCGGGAGGGATCGGCGCCATGGAACGCCGCGACGAGGATCGCGGCGAGGAGCGGGGCGCGGGGCCGTCGCGGGCGCATGGGGGCGGCGATGATACCCGCCCGGCCTCCCCGCCGGGCGCGGCCGCGGGGCGCGAATTGGAGGTCCCGCGGCGGCGCGCTCCGTAGGCTCCGCCGCGGGAGGTGCGCCGTGTGCGGACGCTACACGATGACGACGGCCGCCGACGTCCTGCGCGGGCTGTTCGCGCTGGAGGAGATCCCGTCGGACCCCTCGCCCCGCTGGAACGTGGCGCCGACCCAGGCCGCCCCCGTCGTTCCCAACCTCGCGCCGCGGGCGCTGCGGGAGTTCCGCTGGGGCCTGGTGCCGTCGTGGGCGAAGGACCCCTCCATCGGGAACCGGATGATCAACGCCCGCGCGGAGACGGTGGCGGAGAAGCCCTCCTTCCGGACGGCGCTGCGCAAGCGGCGGTGCGTGGTCCCCGCCACCGGCTTCTACGAGTGGCGCCGGGAGGGCACCGGCAAGACGCCCTTCCTCTTCCGCGCCCGCGACGGGTCGACCCTCGCCCTGGCGGGGCTCTGGGAGACGTGGCGATCCCCCGACGGGGAGGTGCGGGACACGTTCACCATCGTCACGACGACTCCCAATCCGCTGCTCGCGGCGTTCCACGACCGGATGCCGGTGGTGCTCGACGGGGAGGGCGTGGAGGCGTGGCTCGACGTCGCGCCGGCGGAGCCCGCGTCGCTGCTCCCGCTGCTCCGACCCTGTCCCGCGGTCCGCATGGAGGCGGTTCCCGTGGCGACGCGCGTGAACAACCCCCGCCACGACGACGCCGCCTGCGCGGCACCGACGGGGTCGCCGGTGCGCGTGGAGGAGTGACGGTCCGCGGGGGCGCGGTGCGGAGGGCGCTGGCCTTCGCCGGATTCGCCGCGCTCATGGCCGTGGTCCTCGTGCAGGCGCCGCTCCACACCTCCAACCAGAGCACGAAGTTCCTCCACGGCTACGCGCTGGCGGGGATGGGACACCTCCGGGAGGACTGGCTCGCGGGCACCACGGACCCCTTCCCGCTCTTCACGCTGCTCGTGGCGGCCACGTGCGCCGTGACGGGCCCGCTGGCGTTCCACGCCTGGTACGCGGCACTCGCGGGCGTGTACCTGGTGGCCATGGAGGGGATCGCCGACGCCCTCTGGAAGGTCCGCCGATCCCCGCTCCGGAGGGTCCTGTTCCTGGCGCTCTTCCTGGCACCCCACGCGCTGCTCCTCCGGGCCCCGGTGCAGGCGCTGCTCGGGATGCGGCCCGACGAGGACCTCGTCCAGGGAGTGGCGGGGCAGTACCTGCTGGGCCCGCTCTTCCAGCCGAGCCTGTTCGGCGTGTTCCTCCCGGCCGCCATCGCGCTCCACCTGCGGGACCGGCCCGGCGCCGCGGGGGCGTGTCTCGGTCTCGCGGCGGCGGCCCATCCCATCTACCTGGGCACCGCGCTGGTGGTCGCCTTCGTGATGGCGGCCCTCCGGACGCGGGCGGCGCGGCCGCGCCCCTGGCTCCCCGTCGTCGCGTTCGCGATCCCCGCCCTCGCCGTCGGCCTCCACGTGGCGGTGGCGCTGGCCCCCGCCTCCGCCGCCACGCTGGACGAGTCCCTGCGGATCCTGACGGAACTGCGCATCCCCCACCACTCCGACCCGACCCGCTTCCTCGTGGGTGCGGATGCGGCGCGGGCGGTGGTGTGCCTGGCCGCGCTGGGCCTGGCGCGGCGCACCGCCCTCTTCCCCTTCCTCGCAGGGACGCTCGCCGCGGGGGTGATCCTGACGGTCGCCCAGGTGGTCACGGGGAGCCGGATCCTGGCGGCGGTGACGCCGTGGCGGCTCTCCGTGCTCGCGGTGCCGCTGGCCTGGTGCGTCCTCGCCGCCGCCACCGCCGCCGCCATCGACGGATCGCTGCGCCCGGGCCCCTCCGCCGCGCGCAGGGTCGCGCTGGGGGCGAGCCTGCTGCTGCTGGCGGCCATGGCCGTGGGAGGGGCCGGAGCCCAGTGGCGCATCTGGACGGAGCCCGACCGGTCCGGCGAGGCGGACGTGCTCGCCCACGCCCGCGCCGCCGCCGCGCCGGGACAGCAGTACCTGCTCCCCGCGCTGGATCCCGTCGCGTTCCACCGCTTCCGGCTGGAGACCGGCGTCCCGGCCTACGTCACGTTCAAGTCCCACCCGCAGCGGGATGTGGAACTCATCGAGTGGGCCCGCCGGATCCGCGTGGCGTCCGCCGCCTACGGCGACGCCCCGGAGAAGAGGCGCGCCGCGTGGAGGGAGGCCCTCGCCGACGGCGTCACCCACGCCGTCCTTCCCGCCGCCGACGCCGCCCGCGCGCCCCCGGGATGGGACCCCGTCCACGGAGACGCCCGGTTCATCGTGCTCCGGGCGCCGCCGGCGGATCGATGAACGTCTCCTGCAGGACGCGGAGCAGGTTGCCGTGGAAGACCGACGCGACGTCCTCCTCCCGCCAGCCCGCGGCGCGGAGGCGCGCGGCCAGGACGGGGTAGCGGGAGCAGTCCTCCACGCCCGCCGCCGCGGGCCCGTCGAAGCCGCAGAAGTCCGCCCCCACCGCCGCGTGCCGGACGCCCACGAGTTCCACCACGTGCTGGAGGTGGCGGACGACATCGTCCACGGTGGCCGCCCCTCCCGTCGCCACGTGGGGGGGATAGAAGTCGATGCCCACGGCCCCCCCCGTCGCTGCCACGGCGCGGATCTGCGCGTCGGAGAGGTTCCGCCAGTGGTCCGTCACGGCACGCACCCCGGCGTGGGTGCAGACCACGGGGCCCCGGGACCCGTCGAACACGTCCCCGCAGGCCTCCTCCGCGAGGTGGGCGATGTCCGGGAGGATGCGGAGGTCCGCCATGCGCCGCACCACCTCCCGGCCGAAGGGCGTCAGCCCCCGACGCCGCTCCGCCACGGGGACGCCGGTCCCGTCCCCGGCCCCGTTCCGCGGGTTGTGGGTCAGGCCGACGACGCGGAGGCCGCGCGCGTACAGGCGATCCAGCGCCCCCCCGTCGGCGCCCAGGGGCGCGACCCCCTCCATGGTGAGCAGCAGCGCGGGCCCGCGCGGGTCGGGGTCTCCCACCGCGGCCTCCACGCCGGCCCGATCCGCCACCCGTCGCAGCGCGCCGGCGGATCGGGCCACCAGGGCGTCGACGATCCCCATCAGGCGCTCGGCGTAGGCCGCGGCGCGGACGGGATCGCCGGCCTCCTCCGCGGGGGTGTAGATGACCGCCCCCATGAGGGCCACGCCGCCGGCGCGGAGGCGCGGGAGGTCGACGTGCTCGCCGGGGGCGTCCCGCAGCGGGTCGTAGGGGGAACGCTCCAGCCGCCAGGGGAGGTCCACGTGGAGGTCCACGACGGGAACGGGCGCGGAGGGGGTCACCGCGGGGCCTCCTTCGTCCCCCCCGCCGGATCGGTTCCCGCGGGCGCGGGGGGACCGGGCGGAGTCGGCGCCGGCGCGGGCCGGGGGGGCGCCGGGACCGCGGCGGGCTCCACGGGGGGCGGTCGCTCCAGGCGCCCCGCCGCGTCGTAGCGCAGGTCCGCGGGCGGCCTCCCGGCCGCGGAGAGCCGGATCCGCACCCCCGCCGATCGGACGCCGGCGACGGTCCTCCCCAGGCTCCGGGCCACGAGGCGGGGCAGGTGGGACTGCACGCGGACGTCGTCCGGGGGTACGCCCGGCGCCAGGGCCACGTCCACCAGCCACATCCACCCGCGCCCCTCTCCCAGCGGCATCCGCCGCACGCGGACCGGGGGCTGCGGGGCCAGCACGCCTCCCAGCGAGACGGAGAACGCCTGCTCCAGTTCCCGCGCCTCCTCCACGCCGCCCACGGTGCTGATGAGGGTCCGCGATCCCATCATCAGGAACGCCACCCCCGCCAGGGCCATGGCGGCCAGGATCCAGATCCCGCGCCTCATCGCGGGCGCACTCCCGCCAGCGCCGCCGAGAGATCCACCCGCTGGCCCTCCGCGACGCCCGCCGCGGCGAACCACCCGGCGCGCATCTCCAGCACGTGCGCCGCGGGCCTCCGCGACGGGTAGCGCGGGAGGTCCTCCACGGAGGTCCCCGGCACCGGCGGTTCCATGCGGACCAGGGTGACGATGCGGCCGTCCCGGTCCAGGAACGCGGCGTCCAGCGGGATGAGGCAGTCCTTCATCCAGAACGACCGCGGCGCCTCGTCGGGATAGGAGAAGAGCATCCCGCAGTCGGGGCGCAGTGCGTGGCGGCCGGCCAGCCCGCGCTCCCGGGTGGGCGGGTCCGCCGCCAGTTCCACCCACGCCGTCGGCGGGGAGGTCCTCGCCGCGCGCTCGGGCCGATGGGCGAGGGGGCGCACGACCACCGCCGCCGGGGTCGCCGGGGCACCGGTACCGCCGCAGCCCGGCGCGGAGAACAGGAGGAGGGCCGCCACCGCGAGCCCGCGACGGACGCCGGTCAGCACGCCACACCGGCCGCGCGGAGCCGCGCGAGGGTCTCCTCCATGGGGAGGCCCACGACGTTGCTGCGGGACCCGGCGAGGGCGGTCACGAAGCGATCTCCCCCTTCCTGGATCGCATAACCGCCGGCCTTGTCGAGCCCCTCCCCGGAGTCGGCGTAGGCGTCGACCTCGGCCGGCGCCAGGGGACGCATGGTCACGCGGGTCTCCACGTGGAAGGTGTCCTCGACGCCGCCGGGCTCCTCCCGGACGCAGACGCCGGTGATGACGGAGTGGGTGGTGCCGGAGAGCGCGCGCAGGTGGGCGCGGGCCTCGACGCCGTCGGCGGGCTTGCCGAGGACGCGCCCGTCGTCCAGCGCGACCACCGTGTCCGCCCCCAGGATGACGGTCCGCCCCTCCCGCGGCAGCGTCCGGGCGGCGTCCCGGGCCTTCTCGCGCGCCAGTTCCCGCGCCAGGTCCACCGGGGTCAGCCCCCGCGGCCGCTCCTCGTCCACGCGGCCGGGCAGGACGTCGAAGGGCACGCCCGCCTCCGCGAGCAGCGCCCGCCGGCGCGGCGACGCGGAGGCCAGCACCAGTCGAACGCCGGGAACTCCCCGCGGGGAGGGCACGGGCGGGATCCCTACCGGGCGCTGCGCTTCCGGGGCTTGCCCTCCGCCGGGGGAGAGCAGACCGGGCATGCGTCGCAGCCGGAACCCTTCTCGCCGCAGCAGGTCTCGCCGTGCTCCGTCAGCAGGAACGTGACGAGCACCCGCCCCTCGGCGTTGCCCCCCAGCGCGGAAAGGGCCGCCGCCTGGCGCGTCTCCGTCCCCCCCTTGGGAAGCATGCCGAGTCTCTGCGCGGCGCGCACCATGGCCCGGTTGGGAACCACGGGCTGGTCCTCCGTCGCGCGGCAGACCAGGGCGGCCACCAGCCCGGGGGAGAGCCCGGACATCCCGCCCAGGACGCGCCGCACCTCCTCCCCCTCCTCGGGCGACGTGATCTCGATGCGGACGCGATCCAGCGCATCGAACAGGCCCTGCAGGACGCGGCGGAGCAGCGCCGCGCGGGCCGCGATGACCGCCGGATCCTGGAGCGCCGCCAGGTGGGGCAGGATCTCGTGCACCTCGGCGACCCGCAGCTCGTTGCGGTCGACGTAGGCCTCCGTCACCGCGTCGTAGGCCGTCCGGGCCCGCGCCGCCGGCACGCCGGCGGCGATGATCCCGAAGACGAGGTGATCCAGCGGCGTGGAGCCGGGATTCCGGGCCGGCTCCTTCCCGTGGATGCGGACCAGGGCCTCCAGATCGGTGGAGGCGGCGGCTCGGCGGCGGGCCACCGGTCAGGCCTTCTTCGCAGCGGCCGCCGACTTGGCCCGGGAGCGCCGCGCCTTGTCGCGCTTCCGGGTCTGGCGGCGCTTCCCCGCCCCCGCGTCCTCCCAGGCGACGCCCTGGCGCCGGAGGAGTTGCTGCACGGGGAGCGTGGGGAGCGCGCCCTTCCCCACCCACTCGCGCAGGCGCTCCGCCTCCACCCGGAACCCCTTGCCGACATCCCGCGACAGCGGGTTGTACCAGCCGAGGATCTCGATGGCGGGACCGTCCCGCCGCGTGTGCTCGTCGAAGACGCCGATGCGATACGAGGGGAGGTTCTTCCTCCCCGTGCGCTTGAGTCGGATGCGGACCGCCACTCTCTGTCCTCCCGCGGGGCTCAGCCCCGTCGATCCTTGCTCCGGGGTCCGTCACCGTCCCCCGGAGGTCGCCCCGCCGCAGCCGGTCGGGCGGGTCGCAGCGACCACCCTCTCCCGCGCAGGCGCCGGAACTGCTCCTTCTTCTTCGCGTCCCGCCGGCCGCCCATCAGGCGGCCCAGCGCGCCTCCCTGCGCCGACTGGAGGCGCTTCATCATGTCCCGGGTGTCCCGGAACTCCCGCAGCATCTGGTTGACCTCGGGGACGGGGATCCCGCAGCCGCGGGCCACCCGCCGCCGCCGGCTCCCGTCCAGGACGTCCGGCTCGGCACGCTCCTCCGGCGTCATGGAGAGGATGATGGCCTTCTTCCGCGCCACGACCCGATCGTCGAACCCGGCCTTGTCCACCGCGTCCTTTAGGCCGGGAACGGGAAGCATCCCCACGAGATCCTTCAGACCCCCCATTCTCTCCAGCATGTTCACCTGATCGAGGAAATCGTCGAGGGTGAACGTGCCGGAGAAGGCCTTCTCCATGGTCTTCTCGGCCTGGTCCTGGTCGAACTGCTCCTGCGCCCGCTCCACGAGGGCGACCACGTCCCCCATGCCCAGGATGCGGCCCGCCATCCGCGCCGGGTCGAACTCCTCGAGATTCTCGATCTTCTCCCCGACGCCGGCGAAGCGGATGGGCTTGCCCGTGATGCTGCGGATGGTGAGCGCGGCGCCGCCCCGGGCGTCCCCGTCCAGCTTCGTGAGGATGACGCCCGTCAGCGGGAGGGCCTCGTCGAAGGCCCGGGCGGACACCACGGCGTCCTGTCCCGTCATGGCGTCGCAGACCAGCAGCACCTCGTCGGGGCGCGTCCTGGCGGCCACGTCCTTCACCTCGTCCATCAGTTCCCGGTCCACGTGGAGGCGGCCGGCGGTGTCGAGGATCACGACGTCCCGGCCGGTCTCCCTCGCGTGGGCCACGCCGCGCTCGCAGACCCGGGGCGCCCGCTTCGAGTCCTCCGCGTAGACGGGGCAGTCGATCTGGGCCCCCAGCGTCTTCAACTGCTCCACCGCCGCCGGCCGCTGGAGGTCGGCGGCCACCAGCAGGGGGCGCCGTCCCTTGCGGATGAGGAGCCGCGCCAGTTTCGCGCACGTCGTCGTCTTGCCCGACCCCTGGAGCCCCGCCACGAGGATGATGGTGGGCCGGCCCGGGGGAGCCGGCGCGATCCCCCGCGGCTTCTCCCCCATGAGGGACACCAGTTCGTCGTGCACGATCTTGATGACCTGCTGCCCCGGCTGGACGGCCCGGAGGACGTCCACGCCGACGGCCCTCTCCCGGACCCGCGCGCAGAAGTCCCGCACCACCTGGTACGCCACGTCGGCGCCCAGCAGCGCGGTGCGGATCTCCCGCAGCGCCTCGTCCACGTCCTTCTCCGTGAGCGCCCCCCGGCCGCTGAGCCGCTGGACGAGGGAGGAGAGGTGGCCGGTCAGGGACTCGAACATGGCGCGGTTCCATCGCCGTCGATGGGGCCCGGTGTGCGCGGGGGGGCGCGACGGCGGGGACGGGGTCCTCCTGGGCGGGGGCGCGCCGACGGGGGTACGGGCGCGGCACGGAGGGGCACCGCGCACCCTGCCGGACCGGGCGGGCCACCGGAGGGGTCGGAGCCTACCGGGGGCGGGGGGAGGGGGGCAGAAATGACCGCCCCCCCCGCGGTCACGCGGAGGGCGTCGCCACCGCCGCGGCGGCCGCCCGCGCGGGCGCCGGAATGGTCGGATCCGCCCCGTCCTCGTCGTCGTCCCGCACGCGGCGGATCCGGGCCCCCAGCGCCCCGAGCCGCTCCTCGATCCGCTCGTAGCCCCGGTCGATGTGGTAGACGCGGTGGACGCGCGTGGTGCCGTCCGCCACGAGGCCCGCGAGAACGAGCGCGGCGCTGGCGCGGAGGTCGCTGGCCATGACCGGCGCCCCGGAGAGGCGGTCCACGCCGGACACGACGGCGCTGGGGCCCTCCTTCCGGATCTCCGCGCGCATGCGCGCCAGCTCGGCCACGTGCATGAACCGATCGGGGTAGATCTTCTCCGTCGTCACGGAGACGCCGTGGGCCAGCGACTGGAGGATCATGAACTGCGCCTGGAGGTCCGTGGGGAACCCCGGGTAGGGCAGCGTCACGACGTCCGCGGGCCGCAGCAGGGGCTCGCGGCGACGCGCGCGGAGCGCGCGATCCCCGCAGCGCTCCACCTCGCCCCCCATGGAGCGGAGGAGATCCACGGGGGCCCGCAGGTGGGCGGGCTCGCAGTCGGTCACGACGACGTCCCCGTCCGTGAGGACCCCCGCCACCAGCAGCGTGCCCGCCTCGATGCGGTCGGGGATGGGACGGTGGACGGCGCCGTGGAGCCGCGGGACGCCGTGCACCGTGATGCGCGGCGTGCCGGCCCCCTCGATACGGGCTCCCATGGCGGTCAGGAAGCGGCAGAGGTCCTCCACCTCCGGCTCGCAGGCCGCCATGTCGATGACGGAGGTCCCCTCCGCCAGCACCGCCGCCATGAGCACGTTCTGCGTGCCCGTGACGGAGGACCCGAAGGGGCCCCCGAGGAACACCTCTCCGCCGCGCAGCGACGGCGCGTGCGCCTCGATGTAGCCCTCCCGGAGGTCGATGTCCGCACCCAGGGCCCGCAACCCCTTCAGGTGCAGGTCCACGGGCCGGTGACCGAAGACGCAGCCGCCGGGAAAGGACACGCGCGCCCGCCTCCGCTTGCCGACGAGGGGACCGAGGGTGCAGATGGAGGCGCGCATCCTGCGGACCAGGTCCCAGGGCGCCTCCACGGGGGTGGGGTCCACGAGGCGCGTCTCCAGGGATCCGTCGGGGAGGAACCGCCCCTCCACTCCGAGGCGGGCGAGGATGGCCAGCATGGTGTCGACGTCGCGGAGACGCGGGACGTCGAGGAGCCGGCAGGGCTCGTCCGTGAGCAGCGTCGCCGCCAGGAGCGGCAGCACGCTGTTCTTCGCCACGGAGCAGCGGACCTCGCCCCGGAGCGGGACACCGCCGTCGACCACGAACATCTCCATCGCCGCCTCCCCTTCGAACGGGCCCCCTCCGCGGCGGGTCCGCGGACCGGGAGCGCCCCCTCCTGTATCGGCCCTTCCCCCCTCCCCGCTGGAGGCGGTCCCCGGGCGGCGGCGGTCGCGGACCCTCGCCGCAAATCTTGCTCGGCGCCGCGCGGTCACTATGCTCGTCTCGTTCCGCGCCCCTTCCCGGGCGTACTTCGCCACGGAGGCCTCCCCCCCATGTCCACCACCGCTCCCGCCATCGACCTGATCGCCGCGCTGGGGCGCGCGCGACCTGCCTACGACGAGGTGGCGGGCGTCCGCCGTGCCTGCATGACGGACGCCGCCGCGCGCCGGACGGTGGCGGCGCGGCTGGCCGGCCTCGCCGAGGACGCGACGGGCGCCGAAGCGCTGGCCCGCGGTCTCTGCCTCCACGCGCTGGGCCGCCCCGGGGACGCCGCCGACGCGCTCGCGCGGGCGGGCAACTCCGCCGCGGCGCGGTACTACCTCGGCCTCTCCCGCATGGAGGCGGGTCGACCCGTGGGCGCCGTGGAGGCCCTCCAGGGCCTCGTCGAGACGGAGCCCCAGGGCGAGCACCTGGCGGCGTGCATCGAGGCGATGCTGCGGGCCGGCGACGGCGAGGGCGCCCGCGCCCTCCTCCCCACCGCGAAGTCCTCCCCCCTCGGTGACGACGCCCGCGCGCGCTACCTGCGCGGGTTCTGCGCCGATCTCCTGGGGGACCGCGACGCCGCGGATCGCCACTACGACGAGGCCCTCGAAGCCGACGCCGATCACGCCCCGACGCTCTTCCGCCTGGGCTTCCGCGCCGACCTCGCCGGTCGGGAGGAGGAGGCCCTCGACTGCTACCGCCGCGCCGCCGAGGCCCGCCCGCCGTCCCTGAACGCGCTCCTGAACCTGGGCGTGCTCCACGAGGATCGCGGCGAGTTCAGCCGGGCCGCGGCCTGCTACCGCCGCGTCCTGGAGGCGGAGCCCACCAACGCCCGCGCGCGCCTCTTCCTGCGCGACGCCGAGGCGTCGCTCCACATGTTCTACGACGAGGATCTCGAGAGGAACGACGACCGCCGCGCCGTGGTCATGCGCACGCCCATCACCGACTTCGAACTCTCCGTCCGCTCGCGCAACTGCCTCGCGAAGATGGGCGTCCAGACGCTCGCCGACCTGGTCCGCTTCACGGAGCAGGAGCTCCTGGCGCACAAGAACTTCGGCGAGACCAGCCTCCAGGAGATCAAGGACATCCTCGCGCAGAAGGGACTCCGCCTGGGGATGGGGCGCGACCCGGAGGACGACGCGACCCGGGCGTTCCTCGGCATCGACCGCCCCTCCGAGGACCGCGACGCCGTGCTGCGCCGGCCCATCTCGGAACTGGAGCTCTCCGTCCGGTCGCGCAACTGCATGGCGACCCTGGGCGTGCAGACCATCGGCGACCTGGCCGCCAAGTCGGAGCAGGAACTGATGGGCTGCAAGAACTTCGGGCAGACCTCCATGAACGAGATCCGCCAGAAGCTGGCCGAGTTCGGCCTGATGCTGCGCAGCGAGGAAGAGTAGCCGCCGGAGCGCCCCCGGCGCGGCCGCCGCGGCGGCGCCCGGCGCGGCCACCGTGTACGAGTACATCGAGGGGCGACTCGCCTCCCGACGCCCCGATCGCGTCGTCCTCGACGCCGGGGGCGTGGGCTGGCGGATCCTCATCCCGCTGGGCACCTACGAGCGCCTTCCCCCCCGCGACGGCGCCACCGTCCGCCTTCTCGTCGTCCACCACGTCCGCGAGGACCGCCAGGCGCTCTACGGCTTCGCGACGGAGGACGAGCGGGCGCAGTTCGAACTCCTGATCGAGGTGAGCGGCGTCGGCCCGACGCTGGCGCTCGGGATCCTCTCCTCCATGCCGTTCCCCGCGTTCCGCTCGGCGGTGCTCGCCGGGGACGCGGCGGCCCTCACCCGCATCCGCGGCGTGGGGAAGAAGCTCGCCGGGCGGCTCCTCGTGGAACTCGCCGAGCGGGTCGGCGACCTGGTCCCCGCCGGCTCCCCCGCGGCGCCGCGCCTCGCCGGCCCCGCCGCCGACGCGATCCTCGCCCTCGTCGCGCTCGGCGTCGATCGTCGGGACGCCGAGACGCGGGCCGCCGAGGCGGTCCGCGACCTCGGCTCCGACGCCGGCGCCGGGGACGTGGTGCGGGAGGTGCTGCGCCGCTCGTCGCGGTAGCGGGCCGGCGCGCCGGTATACTCCCCGTCCCATGTCCCCGCCACCGCTCCGGTCCATCGCCGCGCTGCCCCGCCACGTGGGCGAATCCGTCCTCCTCCGCGGCTGGGTCTACGCGCGGAACCGGAAGGGTCGCATCGCGTTCCTCCGCCTCCGGGACGGGAGCGGCCTCGTGCAGTGCGTGGCGGTCCGCGGCGAGGTGGACGACGGGATCTTCGATCTGCTGGATCGGCTCCCGCAGGAGTCCTCCGTCGAGGTGGAGGGCGTCGTGCGCGCCGACTCCCGCTCCGCGCTGGGCGTGGAAGTGGGCCTCGCCTCCATCCGCGTGCTTCACGAGGCGGAGCCCTACCCCATCACGCCCAAGGAGCACGGGACCGAGTTCCTCATGGAGCACCGCCACCTGTGGGTGCGGTCCTCCCGCCAGCACGCGGCGCTCCGCATCCGCGCCGAGGTCCTGGCCGCGTCCCAGGAGTGGCTCAACGGGGAGGGGTTCACCCGCTTCGACACGCCCATCCTCACGCCGTGCGCGTGCGAGGGGACCTCGGACCTCTTCCAGACCGACTACTTCGATCTCGGCCCGGCCTACCTCTCGCAGTCGGGCCAGCTCTACGTCGAGGCGGGGATGATGGCCTTCGGGAAGGTCTACTGCCTCGGCCCCACGTTCCGCTCCGAGAAGTCCAAGACCCGCCGCCACCTCACCGAGTTCTGGATGCTGGAGCCGGAGGTGGCGTTCGCCGGCTTCGAGGAGAACCTGGACCTGCAGGAGCGCTTCTTCTCCGCCGTCGTCGCGCGCGTGCTGGAGCGGCGCCGCGAGGACCTCGTGGTGCTGGGCCGGGACCTCGCGGAACTGGAGCGCGTGCGTCCCCCGTTCCCCCGCCTCCCCTACGACGAGGCCGTGGATCTGGTGAACGCCGCCGCGGGCACCACGGAGGGGATCACCCCCATGAAGTGGGGCGACGACCTGGGCGCGCCCCACGAGGTCTTCCTCTCCTCGCGGTTCGATCGTCCCGTCTTCGTGACGCGCTACCCGGCGGCCGTGAAGGCGTTCTACATGCAGCCCGACCCGGCCCGCCCGGAGGTCGCGCTGTGCGCCGACATGCTGGCGCCCGGCTACGGGGAACTCATCGGCGGGAGCGAGCGGATCCACGACCACGACCTGCTGCTGCGCCGCATCCGGGAGCACGGACTTCCCGAGGAGGCGTTCCGGTGGTACCTGGACCTGCGGCGGTACGGGTCCGTACCCCACGCCGGCTTCGGGATGGGCATCGAGCGCGCCGCCGCGTGGATCGCCGGCGGTCTCCACCTGCGCGAGGTGATCCCGTTCCCGCGGATGCTCTACAAGATCTACCCGTGAACCCCTCCGCCCCGCCGCCGGAGTCCGCGGAACCGACGCGAGACGCGGCGGCGCTGGAGCGTCGGGGCGAGGAGACGCGCGCCGCGGCCGCCGCCGTGCGCGAGGCCATCGCCGCCCGCTTCGTCGGCTCCGACGGCGTGGTGGACGCCGTGCTGGCGACGGTGTTCGCCGGCGGGCACGTCCTCCTCGAGGGTGTCCCGGGCATCGGGAAGACGCTCCTCGTGCGGACGCTGGCGGGGGCCCTCGGCCTGGAGTGCGGGCGCGTGCAGTGCACTCCCGACCTCCTGCCGGCGGACATCCTCGGCGGCACGGTGCTTCTGGAGGGAGCGGCCGGCGAGAGATCCCTCGGGCTCCGGCGCGGGCCGGTCTTCACCCACCTCCTGCTGGTGGACGAGATCAACCGCGCGTCCCCGAAGACGCAGTCGGCGCTGCTGGAGGCCATGCAGGAGGGGGCCGTCACGACGGGAGGCGAGACCCACCGGCTCCCCGACCCGTTCCTCGTGCTGGCCACGGAGAACCCCATCGAGATGGAGGGGACCTATCCGCTCCCGGAGGCGGAGCTGGATCGGTTCCTCGTGAAGATCCTCGTCCGCCCCCCGGAGCGCGAGGACCTCGAGGAGATCGTGCGGAGGACGACGGGGCGACCGGTTCCCGCGGCTCCCGCGGTGCTCGACGCCGCCGCGGTGCTCCGGCTGCGGGAGGACGTGCGGCGGGTCCACCTGCCGGCCCCCGTGCTGCGCTGGATCGCGGACCTCACTCTGGCGACGCAGCCGGGGCGGCCGGGAGCGCCGGAGGCGGTGACGCGCTACCTCCGCTGGGGCTCCGGCCCCCGCGGCGCCCAGGCCCTGGCCCTCCTGGCCCGTGCGGAGGCGCTGATGGACGGCCGCTGGAGCGCCGGACCGGAGGACGCGCGGGTCCACGCCGTCGCGGCCCTCAGGCACCGCCTGGTCCCGTCCTTCGAGGCGGAGGCCGAGGGAGTCTCCTCGGACGCCGTGCTCGCCCGGGTCCTCGAGTCGGTCCCGCCGCCCCGGCAGTAGCGTCGGCGTCGGAGCGGGCGGGCCGCCCGGCGCGCGGTCCACCGCTCCGCCGGAATCGAAGAGGGGCCCCGGTCTCCCGGGGCCCCTCGGTCCAGCCGTCTGGCGGACTACTGATCCGTGCGGACTACTGATCCGTGCTGTTGAAGACGCTCCGGATGCCGGGCACCTTGATGCGGGCGGGCACCAGGCCGACGGTCTCGCTGATGTTGTACATGGCCATCTCGCCGCTGCCCGCGAGGGCGACGTACGCGATGCGGCTGTAGAGGGCGTCGATGGTGACCTTGGTCGGGTTCTCCCCCACGTAGCGACGGGAGACGACCTGCGGAGTGATGGTGGTGAAGATGGCGCTGCCCTGGAAGGTCAGTTCCACCGTCGTCACCTCGCCGGAACCGGAGTTGGGGACGTAGCAGCGCGCCCCGCCGTTCCAGATGTCGAAGTAGGGCTTGCCCGGCGTGTCCACACCGTCCTGGATGGTGGCGAGCACGGAGCCGGTGTTCTGCGCGAAGAGACCGAAGAAGTGGGCGCCGGAGCCGTTCCACCAGACGCTGACGGAGCCGTCCACGTCGTTGGGCCCGCCCTGGTTGACGACGAAGGCGAAGATGCCGAGGTTCGTCGGGTAGCTCCACACCACGTCCGTGGGCGCCTCCCCCACCTGGTAGGTGAGGGACAGGTTGCCGTTGGGCTGCAGCGTGGTGGGGTTGAAGATGCTGATGTTGTTGTCGCCCGTGTTCGCCACGGCGACGAACGGCGACCCGTAGAACTCGCCCGCCACTCCCTGGGGCGCGCGGCCCACGGGGATGATGGAGCGCTGGGTCGTCGACGTGTTGAGGTCCTGGAGGGCGCCGCAGATGGGCTGCCCGGGGACGAGCCGCGCCAGCGGGATGGCGGTCACGGATCCCTCGCCGAAGTTCGTCACGAACAGCGTGGGAGTGGCCGTGGCCGTGGAGATGCCGATGCCACGGGGCGTGCCGACGCCCTTGATGCGCCCTTCCACCTTGCCGGTCCCGGTGTTGATGACCGCGACCGCGTCGTTCTCCTCGTCGACCATGTACATGTAGGTCTGGAGGTTGAAGCCGTCGAGGCGGCTGTCGAAGACGGCCTCACCGGTGCGCGGTACCCGGGCCTCGAAGTCGCCGGCGAAGGGGAAGTTGCCCGTGGCGTTGCGGTTGGGGGGGCAGTTGTACAGGCGGCCGAAGGACCCCTGGAGCACCTGCTGCGTGAGTTCCGGGCGGAACGTCCCGTTGGAGTTCACGTCGATGAAGATGGGGCTCAGGTCGAAGGCGTAGACCTGGTTGAACGTGGACGCGTAGATGGACAGCCCCGCCGACGGGATGCGGAGGTTGCCCGGCCGGGGAACGACGCAGGGATCGGGGAGGGGCTTGATCCCCTTGGTGTTGAAGGAGACGCTCTCCTCCCAGATGGGCGGGGACGGCGGCGGGGCCAGGTTCGTCCCGCTGGCGAGGGAGTTGCCGACGCGATCCTTGATGGCGGAGATGTTGCCCAGACCGAGCATGCGCACCACCACCGTGGTGGAGGGCGGGTAGCCCACGCACTGGTCGGGATAGAACACGAGGTCGAACCCGTCCCGCTCCAGCTGCAGCGTGCCGTTGATGTTCGCCGGGGGGTTCGTGCCGCCGTCGAGGACGAACACGGTCTGGCCGAGGACGACGGAGGACGGGTCCAGGGACTCGTTGAAGGTGACCACCGTCGGCGTGAACGGCGCCACGTCGTTCTGCCCCTGCGCCGGGCTGGTGTTGCGCACCACGGGGGGGTAGATGTCGGGACCCACGGTCCAGGACGAGGAGAAGTCCTTGGTGCCGGCGTTCAGGGTCTGGCCGTCCACGGACTGCGCGAACTTGCTCACGGTGACCGTGTACTGCCCCACCGTGAGGCTCGCCCCGGCGGGAACGAAGGTGAACTCCCTGGTCAGCGGGTCGACGTTGGGCGTGCCCTGGACGCGGGCGAAGTTGTGGTCCAGGATCTGGACGTTGGGGGTCAGCCCGTTGAAGGCGTTGGCGCGATCGATGAAGGACCGCTCCCGGGGCGGCGTGCTGAAGCGCACCGTGAGGCGCCCGTTCAACTCGGGGTCGCTGAGGAGAGTGGTGGTCTCCTGCCCGTTGGTCGGGGTGGTCGCCACCTGGAGGAAGTCACCGCCGCCTCCGGTCGTGCCGTCACCGCCCCCGCCGCCGCCGCCGCCACCGCACGCCGCCAGCAGCGCGGCCAGCGGCACGACACCCGTCCACGGAGAGGGAATCCGCCGCCCTCCGCCGCTGCTCACCGTCGCTTCCGCCATGTTTCCTCCTCCTGCGACTCTGGCGCGGGACCGCGCGACGCCCAACCCCGGTATTCTAGGCCCCGAAGCCGGGACCTCAAGAGGAAAGGGCGACTGCGAACCCCCTGTGCTCCGCCGATGGACGCGACCGCGGCCCGCACCGCGTTGCCGGACCATCCGGTCCCGAGGGTGCAACCGGCGTGCCGCGGGGGCACCCCGCCGGACGCCGGGCCCCGCACATCCCGTGCGATGGCGCACGGCGGGCCCGACACCGTCCGTTGTCAGGGCGCGCCCCCCTCCCCCTGCGGGGTCGTCGGCGCTCCCCCCGTGGAGAGCCCCCGCTCCAGCCGCTTGAGGACCGCCACCACGTCGTTGGCCCGGAACGGCTTCGGCAGGAACTCGTCGGCGCCCTGGAGCATGAAGTCGCCGATGTCGGCCTCCCGCGAGTACCCGGTGAGGACCACGATGCGAACGCCGGGGTGCTCGCGGCGGATGCGCTTCACCAGTTCCAGCGCGTCGAGTCCGGGCATGCGCACGTCCGTGAGGACGACGTCGTAGCGCGTGGCCCGGAGCGCCACGAGGGCCTCGTCGCCGTCGGCGGCGAAGCCCGTCTCGTACCGGCGCGCGCGGAGGGCGTCGCCCAGCATGTCGCGGATGTACTCCTCGTCATCCACGACCAGGATGCGCATGGGCAGGGCCTCCGGAGACGGCGTCATCCTACTCCGGTCCCGGGGCGCCGCATGCGCAATCGGCATTCTCGGCGCCCGTGGCGCCCGCCCCGCCGCCCGCCGGCAGGAACCGGAGTCCCGGCGGCGCGGTTACAACGTGTGTCCCCGGAGGCCCCCCCATGATCCGCATCGCCGTCGCCGCCCTGCTCCTCGTCGCCGCATCCTCCGCCGGCCGCGCCCAGGACACCACGTCCGCCACCGCCGCGCCCGCGCCGGCGGAGACCGATCGGATCACGCTCAAGGACGGCCGCGTCCTCGAGGGCCGCATCCAGGCGGAGGACGACACGGCCTACGCGTTGCGCGTGGGAGGCGCCCTGCGCCTGGTGGAGAAGTCCGCCGTCGCCGGCGTCCTCCGGGGGGCGGCGCCCCCCTCCGCCGACGGGCCGCCGGGCGGCGACGGCGCACCCCCCGCGGGCGAGGCCGCCGGGGATCGCCGCGCCGACCGCAAGGCGGCCCGGCGCGCCGCGCGGAAGGAAGGGGACGGGGCCGCCGAGGGGATGGACTCCGGGGGCGGCGGGGACGCCATGGATCCGCCCCCTCCGGCCATGGAGGGACCGCCGGATCGCGAGGGACGGCGGCGGCGACCGCCGGCGGACGGGGAGGGCGCGACGGCCACCCCCGAGGTCCGGCAGTGGGTGGCCGACTGCGTGCACGCGCTGGGCAGCGGAGACCCGCTGGTGCGGCGGAGCGCCGCAGCAGCCCTGGCCACCGTGGGCCCCGCGGCCCTGGCGGAGTTGCGACGCCTGCGGGACGGCGCGGACCCCTACCTGCGCGCCGATCTCGATCGCATCGTCGCGCTGCTGGAGCGTGCCCCCGCGGACTCCGGCGACGCCGCCGCGGAGCGGTTGCGGCCGGTGCTGGATCGGGTCCGCCGCGACCTCGGTCTGGACGAGGCGGGGATGCGCCCCGTGGCCCGGTTGCTGGCGAAGTACGCGGCGGAGGGGCGGGAACTGGTGGCCGACGCCCGGGACGGCGTGATGTCCGCTGACGATGCCCGGGCCCGCGTGGCGGACCTCCGCGCCGCGCTGCGGGTGGACCTGACGCCGCACCTCACCGCGGATCAGATGGCGCGGCTGGACGCGCTCCTGGACGAGTACGCGCGGCGCATGGCGGGAGGCGGAGGCGCCCCGCCGGGGACTCCGCCACCGGCTCCGGCGCCGAGGCCGCCGGCGAAGGGCGAGTAGCGCGCCGCTACCCGGGGGGGGCGAGCCGTCCGTCCCTCACCTCCACGGCGCGCCCCGCGCGGGCGGCCACGGCGGGGTCGTGGGTGACCACGACGAGGGTCCGGCCCAGTCCGTGGATCGCCGACAGCAGGTCGAGCACGCGGCCTCCGGAAGCGGAGTCCAGGTTGCCCGTGGGCTCGTCCGCCAGGATGAGGAGCGGGTCCTTGACGAGGGCCCGGGCCACGGCGACCCGCTGCTGTTCCCCGCCGGAGAGTTCGCCGGGCCTGTGGGCCATCCGGGACTCCAGCCCCACCCGCCGCAGCGCCTCCGCGGCCCGGGTCCGCGCATCGGCCCCCCCCGCGTACAGGAGGGGCAGCATGACGTTGCGCAGCGCCGTCTCGTCGGGCAGCAGGTGGAAGTCCTGGAACACGAACCCGATGCGTCGCCCCCGGAGCCGCGACGCGTCGGCATCGCCCAGCAGCGAGGCATCCCGCCCCTCCAGGAACACGCGGCCGGCGGTGGGCCGATCGAGGAGTCCGAGCAGGTGGAGCAGGGTGCTCTTCCCCGACCCCGACGGCCCCGTGATGGCGAGCCACTCCCCGCGCCGCACCTCCAGGTCCACGCCGTCCAGGGCGCGGATCTCCTCCGCCCCGCGCCGGTAGGAGCGGGTCACCCCCTCGAGCCGGGCCACGACGGGGTCATCGGGCACGGAGTCCCTCCACGGGGGCGAGCCGGGCGGCGCGGAGGGCCGGCCCCGTGCCCGCCGCCACGCCGACGAAGACTCCCAGGGCCAGGGCGAGGGCCGCCTCGCGCGGCTCGTGGGCGGGCCGCCACGTGAGGTACCCCGAGAGGAGGGAGGCGGCGGCGAAGCCGAGGGGGATCCCCGCCAGGGCCCCCGCCGCGGACACCAGCGCACCCTCCGTCAGCAGCAGCCCCACGATCTGCCCGCGGGTCGCCCCCTCGGCGCGCCGGAGCGCCATCTCCCCCGTGCGCTCCCGGACCGCCACCATCCCCACGGTGGCGATCATCACGAGCGCCACCAGGAGGATGACGCCCCAGAGGATGTTCACCAGCGCCAGCTGGGATCCCACGGTCTCCATCATGGTGCGGACCCACGTTCCGCGGGACCAGACGAGGAGGCCCCGCCGCCGCGCGTCGAGCCCCGCCTCCAGCGCGTCGTGGACGCGGGACGCGTCGGCGCGGCGCTCCGCCACCGCCATGAGGAGGAGCGCGCCGGGACCGCCGCCGGGGGGACGGGGCACGTACACGTTCCGGAAGGAGAGGAACCGCGCCAGCGTGGGCCGCGCCGCCGCCGCCACGTCGAGCCCCTGGCCGCCGGGCCGCAGGTGGAAGGGATCCCGCACCACTCCCACCACGCGGTGCGTGCGGCGCGGCGACCCCGCCACGCCCAGGTGCACCGGGTCCCCCGTGGAGGCGCCCAGGGCGTCGGCGGTCTCCGCGTCCAGCACGCAGACCGGTTCCGCGCCGGGGAGGGCGTCGGCGGCCTCCAGGAACCGCCCCCGGGAGGGAGTCAGATCCGCGGTGAGCGCGTAGTCCGGCCCCACGGAGAGCACGGGCACCGCCACGGGAGGGCGCCCCGCCGCCGAGGCGACCCCCGGAGCCGCGTCCGCCACGACCACGACGGCGGGCACGCCCGCCGCCGCCAGGGCCGCTCGCGCCCGGTCCGCGTCCCCGTCGCGGAGGGGCTCCCCCGCGGACGGGATGGGGAGGGGCGCGCCGGCGCGGGCGTCCGCCACCTGCACCGTCCGGAGTCCGAGGCGCCCCAGGTCCTCCTCCAGGCCGCGGTCGAGCCCCGCCACCAGCGCCCGCGTCGCCACCGCCACCGCCACCGCCACCGCCGTGGTGACGGCGGTGAGCAGGGAGCGGAGTCTCCGGCGCCGGATCCCCCGGACCGCCATCCCCAGCAGGGCGAGGGGACTCATCCGCCGCGGAGCGCCTGCACCGGGTCCAGCGCCGCCGCGCGCCGCGCCGGCAGGACTCCGGCGACGAGGGCCACCGTCACCGCCCACGCGCAGGCCACCAGCGCCACGCCCACGGGGAACGAGACGGACATCGTGGAGTACGGCGCCAGGGACACGCGCAGCCACGCCAGGGTGAGTCCGAGGGGTACGCCCAGCGCCGCGCCGACGACGCCGAGCACGCCGGCCTCCACGAGGAACTGGGCGGCGATGTCGCCGCGGGTCGCGCCCTCCGCGCGGCGCACGGCGATCTCCGCGGTGCGCTCCATCACCGCCAGCAGGAGGACATTGGCGATCACGACGCCTCCCATGGCCAGGCAGGCGAGGACCAGGGCGTCCTTCAGCCGCATGTAGTGCTCGATGCGCCGGGAGGCGAGCACGGGCCAGACCAGGTTGGCGTGGACCAGGGGGGCGGCGCCCCGGTCCACGAGCGCCGCGCGCACCGCCTCCGCCAGCTGGGGAGCCTCCTGGGGCAGCGTACGCAGGAGGAGGCCGTCCACGGCGTCCCCCTCGCGGGGGAGCGCCCACAGGGGGACGAAGACGGCCCGCCCGGATCGCTTCCAGGCCACGTCGGGCATGGCCACGCCCATGGCCCGGAGCAGGCGGGTCATGGTGCCGTGGAAGGCGTGGTCCGTGTCCAGGCCCAGGTCGTCGGTCCGCAGGGCCCTCGGCGAGCGCGGCCCCGCCCTGCCGACGACCCGGAGCCGCAGCGGCGCTCCCGAGGGGAGCGAGACGTCGATGGTCCCCGCGGACCCGTCCCCGGTCCCGAGGAGCGCCAGCGCCACGGCCGGTTCGGGGACGCAGGGGACGGGCTCCCCGGGGGACCCCGCGGGGAGGACGCCGGTGCGCAGGGGAACGTCCAGGGCGCCGAGGACCTCGTCGTCGGCGGCCACCAGATCGACGGTCGCGCCGGCCCCTCCGGCCGCCGCCTGGCGGCCCGGGAGGACCCGGTAGGCGGCCACGCGGAGGGACTGGTAGCGGCCGCGGAGACTCTCGCGGAGCGCCGCGCCGTCGGCCTCCGTGAGCGGTCGCCCGCCCGCCTCCGCGGTGACGGCGATGCGGCCCGTGCCCACCTCCGCGGCGTCCCTGATGGCGGCGTCGCGGCTCCCCTGGAGGACGGCCGCGGGGAAGATGGCCACCCCCACGCCCCACGCGATCCCCTGCAGCACCAGGAGGCTCCGCCCCGGCGTCCGCAGCAGGGATCGCAGGGCCAGCCGCGCGTCCGCCGCGAGGTTCAACGGCCTCTCCGGTGCAGCAGCAGCGACGCGATGGCGAGGAGGGTGGCCGCCGCCAGCAGCGGCAGACCCAGCCCCCGGCGGCCCGAACCGCCCCGTCCGCGGGCCCGCAGGAGTGTGTCGGCGTCGCCGAAACCCTCCCCCGCGGCGTCCGTCTCCGCGGGGTCCAGCAGACCCTCCGCTGCGAACCGGGCCGGCCCCCCCCCGGCTGCCTCCACGAGGTTCGTCGCCAGGACGACGAAGGACGGATCACGGGCCGCCCACGAGCCCCCCGGCTGGAACGCGAAGGACACCCGCAGCCCGTCCCCGGCGGCTTCCGCGCCCACCAGCGGTCCCTCCCCGTCCGCGAGGACCGGCGCGCCCGGGGCCCCGCCCCGCCCGCGACGGCCCAGGTCCGCGGAGGGATCGACGAGCACTTCCGCCGCCAGGGGGTGGTCCGTCGTGACCACCGTGGCACCCGCCACGGGCCCGCCGTCGGGCGCCGCCGGGATCCGCAGGATCACCGGCGGGGCGTCACCTCCCGGGACCGCGAGCACCGGATCCTCCCCGGCGGCGCCGCTCCCGCGGGCCGGGCCCGCCGCCAGCAGCGCCCGGCCCAGGGGGGACGCGGCGAAGGCGTCGTCGCAGCGGAGCGCCACCGGCCCTCCCCCCCGGGGGCGGAGGAGCACCTCGTCGTCGGCGGCCAGGGCGTCGCCCGGGAGTTCCAGGCGGACTCCGATGCCCGTCGGCCCGACGTCCGCGACGCGCCGCTCCACGGTGGTCTCCCCGGACCCGCGCAGGAGCAGATCGGAGGTCCCCGCGCCCACCTGGAGCCGGGCCGGCGTCGGTCCCGCGGCACCGTGCAGCGCCACCGTCACCACGACCACCGCCCCGCCGCCGGGGAGCGGATCCGCCGCCGCCGCGACGATGCCGCCGTTCACCGCGGGACCGCCCCAGCCCGCGACGGCGACCCCCGCGGGGCCGCCGCGGGGACGCCGATCCGTGAGCAGCACGAGGGGCCGCCCCGCCGCTTCCGCCCCCACGGCCGCCGCGACCCCCGCCGCGGGATCCCGCGCCGGCCGGACGTCGGACGCCTCCAGCCCCGCGCGGCGCACCGCCGCCCGGGCCGCCTCCTCGCGGGTCGAGCCCCCGGGACCGTCGCGGACCTGCATGGACGGGGAGGTGTCCAGGATCACCACCGGGCGCGGCGCGTCCGCCAGGAGGAGGGACGGCTCCGCCACCGCCAGCGCGGCGAGGCCCGCCGCCGCCGCCTCCAGCCAGGCGGACAGGGGAGGGCGGGGCCGCTGCCGGGGATCGGGGGAGTCCCCCGCCACGCGCCGCCAGACGAGCAGCGAGGACGCCCGACCCGTGCGCGGCCGCGCGGCGCGGAGGCGGAGCAGCAGGAGCACGGGCACCACCAGGAGGAGCGCCAGGGCCGCCGGCCGCTCCAGCGTCACGGCGCCCCCGCCGGGAGGGGCCGTCGGCCGCCCCCGAGGAGGGCCACCAGGGCGGTCACGACCTCCGCCGCGGGCGCCTCCGTGGAGACGGGCACGTGGGCGCCCCGGAGCCGCCGGGCGAGGGCCCCGTGATCGCGGACGCGGCGGGCCACCTCCACGGCGAAGGCCGCCGCCTCCCGGTCCCCCACCGCGAGCCGGAGGGGCGACCCGCCCGGCGCCTCCGGGTCGCCCAGCAGGAGGGTCCCCCGCTGCCGCGGCTCCCGCTCCTCCGGCGCCAGGAGTTCCAGCAGCCAGGGCTCCTCCCCCCGCCCGCAGCGCGCCAGGAGCGGGGGCCCCACGCCACCCACGTCGAGGAGGTCGGAGATCAGCGCCAGCCGTCCCCCTCCCGGCGCCGGCGCCGGGAGCGCCGCCAGGGAGCGGCGGAGGTCCGTGGCCCCGCCGCAGGCCGCCGCGGAGAGCCCCTCCAGCAGGGAGGGCACGCCGCGGCGCCCGCGGAGCGCGGCGACCCGTCGCGCCCCCCCGTCGCGCAGGAGCCACAGGTCGACGCGGGCGTCCTCCTGCAGCGCCGCCGCCCCCAGGGCCGCCGCCACCCTCCGCGCCGCCGTCCACTTGCCGAACACCCCCATGGAGGCGCTCCCGTCCAGGGCCACCAGGACGCGCTCCACGGACTCCCGCTCGAACTCCTTCACGTGCAGCCGGCCGGTCCGCGCCCAGGCCGCCCAGTCGAGGGCGCGGAGATCGTCCCCCGGCGCGTACCGGCGGTGGCCCGCGAACTCGGTCCGGCCGCCGCGTCCTCCCGCGGCGACGTCCCCGTGCCGATCCGCCGCGCGGCGCCGCCGGAGCCTGAGACGCAGCCCCGCGAGGGAGGAGAGGAACCGGTCGTCGAACAGCCCCCGGTCCACGGCGGGCTACCGCCGCCCCGCCACCGCCGTGACTCCGAAGTGGAGGCGCGATCGCAGCACGGCGTACCACCCCCGCTTCCCCCCGGGCTGGAAGAGCGCCGGGTGGGGGGAGCGGCGCACGTGCAGTCGATCCCCGGGGCGCACGTCCAGGTTCCGTCCCCCGTCCACGGACACCCCCGCCGGGCCCCCGGCGCTCTCCACGGTGAGGGTCACGCGGCTCGTGGGCGGGATCACCAGGGGCCGGTTGGTCAGGGCGTGGGGGCAGAGCGGCGTGAGCACGATGGCGTCCAGTTGCGGGTCCAGCAGCGGCCCGCCGGCGGCCAGGGAGTGGGCCGTGGAGCCCACCGGCGTGGCGACCACCACGCCGTCCCCGCGGTAGGTGGTCGCGTACGCGCCGTCCACCTCCAGGTGGAGGGTCACCGTGCGCGGCCCCCAGCGCTCCAGCACGACGTCGTTGAGGGCCGTCCACGGACCCCCGGCGGCGCGGCGGCGGCGACCGCGCCGGGACCCGCCGTCGCGGTCCAGGCGGCAGAGCAGCCGCTGCCGCGGCTGGGGCGGGGGGAGGCGGCCCTCCAGCCAGGCCCCGAGCCCGGACTCCACCTCGTCCCCGGTGAGTTCCGTGAGGAACCCGAGTTTCCCGAAGTTCACCCCCAGGATCGGGACCGCGTTGGAACCCAGCCGGCGCGCGACGTCCAGGAGCGCGCCGTCCCCGCCGAGGACGACGGCGAGATCGGCCCGCACGCGGGAGAGGCTGCGCTTCCCCTCGAGATCCACCGCCACGATGCGGGCGCGGGGCCCGAGGAACTCCCTCAGGCGGGCGGCGGCCCCGGCGACGCCGGGCTTCCGCTCATTTCCAAGGATGAGGACGCGCCGCATTCGTCTCCCGGAGCCCCTCGAGCACCGCCGCGGCGATGCCGTCGGCGTCGAGGCCGTGGCGCGCCAGCAGCGTGTCCCTCTCGGCGTGATCCTGGTAGGCGTCGGGGATGCCGAGCACGCGGACGCGCGCGCCGGTCTCGCCCCCGGCGGCCAGGCACTCCAGCACCGCGGAGCCGAACCCGCCCTGCGCCGCGTGATCCTCCACGGTCACCAGGAACGGGAGGTCACGGTGGAGGCGCCGATAGAGGGCCTCGTCCAGCGGCTTGGCGAAGCGACCGTTCACGAGGGTGACGCGCACGCCCTTCCGCGCCAGGGCGCGGGCGGCGCACCACGCGGGGTAGACGGTGGCGCCGTAGGCGATGATCCCGGCGTCCCCGCCGCGGAGCAGCACCTCCGCCCGGCCCATGCGGACTTCGCGCGTGCGGCCGTTGCGGAGCGCCGGCGGGACCTCGTCGCGCGGGTAGCGCAGGGCGAACACGCCGGGCTCGCGGTGGGCGAACCGCAGCATGGCGTCCAGTTCGGGACCGTCCTTGGGCGCCATGAGCACGATGCCCGGAAGCGTGCGCAGGTAGGCGATGTCGAAGGCCCCCGTGTGGCTGACGCCGTCGCTGCCGACGATGCCCGCGCGATCCAGCGCGAACACGACCTTGCGCCCCTGGAGGGTCACCTCGTGGAACACCTGATCGTACGCCCTCTGGAGGAACGTCGAGTAGATGGCCGCCACGGGGAGGAGCCCCGCCGTGGCGAGGCCCTCCGCAAGGCCCACGGCGTGCTGCTCGCAGATGCCCACGTCGAAGAACCGGTCCGGGAACTTCTCCGCGAAGAGGTTGAGGCCGGTGCCGTCGGGCATGGCGGCGGTGATGGCGCAGACGCGCGGGTCCTCCGCCGCCAGCGCGCAGAGCGAGTCGGCGAAGGCGCGCGTCCAGGAGATGGCGGGCGCCCGGGCGGCGGTCACCTTCACGTCGGGGGCGGTGCGCGGATGCGGCCTCCCGCCCGGGGGCGCCGCGGGGTCGTGCGCCGCCGGGGCCGCGGACGCGCCGGGGCTCGGCTTCACGCCGTGGAACTTCATCGGGTCCGCCAGCGCGGGGGCGTAGCCGTGGCCCTTCTCCGTCACCACGTGGAGCACCAGGGGACCGCGGACGTCGCGCAGCGCCTCGAACTCCCGCACCAGGCCGCGCACGTCGTGGCCGTCCACGGGGCCGAAGTACTTGAAGCCCATCTCCTCGAAGATGTGGCCCGGGACCACGGCGTAGCGCAGGGTCTCGTAGGCGTGCGCGGCGGCGGCCCGGACGGCGTCCCCCACGACGGGGATGCGGCTGAGCGCGTCGGCGATGTCGTGCTTCGCGCGCCGGTAGGATGGGTTCGTCCGGAGGCGCGTGAAGTAGTGGACCAGCGCGCCGTTGCTGGGGGCGATGGACATCCGGTTGTCGTTCAGCACGACCAGGAGGTCCCGCTGCACCTCCCCCGCCATGTTCAGCGCCTCCAGCGCCATGCCGGCGCCGATGCCGGCGTCGCCGATCACCACCACCGTGCGCCGCCCGGTCTGGCGGAGGTGCTCCCCGCAGGCCAGACCGAGGCCCGTGGAGAGGGCGGTGCCGGCGTGGCCCGTGGTGTAGAGGTCGTAGGGGGACTCGTCCTTGTTGGTGAAGCCCGAGAGCCCCCCCTCCTGCCGGAGTCCCGCGAAGCGCGACTTCCGGCCCGTGAGGACCTTGTGGGCGTAGGCCTGATGGCCCACGTCCAGCACCAGGTGGTCGCGCGGGAAGTCGAACGTGTAGTGGAGGGCCGCCGTCAGCTCCACGCTCCCCAGGTTGGCGGCCAGGTGGCCGCCGGTCCGCAGGACGGTCTCCAGCAGGAAGGCGCGGATCTCCTCGCACAGGGGCGGGAGGTCCTCGGGGCGCAGGTTCCGGAGATCCTCCGGCGAGTCCACCCGGTCCAGCAGCGACGCCATCGGTCCCCTCCGTCCGGCTAGGTCCTGCGCTCCACGACGTGAACGGCCAGCGCCTCCAGCAGTTCCGCCGCGGGGAGACCCCCGACGCCGGCGCGGGCCTCCGCCGCCACGGCCCGCGCGCGGCTCCGCGCGCCGTCGAGGCCCAGGGCGGAAGGATAGGTCATCTTCCCGCGCCGACGGTCCTTTCCCGGCGTCTTGCCGAGGTCCGCGAGGAGCCCCTCCTCGTCGAGGACGTCATCGGCGATCTGGAACGCCAGGCCGAGCCGCTCGCCGTACGCCGTGAGCCGGCGGAGCCGCTCCTCCGACGCCCCCGATGCCAGGGCACCGAGCCGGAGACTCGCGGTCACCAGGGCCCCCGTCTTCCGCCGGTGGATGCCCTCCACCACGGACTCCTCCGGCGGCCGACCCTCGTTCTCCAGGTCCGCCGCCTGCCCCCCCACCATCCCCAGGGTCCCGCAGGCCCGCGCGGTCTCCAGCACCAGGGCCGCCGCCACGGCGCCGTCGGGGAAGGACGCCAGCGTCTCGAAGGCCAGCGTGTGGAGGGCGTCCCCGGCGAGGATGGCCTCGGCCTCGGAGAACGCCCGGTGGCAGGAGGGGCGGCCCCGGCGGAGGTCGTCGTCGTCCATGGCGGGGAGGTCGTCGTGGATGAGGCTGTAGGTGTGGATCATCTCCACCGCGGCGGCCGCCGGGAGACAGGGATCCTCTTCGCCGCCGGAGCAGCGGGCCCCCAGGAGGACGAGGGCGGGCCGGAGGCGCTTCCCCCCGGCGAAGACGCTGTAGCGCATGGCCCGGTGGATGTTCCGGGGCTCCCCGTCCTCCGGCGGGAGCAGCGCGTCCAGGGTCGCGTCCACCCGCGCCCCCACGGTGCGGAGGAACTCCTGGAGTCCTGCGTCGGTCTCGGAACCGGTCAACGGGCCGCCCCCCGCGCGCCCCACGGTCGGGGCGGAGGCCGGCGAGGGTACGCCCGCCCGCGGAGCGGGCCCAAGATCCGTGGCGCCTCCGGCGTGACCCCCGGCGCCCGCGTCCGCGCCAAACTTGACCCCTCCGCGGGCCCCCCCCACAATCGCCCCCTCGCCTCCCCGCTGGGGGATCGTCCAACGGCAGGACACCAGACTCTGGATCTGGTTATCGGGGTTCGAATCCCTGTCCCCCAGCCAGCGCGCTTCCCCCCTCTGACGCCCCGCGTTTCATAGGGGAAACGGGCTCCGCGGACCCCTCCGCCGAGGCTCCCTCGCCCCCTCGTTCGGTAACCCCGGGAAACCCCGGGAAACTCCAGCAGGGGTACAAAAGGGGTCGGGCTCGCGCCCTCGCGGGGGTGCTCCCGTGACCCGCGGCGAGACCAACGGCCACGCGCTCACGGTCTCCGCGGGGCGCGCGCTCTCCCACCTGCGGCACGGGGGGTACTCCCTCAAGGCCCTCATCCCCGGGGAGACGGCGGCCGACGCCGACGCCCTCGCGGGGCGCATGGAGGCCGCACCCGCGGCCATCGCCGCTGGCGAGATGAGCCGCTCCGTGGTGCTGCGACTGGCGCTCGCCGCCGGACTCCACGCGCTGGAGGTGCGGCACGGCCGCGGGAGGAAGGACGCGGGCGGCAAGGCTCGCCGCTCCCGCCGCTCGTCGTAGACCCGCGACCTACGCCTGCGCCACGCGGAGCGACCGACTCGCAGGAGCGCCCCCCATCGGGGCGCGCGGCGCGCTCGCCGCCGCGAATCCGATCCGGCGCGCCGCCCCCTTCCATGTGTAGCCGGTGGCGGCCCCCGGGGCCGGGACGAGCACGAGGAGGCCGCCCGCGTGGCCCGCGAGGCGGGCATCCGGCCGGCGCGGTCGTACTCGTCCAGAACCGTGCCGGGGCCCCACCGCGAACGGATGCCCCACGCGGCGGCGTCCGAGAGGTAGGCGTCGCGACCGACGAACCGCTCCCCTTCCGCCTCCGCCTCCTCGCGCAGGGCATCCTCGCGTCCACCGATAGGAGCGGAGTTCCACGCTGCGGGCCAGGCAAGGCCATGCTCGCCGCAGGCGACCCCGACCCACTCCTCGGGCTCCGGAGCCTCGGATGGCACGCCCCCGCGCGGGTGGGCCGCGAACCACGCGCCACGCCACGCCTCGGCGCGGCGGCAGGGGCACGGCGGTGAGTCCGTCGTCGGCGTGCGGCGCCGTGGCATGGGGCACCTCCCGGGACGCGCGGACCCCCAGGGGGTGCCCCGGGGGCCCGACGCGCAGGACGGCCGCGGCCGTCGCCGCGGCTCAACCCCGCACTTCCACCTTCTCCACGCCCGGTACAACGATTCCGAGCGAAGTCAGGGCCAGTAGGTGGTCGAGTTGCCGAGGAGGTCGCTGAGCGTCAGCGCCCCGAAGATGTCGTCTCCACCGAGCCAGACTCGCTCGTCACCGTCCGCCGCGTAGATAGCGAAGTCCGCGCCACCGACGTACTCGCCGAGCGCCGCGCGGAGCACGCCATCCTCGTCCGCCATGAACACGTCCGTGGAGTTCGTCGTGGCGTGGTGGCCGAAGCTGCCGCGGAGGGCGCCCTCGTCGTCCGCCACGATGACTGAGCCGTCACCGCTCGGGAACGCGATGAGCCCCGCGCGAGGAGTTCCGGACGCGTCCGCCACTCCAACGAACGCGCCAGGCCCCAGGTACTCGGCCGCCTCAATACGCGGCACTCCCGCCGCGTCATACACCCACATCCCACCGGTCCCGCTAGTGGAAGCTCCCGCCGACCACCGCAGCCGACCCGCGGAGTCGCGCCATCCGATGCCCGCGGTGTTGATCGTCGTGCGGACGACTCCCGACCCGTCCTGGAACGCGAGCGGCCCGGTCAGCGTGCCGCCCGTGGTCCGGAGGAACGCGCTCGCCGGCAACCCCTGAAGCGTCTGCGCGTCCGTCGAACCGCCCCCGCTGCCGGAGCCACCGAGCCGGACGACCGTTGAGACGGTCGGGACGCCACGTCGGTCGCGGAGAGTCAGCGTGTAGTCGCCCGCGGCCGGCGTCGCGGCGAGGTGAATGACCACGAGGTCCTTCCCCGTAGCGGCGAGAGAGGAGGTCACGACTCCCGCTCCTGGCGAGGGACCCCGAACATCCACGTCGCGGACCCTCTGGAGGCTTCGCCCATGGACGAGAAGCACGGGCAAGTGCGTCGTTGGCTCGCGCGCCTCCACGTAGGCGAACACGGCAGGCGGCGCCGCAGCCTCCAGGACGGACGGCACCAGCGCCCCAAGGCCAGCAGCCACAGCGAGAGCCCCCGCCATCCTCCAGCGCATCCAGCCCATCGCGCACCTCCCTCCGGCCGGGGATCCCTGTCGCCCCGGCGTGCCCCGAACCTACCCGGCGAGGCCGACGGCGGCAATGGCTGTCCGCAAAGCCGTTCCGCCGATGCGGAGCGACCGGGTAGGCTCCGGCGCCATCGGGCGGCGCGATCGGGAGGGTCCCGCGTGGGTGAGCCGAACCTGCTCTACTACGGCGACAACTTGGACGTCCTCCGGCGGCACGTGCCCGACGAGAGCGTCGATCTCGTGTACCTCGACCCACCGTTCAACTCGAACGCGAGTTACAACGTACTCTTCGCAGAGCAGGATGGGACGCGAGCGGAGGCGCAGATCCGCGCATTCGAGGATGCGTGGCGGTGGGATCTAGCCGCGGTCGGCGCGTACGAGGAACTCACCCAGGAGCCGGGTCGCGTAGCCGACGTGACGCGCGCGTTCCGGACCTTCCTCGGCGAGTCGGACATGATGGCCTACTTGGTGATGATGGCCCCACGGCTCGTCGAACTCCGGCGCGTGCTCAAGTCCACGGGCTCGCTGTACCTCCACTGCGATCCCACGGCGAGCCACTACTTGAAACTGCTCCTCGACGCGGTCTTTGGTCCGCAGAGCTTCCTCAGCGAAGTGATCTGGAAGCGCACGAGCGCCCACGGCAGTGCGAAGCGCTGGGGCCCGGTCCACGACGTCATCCTCGTCTTCACGAAGGGCCCGGACTACCGCTGGAACCCCGTCTTTCAGCCCCTTGGGCAGGACACCATCGACCAGTGGTACAACAACGTCGAGCCGGGATCGGGGCGGCGCTTCAATCGGGCGGACCTCACTGCCTCCGGTGTTCGGACTGGTCCGTCCGGGAAGCCTTGGCGTGGGATCGACCCAACGCGGAAGGGCCGGCACTGGGCAATCCCGGGGTTCATGGAGGAGACGGTCCATGGCCTAGGAACGCAGGACGCACTCGACGCGCTCGACGCAGCCGGCCGCATCCACTGGCCGAAGCGAGCCACGGGGATGCCGATGCTCAAGCGGTACCTGGATGAGTCCAGGGGTGTTCCGGCCGTCGATGTCATCACTGACATCAGCCCGCTCAAGAACAACTCGCCGGAGCGACTGGGCTACCCCACCCAGAAGCCCGCGGCGCTGCTGGAGCGGATCATCCGGTCGAGCACCAATGCGGGCGACAGCGTCCTGGATCCGTTCTGCGGCTGCGGCACGGCCATCGCCGTCAGCCAGGCACTGGGGCGCCGCTGGACCGGGATCGACGTAACGCACTTGGCCGTCGGCCTGATCAAGCATCGCCTCCGCGACGGGTTCGGGCTCACCGCGGGCAGGGACTACGAGGTCGTCGGGGAACCCACAGATCTCTCGGGCGCGCGGAGTCTCGCCGCGGAGGACAAGTACCAGTTCGAGCACTGGGCGCTCGGCCTCGTCGGCGCGCGCGCTTCCGCGAAGGGCAAGGGCGCGGACCGCGGGATCGACGGGCGCCTCTACTTCCACGACGAGCCCGCCGGCGGCAGGACCAAGCAGGTCATCCTGAGCGTGAAGGGCGGCGAGAAGATCCCAGCAACCGCAGTCCGCGACCTGCGCGGCGTCATCGAGCGAGAGGGCGCTGAGATCGGCGTGCTGCTCTCCATCGCCGAGCCCACCCGTCCGATGCGGAAGGAGGCCGCCTCCGCCGGCTTCTACCGCTCCCCTTGGACACGGAAGGACCACCCGCGCCTCCAGTTGCTCACCATCGAGGAAGCGCTCGCGGGCAAGGGCATCGACATGCCGCCCGCGCGCGTCACGAGCGTCACGTTCAAGCGGGCGCCGAAGTCCAAGCGCGCAGGGCCGCTGACCGGCGACCTGTTCGCGGGGAAGGGCGGTCGGCTGGTCGCGGATCGAGGCGAGGAGGAGTGAACTCATGCGCGTCTTCATCTCGTGGTCGGGCGAGCCGAGCAAGAGCGTGGCCGACGCCGTAGCAAAGTTCATCGAGCGAACTGTGCAGACGGCGAGGCCGTGGATCTCGACTCGCGAGATCCGGTCCGGCAAGCGCTGGCAGCAGGAGATCGGGACGAGCCTGTCTGAGGCTCAGTTCGGCGTCCTCGTCGTCACTCCGGGGAACCTGAACGCACCGTGGCTCCTCTTCGAGGCCGGGGCGCTCTCGAAGTCCATGAAGGAGGCCAACGTCGTGCCCCTGCTCTGCGGGGGCTTGGATCCGTCGGCGCTCCCGGAACCGCTGCAACAGTTTCAGGCGCTGCTGCTCGACGATGAGGGCCTGCGCACGCTGCTGGCGGACATCAACTTGCTCACCGCGACGCCGCTCTCGGATCCCGCCCTCAAGGACTGCCTCGATGCGCACCTGCCGAAGTTCCACGAGACGGTGCGCGGCGTCGTGTTCGACGAGTCGGCGCCTGCGCCGCAGTTCGATCGCGACAAGGTCCTGGGGGATGTCCACCTTCTCGTGCAGGACATCGCCAAGCGTCTGCCTTCGTTCGCTTGGTCGCCGCCCGCGGAGCACCGACCCGGCGGCGCGACTCTCGGGACGATGTTGGACGCAATGTTCACCGAGGCGCGGCCCGAATCCGCCGCACTGATGTTCCCGCGCATGCTGGAGCGGTTCAAGGCCGCGGTGCGGCGGGATCCTGAGTACGGTCCGATTCTGGACGGGACGGAGCCTCTCGACAGATTGGACGCGCTGGTGGAGCGCGTCGTCAGGTCGCAGGTCGGCCAAGGCGTGGACCCGGCTGCGACATCGACGATCGTACAGATGACCGTTCTGGCGCTGCTGAGGGAGGCGATGGCAACCGAGTTTGACCGGGCGATTGCCAGAACGGCCGCCGAGCGTGCGGTGCCGAAGCCTCCGATCGATTGAGCCGTCAGCTACGCCGACTTGGACGCGGCAGCGCAGCGATCCACCAGCCGCAGGAGGTGGCTCGCGAACAGGATGACCTCCGCGGCCTCGCCGGGATCGGCCAGGCCCACGACACGATGCGACTGCGGGTTCTTGAAGAGCCCCACGGCCCCGGCCATGAGATGCGCGAGCGCCTCTCGCTCCGCCTGCGGCCAACTCGGCTGCCGCAGTGGCCCCTGATCGGCGTGAAACGCCTCGCGCATCAGCGCGACTCCGATGCGCTCGTCGGGAGCGCCAGACGCCTCGCGAACCGCGACCTCGACGGCCTTGAATGCCGAGAAGGCAGCGGTGTCGTAGTCCCCTCGCAGGAACGCAGCCTGCACTCCGGCCGCGAGGAGTCGTTCGTGAAGCGACGCCTCCGGCAGCAGCCGCGCCTGCTGGTAGGCGCGCAGGTTGTCGGACGCCGCGAGCGCCTTCCCGCGCCGCGAGAGCACCACCCAGGTGCCCCCAACACCGCCTTCGGGGCTTGGAACCAGCAGTCCCTCGCGCTTGAGCCATGCCCACGCCTCCGCAATCGCGAGCCGGACTTCCCCTCGGAGGGCCGCTGGGTACGCGGCGGAAGTCCCCGGCGCGCACACGAAGTTCTGTGTTGACCTCAAGGTCGAGTGCGCGTCGTCCGCCAGCACCCTGAGCACGTACATCCCGAGCTCGGGCGGCTCCAAACGGAGCAGCGCGTGGGGATCGGGCAGCATCTCGTAAAGCAGCGGCGCGGTCGCCATGGGGCCTCCTCTCACCTCGCGTCGCGAGAGTCTACCGCGGGGGTCCTCGCGCGGACGCTCCGGGCATCGGGGCGAGTGCTGGGGTCCCAAGCGTAGGGACTCCGCGGATGGGACCCGTTCGGACCGGGATACCCCCACGGGGGGCCCCCCCGACCCGCGGGCCTTGGCGCCCTCGCAAGCACGCGATCGGGGCCGCGCGGACGATGCCACCTCACCCCGGGCCTCTATCTGAGGATCGGATTCTACGAGGTCCCACGCTCCCACCCCACGGAGAGCCTTCGAGAGCGGCGCCCCTCCGCAAACGCGAACAGACACTGCACGATGCTCTCACGGAACGCTTCATGCGGAGAATCGCGAGTGACGCCCCGCGACTTGACTGACGTTTTAGGCTTCGACTGCTCGCATTGGGGCGAGCCACGTTCCCCGGATGGGGACAAGGGAGGTTTCATGTCGAGCGCTTCCGCCGGAGGTCTGTCCTTCTCGCGTTCCAAGTTCGCCGCCGCCCTTCGCGGGTCGAGCATGCCAGTCGCCGCCGTCGCCGCCGCGGCGGGCGTCTCCATGTCCACGGTCCGCCGCTGGGCCTCGTGCCGAGCAGAACCGCGCGCCTCGGCGCTCGCTCGGACGGCGCAGGCCATCGGCGCCGACCTCGCCGAGTTCGCCGCGAAGGAGCGCGATCGCACGTCGCACCCCGGCCCCGACGGCTGCCATGCGTCGGGGCCGGGTCGCTGGTAGAGTTCGGACGGAGCGGGTCGCGACCACTGGAGGCACCCAGCACCGCCATGCCTACCCCCGCGGACGCCGTCGCCATCCTACGGACGATCGCCGGGCTGCCGGCGCCGATCGTCGAGTCCGCGGTGCAGCTCGTGGAGAGCCTTCTCGGTGAGCCACTAAAGGTTGTGGGCGCGGCCATTGCGGACCAGGTCGAAATGTGGAAGTGGCAGAACCGCGTCCGGATGGCGGCACGGGCCAGGGAGATCATCGAGGAAGAGGCCGTCGCGACGCGCGTCGTTCCGCCAGCGTTTCTTCTCCCCGTGATTGAGGCCGCGGGATACGCGGACCACCCGACCCTTCTGGAGATGTGGGCCCAACTGACGGCGTCAGGCGTCAAGGATGATGCAGCGCAGCAACCGATTTTTACGCGACTCCTGCGAGACCTCAGCCCAGCGAGCGCCGCCGAATTCGCGCGGTGCTGCTCGGACCCGGCATGCTGGGCCCACCGGTTTGACCTTAGGTCGGACAGCGTCGTGTTCGTTGGCGGGCCTCCGCCCGTCACTGTGGAGGAGGCCTACCTGCTCTCACTCGGGCTCGTCGTCTGGTACGCCTCCACGATGGATGAGCGCACATTGCGGTTCATCGGGCCCAGCGTGGTCGGCTACCACTTCGGGCGCGCGGTAATGCCACGCCTCGCCGCGTGGAGCGAGTGGAGAGCGCCCAAGGCGCCGGGACCGCGGACCCTCCGCTACTCGAAGTGACACGGTACGCGAAGCTCCGTGAGCCAGATCAGCGAGTTCCGCGGCCGTATGTCGAGATGGCCCCACCTCGCACCCTTCACCACGAGACCTTTCGCGTGGCGCCGCGTGGAGCTGAAGCCCGTGGCCGGGGGGCCGCTCTTGTGAGGGGCGCCGTCGTCGCCCGCCGCCCTACCGCCGCGCCGGCAACTCCCGCCGCCGTCGTTCCCGGAGGGTCTCCTGGACATCCTCGGCGTCCTCGCGGAGCCGCTCTGACAAGCGGCGGCGCCCGGCTCCCGTGAGGTTCGGATCGCGGAAGTCCGACCGCGCGCGGTCCTCGAGATCCCGCATGTCGAAGTAGGCGCTCCGCTCGATGTCGTCGCGGAACCGGGGGAAGTCCATCGACGACCTCCGGAGCCCCGTCGGCTGCTCGAAGAGGAAGTCCTTCCAGTCCCGAGGCCTCCGCTGGATGCGGTCCTCGAAGGGCTTGCCTTCGAGCCCGGGCACGAGTCCCTGAGCGACCGCTTCCTTCCACGTCCGCCCGAGACCGGGCATGAGGGCGTGCGCCAGGTCCTCGGTAAGCGTCCGGTCCACCCCATCTGGCGGCGCACCCGCATTGCGCGCATGATTCGCGCCCGAGAGGAGGTGCGGCGATGGCACGGTGGCGGTGGTCGGGGGAGGAGCGGCGGCGTGAGGCGCTGGATGCGTTTCGGTCGAGCGGCCTGAGCCTGCGACGGTTCGCGGCGCGGTCGGGGGTGCCGTACAGCACGCTCTGCCGCTGGCGGCGAGCGGAGGGACCGAGGCTCGTGTCCGTGGAGGTCGCCCCCGCGGAGGCCGCGGCGCTGGAGGTCTCCGTGGGCGCCGCGACGGTCCGCGTGCCGGCGGGCTTCGACGAGGCCCACCTCGTGAGGGTGGTGCAGGCGCTGCGGTCGTGCTGACGCTGCCGCCATCGGTCCGCATCTTCCTGGCCGCCGGGGCCACGGACCTGCGGAAGGGCTTCGACTCCCTCGCCGCCGTGGCGCGCGAGGTCCTCCGCCGCGACCCGCTGTCGGGCCACGTGTTCGTGTTCTGCAACGCGCGAAGGACCCGGGTACGGCTGCTCGTGTGGGACGGCACGGGTCTGTGGCTCATGACCAAGAGGCTCGAGTCGGGGACCTTCGCCTGGCCGCCCGCGGCGACGGGCGAGCGGGCGCTGACGATGCGGTCGGAGGAGCTGGCGGTGCTCCTCGGAGGGCTCCGCGTGGAGGTCGTCCGACGGCCGCGGTACGAGCGGCGGCCCGCGTAGCGGGGAATCCGCACCGACGATCGATCATTTGTTGACGCGGGATCTCGCGATTCGTAAATAGATCCCATGAGCGCGCGCATCGTGGAAATCGAGGATCTGCAGGAGGAGAACGACACGCTGCGCGCCCTCCTCGCCGAGCGCGAGCGCGATATTCAGTCGCGTGACCGGAATATCGCCGACCGCGACGATGCCATCGCCGCCCGGGACGAGCAGCTGCTCCAGCTCGCCCGGGCGCTCAAGCTCACGCAGGAGGAGCTCGACTACCTGCGCAAGCGCTTCTTCGGGCGGAAGAGCGAGAAGCACGCGCCGGGTCCCACCCTCTTCGATGGCCTCGCCGCCCCCGAGACTCCGCCGCCCCCGCCCGCCCCCGACGACGAGGCGAGCCTGCTCTCGGAGCGGGAGCGCAAGCAGGCGAAGCGTCGCGCCCCGCGCCGGCGGCCGCTGCCCCCGGACCTCCCCCGCATCGTCATCGAGTACGTCCTCGACGAGGCCGAGCGCTGCTGCCCCGACTGCACGGAGCCCTTCCGGCGCATCGGCGAGGAGCGGAGCGAGGACCTGGAGTATGAGCCCGCGAAGTTCACGGTCCGGGTGCACGTGCGCGGGAAGTACGCCTGCCCCCGCCACCCCGAGCACGGCGTGCGGACTCCGCCCGCGCCGCCGCGGGCCGTCCCCGGCTCGTATGCCGGGCCGGGCCTCCTCGCGGCGGTCCTCGTGGGGAAGTACGACGACCACCTGCCCCTCTACCGCCAGGCGGAGATCTTCCGTCGCAGTGGCGTGGACCTTGCGCGCTCGACCCTCTGCGACTGGGTGGGCGGGGCCACGGGGCTGCTGGCTCCCGTGGCGGACGCCATCCGGCGGTCCGTGCTCGCCGGGGACCTCGTCCAGGCCGACGAGACACCTGTGCTGCTCCAGGACGGCCCCGAGGGACGGCCGAAGGACGCCTACTTCTGGACCTATCGCTCTCCGCTGACCCGGGAGGTGTTCTTCGACTTCCGCACGGGCCGCGGACGCGAGGGACCGCTGGAGGCACTGGGGGACTTCCGCGGGACCCTCCAGGTGGACGGCTACGCGGGGTACGACGAGGTCGCGCGCCGCAACGCGCTCGTGGTCGCGGCATGCATGGCGCACGCGCGGAGGAAGTTCCACGAGGCGCTGGACAGCGCCCCGCACGAGGCGTCGCTGGCGCTGGTGCTCTTCAGGCGGCTCTATCGCGTGGAGGAGCGCGCGCGGGACGTCCCCCTCGAGGAGAGGGCGCGGCTGCGGCGGGAGGAGTCGGCACCGCGGATGGCGGACCTCCGCGGCCTCATCGAGAAGCTCGCCGCCGACGCCCCGCCCGCGAGCCGGCTCGGAAAGGCCTGCGCGTACACGCTCTCGGAGTGGGAGCGGCTTCTCGTGTTCCTCGGCGACCCGCGCGTGGAGATCGACAACAACGCGGTCGAGCGCCACATCCGGTCCATCGCGGTGGGACGCAACAACTGGCTCTTCTGCGGGAGCGTGGACGGCGGCCGCGGCGCGGCCATCGCGTACACGCTGATCGAGTCCGCGAAGGCCGCGGGCGTCGAGCCCTTCGCCTACCTCCGCGACATCCTCCAGCGCCTCCCCGGCCTCCCCGTCGAGCGCGCCGCCGAGTTCACCCCGCGCGCCTGGGCCGCTTCGCGGCCCCGCTGAGCGCGCGCACCGCGGAGATCCCGTCCACCGTCACGCCGTTGATCCCGGTGGCGCGGGAGATGGGGTTGGGCGGACGGTTACGGTCCTCGGTCGTGCGGGCGAGGATGGCCTGCCAGCCGTTCTCCCCGCGCTTTCGGTACGGGTGGTCGGGCCGCGGGTCCTTGTCCGTGAGGAAGCGCACGCCCGCGGAGGTCACCGGCTGGGAGAAGCGGTAGCCGAACCGGATGTCCCGCAGGGCGCGCCCCTTCTCGGGCGCCCCCGGCAGGCTCTGGAGCCCTGCCCCCTTCTGGCTCGCGGGGAGCGCCTGGCGCGTGTCGTAGAGGTGGAGGTTCCCCTCTTCATCGCGTGTCGGGATGGGCCCGATGGTCGTCACCCGTGGTGCCGTCGGGGCGCGTGCTATGCTCCCGCGGTGACCACTGCGGAAAGGCGCGGGGCCCGGGTCGGTGGCTGACCGGGGTCCGTGGGTCTGGGGCGCCCTCGCCGTGGGGAGCGTGGCCCTGCTGGCGGGTTACGGGTCGCGCCCCTCGGCGCCGCCCGTGGACGTGCCGACGACCCGCCCCGTGTCCGCGACCGCCGAGGGGGCCCGGGGACGGCCTTCGCTCGTGGTCGCGCTCCACCCGAAGTGCCCCTGCTCCTCCGCCACGGTGGAGGAACTCGCCCGGGCGCTGGCGGCCTCCGCCGGCTCCATGGACGTGCGGGTCCTGCTGGTCCGCCCCCCCGGGGTCCCGCCGGGGTGGGAGCGCGGGGCCCTCGCCGACGCCGCCGAGGGCCTGCCGGGGGCGCTGCTCGTGGTGGACGAGGGCGGCGCCGAGGCGCGGGCCCTCGGGCTCTCCACGAGCGGGTCCTGCGTCGCCTACGACGCCGCGGGCCGGCTGGCCTTCGCCGGGGGCGTCACGGCAGCCCGGGGACACGAGGGGGACAGCCCCGGAGGGCACGCGATCCGTGACGTCGCGGCGGGCCGGGTCCCGGCGGTGGCGGAGGCCCCGGTGTTCGGCTGCCCGCTGCTCCGCCCAGGGGCGGGCGGCGCCGCCGCCGCGAACCGCGGGCGGGACCCGTGAGCGCGGCCGCCCCCGCCGCCCCGCTCCCCACGGCGGAGGATCTCTTCCTCGCGCAGCGGGACCGCGTCCTGCGCCGCACGGATCGGGTGTTCGCCGGGCTCATGGCCGCCCAGTGGGTGGTCGGCGTCGTCATCGCGCTCGTCGTCTCCCCCCGCTCGTGGGAGGGGGCGATGGCACGCGTGCATCCCCATCTCGTGGCGGCCCTCGTCGTGGGCGGACTCCTCTCCGCCTACCCCATCTACCTGGCCCTGCGCCGCCCCGGGGAGACGGCCACGCGCCACGTGGTGGCGGTGGCGCAGATGCTCATGTCGGCGCTCCTCATCCACCTCACGGGAGGCCGCATCGAGACCCACTTCCACGTGTTCGGATCGCTGGCGTTCCTGGCGTTCTACCGCGACTGGCGCGTGCTCGTCTCCGCCACCGTCGTGGTGGCGGCGGACCACTTCCTCCGCGGCGTCTGGTTCCCCCGCTCCGTGTTCGGCGTCATCACGGCGAGCCCGTGGCGGTGGGTGGAGCACGCCGGCTGGGTCGTGTTCGAGGACGCCTTCCTCATCGCGTCCTGCCGGTGGAGCCTGCGGGAGATGCGCGACATCGCGGAGCGGGAGGCGCTGCTCCGCGAGATGGGACACGGCTCCGAGCGCCAGGCGGCGGAGCGGGGCCGCGCGCTGGCGCACAGCGAGCAGCGGTTCCGCCAGTTGACCGCGGCGTCGCCCGTGGGCGTGTTCGAGACCGACGCCGACGGACTGTGCCTCTACACCAATCCGCGATGGCAGGAGATCTTCGGCGTGCCGCCGGAGGCGGCGCTGGGGACGGGCTGGACGCGTGGTCTCCACGACGGCGATCGCGAGGCCGTGATGCACGCGTGGGACGAGGCGGCCCGGGAGGGGCGCCCGTTCGCCATGGAGTTCCGCGTCAGGGCCTCCGGGATGGACGTGCGCTGGGTGGACTCCCGCGCCAACGCCCTCGTCGGACCCGACGGCCGCATCACCGGCTACGTGGGCACGGTGGAGGACATCACCGAGCGGCGCCGCGCGGAGGCGCGCCTCCGCGCCGCCATGGAGGCGGCGGAGGCGGCGACGCGGGCGAAGTCCGACTTCCTCGCCAACATGAGCCACGAGATCCGGACTCCCATGAACGGCGTCATGGGGATGACGGGCATCCTCCTGGACACGGAACTCACGCCCGAGCAGCGGGAGTGCGCCGACACCATCCGGCGCTCCGCCGACCACCTGCTGACGGTCGTCAACGACATCCTCGACTTCAGCAAGATCGAGGCGGGGAAGCTGACCATCGAGCCGCTGCCCTTCGACCTCCAGCAGGCCGTCGAGGAGGCGGTGGACCTCGTGGCGCGCCCCGCCGAGGAGAAGGGGCTGGAACTGATCCTGCGGTACGCGCCGGACGCGCCGCGCCGGTTCATCGGCGACCCCGGCCGCATCCGCCAGATCGTGGTCAACCTGGCGGGGAACGCGGTGAAGTTCACGAGGAAGGGGCACGTGCTCGTGGACGCGTGGTGCGAGGCCGTGGAGGGCGAGTCGGCGACGGTGTGCATCGCCGTATCGGACACCGGCATGGGGATCGCGCCGGAGGCCATGGCACGCCTCTTCCGCCAGTTCAGCCAGGCGGACGCCTCCACGACGCGCCGGTTCGGCGGCACCGGCCTCGGCCTGGCCATCTCCCGCCGCCTCTCGGAGATGATGGGCGGCACGCTGGAGGCCGAGAGCGAGGTGGGGCGGGGGTCCCGGTTCACGCTCCGCTTCCCGCTCCCCGTCGACTCGCGGGCGGAACCGACGCCGCTGCCCGTGCCGCTCTCGCTGCTGGACGGACTGCGCGTGCTCGTCGTGGACGACAGCGAGATGAACCGCCGCATCCTCTGCGAGCAGCTGGGCGCCCGGCGGCTGGAGACGGTGGCGGTCTCCTCCGGCGAGGCCGCGCTGCGCGAACTGCGCGCCGCCGCCGCCGCGGGCCGGCCCTTCGGGCTCGCCGTCGTCGACTACCGGATGCCCGGGTTGGACGGGGACGCGCTGGTCCGCGCGGTCCGCGCCGACCCCTCCATCCCCGCCCTGCCCATCGTGATGCTCACCTCCTCGGCGCAGCGGGGGGACGCCCGCCGGTTCGAGAACACGGGGTTCGCCGGCTACCTCGTCAAGCCGGTCCGCCTCTCCATCCTGCTGCAGACGCTGGCCATGGCGTGCGATGCGCACCGGAAGGGGAGGCGGGAGGGCCTCGTCACGCGCCACTCCGTCGCGGAGGCGGCGGCGGAGGCGCGGCGCCTGGCGGCGGGCGGGGCTCCGGGGAGCGGCCCGGACCCGTCCGGCGGAGCGGCCCGCGGCGCGCGACTCCGCATCCTCCTCGCCGAGGACAACGCCGTGAACCAGCGCGTCGCCACCCGGATGCTGGAGAAACTCGGCTGCCACGTCGACGTGTGCGCCAACGGCGCCGAGTCCGTGGAGATGGCCGCCCGGCTCCCCTACGACCTGCTCTTCATGGACTGCCAGATGCCGGAGATGGACGGGTACGCCGCCACCGCCGCCATCCGGCTCGCGGAGGGCACGGGCCCGCGCACGCCCATCGTCGCCATGACCGCCCACGCCATGGAGGGGGATCGCGAGAAGTGCCTCGCCGCGGGCATGGACGACTACATCACGAAGCCCGTCATCCAGGAGGACCTCGTCGCCGTCCTGGCGCGATGGGCGCGACGCGCGGCGGGGACGGGGGCGGGGACGTAGGACCGCGTCGTCGGGGAGGCCGTGGGCCTCCCGTCCCGCTCACGGGCTCACAGATCCTCCACCCAGCGGGACTTCTCGGCGACGACGTTCACGATCATCCGGAACATCGAGTAGTCGGGCGCGATCTGCTTCATCGTCTCCTCGTTCAACTGCCCCGTGAACCGGCCCTCGGACGCGAGTTTCCGGATCTGCGGGAGCGAGAGGCCGAGGTTGTCGGCGGCGAAGATCATCCGGTCCCGCGGCTTCGAGGCCTTCGTCATCCCCTCCTCCTGCAACTGGAAGTGGCTGAGGGAGTGCTGCACCTTCCCGAGACCCCAGCGGAACGTGATGGCCATGGGGCTGCTGCCGTAGCGCCGGCGCATCTCCCGGCTGTCGACGATCACCTCGCAGCGCTCCGGGTACTGCACGGCGATGGGGAACGCCTGGATCTCCAGCCACCACATCATGGCGGGGACGTCGGTGAAGACGCCCTGCGTGAACGGGTGGCCCGGGAGGCCCTCCTCGACGACGACCACGTCGTTGCCCGTGTTCGCCCCGGCGAACTGCTTCACGTAGCCCGGGAAGCAGACCTGCACCGCCTTGGTCAGCGCCCAGTCGGTGCTCATGAGGTAGCCGCCGACGTTCACGAACCACTGCAGCCGCTCGGCGCTGTCCTTGTCGACGTTGCCCTCGCAGTTCACGAGGACGATCTGGTTCGGGTTCAGCCCGGCGTCCTTCAGTTCCTGCGCGCGCTTGGGCGTGTTCGGGATGTTGAGGTGGTCGAGCACGACCTCCACGTGGTCCCACGCCCCCTTGACCACGAGGATGCGCGCCTTCTGGAGGATCTCGACGCCGTACTTCCGGATCTCGTGCGCGTACCGCGGACGGTTCTCCTCGTCCTTCTTCTTCTCCTCCACGGTGCGCCGGCTCCGCTTGACCGGGTGGAACTCGGGCCCGTTGGCGGTCCACCACGCGTTCCACGCCTTCGCGTCCGGCCCGTGCTTCTCCCGCGTCATGATCTGGAGGTGCGCCAGACACACGCCCCGCACGACGGGGTCCCGATCGGCGAGTCCCTTCGCGAGCAGCGGGATGGCGTCCTTCGCGCGCAGCCGTCCCAGGGCCTCGTACGCGGCCCCGCGCACCCGCCAGTCCTTGTCCTGCAGGCGCGGCTCCACGAGGGGCAGGTCCGACGCCACGCCCAGGGTGCCGATGCCCGCCAGAGCGGCGCTGGACACGCGCCAGGCCTTGTCCGCGGCCAGCGCGTCGAGGACGGGAATGGCCTTCGGGTCGTCCCCGTCCACCAGTTCGACGACGTACTGCAGGCGGATCTCCTGCTCGGGGTCGGCGGTCACGCGTCCGGAGAAGGACCGGAACTCCTTCGGCTCCAGCACCCGCGCCAGGGCGGACACCACCTCGCGGCGGACCCACGGGCTCCGGTCGCCGAAGGCCTTCTCCAGCGCGGTCCGGGCCGCCGGCTCCCCCGCCAGACCCAGCGCGCGGACCGCCTCGGACCGGACCCGTTCGTCCTTGTTCTCCAGGAGTTCCTGCAGCGGTCCGCCGAGGCCGCCCATCCGGAGCCGCGCGACGACGCGCGCGAGCCGCCGCGCCTGGTCCGCGGAGCGGGCCTTCGCGAAGCCGTCGCGGAGCGCGGCGACCACGGCGTCCTTCCCCATCCCCGCGAGGGCCCGCGCGATGCGCTCGGGGACCAGCCCGTCGTCGTCGGGGGCCTGGAGGATCTCCCCCACGAGCAGGGCCCGGGAGGCGTCGTCGTCGATCCCCCCCAGCGCCTCCACGGCGGCGACGTATCCGACGAACTGCTTCCGGTCGTCGCGGAGCCCCAGCACCTTCTCCAGGATCGCGAGGGACTCCTTCCGGTTCTCCGGCGCCGCCGCCACGCGCCCCAGCGCGCGGACCGCCGCCGCGAAGATGTCGGGGTCGCGGTTGACGAGGAAGTCCCGCGCCCCCTTCATCACGGCGGCGCCCCCGGCGATGCCGGCGGCGTCGATGCACCGGACCTTCACCTCCGACTCCTGCGCCGCGCGCGCCGCCATGAGGAGGCGGGTGGCGGCGCCCTCCGCGTCCAGGGTGCGCAGCGCCCCCATGGCGGCGTCGCGGACCCACTGGATCTCCCCCTCCACGGCCACGCGCGCCAGGGGCTCCATGGAGTCCGCCCCCCCCACTTCGCCCAGCGCCCGCGCCGCGAGGATGGAGATCCCCCACTCGGGGTCGCCCACGACCCGGAGGAGGGCCCGTTCCGCCCGCGCCCCTCCCAGCGTGCGCAGGCGCGCGACGCCCTCCTCCCGCTTCGCGTACTCCGGGAGATCCAGCAGCGCCTCCGCGTCGGCGAAGTCGTCGGGCGCGGCGCGGAGCGCGCCCGCGGGGATTGCCATCGAGAACAGGATCAGCCACCGGGTGATCCGGGAGGCGCGGGCAGCGGAGTGCATCGGCCCATGCTACACGCGATGCGGCCGTCGGCCGGCGCCGGTGCGTTCTACCGCTAGCGGTCGCCCCCCGCCACCGCTACCATCCGGTCCCCATGCGACCCCCCCTCCGCCTCCCCGCCCTCGCCCTCCCGCTGCTGGCCCTCGCCTCCGTCGCCCGCGCGGCGCCGGATCCGCCGCTCGACGCCGCCGCCCGCGACTTCGACCAGGTCCACATCGTCGTCCGCGTGACCCCGCGCATCGCCGAGGGCGTCGTCGACGGGGACGTGGTGCTGACCTTCCTGTCGCTCTCCGACGCGCTGGGCGTCGTCCGCCTCCACTGCCAGGAGACGCAGGTGCTGCGCGTGGAGGACGGGAACGGAGCGCGCCTGGATCACCTCGTCGCCGACGACGTGCTCTCCATCCGCCTCGCGGCGCCGCTCGCGCGGGGTGCGGGGGGGACGGTCCGCGTCCTCTACCGGTCCCGGCCCACGGCGGGCCTCTTCTTCCACGCGCCGACGAAGGACGATCCCTCCACGCCGCTGGAGATGTACAGCCAGGGGGAGGGCACCGACAACCGCCGCTGGATCCCGTGCTACGACGAACCCGACGACCGGCTGACCTGCGAGGTCCTCGCGGTCGTGCCCGCGGATCTCCGCACCGTGTCCAACGGGATCCTCGTGGGGAGCCGGGAGGCGGGCCCGGGCCTCCGCGAGGACCACTGGCGCCTGGAGCAGCGGATCCCCTCGTACCTCATCTCGCTCATCGTCGGCCGGTTCGAGACCGTGACCGAGATGCACGGCACGATCCCCCTCGAGTACAACGGTCCCCCCGGCCGCGCCGCCGAGGTCCGCCAGGGCTGCTCCGGCACACCCGCGATGATGAGGTTCTTCGAGGAGTACCTCGCGGCCCCGTACCCGTACCCGCGCTACGCGCAGACGACGGTGTGGGACTTCGTCTACGGCGGCATGGAGAACGCCTCCGCGACGACCATGAACATGCGGCTGCTGCACGGACCCCAGGACCGTCCCAACTACTCCTCCGACGGGCTCGTGGCGCACGAACTCGCCCACCAGTGGTTCGGGGACCTGCTCACGTGCCGCACCTGGGACCACCTCTGGCTGAACGAGGGGTTCGCCACGTACTTCACGGACCTGTTCCACGAGAGCCGCGACGGCGGGGACGAGTTCGCGCTGCGGCGGCGATCGCAGAACCGGGGGTACATGGACAAGAACCGCCGGCCCGACACGCTGGGCCTGAAGCGCTCCCCCCGCGGCGACGTCCCCCTCGAACTGTTCGGCGGCAAGCAGTACGACCGGGGCGCCGCCATCCTCCACCAGGCGCGCCTGGAACTGGGGGACGACACCTTCCGCGCCGGGATGCGGCGGTACGTCCGGGAGCACGCCGACCGGGCGGTGGTCTCGGAGGACCTGCGCCGCAGCATGGAGGCGGAGGCGCGGCGGGACCTCTCCTGGTTCTTCGACCAGTGGGTCTACGGCGCCGGCTACCCGGTGCTCAAGGTCTCCGCGCGGTTCGGGCAGGGCGCCAACGCGTCCGTCGCGACGGTGACCGTGGAGCAGACGCAGACCGGCGGCGGCGGCCAGGCGGAGGCCTTCCGCATCGCGCTCCCGATACGCTTCGGCGCCGGCGAGGGGGCGGTGCGCCGCGTCCTGGACGTCCGGCGGCGGGTGCAGGAGTTCCAGGTGACGGTGGACGACGGGGACGCGCGGCGCTGGCTCCGCGCCGGCGACGGCGGCGGCACCTTCGCCCGCATCGAGGTCCTCCAGGATCGCGCCGCGTGGGAGGCGATGCTGGCCGGCGATCCCGACCCCACGGGACGGCTGGACGCCGTCGAAGCGCTCCGCCGCTGGCCCGACGGGGCGATCCCGGCGCTCACCACGGCCCTCGTGGAGGACCGGTGCCACGCCGTGCGGCAGGAGGCCGCCGAGGCCCTCGGCGACATGGCCGGCAGCGAACCCCTGGAGGCGCTGCTGGCGGCGTCGGGCGACACCGACGCCCGGGTGCGCGAGGCCGTGGCCCGGGCCCTCGGCGGGCGCACCGCCGCCGAGTCGACGGCCGCGCTGCGCGCGTTCATCGAGGGGGACCCGTCCCCGTACGTCAGGGCGGCAGCCGCCCGCTCCCTCGGGCGCGTGCGCGCCGACGGCGCCTTCGAACTCCTGGCGGGACTGCTGCGCGCGGACTCCCACCGCGAGACGGTGCGCGCCGGCGCGCTGGACGGGCTGGCGGCCCTCGGAGACTCCCGCGCGGCGGCGCTGGCGCGACCCCTGCTCCGCTACGAGTGGCCCCGCGGGGACCACAACGGGATGCGCGAGTCCGCGCTCCGCGTCCTCCTCGCGTACGAGCCCGACGAGCCGACGACCCGCGCCGCTCTGGTGCGCCTGCTCGACGACCCGTACCACCGCACGCGCGAGCACGCCGCCCGGATGGCCGGCCACTTCGCCGTGCGCGAGGCGCTCCCCCGCCTCCGCACCCTCGCGAAGGGGGACGCCTTCGCGAGCGTGAAGCGCGCCGCGGAGGAGGCGGTGAAGGCCGTCGAGACGCCGCCGAAGTCGGCGGAGTGAACGGCATCACTTCGAGAGCCCGATCCCCGCGAACTCCAGCAGCAGCGCGGCGAGGTTGTGCAGGCCGTGGAGCGCGGCGGCTACGGCCAGCCAGCGGAACGCGGGGTCGAGGTCGAACGTCCCGCCCCCCTCGGACCGCGCGCGCCAGGCGCGGACGACTCCCGCGGATCCGATGAGGGCGCAGACCACGTGGAGGGCGACGCAGCCGGTCCAGCGGTACGCCGCCACCTCCGCCAGTTCCTCCGGCGGCAGGTGGACGAGGTAGACGCGCAGGTACAGCAGGTTCTCCAGGGCCGCGAAGCCGAGCCCCGCGAAGGCCGCCGTGGCCGGGATCTGCCAGGCGCCGAGGACCCTCCACGGGAGGCGCTCGATGAGCAGCACCATGGCGAACTGCTTCATCCATTCCTCGATGACGGGCCCGACGAGGACGGCGGACGCGACCACCGTGGGGTCCGCGGCCACCGCGACGAACGTGCCGAGGAGGGCGACCGGTCCCGCCGCCAGCGCCAGCGCCGCCCCCAGGGCCAGCGACGCCGCCGGGGAGCACCCCGCCCGCCTCCGCTCGACGTGCGCCCGCCATGCCGCACCCTCGCGGGCGGGCCCCGCGCCGCGGAGCGCGGGCTCCTCGCCGACGTCGTCCCGGAGGAGTTCCCCTTCGCGCCGCCCTTCGCCGGGCTCGGCGGTCCGCTCGGCGGGATCGCGGGAGGGCGGCGCGCCGCCCAGCGCAGGCTCGCCGTCCGTGGAACGCGGGCCGCCCCTCACCGCGTGCGGAACGCCGTCCCGTAGGCGATCACCTCGGCGCCGCCGGGGCCCGACTGGGACTCGCCCCCGCCGATGGTGGCGGTCTCCATGCGCACGCAGAGGACCAGGTCGGCGCCCCGCGCCCTCGCGTCCCGTCGCAGGCGGAGCAGGGCCTCCCGGCGGGCCCGCTCGAGGACGGCCTCGTAGCCGCGGACCCGTCCACCGATGAGGCTGCGGATGCCGCCGGCGAACGCCTTGAAGTAGTCGATGGCGATGACGGCGGTGCCGACCACGAGCACCGGGTCCCTCGCGGCGATCCCCGCGGGGAGCGTGCGCATGGCGAGCACGGCGATGTCCGCCAGCGCCGCCTCCTCCCGCTCCAGCCGCCGGAAGTGGCTGCGCTCGATGAACCGTCCCGTCCCCCACGCGAACAGGATGGCCGCCGCCGGGATGAGGACCTCGATGAGCGGCAGCACGTCGTCGCGGGCCGCCAGGAGCGGGTCCACGGGGTTCACTCGTCCTCCACCACGACGGCCGTTCCGTACGCGTACAGTTCCGCCGCGCCGGCGGTGACGGAACTCGTGGCGAACCGCACCGAGAGGATGGCGTTGGCGCCCAGTTCCTCCGCCTGCCCCATCATCCGCGCCACGGCCTCGCGGCGGGACTCGACGAGGAGTTCCGTGTAGCCCTTCAACTCGCCGCCCACCAGGTTCTTGAACCCCGCCGCGATGTCGCGCCCGATGTGCTTGGCGCGCACCGTGTTCCCCTGCACCAGCCCCTTCAGCGCGACGATGCGCTTCCCGGGGATGAACTCGGTGTTGACGACGATCATGGCCGCGGTCCCTCCCGTGTCCGGGTTCTCCGGATCGGCAGGTTCTACGGGGGCGGGGGAGGCAAGTCAACGGCGCCGCGGTCCGTCACTCCTTCCGCCGGACGAGGACGACGTCCCCGCGGATGTCCCACCGCAGGTTCCGCCCGAGGCGGACGAGTTCGTCCAGGGCCTCCTCCACGGTGCGGTCGTCGATGCGCAGTCGCACCGGGTCGCCGGTGGCGACGTCCGGCGGATCGCAGACGATGTTCACCCGGTGACGCGCCGCGACGTACTGGAGGGCGTCGGCGAGGGGCGTGCCGTCGAAGGCGAAGGACGTTCGATGGGCGCGCAGCGTGTTGCGCAGGTTCTCCTCCCTGGCCGCGAGGACGCGCGCCGCCCGTTCGTCGGGCGCCACCGGCTCCTCCGGGGCCGCGCCGCCCTCGACGATTTCCACGGCCCCGGGGAGGGCGCGCCAACCGTAGGGCCCGGTGTTGCGGCAGAGCAGCGTCAGCGCGTCGCCCACGGGGACGGCCTTCAGCACCATGTGGACGATCCGCGTCTCGCACGCGCCACGGATCTCCTCCGTCGCGAAGCGCACCTCGAACCCGCGCGCCCGACCGACCTCCTCGAGGGCAGCGCGGACGGTCACACCCTCCCATCGCCACTCGCCGGAGACGGCCTTCATGTCCGGGACCGGGGGCGCCGCCCCCTCCGCGTCCCCGTCCCCTTCCGGGGTCCGCGCGCGCGCCGCCGGCGGCGCCGTGGGGACCGCGGCCGCGCGACGGGCGGCGGCGGCCTCCGCCTCCAGGGCCGCGACGGAGGGATCGGGCCCCTCCCGCGG
>CAZSIX010000009.1:0-92115 GCA_964607145.1 uncultured Planctomycetota bacterium | reverse complement strand
AACGAGCGAGGCGTGGTGGCGCCATCACGACCTCGCGTCGGTCCAGCGAGAATCCGTCGGGTGCCGATCCGTCGAACTCCAGAGCGAACGGGGGTCGGGTTCCGTGGCGGCCTTCCCGCCCCGCGCGCAGGGAATCGGGACATCCGCCCCGCCCCCGCCGCCCCGACGCCTCGCTCACCCCCGTCCGGCCTCCCCCGCGTCGGGCGCCCGTCCCCGCAGGCTTCCGCCGAGGGCGCGGGCGAACTGGCGGCGGCCCTCCAGGGGGACATCGACGTCCAGGCGACGCTCCCCCCCGCCAGGGAAGGAGAGGCGGGCCCGCACGCGGTAGAGGATGGGGGCGCGGGCGGTGACGGTGACCTCCACGGACGCCCCCGGCGGCGGCGGACCGAGGCCCTCGCGGAACGCGGCGGCGATCTCCGCCGCGGGGTCGGGGGCCGCGGGGTGCGCGGATCCGGCGGGAGGGTCCCCGGTCACCGCTTCCGGCGCCGGGCCGGGGCCGGGGCCCCGTCATGGGTGTCGATCTGCGCCCGCTGGAGGCGGCCCGAGTAGTCCACGTAGATGGCCTTCCACTCCGTGAACACGTCGATGACCGCGGTGCCCGCCTCCCGGTGGCCGTTGCCCGTGGCCTTGACGCCGCCGAAGGGGAGGTGCACCTCCGCGCCGATGGTGGGCCCGTTCACGTAGGTGATGCCGGCGGCGAAGGCGCGCATGGCGCGGAACGCGCGATCCACGTCCCGGGTGTAGATGCTGCTGGAGAGCCCGTAGGGAGTGGCGTTGAGGGCCTCCACCGCCTCCTCGAAGGAGTCCACCACGAGGGCCACGACGACGGGACCGAACACCTCCTCCTGCGCGATGGCGTCGCCGGGCTTCACGTCGACGAGGACGGTGGGCTCGTAGAACCAGCCCCGCAGCCCGCGGACCCTCCCCCGGCGGCCGCCGCAGAGGACGCGGTGCCCCGCGGCGACGGCGGCGTCGACCCGCGCCTCCACCCGATCCCGCTGGCGCTCGTTGACCAGCGGGCCGACGTCGGTCCGCGGATCGAGGCCGTCCCCGAGTCGGAGCCGCTTCGCTGCAGCGACGAGCCGCCCGAGGAACGCGTCCGCCACGGGCCGCTCCAGGATGATGCGACTGGTGGCGGTGCAGCGCTGGCCCGTGGTCCCGAAGGCGCCCCAGAGGGCCCCCTCCAGCGCCAGGTCGAGGTCGGCGTCGGCCATCACGACCTGGGCGTTCTTGCCGCCCAGTTCCAGGGAGCAGCGGCGGAGGGCGCGGCCGCAGACCTCCCCCACCTCGCGGCCCACCTCCGACGACCCGGTGAACGAGAGCACGTCCACGCCGGGGTGGCGGACGAGGGCGGCCCCCGCCTCGCCGTCCCCGTGGACCACGTTGAGGACGCCCGGAGGCAGGCCGGCGTCGAGGAGCACGCGGGCGAAGGCCTCCGCCGTCGCCGGGGAGTCCTCGGCGGGCTTCAGCACCACGGTGTTGCCGCAGATGAGCGCGGGGAAGGACTTCCACGCGGGGATGGCGGAGGGGAAGTTCCACGGCGTGACCAGGCCGGCGACCCCCACGGGCATCCGCACGGACATGCCGAACTTGTCGGGGAGTTCCACGGGCACCGTCTCGCCGAACATGCGGCGGCCCTCGCCGCCGGCGTAGTACGCGGTGTCGATGGACTCCTGCACGTCGCCGCGCGCCTCGGCCAGGGGCTTGCCCATCTCCCGGGTCATCTCCCGGGCCATGGCCTCCTTGCGCTCCTCCAGGAGGCGGGCGGCGCGGAAGAGGATCTCGCCGCGGCGCGGGGCCGGCGTCGCCGCCCACGCGGGGAAGGCCGCCCGGGCCGCCGCCACGGCGTCGTCCACGTCGCCGGGCCCGGAGAGCGGGTAGCGGCCGATGACGTCCTCCGGGCGGGCGGGATTGCGGTTCTCGAACAGGCGCCCGGTCCGCGAGGGACGCCAGGTGCCACCGACGAGGTTCCGCGCCGGACGGGTCGCCATGGGACCTCCTTGGAAGGGGTGGACGACCATTGTGCCCCCCGACGCGTCCGCGGCGGCAGAGCCACCGGCGGCGCTCCCGCGGGGGGCGGTGACGTGGCGCGGCCGCGGGGGGACTGCTACGCTTCCCCCATGCGCCCCCGCGGCTTCCCCCCGTCCCTTCGCGTCCTCCGCGGAGCGGAGTTCGACGCGCTCCTCCGGGAGGGGGGCTCCGCGGCGGACGGCCTGCTCGTGGTCCACGTGCTCCATCGCGGCTCCGGACCCCCGCGGCTCGGCCTCGCGGTCGGGCGGGACATCGGCGACGCCGTGCGACGGAACCGCGTGCGGCGCCTCCTCCGGGAGGCGTTCCGGCTGCGGCGGGAGGACCTCCCCGCGGGGCACGACATCCTGGCCCGCGCCCGCGCCGGGGACGGGGCGACGCGCTCGCTGGAGGAGTTCCAGCGGTCCCTGGTCGCCCTGGCGGAACGGGCGGTGCGGAGGGGCCGGAACCGCGGCCCCGGGCGGGCGGGCGACGGGGACCGCGCCCCGCGATGAGGGGCGGCCTGGACCGGGCGCTGGCCTGGCTGCTGCTGGCGGCCATCGCCCTCTACCGCGCCGTGCTCTCCCCGCTGCTCGGGGGGGCCTGCCGGTTCCGCCCGTCGTGCTCCGCCTACGGCGTCGAGGCCCTCCGTCGCCACGGGGGGCTGGCGGGCCTCCGGCTCACGGCGGCGCGGATCCTGCGGTGCCGGCCGGGCGTCCCCGGCGGCGAGGACCCCGTGCCGGGGTCCTCCTGAACGCGGGCTACCGGCTGGCGCGCTCCTCCGGCGGGGCGGCGGGAGCGGGCTTCCCTTCGAGCGTGAGGCCGAGGCGGTCCTTCAGCCGGTCGTAGGAGAGTTCGCGGGACACGCGGCGCGTGCGGTCCTGCTGCACGGCGCGGACGGCGTCCTTCTTCTGGGCCGCCGTCATCTCCTCGAACGGCGGCTCGGCCCGCTCCGTCACCTGCACGAGGTAGAAGGCACCCGTCGAGAGCACGTCGTCGATGACGGGGGCGTACTCCCCGGGGGGGATCTCGCGGTACGCGAAGTAGCGCCCCATCACGGAGGAGAGGCGGCGGTCCTTGTCCTTCCACTGGTCCGCGGGGCTCGGGGCCTCGCGCCCGGGCTCCGGCCGGGGAAGCGGCGGCCGCCAGGAGTACTCGTTGAAGGGCCCCGCCTCGGCCAGTTCGAACCCCGCCGCCTTCGCCGCGGCGTCGAGACCGCCGTCCGTCGCTTCCTGCGCGGCGGAGCGGAGGGCCTCGAGGCGGGCCCGCGCCTCGTCCTTGGCGCGCTGGTCGAGGAGGTCGTCGACGACCTTGTCCCGCACGTCCGCGAGGGGCGGCACGTGGGAGGGGTCCACGCCCAGGACGCGCACGACGAGCCAGCCCCGCGTCTCGAGCCGCTCCGAGAGCGGGGAGCGCTCCAGCACGTCCGGGTGCACGGTCCCGACCTTCTCGGGGCCGTAGTCGTTCAGCGCCCACCGGAGCGAGCAGTTGGGGTACCCGATGTCGGGCAGTTTCTCGATCTCGTACTGGTCGACCATGGCGTCCTGACGGTGATAGCGGACGGGGACGCCGTCCTCGGCGTGCCGCCGCAGCACGTCCTCCAGGGCGACCTTGCCGTCGGCGGCCTCGCGCAGGAGGCGCTGCATGTACTTCCGGAGCCAGAGCTCCTTCTCCACGACGATGCGGAAGAACCGCGCGAAGACGACCTCCGGATTGTCCAGGTTCGGCTCCCCGTCCTGCGGCGGCGCCGGGTCCGGCTCTCCGTCCTCGCGCGGCGGCGGCGGCGGCACGGGATTGCGGGCGAGGAGGGCGGCCCGTGACTCGGGGCTCTGCGTCTGGATGTTGAAGTCGTACACCCTCCGCTGCTGCCAGTACTCCAGAATCTCCTGCTCCGACGGCGTCACCGCGGCGTCGTGCTTGAACTTCTCGCGGAGGGCGCGGAAGGCGTCATCGGGGAACTCGTCGCAGGCGATCCAGAGCGCGTCGAAGCTGCGCCGCGGCGGCGTCTGGAAGCGCCCCTGGACGCGGGGATTCGCCCAGTGGAGATCGAGGGCCTCCTGCGTGATGGCGGCGGGGTCCATCTCGGCGCGCACCAGGGCGACGGGCTGCCACGCGTAGCGGACGCGCACCTTCGGGTGGTCCCCCTTCCACCGGGCGTACGCCTCGCCGTCGGAGACCAGCGCGAAGGAGTGCAGGAAGAGATCCCGGTACTGCGAGACGCGGAGGAGGCGGCGCGCCTCGGACTCGAAGACCCGCGGCGTGACCCCGGCGAAGTGCTCCCGCAGCGCCTGATCGAAGAGTTCCCGATCGAAGTTCCCGTCCACGTCCTGGAAGGGCGGCAGGGCCTCGACCCACGCCCGCAGGCTGCCGTCGGGGACGCGGACGCCCGCCTCCTCCGCGAGGGCCCCGAGCATGAGGTCCTGGAGGAAGTCCTCGCGACCCACGCGGCGGATCCGCGCGTTGAAGCGCTGCCAGTCGTGGTACCGGGCCGCGAACTCCGAGTTCGTCAGCGTGACCGGGCGCCCCCCCACGGTGAACCGCGCGAACTCCCGGTCGCCGGTGATCCCGAGGGCGGGGATGACCTCCGACGCGACGGTGAAGCAGAGCAGGAGGATGACCACGACCACGAGGACGACCGTGCGGTTGCCCCCCAGTCGCTGGGTGATCGACTGCTTCTCCTTCGGCATCTCTCCTCCGTGACGTCGACGGCGTTCCCGGGGCCCGCCCCCCGGGGGAATCCCGCCAATCTATGGACGCCCGGCCGCCCGCGACAGCGAAATCACTCCCCCGGCGGGGCCGGGGAGGGGGCGGGAGCGGCGGGGGGCGCCGCCTCCCCGGCCAGCCGGATCCCGGGGGGCGGAGGCAGGTCCGCCGCCGTGGGCAGGTCCTTGAGCCCCCGCAGCCCGAACTCGGAGAGGAACCTCGCGGTGGTGCCGTACAGCAGGGGCGCGCCGGGCTCCTCCGCGCGGCCCACGACGCGCAGCAGGTCCCGCTCCATGAGTGTCCGCAGGGTCTCGCCGCAGGCGACCCCGCGGATGCGCTCCACTTCCGCCCGGAGCACCGGCTGGCGGTAGGCCACGACGGCCAGGGTCTCGAGGGCCGGGGCCGAGAGGCGGGACCGGTCGGGCCGCCGGCGCAGCCGCGCCAGGTGGGGGGCGAACTCGGGCCGCGTGAGGAGCTGCCACCCGCCGCCGATCTCCTCCAGCGCGAAGGCGCGCCCCCCGGCGTCGTACTCCGCGGCGAGGGAGTCCAGGAGCGCGCGGGCCTCGCGTCCCTCCTCCAGCCCGCAGGCCTCCCGGAGGCGGTCCAGGGAGAGCGGCTCGTCGGCGGAGAAGAGCAGCGCCTCCAGGATGGCCCGCGGAGCCGGCGCCGCGGGGCCGGACTCCGCGGACGGCACGTTCCCCCCGGGGGCGTCCTCGCTCATCGACTCCCTCCCACCGCGGGCTCCTCCAGCGAGACCTGCACGCCGTGCCGGGCGCGGGCCCGCCGCGCCCACTGAAGGTACTCCGCGCGGGAGACGGGACGGTCCCGCAATCCGCGCTCGACGCCCTCGCGCGCCTCGCTCCAGGAGGTGGGCGCGCCGCGCTGCACGTCGACGACCTTGAACACCTCGAACCGCTCCACGCCGTCGCGCGCCACGCGGACGGGCCGGGACACCCCCCCGGCGGGCAGCGCGAACAGTTCCTCCGCCAGTTCCGGCGGGTGGATCTCGTCCCGCGGGTACGCGGGGAGGTCGTCCGGGGGGGCGAGGGAGACCTGGCGCGCCAGCGCGGCGAAGTCCGCCCCCTCCTCCAGGCGCCGCGCCGACTCCCGCGCCGTGGCCTCGTCGGCGACCACCAGGACGCGGATGCGGATCCGGTCCTCGCCGAGGGCGGCGAACCGCACCAGCCGGTCCCGGAGCGCCTGGAGGCGCACCAGCCGGGCGATGTCGGACCGGTACCCCTCCAGGGAGAAACCGAACCGGTCCGCCAGGTACTCCTCCAGGCCGGCGGACGGGCCGTACTGCACGCGCAGGTCGGTCTCCCGGGCGCGGATCTCCTCCTCGGTGCGGCTCGCGACCTCCCCCTCGGGGAGCACGATGCCCGCCGCCGCGGCGTCGGCGTCGATGATGCGCGCGTCGATCATCTGCCCGAGCCCGTCCAGCGCCCGGTCGGGGGAGAAGCGGAGGAGGTGGCGGGCCAGGTCCGACGCCCGCAGTTCCTCGGCCCCCACCCGCGCGAGGATCGCGTCCCCCGTGGCGGCGTCGGGCAGGACTCCACGGGGCTCCGCCGCCGCGGAAGGGGGAGGAGCGGCGGCGCCGGACAGATCCAGCACCGGGGGCCCGCTCGCGGGCGCGGCGCCTCCGGCGTCCGCCGTCGGCGGCTCCCTCGGCGGCGGACCGGGCGGCGCCGCGCACGCCGCCAGCGCGAGAAGGCAGACGGGAAGGGGGAACCGCGGCGCCGGTCGCGCGGGGCTCAATCGTTCAGGAACTTCTTCCACGCCGCGTACGCCTGGGCCCGCTTGCCCGAGTCCCGCCCCGGCATGGTCTCCTCCTTCACGCCCGGGTAGAACCCGTTGAGGACGTACTGGAGGCAGAGCCATCCCTGCTGATCGTCCTTGCGCCACAGCTCGATGAGGTCCCGGGCGATGGCCTTCCGGACGTTGTTGACCTGCCGCTGATCGGGCGTCTTCGCGGCCTCCAGCTCGACGCGCTCCCTGAGGGCCTGTGCGCACCGCAGGCGCGTCGTCGGGCGGAGGTCCTTGTTGCGGACGTGCTCGGCGATGGGCTTCCAGTCCGCGAAGGGAACGGCGCCGGAACCGTAGTTCGCGGCCGCCACCTCCTCCTCCGGCCGGACCTGGTGCTTCTCCGCCTCGCGATCCGCGGTCAGGCGGGCGCGGAGCCAGTGCGCCTCGCGGGCCTCGCCCACGGTGGGAGCGCGACCCTCCGCGGGCGCCGCCAGCGCGGCGAGCACCGCGACCATCCCGAGGGTCCGGGCGGCGGAGCCGGTCATGGCGCTACCTCCAGCGGAGCTTGATGACGTCGCCGGCGCCGTTGCAGACGTCGCAGCGGGTCGCCTCGGCATCCCCGGTGCTGGCCACGTGGGCCACATGGTACCCGAGCCCGCCGCAGTCGGAGCAGGGGGCGTTCCACTCCTGGATGATCTCCAGCACGCCGGCGTACTTGGCGAAGTAGCTCACCAGCCAGTCGGACTTCTCCTTCGAGGAGGCGGCGTCCCACCACTGGTCCGCGGTCTTCGCCTGGTCCGCCTTCTTCCCCTGGTTGCTCCGGGGCTGGTTGCGGGGCTGGTTGCGGTTGCCCCCCTGCGGCTGCGCGGGCGCCTTCTTCGCGCCAAGGTCCTTCAGGCGGTCGGCCTTGGAGATGATGAACGACCCGTAGCCGAAGGTCGTGACCGTGTTCATGGACTTGCTGCGTCCGTTCCAGAACTCGAGGATCTCCGCCTTCTGCGACTTCTCCAGCCGCTCCAGGCGATCGATCCGCTTGCGGTCCTCCTCCGTCAGCTTCGTGGCGTCCTTCTCGGCGATCTTGCGGAGGTCCTCGAGGATCTTCGTCGCGCCGACGTCGCGGAGGAGCGAGTCCCAGAGGTCCTGCGCGCACTGCCGCGCGGCCCACTGGCGCGCCCCCTGGAAGGTGCCCTTCTGCTCCAGTTCGGCCCGCTTCGCGCGGTCGATCCCCGGGGGGATGTCCTTCACCTTCTGCTCCCGGGACCGCTCGTGGCAGGCGGCGCGGAGCCGTCGGTAGACCTCGGGCGCCATGTTCCGCTGGAAGAACGCGCGCCGCTCCGCCTCCACCCGCGTGCCCAGCTCGACGACGCGGAACTCCTTCTGCAGTTCGGGGTCCGGGTGCTGCTCCATGATGCGCAGCATGTCCTCCCGGAGACCCACGTACATGGAGGCGGCCCGCTGGAAGTTGCGCTGCGAGCGGGCGACGATGAGGCTCCGCTTGACCGTGTCCAGCTGCTCCTGGAGCGCCTTGTTCTTGACGAGGATCTCCGTCCGCGCGACGCGCGACTCGCAGGACTTGCCCAGCGCCGTCTGCGCGAACTCGCCGTCCTCGCGCGCCAACTTGTAGTGCTCCAGCGCCTCCTCGTACGCCCCCACCATCCGGGAGTACTCGGCGAGATCGAAGTGCCCGCGCCCGGTCACCGGGGTGATCTCGTCCCGGCGCGCCTCGTACGCCTGGCGCGGGGTGTAGACCTGCGGGAGGTCGAGGCGCGCGTCCTCCACCTTCGCGATCTGCGAGCGCGGGTACTCCTCCACGTGGCCCTGCGACAGGAGGCGGATGATGGCCGCCGGTCCGCCGTCCATGGCGTCGGGGTTCTGGATGAGGCCGTAGCGCGTGTCGTTGTTGTTGAAGAGGACCTTGTGGCCGTCCACCTTCAGCGCTTCGCCCTGGTCGTCCTCCTTGAGGCCCAGGTCGATCTGCCAGCGATCCCGATCCCGCGCGACGACGTGATCCCACCGGACCTTCACGACTCCGCCGGTGGCGAACAGCTGGATGCGGACGTACTCGGGGTCGAGGTAGCCGCGGTCGACGGTGCCGTGCATCGCACGGCCTGTCACGAGCCGCAGTTCGTCGGCGGCGGCCGGGGGCGCGGCGAGCCCCGCGAGGATCACGGCGCCGAGCGCGGCGCCTGCGGCGGTGCGGATCTTCATGTCTGCCTCCTCGTTCAGCGCCCGCGGCGTTCCGTCGTCGCCGCCTTCGCGGCGTCCTTCTTCTCCTGCTGGAAACTCAGCGACGTGGCGAGTTCATCCTTCGGGAACCCGGTGCGGTCGAGGAACACCACCTGCTCCCGCTCCTTCTTGTTGCCCCGCGATCCGTGCTCCACCACGATGACCCGGGCCTTGACCGCGACCCGGGCGTCGAAACCGGGCGCGGGGGCGAACGTCACCGACCACCCGATGGCGTCGTTGCGGCTCCACGGGCGCTCCGGGATGGGCGCCGGCAGGAGACGCTCCTTGGTGGGCGTGAACGCGTCGAACTCCGCCTGCGCCTCCGCCGTGGCCTCCTCGAGGACGCGGGCGGTGCGGACGGCGGCGTCCCGGCGGAGCTGGAGCGCCAGCGCCGCCGCGAAGGTGGACATGACGCAGATGGCGCCCACCGCCAGGATGGCGAGGGCCACCATGATCTCGAGCAGGGTGAAGCCCCGCTCGCGGCGCCGGGTCGCGGGGGGGGGCTCAGTCATTCCAGTTCTCGCGGTGGACGGGGACCGGGTAGTCGCGGATGAGCGTCGCCCCCGCGTGCACGACGGAGCCGGGGACGTGGGACCTGCGCACCGTGCCGCGCGCCCCCCGCTCCTCGACCTGGAAGGAACGGCGCGTCCGCGAGGACCAGCGCATCCACTCGTCGCCGATCTTGATGTACCGATCGGCCAGGTCGGCACCCCGCGCGAACGTCGAGTCGTCCACCGGGATCGTCGTGTCGTCCTCGGAGATGGCGGCCTGCAGCTCCCCCACCTTGGCGTCCTTCCCCACCCGCTCGACGACGAGCGTCACCCGGATCTTCGAGGGGAACACGTCGTCCAGGGGACGGGCCAGGGACTCCTCCCCGGCGGCGAGGAAGAACGTGTCCGGCGTGATGCCCCTCGGCAGGATGCCGCGGGTCGAGTCCCAGGTCGGGGAGAGACCGCCCCCGTCCTGCGACGGGGGATGCCGGCCCGACGCGCCGTCGGAGAAGAGGTCCGCCAGTTTCGGATTCGTGTGGCGACTCCAGAACTCGAAGGACAGGTGGAGGATGCCCGCCATCACCGGCCGCAGCGACGCCGCGTACTCCTCGCGGCTGCGCGGGCCCTGGCGGTGCCCCTCCTTCGCCTTCTCGGAGAACGGCTCCCACGGGAGGAGGCTCCCCTTGCCCCCCAGCGGAGTGCGGGTCCCGCGGTGGAGGACGCCGATGGCCGGATCGTCCTCCTTCTTGTTGGGGAGCAGGGAGTACATGACCTCCATCTTCCCGCCGGGGGCGCGCAGTTCCCCCTCGGCGGCCTCGCGCTCGTCGTCCACGCCATCGAGCCGGCCCGGCGCGCCCGGGATCCGCCCCGCATCCCGCGTCACGGGATCGGCGATCTCCCCGCGGAGCGTGCGCACGAACATGAGGCGCGGCGTCCAGACCGGCTGGTCGGCGTCGCCACGCACGTGGAAGGCGGCCCGATCGCAGTGGAACCGCACGTCCGGCTCTCCCTCCCGCGACGAGGGCTGGATGTAGACGTTGGCGAAGTCGTCCGCGAACATGAGGTCGGCGGCCTCCAGCACGTCCTGGATCTCGGCCCCCGAGTTGCCCTTCTCGAGGAACGCCGTCGACTGCGTCAGCAGGCCGATGAGCGCCACGGAGATCACGGCGAAGATCGCCATGGCGACGAGCAGTTCGACGAGGGAGAAACCCCCGTCCCCCCGGGCCGGGCCCGGGGTCGCGGGGGTCTCGTTCGTCGGGGTCGGTGCGGCGGTGAGGGCTATCGCAGATCCTCCGTGGTGAGGACGCCCGGGGGCGACAGGTACTCGATGCGGAACGCCTTGAGCCACGGCGTCTCCTTCCACGCGTCCGGCATGGAGACGCCCTCGCCGCGGGCGTACGCCTCGGGCTCGTAGTCGAAGAACACCCGGCAGAAGACGCGGTCCGCCTGGACGTTGAGGAGGTTCTCCTTGTACGGGTCGGTGATCTCGTAGAGCCAGTCCCGCCTGCCCATCTCGGGGACGGCGTCCTGATCCATGCGGATCACGCGGTCCGAGTCCCACGCCGGTCCGCCGTCGAACCGGACCATGACCCGGAGGCGGCCCAGGGGGCGGAGACGGGAGTCGAAGGAGATGCGCTTCCAGATGGCGCCCACGGCCTCGCGGCTGACCTCGAACCAGGCCATCTGCGGGTCGTCGGCGAACTTCACCGAGCGGTCGTCGTAGCGGTGCGGGTGGAAGTAGACGACGGCCCCCCGGTCGTGGCCGGCGGGCTTCGTGCCGAACCGGCCGCGGAACAGTCCCGCGCCGGCCCGCGCGCCGCGGTTGCCGTTGGAGGTGAACGCCGCGAACTCCTCCTCCCGCTTGTCCCGCGACTCGGGCATCTTGAGGACGTTCTGATCGATGCGCGTGTAGCCGAGGATCTCGTCCCCGATGCGCGCGTAGCCGCCCTGCACGGGGAACCCGGTGTTCGCCGCCATGGGGATCTCCGCGGACGTCTCGGAGAGGTTGTCGTCGAGGCGCGCCACCGCGATGCCGTTGACCGGCGTGACCACGCTGGCGTAGGAGTGGGACCTCGGCTCGCTGCCCATGGCGCCGCGCTCGCAACCGAGCAGCGCCGGCGCGGAGGCGTCGAACCGGGAGTACGCGATGATCTCGTCGTCGATGCGCACGACGCCGCCGGTCTCCCGGAAGCCCAGGGCCACGCCGTCCGTCGCCGTGTAGCCGGCGTAGGGATGGATCATCAGGTCCGTGTCGTCGGCCCCGATGCCGCGGCCGTCCTTGCCGATGGCGGGAAGTTCGCCCAGCAGGACGCTGCGGTGGTTCACGAAGTTGGGGGCGTTGCGCCGCGACATGAAGTGCACCTCGTCGATGACCGCCGACGCGAATCCGACGCCGTTGAACCGCGCCGCGACGTTGACCTTCGTCGCCACCGTCGACGGCATCTCCCCGGAGGGGGCCTTGACCAGCCGCGTGAACGTCCTGCGGTCGCCGAGGGCGCCGAACTGGGTGTTCGACCACGCGTAGTTGGCGGCGCCCATCTTGCCGCGGCTCCAGACCACGGGAGTGTCGACGGCGGTACTGAAGGCGGCCCAGGTCCAGCCTCGCGGCGCCGGCCTCGGGTTCTGCTTGGCCTCGTCGTAGGTGTTGTCCGACTGGTTGAAGGAGTGGTTGACCGTGCGCTCGACCTTGTCGCCGCCGGGAACGACGATGGTGACCACGTCCCCGCGCCCGGGGCCCGGCTCGACGAAGCGGCCGTCGACCCGCGGATCACCGGGATCCACCGCCGTCGGAGTGCCGGTCCCGTTGCCGCCGGCGCCGAGGCTCGGCCCGCCGGCCGCGCCGGTGGTGGCCTGCCCCTTGGTCGAGTCGTCCCCCTGGGGGTCGTACTCGACGCCGGGGAACGCGACGAGGAAGCAGGGCAGGACCTGCGTCCCCGCCGTGTGGACGAGGGAGGTGACCGTGTCGGCGATGTAGACGCTGCCGGTGGTGCCCGTGGAACCCCCGGCGCCCGCCGTGACGCCCGGGGCGGAGCCGGAAGTGGTGGACGCGCCCGTCGTCGTCGCCGTGGGCCGCATCTGGAGCCGCGAGGCGATCTCGTCGAGGCCGAACGGCGTCTCGTCCGTCACCGTGCCGCCGCTCCCGGTGCCCGGGTTGTCGGGGTCGTCGATGACGGGCGGGGGATCGGTGGTCGGATCCTCGCCCGGATCCGGCGCCGGGTCCGGATCGGGAGCCGGCTCCGGCGGGGAGTCCCCGGGGACCGGGGGCGCGTCGGGATCACCGCCGCCACCGCCGTCCTCGTCGCCGCCGCCGCCGTCCTCGGGGGGAGTCGGGGGCACGTCGGGATCCCCGCCGCCGCCGCCGTCCTCGTCGCTGGGAGGCGTGTCGGGAGTCGGCGGGATGTCGGGATCCCCACCGCCGCCGCCGTCCTCGCCACCGTCACCCGGGTCCGGCGGGACGGGAGGCGTGTCCGGCGTGCCGCCGCCGCCGCCGTCCTCGTCACCGCCGCCGCCGTCCTCGGGAGGAAGGGGAGGCGCGTCCGGTCCGCCGCCGCCACCGCCGTCCTCGTCGCCCGGCGGGGGCGGAGGGGCCGGGGGCTCGTCGCCGCCGGGAGGCGTCTCGGGGGGCGGGGGGTTGGTGCCCGCCGTCGGATCGACGTTGCGGCTGATCTGGCGGAAGAGGTCGAAGGTGGTCGCCACCGTGCGGTCCCGGATGAAGAGGAGGTTCGACGAGACCGACGAACGCACCTCGGCCACGTCGTAGCGGACCCACTCCTTGTTGTCCTCGGTGTCGACCTGGATGAACGCCGACGCCGGCAGGTAGGCGCCGTCGTCGTGCGGGTTGAGGTAGGCCGCCGCCGTGGCGTTGGCCACCTCCACGGAGATGGGGACGAGCACCGTGATGATGCCCACCTCGGTGATGTCGGGGTGGCTGTAGAGCGGGAGGAAGTCGGGCGCCGACTTCTGCCAGATGCTGAACGGATCGGTCTCGTCCTTGTAGGAGTGGCGCGGGACGAACCGGAGCTGCTTGCCCTGCTTGTCGTAGGTCGTCCCCGTCAGGTTCTTCGACGGCTCCGGCTGGCGCGTGATGGAGAGGGTGCCGTTGGACACCCGGTAGGCGACCAGTTCGGTGTCCATGAGCGCGTCGCTGTTGTTGTTGTTGTAGGTGATGGTGACGCCCTCGCCGGAGCAGAGGATGGCGTAGCCCGACGTCCCGAACGCCTTGATGGCATCGGTGACCGGGCGACCGTCCCAGGAGGACACGTCGCTGGCCAGGGAGAGATCGATCTGGGCGCTCCGCCAGCCCTTCAGCGTGAAGGGAGGTCCGCCGCCGCCGCCCTCCATCATGCCCTGCGCGGAGGAGGACGCGCCCGTCAGCAGGCCCGCCGCGGACGACGCCGGTCCCACGCTGGAGAGCGGCGGGCTGCCGCCGCCCCCGCCGCCGCCACCGCCGCCGCCGCCGGACGTGTCGGGCCAGGTGTCGGGAGGGTTGATGGCCGTCAGCAGGAGGGCGTCGAACTGGCCCAGGTCGGCGGCCAGGGTGCCGTTCCCGTTGGGGATGTTGCTGAGCAGGGGGATGGAGTAGCCGTACAGGTACACGGCGTCCCCCCGCTCGTGGCTGCGCTGGAGGATGTTGTTCGGGTCGTCGATGGAGTCGGCCCGGTTGATGCGGGCCCAGCGGCGCTCGATGGTGAAGTTGGTCTTGGTGCGCGAGGAGTACTCCAGGACCTCGACGCCGTTGCGGCCGCGGAGGAGCAGCGATCCGCTGGTGGGGAAGGTCGACGCGTCCTCGACCGCCAGGGTGGTGACGTCGTCATCCGCCGCGACGGACTGGGAGAGGTAGGTCAGGAGCGTCGGGTCCCCGCGCTTCTCGCCGTCGATGAACATGGCGAACTCGCCGGGACGGCTCCCGTTGGCGGAGACGCGCACGTGGTACCACCGGTCGTCCTCCCACGAGGAGAGGTCGAAGGGGTAGCGGATCTCCGCGGCCTGCTCCTGGATGGCGGCATCGGCGACGCGGCAGACCAGTTCACGGGACTCGCCGTCGTAGTAGAGCGCGACGCGGTCCTCGAAGTTGTCCAGGCCCGTGTCCAGGATGTACGCCGTGCGGCGACCGCCCCAGTAGGGCTTGAACCAGAGGCCCACGGAGAACGCCTCCATGCCGTCGTCGGAGGCGATGGCCACGCGGCCGTCGGCGGTGTCGAAGGAGGCGTGCTCCTCCTCGAGGTAGTAGCCGTCGGCGTAGTCGCTCCCGTCGTAGTGGTACGAGTCGGGGACGCCCTCCCCCCAGACGGGGCGGGACGGCAGGAGCCGCACGCTCGCCTTGGACTCGGCGGGGTCGGAGGACGGGAAGCGATCCTGGCGGAAGAACGGCGTGAACCGGGACGGCGGCATGTTGGCGCCGTCGTAGGGGGCGACGTTCACGGGGAAGGTCGTGACGTACTTGCTGCTGCTCGCCACGAGGACCCGGTCCAGATCCTCCTGCGTGCGGAGCGTGGCCACGGCGGACGTCCGCGGGTTCACCTCCACGGTGCGGCGGAACTGGCGGCGACCGAGCTCCCGGCCGCCGGCGTCCAGGACGACGGCCCGCGCGGTGACGGTGTAGACGTCGCCGGAGCGGAAGGTGACGGGGACGGAACCGACGGCGAGCCGGGACGCGGCGGAGTCCGTGGGGAGCAGCGCGCTCATGCCCAGGGCGGTCGCGTCCTGCGGCTCGAGGATCCGGTCCGACGCGAGCGTCGTCAGCAACCGCGCGTAGTCGCGCATGGACTTCAGCGGACGCGCCTTGATGATGCGGTCGGCGACGACCTCGGCGACGCCCTGGTCGAGAGCGCGCTGGCCGTGCCGGCCGACGCCGGCGGAGATCGCCGTCAGCACGCGGCGGGACGCCGTGTTGATGTTCACCGGGTGGCGGACCAGGGACTCGACCCGGGTCACGGCGGCGTCGTAGTCGTGCAGGAGAGCCGGCACCACGTGCACGTTGGCCTTGCCGCCGACGCCGTACACCACGGAGTAGTCCGTGTTGACGCCGTCGGTGACGCGGACGATGGTCCCGATGCCGAAGCGGTAGGGGTTGTCGATGCTGAGGATGGCCTTGTGGCCGTCCTCGCCGGCCTTCACGGGCTGGCGCAGCGTCTGGGGGTCGGCCCAGGCCTGCCCGACCTCGCCCCGGGAGTGGACGGTGAAGTGGTCGGCCACGGCCTCCCACTGCGCGGCGCTCAGCGAGACCACTCCGAGGTCGGCGATGCGCCGCATTTCGTAGAGGTTCGTGTAGGGGGCGAACTCGGTCTTCGTGGTGGTGCGACGGGCCAGGATGGGGTAGGCGGCGATCTCGAACGCGATCTCGTTCACCACCACCGACTTGGCGGGGTGGGAGCGGGCGGGGCCGTTGCCCGGCCGGTCGCCGCGGTAGCCGCGCTCCACGCCGCGCATCACGTTGCCCTCGAGGGAGGCGTAGAGGACGACCTCGTCCCCGATGCGGGCCACGCCGCCGGAGGCCGGGAGGCCGCCCGAGGAGGAGAGTTCGATCTCCTGGTCGGAGTCGGTGATCCCCCGCTCCAGCGTGGTCATGCCGAAGAAGGAGGCCAGCGTCGTGAAGGGGGCCGAGTTGATGTTGATCTTGGCCTGCTCATCCTCGACGTCCACCCCCCAGATGCGGCCCGACTCCCGGCTCAGGCCGGAGGACTCGAGCAGCGACTCGGGGATCTGGATCTCGTCGAGGGTGTCGTAGCCCGGGGTGGCGGCGGTGTCCTTGCGCCCCTCCGCCTGGGCCAGCGCCTCCGCGGTGTCGGTCCGGGCGCTGAGGTAGGCGACGGCCACCCGGAACACGTTCTCCGCCTCCTGGCTGGACTGCGCCGACGCGAGGAGGGCCTGGCCCCGCTCGGCGCCGTTGCGCATGGTCACCAGGAAGGGCGTCGCGATGATCGTGAGGAGCACGAGCACGGTGATGACCGCCAGCAGGGCGATGCCCCGCTCGCCGGACCGGGCGGCGCTCCCCGTCGAACCCCTGTCGTTCTCTGCCATCGTCCTGCCTCCCGCCGGGGAGCGTGTCCCCCGCGCAGCGTCACCGGATACATGGTGACCGGTTGCCGATTACCTTCTTGCCACCCACCGGGCTTCCCCCTCGGGAAACCCCCGGGCGAACCCTGCAAGCGCGAAGCGCGTGCCGGGGAGGACGTCACTTGTCCATGATGTTGCCTTCGAGGCCGATGACGATGTGCCGTTCCTTCCTGCCGCTGCGGAGGGTGAGGGTCTCGGCGCGGGAGTGGTGGGCCGGGTCGAGCTTCCCTCCGCGGAAGTGGATGCGCCGGGAAGGACCGAGCACCTGCACCCCCTGGGGGGAGAGGACCAGGTCCCCGCCGATGAGGCCGCTCAGCCGGACGTCGTCGAGATACCCGTGGAACGTGGCACCGCCGGCGCCCCCGCCCAGCGTGAGGTTCTCCCCGCGGGAGGGCCGGAGGGCCTTGGTCTCCGGCTGGCGCACGCGCTCCACGGGCCCCCGTCCGCTGTCCACGGAGAGGAGGACGTTGGAGCGGTCGTAGCCGACGACGATGCGGGCCCACTGGCCCACCCGGACGCCGCCGTCCCGCGTCTCGAAGATGGCGCGCTCCTCGACCGTCGACTCGGGCTTCTCGCCGGGCGCGCCGGTCCCGCCGGCGGCGAAGGCGAGTTCGAGGCGGACGTCGAGCCCCTCGCCCCGCCGCTCCAGCGAGAGGACGAACCCGCTGCCCCTCGCCACGACCACGCCCCCCCGGTTGCTCAGGGGGAAGAGGGAGACGTCCAGGGCGATGCCCTCCGTGGCGTCGTAGGCGGCGATGTTCCCGCAGTCCACGAACCCGTCGGAGAGGTGGAGCGCCTTCCCGATGCGCCCGGGAACGAAGACTGCGGTGCCCGGGAGGTAGCCGTTCCGTCCCAGGGCGCCCACCAGTTCCTTCTCCGTCTCGCCCTCCGCGGCGTAGGGCTCGCACTGGGACTCGAAGAGCGTGGAGTACCGGATGCCCCGGACCCCGTTCTCCTCCCCCTTCTGCGGGTCGCCGGCGAGGACCTGGAGGGCCGCGGGGGCCGTCTGCGAGGAGTTGCGCACGTCGTTCACGACGGACAGGACGGCGCTGACGGTGGCGGTGTACGCACCGGTCTTCGTGAGGTTCGTGAACATGGAGACGCCGAGGCCCATGAGCACGCCCAGGAGCGCCAGCACCACCAGCAGTTCCATGAGCGTGACGCCCTTCTCCGGGGAGCGTCCCGCGCGGCGCGCTTCCGGGGTCACGGCGTCACCGGGAGTTGAACACGATGTCGTCGGACTCCTCCCCGTCGTCCTGCACCCCGTTCTCGCCGAGGGAGAACAACTGGAAGGACGTGGGGCCGACGAAACCGCCCCCCATGCTGGACGGCAGGCGCTTGGGGTGGACCTGGATCTCCTCGCCGTCCACGGTCTTGATGCGATCCAGCCCCTTGGGCTCCTTGTAGTCGGCGGCGTTGAAGTAGACGAGGGGCCGCCCCCAGGAGTCCATGAACTCGCGCGCGTCCGCCCCCTCCCCGCGACCCCGGGCGGCGCGGAACTTGTCGCCGTCCGTGTTGGCGACCTGCTCCGGGTCCTGCGTCACCTGCGCGGCGTCCACCTCGGGGAGGTCGAGGAAGATGTACACGGTCTCGATGCCCACGTTGGTGGTGTTGGGCTGGCCCAGGTCCTGCCCGATGTTCTTCCGCGCCCACTTGAGTTCCGTGGTCCGCGTGGGAGGGTACCGGCCGAAGTCCTCGTCGTTCTTGTAGCCCTCCAGGGACGTCCCGATGGACGTGATGAGGGTCCGGGTCTTGGTCTCGGCCCGCTTCTTGAGCCCGATGGGGATGAGGGCGGAGACGAGGCCCACGAGGGTCCCGATGATGGCGAGCACCACCAGGATCTCGACCAGCGTGAAGCCCTCCTCCCCGGAGGGAGTCCGGCGCGTCGCCCCGCCGGTCATCGCACGTCCACCCATACCGCCACCGCCTCGACCCGCATGAGGACCTCGGCGCCCGCGGACGCCTCCGTCCCGACCTGGACGCGGAACTTGCCGCCCCGCGACTTGGCGAATGCGGGCGCGGAAATCACCTGGGACGCGTCGCCGCCCTGGACCCGCGGGTCGGGGAGGGCCTCGGAGGCCGCGAAATCCCGGATGTCTCCCTCCACGAGGAAGACGCGCATGTTCCCCTCGTCGCCCTCCTTCTGGAAACCGAACGTCACGCGGCCGTTCTCCGGCCACTTGAAGGATACCGGAACTTCCGTGACCTGCTTGTCGCGCAGTTCCGACTTGAGGCGGAGGAACACGTCCCCGGTCTCCTTGCGCCGGAGTCCGAGGACCGCCGCGTGGGACGTCTTCGACTGGGGGATGAAGAAGTCGATGAGGCCGTCGCACTGGGCGTTGGCCGCGAGATCCACGGTCACGTAGCCGCGCAGCACGCGGGCGTTGAGGTCCCACTCCTTCCAGATGGAGGGGTCCTGGTCCCGGACGTTGCGGCCGGGGCCGAACTGGGCGGCCCCCTTCTCCAGCGTGGCCTTCACGCCGGAGCCCTCCTCCTCCTTCCAGCCGTTCCCCACCTGCGAGCCGTCGGGGCGGAGGAACTCGTCCCGCCAGATCTTCGTGCCCAGCCAGCCGTTCACCGCCTCCCGGGCGTCCTTGAGCCAGCGATCGAGGACCTCCTCCGGGGAGCCGGGGCGGACGGGGGTGATGAGGCTGATGGCGCGGTTCCAGGCGTCGATGGCGCCCTCCGCGTCGCCGCGGCGGTAGAGGACGTACCCGTAGTACGCCTGACCCATGGCGTACTTGTTGTCCACCCGGTCGATGAGTTCCGCCAGGTCGCGCCGCGCCTCCTCGAGGCGCTGCGCCTCGGGGATCTCGGCGGCGCCGGCGACGGACGGGGCCAGCAGGCCGACCCGGGCGGCCAGCAGGTACCAGAGGGGATTGCGGGGATCCAGCTCGACGGCGCGGCGGAGGTAGTCCCGCGCTTCGCCCGGGGGACCCCCGGCGCTGCGGCCCACGCCGGCGGCGGCGTCGGGGAACGCGGGGGCGAGGCGGCTCGCCTCGAGGAACTCCGTCCGGGCCGCCTCGGGCCGACCGTCCCGGAGGTAGAACTCGCCCAGCAGGTAGCGGCCGTAGGGCTCCTGCGGCGCGGCGGCGACGGCGTCCTGCAGCGCGTCCAGGGATCCCGCCTGGTCGCCCCGCGCCCGGAGCGCGACCGCCCGTGCGACCAGCGGCCAGTAGTAGTTGTGGGGATCGTCGCGGAGGGCCTCCGCGGCGAGGGCCTCCGCCTTCGCGGCGGCGTCGTTGCGCTCGCGGGCGTCCCGCGCCACGACGGCCATGCGGGCGTTGACCATGGCCTTCCCCGTCCGGCCCAGGGCGGTGAACCACGTGGCGCCCGAGGATCGCAGCACCGCCGCGTCGAAGTAGTCCAGCGCGTCCTGGTACTTCTCCCTGAGGTACCCGACGGCCCCCCGCGCGGCGAACCACCGGGAGCCGCGATCGGGCTGGGGCACGCGCTCCAGCGTGGACTCCGCGTCGGCGACGCGGCCCTGCGCCAGCAGCGCCTCCGCGAGGCCGACCACCGATTCCACCCGCTCCCCCTCCTCCTCGGCGCGGCGGAAGAGGGCCTCGGCGCGGCGGGCGTCCTCGACGCTCCGCGTGCGGAGGAGGATGCGCGCGGCGCGGATGCGCGTGGCGGGATCCGCCCGCGTCGTCACGCTGGCCTCGTAGTCGGCGAGGGCCGCGGAGTCGAGCCCCATCTCCTCGTACACCTGCCCCCGGAGCGCCAGGAACTCGGGGTCCTTGCCGACCTGCTGCGTGAACCACCAGTCGTAGAGCCGCAACTCGTCGTCGAGGCGGTAGGAACGGCGGTAGATGGCGCCCAGCGCCTTCACGGTCTCGCCGTCGGCGCGGGCCCGGAGCGCCTTCTCCATGTCCGCCGCGGCGTAGTCGAGGCCCTCCAGCGCGTCATAGCGCGGCTTCAGCGCCTCCGTCGCGATCCACTCGGCGATGCGCTTCCAGCCGTCCGCGTCGGGAGCGGGCCTGCCGCCGCGCTCCTGCACGATGCGGGCCTCGTGGAGGTTCTCGAGGGTGTCGGAGAACCCCAGCGCCTCCACCCGATCGCGGAACCGGGCCACCGTGGAGACCTTCTTCCCCGTCTTGGAGTCGATCTGCGTCCACGTGAAGTCCAGCGAGTTGTCCCCGAGGAGATCCCACTTGCGACGGCCCTTCTCCGCGTCCGCGGGGAGGAGTTCGATGGCCCCGTAGGAGCGCCCGAACCCGCCCTTGACCTGCACCCAGTCATAGTCCGCCATGTCCAGCGGCTTCTTCGCGTCCAGTTCGTCGGGGAGCGCCAGGGGACCCTGGTCGACGACCTCGGACTCGCCGTCCGCGGGCGGCTCCGCCGTGGTCGGCGTGTCCTCCGGCGCGACGTCCAGGAGCCGCATCCGGAACCCGCCGGCGGCGTCCGCATGGGGGAAGGGGCGCACGGGCGGGATGGCGACGGGGACTTCCGGAACGGGGGGCTCCGCCAGCGGGACGAGGGGGGGATCCTCGTACTCGGGCTTCACGGTGAACATGGAGCGCTTCACCGCCGGCGGTGCGGCGGAACCCCGATCCCCCAGCGCCGGCAGCGCGGGCACGTCCTGCGGCGGGGAGGGCTCGCGGATGGTCACGGGCTGGTACTTCCCGTCCAGGAGGTACATGCCGCCCGTGAGGACGATGACCACCACGAACAGGATCTGTTCCTTGTTCATCGGGTGGACCTCCCGGCCCGGCGCCCCGCCTCGGGCCCCGTCATTTCGCCTCCTCCTCGCGCGCATCGAGATTCACCAGCAGGACGCGCACGATGAAGGCCGCCTCGCCGGGGTCCGCGGGACGCACCGTCGTGGGACGGCCCAGCGTGGCCACCTGCTCCAGCAGGAGTCGCCTGCCCGTGCCCCCGTGGTCCCGCTCGTTGAGGGCGCGGACCACGCGCTCCAGCACCGGCGGGTCCCCCTTCATGCCGAAGGAGACCGTCTGCACGCGCAGGAACGGATCCGCCTCGGTGCCGCCGATGCGGCCGAGAGTGCTCCCCACGTTGATGAGCGTGATGCGATCGACGCCCTCGGTGATGGCGCGATCCACGACCCGCGCCACCGCCGCCAGCGCCGCCACGTTGCGGGAGAAGTCCGTGGCGTCGATGCGCTCGAACCCGAGGTCCTCCTTGTCGAGGACGACGTTGGCCCCGGAGGCCCGCTCCGCCAGCACCGTCTGCACGTCGCCGAGGAGGCGCGTGAAGGCCGCGTTGGGGAGCCGCCGCGCCAGGTCGACGTACTCCTTCACGGCGGTGTCCGTGCGCTTCCCCGCGATCTCGAGGATGTCGGAGATGCATGCGGCCCAGAGCGCCTCGCCCTGCTCCGTGCGGCCGACGGTGCCCGCCAGTTCGGCGACGCGGCGGTCGGCGGCCTCCACGACGGCGTCCAGCTTCCGCAGGTAGGCCTGGTCGGGGACCGGCTCCTTGTTCAGTTCCTGGACCTTCCGCTCGACGCTGGCCCGCGCCTGCGTCAGGTCCCGCTTGTAGACGGCGCAGCCGCGGACCATGAGGGCCACGAGGAACACGAACCCCCCCACGGCCACGGAGAGCGTGAACGCCCGGTGCTTCTGGAGGAGTTCCTCCATGCCTACTTCTCCAGAGGGCGGAAGCCCTCGAAGAACGGGATGGACACCTTGAACCTCCCGGAGCGCCCCTCGAGGCCTCCCTCGAGCCGCATCTCCGCACCCTTCAGGTCCCGGCCGACCCGGTCCTGCAGAGCCTGCGTGAACATGGAGTAGACCTTGTCGGGCGGCAGTTCGCGGACCTGGATGACGCCCTCCAGCGAGACCACGGGGACGCGCGCCTGGATGCGCTTCTTCTCCCCGTCGTCCCGCCCGCCCCGGGCCTTCCCCTTGTCGTCCCCCTTGTCGTCGCCCTTCCCGTCGCCGGACCCGTCCGCGGGGTCGGCGCTGCCGGCGGCGGCGGCGAGGATGGCTTCGGGGACGTCCAGGGTCTGGTAGGCGGTCCGGACCGCGGGGAAGTGGAGCGCGTCGAAGGCGCGATCCGAGTCCACCGTGGTCTGCACCGCATCCAGCGCCCGCTCCAGTTCGAGCCCCAGCATGATCTCGCCCTGCAGCAGGGTCACCCGGCGGAGGGCCTGCGCGACGCGCGCCTTCTTCTGCTCCCCCTCCTCGCGGAGGCGGGACGCCTTCTCCAGCGCGACCTTCGCCTGCGCGTCGTTGCGGGTCGCCTCCCGCTCCTGGAACCCCTTCGTCGAGTACAGGACGAAGAGACCCGCCGCCGCGGCGACACCGGAGGCGAGGAGCCACGACGTGTGCCGGACGAAGTCCCGCCGCTTGCGATCGGCCGCGGGGAGGATCTCCAGGCGGAACGCCTTCGGGTCGGCGGCCATCTGGGCGAGCCCCAGCGCCGCCGCCAGGGAAGGGCCGTCCGCCTGCACCAGTTCCCGCACGTCCTGCGGGAGCGGCGTCAGGTCCACGGTCTCGAAGGGATCCAGCGGCTCCACGGGCACGCCGAGACCGGAGGAGAGGTACTCCGCCATCCCGCGGATCTTCGCGCCGGCACCGGAGACGAGGACCCGATCGACGCGCAGGTCGGAGAGCTTCGTCTGGGCCTTGCAGAACATGATGGACGAGTGGATGGCCGCCACCACGTTGCCCGCCGTGCCCAGCAGCGTGTTGGCGACCTTCTCCTCGGTGGAGTCGGCGTAGCGGGCCCGGCCGCGGGGCGCGAGGTTGCCCTTCTGGATCTTCATCCGCTCCGCCGTGTCCGGCGAGACGTTGAACCCGGCGGCCAGCGCATCCGTGAAGGGCTGGCCGCCTCCGGCCATGTTGCGGGCGAACAGCAGGGCCCCGTCCCTCTGGATGGCGATGTCGGAGTTCTCCGAGCCCAGGTGGAGGAGCAGCGTCACCTCGCCCGGCGGCACCGTGCAGTTCGTGACGAAGGCGTGGTAGAGGCCGATGGAGCGCGGGCACCCGCCCAGCACCGACACGCCCGCCGCCCGCGCCGCCGCGAGCCGCGGTCCGAGATGCGCGTTGCGGGCCAGGGCCACGAGGACGGTGTCGTCGTCCCCCGCGGACGCCGGGAGGGAGAGGAGCGCCCAGTCCGCCGCGACGTCACCGCCGGACTGCTCGGCGACCTCCTGGATCTCGAATCCCATGAGCATCTCGAGGCGCCAGTCGGGCACGCGCGGGGCGTGGGTGTAGCGGACGATGAGGTCCTTCCCGCTCAGCCCCACCAGCCCGGGGCCCCGGACGCCGGCGCCGGCCAGGAGGCCGCGGGCCTCCGCCACGCGGGCGTCGTCGTCGGACCCGGACAGGTCCGCGACGACGACGCGGGAGACCTGCCACGCCGGTCCCTTCCTCCGCACCTCGACGGCGCGGAGGGAGCGACCTCCGACGGTCAGACCGATGCCCTGTGCCATTTGCCGCTCCCGACCTCCCCGTCAGCGTCCCTTGAACTGGCGCGCACTGGCCGCCGTGGCCTTCTCCGCGAGACCGCGGGCCCTCTCCTTCGACGGCCCCACGAAGTCGTTGTCCGCGGGCGCCACGCGGACGATCTCCTCGAAGAGGGCGCGGGCGAGGGCCACCTCGCCGGACTCCTCCCGCGCCACCGCCTCGCGGTAGAGGGCGTCGACGCGCTGCTCCACGGCCGCCACGCGAGCCTCCGCCAGCGCCTCGTCGGCGGCGGCGGCCACGGAGGTCGCCTCCTCCGCGCGCGGGTGCCCCTCGAACTCGCCCGCCAGCCGCTTCGCCCGCCAGGCCACGTCCTCGAGACCCGGGATGCTGCGGAACTGCTTGCCGCTCTTCAGGAGGCGGCGCAGTTCCCGCAGGCGCGCGTCGGCGTCGGTCTCGATCTCGCGGACGGGGCCCGTGGCCCGATCGCGGAGCGCCGCGAGGTAGTGGAACTCCGCCGCGACGCGGCCGTAGGCCGCCAGCGCCTGCCCCAGCTCGCCACGGGCGCGGAACTGCTCCGCGGCGGCGAGGAGGTCCCGGCCTCCGGCCTCCTCGAGGGAGAGGTCCACGGCCAGCAGGACGGCGGCCGCCTCGGGGGAGGCCCCGCCGGGGGGGGCGAGCCGCACGCGGAGGCCGCGGGCGGTGCGCATGGCCGCCAGATCGAAGCCCGGCGACCCCGGGGGGGCGGAGAGCTGGAACGGCTGCCCCGGCGCGCCGGGGCTGACGATGAGTTTCCTCACGCCGGAGAACTCCACGCGATCCTGCTCTCCGAGGCCCGCGGCGGACTTCTCGAACACCAGCGTGAGGCCGCCGCGCATGGCGCCCGGAGGGAACGTGAAGGTGAACGCCCCCTTGCCCGTGAGCGAGGTGCAGAGCAGGCGGGCCCCGCCGGGGGCGGAATCGACCTCGAGCCGGAAGCCGCCCCCGTCGCCGGGGAGCCGGCCCGCCGCCGAGAGTTTCCCGCCGGCGCTGGCCGGCGCGCCGTCCAGGATCGCTCCCACGAGATCCATCTCCGGCGTCTCGAGGGAGGGGCTGAGGCCGGCGTCCGTGAGCAGCACCTCGCCCGCGCGCACCGCCTCCAGCCGGCCCCCGCCGAGCACGCGCAGTTTCAGGTCCCCGGTGCCCTCGAAGGTGGCGGGGGCCCCGGCGACGGGACGGAACACGATGTCGTCGAAGCCGGCGGCGCCGTCCCACGCGACCAGTTCCAGGCGGGCGGCGGTGGCCTGGGCGGGCGCCGTGAGCACCGCCGCGCTGGCGGGCCAGTCGGAGCCGCCGTCCACGGGGGGCGTCGACGAGACCCGGACGAGCCCCGGCCGCGTGGAGGAGAGCCACGTCACCAGCACCGACCCCTTGCCCGACCCGACGGCGGCGGAGACCTCGTAGGAGGTGTCCGCGGTCACGGGGAAGGCGTCCCCCCCCAGCGCGACCCGTGCGGGGGCCGCGCCGGATACGGCGAGGCTGAGCACGCCGGACTTCGCGCGGGGCTTCTCCAGGGCGCCCTCGATGCGGGCCGCCGCGCCCCCCTCCTCGTCCGCCGAGAACCACCGCACCACGCCGTCCTCGAAGGAGAAGGCGTGCTCCTCGATGCGGTTGTCCTTGACGGGCTCGACCTCCGGCCGGGTCGCGCCCCGGCCGAGGACGGCGAAGGCCGCCGCCGCGCCCGCCAGGATGACCACGACGCCCGCCGCGAGGGCCCCCCTGCCGCGGCCGCGGGAGGCGGCGGCCACGTCCAGGTCGCCGCGCATCATGCCCCATCCGTCCCCGTCGTCGGCGGTGGAGAGGGAGGACTCGATGTCGGCGACGCTGGTGTCCACGAAGACCAGGCGCTGCGCGCCCACGCGGATGCGGCTGTTGTGGCGCAGCAGGGTCTCCACGACGGGCTCGCCGTCCACCAGCGTCCCGTTGGTGGAGCCCAGATCGCGGAGGACGTAGCCGTTGGCCTCCCGCGTGATCTCGCAGTGCACGCCGGAGACCGACGAGTCCTGGTAGGAAACGGTGTTCGTGGCGCGCCGGCCGAGGGTGACGCGGGCCCCCTTCAGCGGGACCTCCTCGCCCTTCCGCTCCCCGTCCACGATGCGCAGGACGCAGGCGCCCACGGGGGCGGGAGCCCCGCCGCCGCCCCGGGCCGGCGCCGCGGCGGGCACGCCGGCGCCGCCTCCGAGATCGAGTTCCTCGATCTCCAGGCCACCGGCGTCGGCCCCGCCGTCCCCCTCCTCGAACACGATCTCGAAGGCGCCGATGGCGATGACATCGCCGTGCCGGAGGACCGCCCGGGGGACCTTGACGCCGTTGACCTTGGTGCCGTTGCGGCTGCCCAGGTCCACTACCTCGTAGCCCCGGCCGATGAACAGGATTTGCGCGTGCTTGCGGGACGCGCCGATGTCGTCCACGGGGATCGTGTTGTCGGGAGTCCGGCCGAGGCTGACGGCCTCGTCTCCCAGTTCCACGGTCCGGCTTGCGCCGGCGGACTTCACGGTGAGGCGGGGCATACGGTCTCCCGGGGGCGTGCGACGCCCCCTAAGGGCGCGGCGGACCAGTCCCCGGCTCGGTCCCATGGGACGGGCCCGGACGGGGAATCTCCACCCGCGATGTGCTGCCCACTTCCCCCGAGACCCCCCGGCGCAGACGCGCGGGCGACGACACGGCTGCGACTGCTGCGCGCGCCGGGCGCGAGGAGCCACCCGACCGGCGGGAAGTGTAACCGCGCCGGCACGGCGCGTCGCGGAAAAGCCTGCCCGTCGTCGGGCTCCGCGGGACTAACCCTCGATCCCGTAGCGGGCCATCTTCTTCCGGAGGCCGAGCCGGGACAGTCCGAGGGCCGCCGCCGCCCGGGTCTTGTTCCCCTCCAAGCGGCGGAGCGCCTCCAGGACGGCGCGCCGCTCCAGAGCCTCCACCGCGTCCTTCAGGGTCCCCTCGCCCGCCGCCGCCGTGCCGGGGCCCGCAGCCACGGGGGCCTCCGCCGCCGGCGAGCGGACCTCCGGGGAGAGGACCTCCGGGGAGATGGACCCCTCCGCCAGGGTGGCGGCGCGGCGGATCTCGTTCTCCAGTTGCCGGACGTTCCCCGGCCACCGGTGGCCCACCAGGGCGTCCAGGGCGTCGGCCTCCATGCGGGGGGCCTTGCCGCCGGACTCCGCCGCGATCCGATCCAGGAAGTGGGCCGCGAGGATGGGCACGTCCTCGGGCCGCTCCCGCAGCGGGGGGATCCGCACGCGGACCACGCAGAGCCGGTAGAAGAGGTCCTCCCGGAACTTCCCCTCCTTGACGAGGCGGGCGAGGTCCCGGTTGGTGGCGGAGAGCACGCGCACGTCGACGCGGCGGACCGTCTTCCCTCCCACGCGCCGGACCTCCCCCTCCTGGAGCACGCGGAGGAGTTTCTTCTGCATCTCCGGGCTCATGTCCCCCACCTCGTCCAGGAACAGAGTCCCGCCGTCGGCCCGTTCGAAGAGGCCGTCCTGGGCGCGGTCCGCCCCCGTGAACGCTCCCCTCTCATGCCCGAAGAGTTCGTTCTCGATGAGGGGATCGGGGACGGCGGCGCAGTTCTCCACGACGAAGGGGCGCTCCCCGCGGGGCCCGTTCCGGTGGATGGCCCGCGCCACCAGTTCCTTCCCCGTACCGCTCTCCCCCTCGATGAGGACGGGGACCACGGAGTCGGTGACCTTGTCCACCAGGGAGAGCAGGGTGCGCATGGCGGCGCTGCGCCCGACGATGCGGTCGTAGGAGAACTTGAGCCCCATGGCCCCGCGGGCCCGGGCCGCCTCCTCCCGGGCGTCCTCCAGTTCCGAGGTCCGGCGCCGGAGGGACTCCTCCAGGGCGGCGTTGGCCCGCGCCAGGTCCGCCCCGGCCCGCTCCAGCGCGCCGGCCCGCTCCCGGTTCTCCGCCAGGAGCCGCGCCGTCAGCAGCGCCACCGCCGCCTGATCGGCGAACGCCTCGAGCAGCACGGCGGCGCGGGCCGGGAACGGGGGCTGCCCCGCCTCCCGATCCAGGCAGAGCACCCCCACCGGGTCCCCGTCCCCGCGGAGCGGCACGGAGAGCATGGGCCGGCCGCCGGTCCCGCCCTCCCCCTCGATGCGGATGGTGCGGCCCGTGCGGAGCACCCGTCGCGCCGCCGCCGCCCACGCCTCGGCGTCCGTCTCCGCCCCTCCCAGCGCGGCCCGCACCGCGGGTTCGCCGTCGGCGGTCCGGAGGAGGAGGATCCCCCGGCTCGCACCGGTGAGGTCCGCCGCAGCCCGCAGGATGCGCTCCAGCAGCCGCGGCTCGTCCCGCTCCCGGGCGAGGCGGGTGTTGATCTCCAGGATGCGCCGGAGCGCCCGTGCCTCCTCCTCGCCGCTGCTCCCGGGCGCGCGCAGCACCTCCGTGGAGAAGCCGACCCCCGACTCCTCCACGGGGCGCGGGGGTGGGGGCGGCGGCGCAGCCGGGGGGGTGGCCGGGGGAGGGGGGGCGGAGGGGGTCACGGCCCGGCGGAGCATCCCCAGGAGGCCCCCCCCGGCGTCGGAGCCGGGGGCGGGGAGCAGGGCGCTGTCGGAGGCCGTGGCCGGAGGGCCCGGCGCCTCCACCGGCGGGTCCGGGGCGGAAGGCGGGGGGATGCGCGGTCGGCCCGGCAGGATGGAGCCGAGGACCAGGTGGGTCTTCCCCACGGTGAGGCGATCCCCCACCCGCAGTTCCGCGGTGTCCGTCACGGGCCGGCCGTTCACCCAGGTCCCGCCGCCCCGTCCCGAGACGACGAGGCGCAGGATGGTGCCGTCCCGCTGGAGGGAGGCGTGGAACCGGCCCACCGCCGGGTCCTTGAGCGCCACGGAGCAGCCGGGGGCGCGACCCACCGTGAGGTCGTCCAGATCGATGTCCAGGGTCCGGGTACCGGACTCCTCCTCGACGCGAAACCGGATCAAGGGCTGCCCTCGAGGAACCGGCAACCAGTTTATCGGCCGTCAACCAGGTTGCAAGGGGGAGGGAAGTTCGGACGCGCGGACGATCACCCGGCTCCCGGTCCGGATACGGTGTGATCGTCGGCGACGGGTTGCGCCAGCGCCCGCACCATGGCCACTCCCACGGGGCCCGCCGTCTCCACGCGCATCACCGCGGGGCCGAGGCTCACGGGGAGGAACCCCGCGAATCGCGCCGCCGTCTCCTCGTCCTCCGTGAAGCCCCCCTCGGGGCCCACCAGGAGGATGGCCGTGGCGGCGGTGCCGAGGGAAGGCGCCAGGGCGGGCAGCGGCGGGGGGGAGCCCACGGTGGTGGGGAGGAGACGGGCCTCCCCCGGTCGGATGGTGCGGGAGAGGAAGGCGCCCACCTCGACGGGCCCCTCGATGTCGGGGAGCCATGCCCGCCCCGACTGCCGCCCCGCCTGGGCCACCGTCCGGCGCAGCCGCTGCAGGGCCGAGGGCGGGAGTTCCCGCACGGCGCTTCGCCTCCCCACCAGCAGCACAAGATGATCCACGCCCGTCTCCGTGGCCATGGAGACGAGCCGCGAAAGCCGCTTGCCCTTGGGGATCCCGCTGGCCAGCACGACCCGGGGGCCGGGGAATCGTCCCGCCGTCCGGGCGGCGCCCACGTCCACCAGCAGGTTCCCCTTGCGGGCCCGCCGGATGACGCCGTCCCACTCCCGGCCCCCGCCGTCGAACAGGACCACCGGGTCGCCGTCCGCCATGCGGAGGACGCGGACGGCGTGGCGGGCCGTGGCCGGGTCCAGGGCGGCGACCCCCGCCTCCGGCGGCGCCTCCACGAAAAGCCTCCGCACGGTCATCGCCCCCCCTCTCCGGCGTCCGCCCCCTCCAGCGCCTCGAGGAGCGAGCGCACCTTCGCCACGGTGGCCCCGTCGCCGGCCCGGGCCCGGGGCAGGTTGCGGAGGTAGGAACGGTAGGCCTCCGCGGCCTCCTTCTTGGCCCCCCGACGGTACAGCAGCCCGCCCAGGTTCAGCGAGGCATCGGCGAAGGCGCCGTCGAGGGTGAGCGCCCGTCCGTAGGCCTCCTCCGCGGCCCCCCGCTCCCCCGCCGCCTCCAGGGCCACGCCGAGGGCGAACCGGCCGTGGGCGGTCTCGTACTGCGCCAGGGACTCCCGGAACCGCTCCGCCGCGCCCGTCGGGTCCCCCGCCTTCAGGGCCTCGGCGCCCCGATCGAATCGCTCCCGGGCCGCCGCCACCAGCCGGTCCAGCGCCGCCCCCATGGCCGGGTCGGCGCCGGCGGGGACCTCCGGGGGAGCGACACCCCGCTCCAGCACGAGGCGCACCTGGGAGAGGTCCACGGAGGGGCCGTCGGCGGCCAGCGCCCGGCGGAATGCCTCGTCGGCCTCGGCGCGGCGCCCATGGAGGAGCAGCGCATAACCCACGTCCCGGTAGTGGGCGGCGAGGGCGTCGCGGACCTCCGGGTCGGCGGGCGCCAGGGAGCGGGCCCGCTCCACCTCGCGGTGGGAGGCGGCCCAGTCCCCCAGGAGGCGGTGGGCGTCCGCCCGGACGAGACAGAGGGCCGGCGTCTCCCCGCCCAGCGACTCGGCCCGCGTCGCCGCATCCAGCGCCCCGGCGCCGTCCCGCTGCTCGATGCGGGCCCGACCGCCGCGGAGGAAGAGGAGCGCCGCCAGGGACCGCGCCTGCGGGAGGGACGGCTCCAGCGCCAGCGCCCGGAGCACGTAGGTGAGGGCGTCCCGGTTGCGGCCCCCCAGCGCCGCCACCTCCCCGAGCCCCGCCAGGGCCCGGGCGGCGCCGGGCTCCAGGGCGAGGGCCCGCCGGTAGGCCGCCTCGGCGTCGGAGAGGCCGGAACCGTCCGGCCCCTGGGCCCCCTGCGCCTTCATGATGTCCCCCAGCACGAGGTGGGCCTCGACGCGATCCGGCGCCGCCGCGAGCACGCCGTTCACCTCGCGGATGGCGTCCACCGGACGGCCCGCCGTGAAGTGGAGTTCCGCCAGCGCGATGGAAGCCTCCACGAGGGAGGGGTCCATGGACCGCGCCTTCTCCAGCGCCGCGGCGGCGGCGCCGTCGTCCCCCGCGGCCCCGTCGGCGTGGCCGTCGGCCCGCCGCTGGGCGGCCCGGACCGTGAGCGCCTGCCCCAGATGGAACCAGGCGCGGGCATCGCGGGGAATGCGGCGGGTCAGTTCCTCCAGGTCCGCCGCCGCCCCCTCCGGGTCCGGCACCAGGCTGCGCGCGCGGGAACGGAGCAGGAGGGCCGCCTCCACGGCGCCGCCGGGCCCGGCGGGGTCCGGAGCCACGGTGCCTCGCCCCCCGCCGATGGCCGTGCTGAGGGAGGCGATGGCCGCGCCGTGCTCCCCCGCCACCAGGGAGAGCAGTCCGTCCAGGAGCGGGCCGCGGACCTCCTCGGGGGCCTCCCCTGCGGGCGGGATGCGGTCGAAGCCGACCTCGACGCGGGGCCCGGCGCCGCCGAGGTGGAGGACCCGGGGCCCCTCCGCCAGCGCCGCCTCGACGGCGCGCCGCGCGGCGTCGACGCTCCCGGCGACCGCCGCCGCGCGCGCCTTCGCCAGGTGGAGGGAGGCGCAGGCGTCCCGGGCCGCATCCCCGCCGCCGCGCTCCAGCGCCTCGCGGTACGCCGCCGCGGCGCCCTCCCCGTCCCCGGCGCCGCGGAGGGCGTCGCCGAGGCAGAACCGGGGCCCCGGGCCGGCGGGGTCGACGCGCACCGCTTCCCGCGCCGCACGCACGGCGTCCGCCCCCTTCCCCTGCATCAGGGCGGCGCGGGATCGCTGGGACAGGGCCCGGGCCAGCCCCTCCCGGGCCGCGGGGAGGCGGGGGGCCGCGGCGCAGGCGCGCCGGTACCACTCCTCCGCCTGCACCGGCCGGCCGAGGAGGGCGGCGATCTCGGCGGCCTTCACCAGGGCCTCGGGGTCCCCGCGGGAGACCTCCACCGCGCGTGCCGCCTCCCGCAGGGCGGCGGCGAAGTCGCCGGCGAGCAGTTCCAGATCGGCCATGGCGAGGCGGGCCCCGAGGAACCCGGGGTCCGCCGCCAGCGCCCGCCGCTGCGCCTCCCGCGCCCCTTCGCCGTCGCCGGCGCGGGCGCGGAGGGCGCCCAGGTTGTGCCAGGCGGCGGCGGCCGAGGGGTCCTCCGCCACGGCGGCCTCCAGCGCCCGCACGGCCTCCTCCTCGCGGCCGAGGCGCTCCAGCGCCAGCGCCCGGTTGACCTCCAGCGACGCGCCGAGGCCGGGGCCGTCCACGGGGCCCGCCGGGGCCAGCAGCGCCCGCGCGCCGTCCAGCGCCTCCAGCGCGGCGGCGGCGTCGTCGGTGCCCAGCAGCGCGAGCCCGCGGTCCTGCAGGGCGCGGAACCGGAGGGGGGGCCGGAGCGCGGTGGCGGCGGCGAGGCGGTGCTCCTCCGCCGCCGCCCCGAACAGCGCGCGACGCTCCGCCGGGTCCGCCGAGGCGAGGGCCCGTTCCATGAGGGCCTCCCCCAGTTTGCCCCGGGCCAGGGCGCTGGCGGGCGCCCGCTCCACGGCGGAGCGCCAGAGGGACTCGGAGTCCTTCCAGTCCGCGGTGCGGAGGAACGTGAGCGTGCCCAGGGCGGCCACCGCCGTCGCCGCCAGGGCGCGGCCGCCGCCCCCGGGGACGTGGCCCAGCCAGAGCGCCGCCAGCGCCGCCGCCGGCGCCGCGGCGACGTAGAGATACCGTTCGGCGAAGACCACGTCGGTGCGGGGGAAGACCCCGTTGAACGGGAGGAGCGCCGCCACCACGGCCAGCGCCAGCGCGCCCGCCGGCGACACCCGCCCCCTCGCCACGCCCACCGCCAGGACCACCGCCCCCGCCGCGAGGACCAGTCCCGCGGCCGCCGCCAGGTCGAATCCGGCGGCGGAGTCCAGGCCGTGCTCCACGCTGAGCGCGACGGGCGCCCCCAGCGTCATGGCGTACAGCGCCAGGGCGCGCGCCCCGGACCACGCGAGGGTCGCCGCCGTCGTCCCCGGCACGGGATCTCCGGAGACGGTGCCCTCCCGGGCGGCCACGGCGAGGTGCAGCAGGGTGCCCGCCAGCGCCACCGCCGCGTAGGGCACCACGGCGCGAAGCCCCCGTCGGCGCGCCGCCCCGTCGGCGGCGCGGGCGAGCACCGCCAGCGCCAGCAGCAGCGGAAGCACGACCACGGTCCCCTTCGCCAGCAGGGCCAGCCCCAGCAGGGCCGCGCCCCAGCCGTGGAGGGTCCACCGCCCCCGGTCCTCCGCCCGGAGGAACACCGCCGCCGCCCCCGCGGCGAGGGTGAAGGAGAGCAGGTCCTTCCGCGACGAGACCCACGCCACGGACTCGGACACCGCCGGGTGCACGGCGAAGATCAGCCCCGCCAGGAGCGCCGTGCGGCGGCTCCCGCCGAGCCGGAACGCGAGGAGGGAGACGAGCGCCGCGTTCACGCCGTGGAGCAGGAACGAGTGGAGGTGGAACCCGGTCGCGTCGGCGGTGCCGAACAGGATGCCATCGACGCCCAGGGAGAGCGCGTACAGCGGGAGCCAGGCGTGCGCCATCGTCTCCGTGAACGCGCGGTGGAGCGTCCCCGGCGAGGAGACCGGGTTGCGGAACACCACCTCCGGGTCGTCGTAGTTGACGAACCCCAGACCCCCCGCCGCCGCCGCCGCGAGCCCGTAGAGCGCCACCGCCACCAAGCCCGCCTCCACGGGCCCGCGCCACGCCGCCGCGGAGGGTCCGCGCTCCGCGCTCCCCGTCCCGGCCGCTCCGGTCACTGCCGCTCGCGGACCCGGAGGTAGGGCGTCGTTCCGGCGGTCCCCCCGGCGGAGCGGAGGTTCCAGCGCAGGCGGCGCACGGCATCCTCACCCCGCACCGCCTCGGGGATCCGGATCCAGGGACCCGCCCAGACGAGTCGGCCGGCGCGGGAGAGGAGGAGTTGGGCCTCCAGCGAGCCGAGGGAGGCGGCGCTGGCGCCGCGCGTGGGCGCCAGCCCCACGGAGGCGAAGGGCTCCGCCGCGGTGAGATCCATCTCCAGTTCCACGCACTCCATGCGGCCCCCCAGGAACGTCGTCCCGCGGCCGCCGCCCTCCGCCACGGCGAGGATCTCCGGCGACCCCGCATCCACGCGGAACCGGACCGGAGCGCCGCCGTCGACCCGCGACGGGACCACGCGGAAGGCGCGCGTCTCGCCGGCGGCGAGGGGGGCCTCCACGGTCTCCAGCCACGTGCGATCCTCCTCCGGTCCCTCCCCTCCGAGGACGAACTGCACCGTCAGGATCAGGTCCGGGAGTTCCACGCCGGCCCCGTTGGACACGTGGAACTCCGCGCCCCCCCCGGCCAGCGCGGGGCCCCGGAGGAGCACTCCCGGCAGGAGCGGTTCGCCGTCCCGGGCGGCGGCGGGAGCGCCGCCGCGCACCGTGGCCACGGGGGCCCCGGCACCGTCCGGCGGCGGGGGCACCGAATCCGTGGGCGCCGGGGCCGTCCCGGGCGGCGGATCCGGGGCGCGGGGGGGAACGTCCTCCGGCGGCGGCGGCGGCGGAAGGACCCCCTGCACGCGCCCCTCGGGATGCGCCGGAAGCGGGGGCAGGTCCGGTCCCGCGCACCCGCCGGAGAGACCGGAGACCACCGCCAGGAGCAGCATCGACGCGCGCGCCGCCATGGAACACCTCCCGCCGCCGAAAGGGGAGACTCTACCGTCCGCGGGGTCGGCGGTGGACAGAGGTGGGGGGCTCACGCGCGCACGCACTCGCGGAACCAGAGCTCCACGGAGAGGAGGGCCCAGAGCCGGCGGCCGTCGATGCCCTCGCCCCGCAGGAGCCCCTCCACGGCTTGGGGCCGCCAGAGGCCGCGACGCCGCGCCCCGTCGCACAGCAGGAGGTCCCCCACGAACTCCCGCAGCGGTCCGCGGGACCACGGCGCCAGGGGGACGGGGAAGCCCATCTTGTCCTCCCGCGCCAGGACCGCCGCCGCCACCAAGGGCCGCGCCACCTCCCGCAGGAGCGGCTTGAGGCCGCCCCCCTCCCACCGCACCTCCGGCGCCAGGGCGAGGGCCCCCTCCACCACCTCCCGCCCCAGGAGCGGCACGCGGGACTCGACCCCGTGGGCCATGGTCGCCCGGTCCTCCACGTGGAGGAGCGCCGGCAGCAGCACCCGTCGCTCGAACTCCGCCATGCGGGCGCGGAGGTCTCCCGCGGCGGCCCCCGGGAACACCGCCGCGAACCGCTTCCGCGGCCCCCAGTCGGCCAGTTCCGCCACCACGTCCGGTTGCAGCACGTCCTCCAGCCCGCCGCCCCGGAACACGGTGCGGAAGAAGCGCTCCTCCGGCGGCGGGAACGGGTCCCCGCCGGCGAAGCACCCCGCCACCAGCGGTTCGTAGCCCCGCAGCGCGCCCAGCCTGGGGAGCAGCGTGAGCAGCGACCCCACGTCCCCCGCGGCGGCGCCGCCGAGGGCCTGCCCGAACTCCACCGCCAGGTGGCGCGCGTAGCCGGAGAACACCTCGTCGGCCCCGTGGCCGCCCAGGAGGACGCGGACGGAGTCGGAGGCCTCCCGCGCGACGAACCACGTGCCGATGACGCCGGGCCCCGCCATGGGCTCGTCCAGGTCCCGGGCGATGCGCGGGAGATGCTCCGCCACCGCCGCCGGCGCGATGACGGTCTCCCGCAGGGGAGCGGGGAGGCCCGCGGCGGCGCAGCGGGCGTGGACCCGCTCGTCGTAGGCGGGGCCCGCGTCGTAGGCCCCGTGGAAGTGGGCGGCCACGCGGTCCCCTCCCGGGGCGGCGAGGGCGGCCACGAGACTCGAGTCCAGGCCCCCGCTGAGGCAGACCCCCACGGGGAGGTCGGCGCGGAGGCTCCGCTGGACGGATTCCCCGGCGGCAGCCCGCAGCGCCTCCGCGGCGTCGCGGAAGGGGAGAGGGCGCGAGCCGGGCACCGGGGGCCACCACCACCGCCGCTCGCGGACGCCGTCCCCGTCGACCTCCAGGAGCGTGCCCGGCGGGAGCCGTCGCACCCCCCGGTAGAGCGTGCGATCCCCGAGAGGCACCTGGAACGCCAGGTACTCCAGCAGCGCCTCCCGATCCACCACGGGGCGACCGGGCAGCGCCGCGAGCAGCCCGCGCGCCTCGCTGGCGAAGAGGAACGCGTCCCCGTCCTTCGCCACGTACAGCGGCTTCACGCCGAAGGGGTCCCGCGCGAGGAGCGTCCGACGGCGGCCCGGGTCGTGGGCGGCGAAGGCGAACATCCCGTCCAGGAGTTCCGGCCCCCCGTCCCACCGGCGCACCAGCACCCGGAGCAGGACCTCCGTGTCGCCGGACGTCGCGAACGTCTCCCCCTCCTCCGCCAGCGTCCGCCGCAACTCCACGAAGTTGCTGACGAACCCGTTGAAGACCAGGTGGATCCCGGAGTCCCGGTCCCCCATGGGCTGCGAGGACCGCGCTCCGTCGACGACGGCCAGCCGGGCCACTCCCACGGTCGCCCCGGGGAGGGCGGTGACCCGCACCTCGTCGGGACCGCGATGGGCCATGGCCGCGAGCATGGCGCGGACGCGGTCCGTCTCCCCCGGGGGACCCCCGGTCGGCCGCACGATCCCCGCGATGCCGCACACGATCCGCGGGAGGGTACGGCGGGCCCCCGCGGCGGTGGAGAACCAACGCGGGCGCGGTGACCGGGGGGTGACTCACCGGAGCGCCGAGTCCACTCCCCCCGGTTCCTCGAGCGGCGGTCCGTGGTTCCGTCCCAGCGCGATGCGGGTCAGGAGTCCCAGGTGGCGCCCCACGGTGCGGAGCACGCGGAGTTTGCTGGTCCCGGTTCTCCTTGCGACGAGGGTCGCCGGAATCTCGATGACGCGCAGGCCCCGGGCCACGGCCCTGGACATGATCTCCGCCGGAGCCAGGAAGTCGTCGGCGCCGAAGGGAAGCCCGCGCAGGACCTCCCCCTTGTAGGCGCGGAAGGACGCGGTGAAGCACGTGAGCCCGCGGGCGCGGCGCCCCAGCACGATGCGGTAGAGAAGGGAGGCGCCCCGGGAGAGCAGGACCCGCCCCATGGGGACGCCGGTGACGCGCCCCCCCGTCGCCCACGGGGACACGGTGGCCACGTCCGCCCCCTCCGGTCCCTGGACCGCCTCCACCAGCAGCGCGGCGTCCCCCGGGGGGTAGGGGCGATCGGCGTCGCAGCAGACGATGACGCTCCCCCGCGCGGCCTCCACGCCGGTGCGCAGCGCCGCCCCGAAGCCGCGGTTCACGGGATGGGCGACGACGCGCAGGTCGCGGCGGCCGCGGCACTTCACGGAGAGGGCGAAGGCGGTGCCGTCGGTGGAGCCGTCATCCACGAGGATGAACTCCACCCGGTGCTGCAGTCGCTCCAGCGCGGCGCCCATGAGGGCGAGGTCATCGAGGAGCCCGAAGACCTCCGGCTCCTCGTTGAACAGGGGGATGACGACGCTCACGAGCATGGATCGGGCCCGGTCCCTCGAAGTCCCCGCGCCACCGCGCCCGGGGGGCGGAAGCGTACCGGCACGGGAGGGGAGCGGGGCACGATCCCCGCCCGCCGGTGCTTCGCCGGGGGTCTCCCCCGTGGCACGATGCCGCGGTGCCCCCCCCGGACTCCGATCGTGCCGCCGTGGCGTCGGCCCTGCGGGGGGCCCGCCGGGTCCTCCTCACGAGCCACGAGAACGTGGACGCCGACGGCGCCGGGAGCGCGCTGGCGCTGGCCCGCGGCCTCCGCGCGACGGGGATCGAAACGGCGGTGGCCTTCCCGACCCCGCTCCCCCGCTCGCTCCGGTTCCTCCCCGGCAGCGACAGGGCCCTGGCGGTCCCCGGCGACGGCCGCCTCCCCGCCCCCTGGGACGGACCGGACACGGTGGTCTCGCTGGACTGCGGCGCCGCGGGCCGGCTGGGGGTGCTGCTCCCCACGGCCCTGGGGGCGGGGGCCTTCCTGAACGTCGACCACCACGCCGGCAACGAGCGGTTCGGGACCCGCGCCTGGGTCGATCCCGGCTACGCCGCCACGGGCCTCATGGCCCTGGACCTCCTGCGGGACCTGGCGATCCCGCTGGACGGGGAGACGGCCCTCTGCCTCTACACCGCCCTCGTCACGGACACGGGCCACTTCGCGTACTCCAACACGGACCCCAGGTCCCACGAGGCGGCGGCGGCGTTCCTGGAGGCGGGGGTGCGGCCGGAGCAGGTGACCCGGTGGCTGGACCGCAGGCGCACGGAGGGGTCCTGGCGGCTGGAGGCGGAGGCGACCGCCGGTCTCCGGACTTCGCGGGACGGCGCCATCGCCTGGCTGTCCGTGTCCGCGGGGATGGCGGCCCGCCACGGCGTGCCCATGGACGAGCTCCCCGACCTCGTCCGCATCCCCGTGAGCCTGGAGCGGACCCTGGTGGCCCTCCTCTTCACGGATCCAGGGGAGGGGCGCCCCACCCGGGTGAGCCTCCGGAGCCGCTGCCCCCTGGGGGTCCACGGGGTGGCGGCCCGGTTCGGCGGCGGGGGCCACCCCCGGGCGGCGGGGTGCTCGTTCCCCGGTCCCCTGGCGGCGGCGGAGACCGCCCTGGTGGCCGCGGTGGAGACCGCCCTCTTCCCCGCCGACGACTCGGGCCCGCCTCCCCAGGACGCATAACCCGTGGCCCGCCCCCCCTCCCGTCGCGAACTCGCCGCCCTGGCGGCGGAACTCCGCGCGTTCCACGCGGCGCAGGCGGAGGGGGGCGAGGAGTGGCTCCTCATGGAGGACCCGTCCCCCGCCGCCCGGCTGGCCCCGCCGCCCCCTCCCCGCCGGCGGCCCTCCCCGGCGGCCCCGCCCCCGGAGGCCGCCGCCCCCCCCGAAGGGGTCCGGCGTCCCCTGCCCTCCCTGTCCCGCGCCGCCCGGGAGTCGGTCCTCGCCGCCGTCGCCGGGGAGGTGGCCGCGTGTACCGCCTGCGGCCTCTGCCGGGGCCGCACGCTCACGGTGCCCGGCGAGGGGGATCCGGAGGCGGCGGTCATGTTCGTCGGCGAGGGCCCGGGGGAGCAGGAGGACCTCTCCGGCCGCCCCTTCGTGGGGCGGGCGGGGCAACTGCTCCGGCGGCTCATCCGCGAGGAACTGGGGCGGGAACCGGAGCAGGTGTTCATCGCGAACATCGTGAAGTGCCGTCCCCCCGGCAATCGCGCGCCCCAGCCCGACGAGACGGCGGCCTGCCTCCCCTTCCTGCGCCGGCAGGTGGCGGCGGTGCGGCCCCGCGTCCTCGTCCCCCTGGGCAACCCGGCCACCCAGGCGCTCCTCCAGACGCGGGAGGGGATCACGCGCCTGCGGGGGCGCCCCGTGCGGCGGGGGGAGTTCCTGTTCCTGCCCACCTACCACCCGTCGTACCTCCTCCGCAACCCCGCGGCGGAGCCCGAGGGCCGCGCGGACTTCCGGACGCTGCGAACGCTCCTCGACGCGCCTTGACGCTCCCCGCCTCCGCGGTTACCCTCGCGCCGCCACGTGTCGGGAAAGTCCGTGGAGGGAGGTCCGCCCGGAGGTCCGTTGCACCCCACACCCATCTGGGGCCTGGAGATCGGCGAGACGGCCATCACGGCCGTGCGCGTCCGCCGCTCTCCCGAGGGTCCCCTCGATGTCCTTGAGTGGTGGACGGTCCCGGTGGCCGCCGGCGAGGATCCGCTCTCCATCGCCGTGGCGGCGGTCCGCCGGAGGCGCCTCCAGGATCACGGGCTCCAGGTCGTGCTCCCCTCCCGCGGCGGCGTGTGCCGCACCTTCCGCATCGCCGCCGACGACGCGGACCTCCCGGACGCGGAGCTGGCCCAGGAACTCCAGGACTTCACGGCCTACGACGGGCGCGAAGTGGAGCTGCGCTGGCGCCGGCTGGGGGACGCCGGTGCCCTCGATTTCCGCGTCGCCGCCGCGCGCCGGGAGATCCTCGGGCGGACGGAGGCGGCGTTCCGCGAGGCGGGACTGACGGCGGTCGGGATTTCCCTGGTCCCCGTGGCGCTGATCCACGCCGCCGAGGGGCTGGGCGTCGCCCCTCGCCGCGGGTACCTGCTCCAGATGGAGGGCACCTGGTCCCGGCTCCTCGCCGTGGACGGGGCGCAGAGCGTGCAGTACCTCCTGCCGTGGGGTTGCCGGGACCTGGAGGCGGACCTCGCCAGGCGCGCCCCCGGGGCCTCCGCGGCGGCGGCGCTGGATCGCGACCCGGCCACCGCCGCGGACCCCGCGGCGGCCCTGCTGGACGCGGCGCTGGCTCCCTTCGCGGCGGACGTCCGACGCGCCATGGACTACCATCGTTCCCTCGTCAAGGGCACCGGCGAGGAGACGTTCCTCCCGGTGGGGCCCGCCGCCTCCCGACCGGGCCTCCGGGCGGCGCTGGTGCGGTGCGCGCAGTGCCCCGGCAGCCCGCCCCCCGCCCTCACGGCGGGCGTGCGGGCCGGCCCCCGCGTCCGGCCGGAACTCCTGCAGGCGGCTCTCCCGTCCCTCCTGGCGCCCCTGGCGGCCGCCGCGGCGGCCCTCGACGAGGGACAGCGGGACCTCGAGTTCCGGACCCTCCCGCAGGACCTTCCCGCCCCCCGGGAGCGCACCCTGTACCCCCTGGCGGCGGCGGTGCTGGCGGCGTGCACCGCCGCGTCCATCCTCTACTCCCTGGAGGTGGGCGGGGCCCGTCGGCCCCCCGGCGCTTCGCCGGTCACCGGCGAGGCCACGGCGGAGCGGCGCGGAGCCGTGGAGCGGCTGGGCCGGGCCTCCGGCGCCGTGGAGCGGGCGGCCTCCCTGCGAAGGGCCCTGGCGACGCTGGACGAGGCGGCCCCCGACGGCCGCGTACCGGGAGCGGGTCTGGTGGCACTGCGGGTCACCCGCATCGCCGGTGGCCATGCGCTGGACGTCTGGTGGGAGGGGGGTCCCCGGGTGGGGCCCGGTCCCGCCGCCGGGGTCTGGGCGTCCCTGGCGGACCGCGGCTGGACGGCGGAGCCGGGGGGGGATCGCACCCTGCTCCACCGGACCGTCTCCGACGCCCCCCCCGGCGCGGCGGATCGGAAATGACCCGCGGGGCGCTTCTGTTCGCCGCCACCGTCGTCGGCTGCGTCGCCGCGTGGGCGACGCTGGTGCCCGCGGCCCTCTTCGGGCCGGCGGCCCCGGCGGCCGACCCCGCGGCCGTCCTCCCCGCCGCGACCCCGGATCCCGTGCCCGCGCGGTGTGCCGCGCTGGAGGGCCTCCTCCCCGGCCCCTCTCCGACGCCTCCCGCCGGGCTCCTGGCCGACGGTGCGGATCGCTGGGTGGGGGATGTCCCGTGGTCCGCCGTGCCGGAGGTGCTCCGGTGGGTGGCGGAGAGCGGCGCGCCGCTCCTCTCGCTGGAGGTGGACGCCCTGGAGGACTCCCCCGGGCGGGCCCGGTGCCGGGTCGTCCTGGAGCGGGCTCCATGACGGGGCACCGTTCCGCCGGTCGCGCCGACGCCGTGGCGCTGGCCGCGGCCGCGCTGGTGGGGGCGGCATCCTTCCTCCCCGCCTACCTCGCCTCCGCCCGGCACGCGGTTCCCCCACCCCCGCCCGCAGCGGTCACCGCCGACGGCGTGGGTGCCGGAGCGGCGCTGGCCCGGGCCCGCCGCGCCGAGGCGCTGCTCCTCGCGGCCCCGGCGCCCCCGGCGTTCGCGGAGCGGCGACTGGGGCCTCTCCCCTCGAAGGCGGCGCCGCCGGTGCGCGTGGCGCGTCTCGACGGAAGCGTTTCCGAGGGTCGCCTCGTGGCCCGCTGGAGCGCGGCCGCCGGTTCCCGGGGGACCACCGTGCGCGTCTCCGGGCTGGGTGGACCGGGGACGCTGGAACTGGATGTCCCCGCGGGCACCGATGTCCTCCGCACACCGGTGTCGGCGGTGGCCGGCACCCTGGTCGTCACCGCCACGCCGCTGGGGGTGGCGGCGGCGGAGGAGGAGCGCGTGTCCATCCCCTTCCGCGTTCCCGTCGAGATCCTGCGGGCGGAGAGCGCCAACATGGAGACGCGCAGCGCCCTGCTGATCCTGCGGCGCGCCTACGACGGCCGGGCCGTGGAGGCGCCGTTCCACCTGTCCGAGACGCAGGTCGTCGGCGGACTCTCCTCCGTCGCCGACCAGGGGACGCCGGTGGACTTCCAGACGGAGTACGTGCTGGAGGCGGTGCGGGCGCTCCGCGTGACGGAGCCGCGGATCGAACCCGTGCCGCGGTTCCTGCCGGACGGCCGCGTCCTGCGGCGGGCCGACGGGACCATGGAGACGACGGAGCGCCTGCTGCCCGGGATCCCGGTGGAAGTGCCGGAGGTCGTGCTGCGAGGACCCGCGGAGGAGAGGCGCATCCTCCGCGCCGCCGGGCCGGGACCCCTGGTCCCGCGTTGAGCGGTCCGGAGGAGGCGGGGCAGCGCGCGCGGGAGGGAACCCCGCCGGCGCCGACACGATTCGCCGGATCGTGGTACGCTGTCGTCGCGTCCCGCCCCGTTCCCCACGGGAGACTCCCCATGCAGGCCACACGGGACGCGTCCGGGGATCGAAAGAAATTGCCCCCTCTCCCCGGAGACCTATCATCACGCCCCATCGATGTCGTTCCGGCCGTGGGCAGCCGGGACGGGGTGCCCCGTTGTGGTCCGCCGCCCCGTTCCGCGGCCGCACGTGCATCCACCCCCCCCACGCACGCGAGGTACCGGATGGTTGCTCCTGCGCGAACCCTGCGCCCGTGGGCGCGCCTGGCCGTCGGCGTCGTCGCGCTGACCCTGTGCGCCGGGCACGCCCGCGCCGGCGACGACGAGGACGACGTCCAGTTCGCGCTGCGTCTCGCCGCCCGCGGGTACACGGAACTCGCGCAGGCCGAGATCGACAACATGCTCACGCGGAACCCCTCCGCGAAGCAGCGCGAGGCGGCGGAGTTCGCGCGCTGCGAACTGCTCCGGCGGGCCGCGCTCACGCTCGCCGGCATCGACAAGTCCGATCCCGCCGAGGTCCGCCAGCGGTTCGATGCGGCGCGGAAGGCCTACGCGGCCTTCCTCAAGGCGTTCCCCGGCGGCGCCCACGGCGCCGACGCCGAGTTCAACGGCGCCAACCTCCTCAAGGACTTCGGCTACTACCTGAACAAGAAGATCGCCGACCTCCCCAACCCCGAGGAAGTGCGGAAGGAGGCGGAGGGGGCGTTCGACGAGGCCATCCGGCTGCTGAAGCTCGTCCGGGACCGGGAGAACACGAAGGGCAGGGCCGGCGACCCGGACGACGAGCTGCGGTTCCAGTTGCGGAACGTCGCCTGGTACTACCTCTGCGTCGCCATGCACGATCGCGCCCTCCTGCATCCCGTGGGCGACGCGCTGCGCACGGCGGGGCTGACGAAGACCATCGACGACGAACTGATGCCTTTCCTCGAGGAGACCGACGGCGAGATCGTCGGCTACTACGTGGCCCAGTGGCTGGGCCGCTCCTTCGGCCGTCGCGCCGAGGGCAAGGGGACCTGGAACGCGACGGACCTCAAGGACGCGAAGGACTGGTTCGACGTCGCCATCGGCGCCGCGGACCTCCCCGGGGCGAAGACCATCCTCGCCCTCTCCAACGTGGTGTTCGAGTCGTGCCGGGAGTTCGGCGCGCTGTGCAACCAGGTGGGAAGCCTCGACTCCGTCTCCTATCCCCGCCTGTACGTGGAGACCATGCAGCGCGTCGAGAAGGCGCTGCCGCAGCGCACGCGGTCCACACGCTACGGGCTCGAGGCGCTGGTCGAGAAGGCGCGCGCGCTGGCGAGGACGGGCCAGCACGAGGCCGCCATCCGCGAGATCAACGCCATCACGCAGTCGGCGGGGCAGGCCGACCCCTCCTGGGGCCGCGGCGTCAGCTACGTCGCGAAGCAGGCGCTCAACGACGTCATCGCCTCCATCCCGCCGGACGCGAACATCCGCCTCAGCCCGGACGTCCTCTTCAAGGCCGGGGAGGGCAGCGGCGACGCCCGGCAGTACGGGCGGGCCATCCGCGCCTTCCAGCGCACGCTGCTCGCCTGCGAGGAGGAGCCCGACCCGGCGCGGCAGAAGCGCCTCCTCGACGAGTACCACGCGAAGACGTGGAGCAGCATCTTCTACTGCTACATGCAGCTCGACCGCTACCGCGAGGCGTACGTGGCCGCCGACCAGGCCGTCAAGCGGTACCTCGCCATGAAGCGCGCCGACGAGGACGAGGACATCCGACGGGCGGCGCTGGGCCTGCACTCCTCGCTCCAGGCCCTGGGCCAGCGGACCAGGGACAAGGAGATCATCGCGGAGGCGGAGAGGGCGCGGGAGTTCCTCACGCGCGAACCCGCCCTGGCGTGGGTCGCCGGCGGCGGGCTCAAGTACATCGAGGCACGCGCCGCCATGGACAGGGCCGCCTCCCTCCAGCGCCAGGAACGCGCGGAGGAGGCCGCGGCGGCGTTCCAGGAGGCCATCGCGCTCCTCAAGGCCATCCCCGAGAGCGAGGCCCAGCACAGGACCGCGCAGAGCCGCATCGGCGAGTGCCTGGTCCTCATGGGCAAGCCCGAGGACGCCGCGAAGCACATCGAAGGGTTCCTCGCGAAGTGGGCCTCCTACTTCAACGACGCCAACACGCCGCCGCCGCAGCGCCAGCCGCAGGGCTGGGGGACGTTCTGGCTCGCCAACGCCCGCTTCGACCTCGGTCGCCACGACCGCGTCGTCGAGGCGCTGAAGGACTTCGAGACCCGGTTCGCCGGCGCCGGCCTCGACAACGCCCTGCCGCGGATCCGCTTCCTCCGCGTGCGGTCGCTGCTCGAACTGAAGGGCCGCCTCGCCGAGGCCGAGAAGGAGGCCCTGGCGCTCAAGGACGGCACTCCCGACTCCCCGTGGACCGCCTCCGCGTGCCTCGGCGTCGCCAACGCCCTGGTGAACGAGCGGGCGGCGGCGGCGGAACAGGACCCGCAGGTCGCCAAGGAGATGCTGGGCCGCGCCGTGGACCTGTACGACTTCTGGATCGCCTCCGCCGAGGCGGCGGGGCCCGAGATGCACGTGTACGTCGGCAAGATGAACCAGGAGGCGGGGCGCCTCGACCGCGCCTCCGCGGAGTTCGAGATCGCTCTCAAGCAGCACGAGGCCGCGGGGGACAAGGAGGCGGCCGAGACGGTCCGCGTCCACCTCGTGGACATCCTCATCGACCAGCAGCGCTACGAGGACGCCCTGCCGAAGTTGGAGCGGCTGTTCGTGAAGCCGCAGACGGACCTCTCGAGCGTCCGCGAGTTCCTCAAGGTGATCAGCGCGCCGCCCCCGGGCACGGAGGCGTCGGTGTACCAGGGCGAGGTGAAGAAGTTCCTGGCCGCCGCCGTGGCGCGGGCGTCGCTCCTCCCCGCCGGCGCGCCGCTCAAGGCGCGCGCGGAGGGCGTGGTCGCCTCCGCCAACCCGGACAAGGAAGACCTCATGCGCGTGTACGACGGCGCCGGGCCCGACGGAATCACGGCCCTCGCCGCCGGACTCGCCCTCACGAAGCTGGGGGAGTCGAGCACCATGTCCCCCAACGTGCGCAACGCGACCTTCGAACTGGTGAAGCGCACCCCAGACCTCATGTACAGCCTGGCGCGGTGCCACGAGGCGCGCGCCACCAAGATCGAGAGCGCCATCTCCGCCGTGAACCTGTACCAGCTCCTCATCGAGTCGGCCCCCGTGTCGGACGAGGAGAAGAAGCCCGAGGGGACGAAGTACAGCGGCCGCTGGTTCGAGTGGCGGCTCCACCACATGGGCATCTACCGCACGCTGGGCGTCGCCCTGAAGGCGGACGGCCCCCTCCGGACGGTCTGCGCCCTCTTCAAGAGCATGGCCACGCTGGACGAGGTCACCAAGGCGGACAAGGTGAAGCCCGGACTCCGCAAGCAGTTCGAACAGGTCCGGGACGAGGCCGATGCGGCGCTGCGGCGCCTCGGAAAGGACGGCTGCGAGTGACCGCCCCCCTCCTCCGGGCCGCCTCCGCGACCCTGCGGGCCGGCCTGATCCCCGCGCTTCTTCTGGCCCCCGCGTGGGCCGCCCCCCCCGCGGACACGTTCAAGGACGAGGTGACGCCCGTGGGGGGCAAGCGACTGACCGAAGTCATGATCCTGACGGAGACCTACGAGACCGTGGAGTGGAAGTCCAAGGTCGGCGCGGCGCAGGCCAAGCCCGCCGCCGAGGTGGCCGCCGTCGTCTACGGGGACACTCCCGAGTACTTCCGCCGCGGTCTCGACGCGTGGAAGGCGGGCCGCTGGGCCGAGGCGGAGGGGGAGTTCCGCGGCGCCGTCGCCGCCAGCGACAACGGCGTGGCACGACCCTGGTGCCGCGCCCGGGCGAACGCCTACATCGGGGACTGCCAGCGGCGCATCGCCGCGCAGTCCAAGTCGGCCCCCGCCGAGTACCTGAAGGCGGTCCAGTCGTTCGAGGCCGCGCTCAAGGAGGAGCCCAAGAGCCCCGTCCTCGACGTGGCGCTGCTGGGACTGGCGGAGGCCCTGTACGGCGCGGGCCAGCCGGACAAGGCGCTGAAGGCCCTGGACGACCTCGCCGCCGCGGCCCGTGCCGCGAAGCGGCCCCTCTGGGAAGCCGCCGCGCGCCGCTCCCGCGGCCGCCTCCTCGAGCGGAAGGGCGACTCCAGCGACGCGGAGCAGACCTACTCGGCGCTGGCGGACCTGTGCCAGCGCGAGGCCGCCCCGCTCCCCGCGGGTTCCCCGGAGCGGAAGGCCATGGACGCGCTGCGCGTGGACGCCCTCGTCCGGCGCGCCTGGGCGGCCTTTTCCCGCGTGGAGAAGGCCGGCGGCGCCGGCGCCGCGGAGGCGCAGGCCACGTTCGACCGGCTGGCGTCGGAGACCGGGGGCGCCCCGGCGGGTGTCGCCGCCGCCCGCTGCGGCACCGGCGCCGTCCTCCTGCAGCAGGGCAGACACAAGGAAGCGCTGCGCGCGTTCATCGAGGTCGAGGTCACCGGGTTCGCTGTTCCCGACGAGGTCGCGCGGGCGCTGTGGTACAAGGCGGAGGCTCTCAAGGCGCTCGGCGACGCGGCCGGGCGTGAAGCCGCCCTCAAGGATCTGGTCGAGTTCTATCCGTGGTCGGACTGGGCCAACCGCGCACGTTGACTCCCGAGGGGAGTCCGTGGCGCCGGTGCCCTGGGTCGTGTTCCGCTTCCCGGGTCAAGGAGAGACGAGAACCATGAGCAAGCGCAAGTGGGTCCTCGGGGCGTCCGGCGCAGCCGCCGTGCTGCTGGCGTCCACGGCGGCGTTCGCACAGGACGGGGGCGGTCTCCCGCCCGAGGCGCAGGTCACCATCGGCAACATCCTGAAGTGGGGCGGCTGGGTGGGCGGGATCATCATCCTCCACTCCGTCGCCGCGGTCGCGTTCATCATCGAACACTTCATGAACATCAAGCGGGAGAAGCTCGTCCCGCCGGAAGTGGTCGACGAGATCGAGGCCCTGTTCGAGGAGGAGGAGTACCAGGAGGCGCTCGAACTCTGCGAGTCCGAGCAGAACTTCCTGACCAACATCCTCGCCGCCGGACTGCCCAAGCTCAACGCCGGCTTCGACACCATGAAGCAGGTCATGTCGGAGCAGGCCGCCATCGAGGCCACCAAGCTCCACCAGAAGATCTCCTACCTCGCCCTCATCGGGAACCTGGCTCCCATGTGGGGCCTCTACGGCACGGTGCAGGGAATGGTCGGCGCCTTCACCGAGATCGTGCGTCTCGGCCCCAACGTCACGCCGAAGGACCTGGCCCAGGGCGTCCAGCAGGCCCTCATCACGACCCTCATGGGCCTCGTGGTGGCCATCCCGGCCATGATGTTCTTCTTCATCTTCCGCAACAGGGTGGTCCGCATCGTCAACGAGCTGACCGCCGTGGCGGACGACCTCGTGGAGCGGTTCCGGCCGCAGAAGCAGTAGGGGGACCCAGCCCGGCCCCCCGGGAGGACGCCCATGGCCGCCAACCAGCCCGTCGAGAACGACACCAGCGATCTCGAGATGAACATGACGCCGATGATCGACGTCGTCTTCCAGTTGATCATCTTCCTCATGCTGGCCAATGACCTCAGCCGCAAGGAGATCGAGGAACTCAAGCTGCCCCCCGCCGCGAACGCCCAGGAGGACAAGGGGCAGGGGGAGCAGCACCGCGTCATCGTGAACCTCATCGCCGGGAAGAACGGCGGGCCTCCCCGCCTCAAGGTCAAGGGCAAGGAGTACGACCTCCGCGGCTTCACCCAGTTCATCACCCCCCTGGCGCTGAAGTACAAGGAGCCGGAGCCCCCCAACGCCTCGGAACTGTTCGTGCTCATCCGCGCCGACAAGGACGCCCGGTGGCAGGACGTACAGTGGGTGATGCAGGTCTGCGCGGACCCGAACATCAAGATCTACAAGTTGCAGTTCGCCACGGAAGACCCCAACAAGGCCGGCAAGTCGGGCAGCAACTGAGAGGACGGAACCATGGCCAAGAAGAAGGAGTTCGACGACCCCGCCAAGGCCGCGCGGACCACGGTGAACATGACGCCGATGATCGACGTGACGTTCCAGTTGATCATCGTGTTCCTCTGCTCCATGAAGTTCCGCACCCTGGACATGAAGATCGAGGCCTTCCTCCCCAAGGACGTCGGCCTCTCCGCGGCGAACCCGACCTCCGAGGTGGAGACGAAACTCGTCGTGCGCCTCAAGTGGGACAAGAACGCCAAGGACACGCAGGTCATCGTCCTCGACAACCGCCTCGGCAGCACGGCCACCGGCGAGACCATCTGGAAGACCTTGGCGGCGCGCATCTCCGACCTCCACCAGAAGGACCCCAACATCAAGGGGGAGATCGACGCCCAGCCCGACGTCCCCCACGGCCACGTCATGAAGGCGCTGGACTCCTTCCTCGCCGCGAAGATGCAGAACGTGGTCTTCAAGGGGACTCCCCTCAACGAGACGGGCCAGTTCGGGGCCGCGCCGCCCCGCTAAGGACCCTGACCAAAACTACTGCTACATCCGGCCGGCTCCGGAAGCCCATGGCCGCGTTGCACCTCCTCTGTGACCCTCATTCGGGTCACCTTCGTCGGTGCGCCTTGCCCTGGGCTTCCTCGCTCGGCCTCAGTGTGACGCAGTAATTTCGGCCAGGGCCCTAAGCGGAGACGGACCGGCGGGGTCTCCCTCGGGGAGACCCCGTTTCGATTCCCGCCCCGCCGCGTAGCCCCACGGGGACCGCCGCAGCGCCGGCCCCGTGGTACCCTTCCTGCGCCCGGTCCCGGGAGCGCCCCGCCAGCGGAGGTGCCCCGTGCGTCGTCCCGCGGACGAAGCGGCGCAGGCCCGTCCCCGCCTCAACATGACCCCCATGATCGACGTGACGTTCCAGTTGATCATCGTGTTCCTCTGCTCCATGAAGTTCCGCACCCTCGACATGAAGATCGAGTCGCGGCTCCCGGACGAGGGGAGCGCGGAACGGGTGCAGCCCCCCGACGTCCGCCCCCGCGCCCGACTGCGGCTGGCCCGGGTCGAGGGCGGCGAGACCCGGATCTCGCTGGGAGGGACCCCCATGGGCGCCATCGCCGAGGGGGGCGCCGCATGGGATCGCGTCGCCTCCCGGCTGCGCGCCATCCGGGCCGCCGACTCGGGCGTGATCGGCGAGATCGACGCGACGCCGACGGTCCGGCACGGCGATGTCGTCCACGCCATGGACCTGTTCGTGGGGGCCGGCATCGAGGACGTCCGTTTCCGGGGGTCGCCACCGGCCCGGTAGCGGAGGGCGGCACCGGCGGGCCCCGGGGGGCGGCGACGCCGCGAGATCGCCCGGGGCCCGCGACGGACGCGGGTAGACTCGCCGCGCCATGCGCAAGTCCTCCAGCGGTCGCTCCATCGCCCTCGCCGTGGCGGTCTGCGCCATCGCCGTCGCCCTCGCTCTCCGCGTGCGCGTCAGCGCCGGCCGCCCGTCCCTCCTCCTCATCACCGTGGACACGCTGCGGGCCGACCGGCTCGGCTGCTACGGCCACGGCGGAGGGCTGACCCCCCACCTGGACTCCATCGCCGCCGAGGGGGCCCTCTTCGCCGACGCGACGACGCCCTGCCCCGTCACGCTGCCCGCCCACGCCAGCCTCCTGACCGGGCTGGTCCCCCCCCACCACGGCCTGCGGCTCAACGATCCCCCCCGTCCCCTCGCTCCCCCCGCGGCGCGGCGGTTCCGCACCCTGGCGGAGCACCTCCGGGGAGCCGGGTACGCCACGGCGGCGTTCGTCTCCGCCTCCCCCCTCTCCTCGCGCTGGGGCCTCGACGCGGGGTTCGACCAGTATGAGGCGCCCGACATCAACGAGCCCGGGGAACTGGCACTGGCGGAGGTGGACGGCGCGGTCACCGCGGGTCGCGCGCTGGGGTTCCTCCGCTCCCGGGACCGGAGCCGCCCGTTCTTCCTCTGGGTCCACCTCTTCGATCCCCATTCCCCCTATGCCGCCCCCGGCGGAGCGGGGGCGCCGCCGGACTCCCCCGCCGCGTACGACGAGGAGGTCGCGTACGCCGACGCGCAGGTGGGCCGGTTGCTGGCGGCCCTTCGGGACGAGGAGGCGCTGGATCGGACGGTGGTCGTCGCCACGGCGGATCACGGCGAGGCTCTCGGGGAGCACGGCGAGTCGACCCACGGGTACTTCCTGTACCGCAGCACCGTGCGCGTGCCGCTGGCGGTCCGATACCCGTCGCGGGTCCCCGCGGGAACGCGGGTCGAGACCCCCGTGGACCTGACGGACGTGATGCCCACGGCGCTCCGCCTGCTGGGCCTGTCGCCCGGCTCCCTTCCGCTGGACGGCGCCGCCCTCCTCCCCCTCCCCGGGGACGCGCGGGGCGAGGGCGCCTCCCCGGTGCAGTACGCGGAGACCCTGTACCCGTGGCGCTCCTTCCGATGGGCCCAGTGCTGCGCCGCCCGGGCGGGCGCCGCGCGCGTCATCGACTTCGGCGGCGGGCGGCGGGAGGTCTACGACGTCCTCGCGGACCCGACGGAGACCCGCGATCTCGCCTCCACCGCGGGAGCGGGCGCAGGGGACGCGGCGGCCACGGCGTGGACGGTCCTCCGGTCGAAGCCGCTGCTCGACGCCGCCGCCCCGCCCGCTCCCTCCGCCGACGGCGGCCTCGGCACCATCGCCTACCTGTCGCCGGCGAGCCGCATCGAGATCCCCCCCGACGAGGTCACCGCGGCGCTCCCCCTCCCCTCGGCGTCCCTGGTGGTCGCCTTCGAGCGTGCGCTGGCGCTCTTCTCCCGGGCCCGGCGCGAGGAGGTCGCGGCGGTGGCCTTCCCCATGCTGCGGGAGGCCCGGGACGGACTGGAGGCCGTGGGGCGCCTCGACCCCGCCAACCCCGCCGTGCCCTTCTGGATCGGGCGCACCCTCGCCCACCAGGCGAAGATGACGGGGACCGGGTCCCGCGGAGTCTGGTCGGAGGCCTTCTTCCAGTTCCAGAAGGCCGGCGCCGTCTACCGGGACGCCGCCACGGTCTCCCTCATGATGCAGGCCGCGGAGGGAGCCGGCCAGCACGCGGAGATGCTGGACGTCGCCCGCCTCGCCCTGGAGCAGGGCATCGACGGGGGCGCCTCCTTCTACTGCTGGATCGCGCTGGCCCACGTGCGCGCGGGCGGGGTCGGCCCCGACGGGCTCCTCCTCCCCCTGCCGCGCGCCGCCGCGGAGGCGGCGCTGCAGGAGGCGACGAAGCGGGCGCGGGGCCCCGCCGACGACCGCCACATCGCGGAGATCCGCGGTCTCATCCGTTGATTCCCCCCGCCCCGACGGGGTCCAGAGGTCATCCCTCTGTCACCATTCCCGATCTCCGCTCCCGAAACTCGTTGACCCTCCGATCCGGCGCTCTGTAGAATCCGGGCCTCGACACTGGACCCTGGGCATTCCCCGGTTCGTGAGGACTTCCCCCTTGGGCAGGGGGCACCACGCGCCTCCGGGCGCGAACGAAGGAGGGCAGGAGCCGATGCTTGATCCCCGCCGCACCCGCATCGTCGGGTTCGCCACGCTCGGCGCCGTCATCGTGGCCGCCGTGGTCTCGAAGGGCTGCTCCTCCTCGGAGCCGAAGCGTCCCGAGGCGCCGGGCAAGGCCTCCGCGCCGATGACGGCGAAGGGGGACCCGTCGCCGGCGAAGCCCGGCGAGCCCGGGAAGACTCCCGCCCCGGCGGCCGACAAGGCCCCGGCCCCCTCCGGCGAAGCCAAGAAGCCCGTCGAGGTCGCCAAGGCATCGCCTCCCAAGGAGGAGCCGAAGAAGCCCGACGCCCCGGCTCCCGCGCCGGCGCCCGCCCCCGACGAGCCGGCGCCGCCCCCCAAGCCTCCCGTCAGCATCGACCCCCCGCCCCCGGCTCCCAAGCCGCCGGCCCCCACCCCCGTCGTTCGGCCCGACGACGGCAAGAAGCCCGTCGAGGCCCCCAAGCCCGTGGAGGTCAAGAAGCCCGTCGAGGCTCCCAAGCCCGTCGAGGCCCCCAAGCCCGTCGAGGCCCCCAAGCCCGTCGAGGCCCCCAAGCCCGTCGAGGCTCCCAAGCCCGTCGAAGCCCCCAAGCCCGTCGAAGCCCCCAAGCCCGTCGAAGCCCCCAAGCCCGTCGAGGCCCCCAAGCCCGTCGAGCCCACCCGCCCGGCCCCCATGGTCAAGAGCCCCGACCAGGTGAAGCAGGACGAGGCGAAGAAGACCCTCGAGGCCCTCTCCGCGGAGAAGCGCCTCGCCGTGGAGAAGGCGCGGTTCCTGGCGGAGCGGTACGTGGGCATGGGCGAGCAGGCCTTCGCCGCGCTCCAGTTCGACGATGCCAAGCAGTGGGCCCAGAAGGCCCTCGACCAGCAGGGTGACAACCCCGCCGCCCGCGACCTCCTGCAGCGCGCCCGCGCCGCCCTGGGCGAGCGGACCGGCGAGATCGGCGAGACCGCCGGACGCCTCGTGGCGGAGCGCCAGATGAAGATGGAGATGTCCCAGGCCAAGGCCAAGGCCCTGTACGACCAGGGCAAGTCCCGCACCTCCGCCGGCGACCACGAGGGCGCCATCGCCTCCTTCGAGCAGTCCCTCGCCATCATGCAGGCCGACCCCTACGGGATCTCCTGGGGCCGCCTCCGCACGGACGCCGAGGCGCGTCTCGCCGACGCGCGCACCGCCCGGGAGCGCTCCGCCGAGGAGTCCCGGCGCCGCCAGGCCGAAGAGGCCTACACGCAGGTCAAGGCGCAGGAGCTGGCGCGCCTCCGCGCCGAGCGGGAGAAGTGGCAGGCCATCTTCACCGACGCCCTGGCCGCCTTCGACCGGGACGACTTCGACGGGGCGGAGCGACTGGCTCGCCAGGCCCTCGACATGGAGCCCACGAACTCCCGCGCGAAGGACCTCATGGTCGCCGCGCAGCGGTCCCGCCACGGCCAGACGAAGGAGGCCACCCGCAAGCTGGAGAAGGAGCGCTTCCACGCCTGGCGCATGGACATGCAGGACGCCATGATCCCGTGGAGCGGGCTCGTCAACCCGCCCTCCGCCGAGCACTGGGACCGCATCACGCGGCTCAGGAAGAACCTGGGCCAGATCACCGGTGGCGCGGAGGACTCGCCCGACTCGGCGGCCCTCCGGAACCGGCTCGCCCAGGAGAAGACCGGCTTCACCTTCGACGGCCAGACGCTCAGCCAGGCGGTCCAGTTCCTCTCCGCCCGCCACGGGATCAACATCCTCGTCGACGAGCAGGTGCGCGGCGACGCCGATGCCCAGCCCCTGCCCTCCATCAAGCTCTCCGACGTCCCCCTGGGCGACGCGCTGGCGGTCCTGCTGCGCAACGTCGCGGGGCTCACCTACCGCGTCCGCGGCAACTTCGTCCTCATCACCAAGCCGGAACTGGCGCGCGAGGCCCCCGTGGTCAAGATCCACCCCGTGGGCGACCTCACCATGAAGATCAACGACTTCGTCGCCCCCAACCTCATCCTGAAGCCCGCGGGTGCGGAGCAGGACGAGAACGCCCCCGCCTTCGGCAAGGTCGAGGAGGGCAAGCAGCAGTACGGCGGCGTGGAGGACCTGGTGGCCCTCATCCGCGACCACGTGGGCGACGGCCCCGACGTCTGGGGTGACGTCAACAAGGTCGACGGCCAGGGCGAGTCCAACCTCCTGGTGGTCGCCGAGCCCGCCCTGCAGGAGGCCGTCGACCGCTTCCTGAACGACCTCCGGAAGTTCTCCGGCATCGTCGTGAACATCGAGACCCGGTTCCTGTCCGTCACGGACGGCTTCCTGCGCGACGTCGGCGTCAGCCTTCGCGGCCTCGGCGGTCAGACCGGCCTCACCTCCGTCCTGGACGACGTCACCAACGGCCTCGACGACAAGGCCTCCGTGGGCTTCGACAACGGCGGCATCGGCTTCGTCAACGCCTCCGGCAAGCCCTCCTCCGGCGCGTTCTTCAACGACAACTCCGACGGCGACTACCGCGCCCGGACCGAGCACATCGAGGACTCCGGTCCCGTGGGCACGCTCACCAGCGTCGGCGGCGCCGTCCTCCAGTGGACGCTGCTCGACGACGCGCAGCTCAGCCTCATCTGGCAGGCGGTGGAGAAGAAGCAGGAGGCCCGCGTCCTCCAGTCCCCCAACCTCACCGTCTACAACACGCAGCGCGCCAACATCACCCTGCTGAACCAGCTCGCCTTCGTGCAGGACTTCGACGTCGAGGTCGCGCAGACGGCGTTCATCGCCGACCCCATCGTCTCCATCATCCAGGACGGCATGGCGCTGGACGTGCGCCCGACGGTCAGCAACGACCGGCGGTACGTGACGCTGCAGCTCCAGCCCACCATCGCCACGCTCCAGCGCCCCATGCAGCCGTTCACCACGTCCCTGGGCGCGTTCACGACCCCGGTCACCCTGCAACTCCCCGAGATCAACATCCAGAAGGCGCAGACGACGGTCCGGGTCCCCAACAACGGGACCCTCCTCATGGGCGGCCTGAAGAACATCAACGAGGCCTACCTGAAGCTCGAGACCCCGCTGCTCTCGAAGATCCCCATCGTGTCCTTCTTCTTCACGCGCCGCGTCGACGAGCGCGAATTCAAGAACCTCATCATCATCGTCCGGGCGCGCATCAGCGACCCGACGGACCAGTCGTCGCTGTACGGGAGCTTCGGCAGCCGCTAGCCGGGCGCCCTTCGCGGACCTTTCCGGGGCCGGCCCCGACCTCACGGGGCCGGCCCCTTCGATTCCCGCGGACCCGTGGTCGGCGACCCGCCCGCGGCAGCCGTCCGTTGCGACCACCCCCGCGCCCCCACTACAATCGGGGCCCATGCCTCCCCCGCTCCGCGCCGTGTTCTTCGACGTGGACGACACGCTCTACTCGACCGCCGCGTTCGCCTCCGGCGCGCGCCGACGCGCCATGGAGGCCATGGTCGCCCTGGGCGGGATGCGGATCTCCGCGGACGATCTCCTCCGCGAACTGGACGAGGTCATCGCCGAGTTCGGCTCCAACTACGATGCCCACTACGACCGGCTGCTCCGGCGCTTCCCGCCGGAGGCGCTGGGCGGACATCCGCGGGGCATCCTCGTGGCCGCGGGGGTGGCGGCGTACCACAACACGAAGGTCGAGGCGTTCCGCGCGTTCCCCGGCGTTCTCGACGGCCTCCGGCGGCTCCGCGAGACGACCGGCCTCGTGCTGGGGGTCATCACGGAGGGACTCGAGGTCAAGCAGGCCGAGAAGATCGTCCGCCTGGGCATCTACCCCTGGCTGGACCCCCGGGCGATCTTCATCAGCGACTCCATCGGCATCTCCAAGCCCAACCCGAAGCTCTGGCAGCGCGCGTGCGCCTGCGTCGGCATCGAGCCCGCCCGGTGCCTGTACGTGGGGGACAATCCCAGGGCCGACATCGCGCCGGCCCGCTCCCTCGGGATGTGGACCGTCCGCATGAGGTCGCCGGACGGCAAGCACGCCGGCGTGGCCGCCGATCCCCCGGCCCACCACGAGGTCGCGGACTTCGCCGGTCTGATGGAGATCCTGCAGGGGCAGTACGCGCTGCCCCCGGCGTAGGGGGCGATCCGCCGCCCACCCCGAGCGGGGGGGGTATGATGCGCCGCCGCCCCGGGCGACGCTTCCGGGCCGGGAGAGGGAGCATGGACAGGGCAGATTTCAGGACCGCGGCTCGGGTTCTCGTCGCCGATGACGACGGGCCGTTCCGTTCGCTGGCCAGCATCGTGATCAAGAGCGCCGGCCACGTCGTCGTCGAGGCCCGGGACGGGACGGAGGCCCTGGCGCTGCTGCGCGCCGAATCCTTCGACCTCGCCCTGCTCGACATCCGCATGCCCGGCGCCTCGGGCTGGGAGGTCCTCCGCGGGCTCGTCGCCGACCGACCCTTGGCGGAGGATCGGCCGCGCGTACTCCTCATGACGGGGCTGACCACGGAGTTCGACCTGGAGCGGCTCCGCCGGGAGGGCGCCGCGGGCATGCTCATCAAGCCGTTCCAGAACGAGGATCTGCTGGCGGAGGTGCGCCGCGTCCTCTCGCTTCCCAGCGGGGCGACGCCGGCCTGAGAGCAGCGCGCACCGGCCGGTCGTCGCCGCCTGCAAGGCCGTGAGCGGCGTCGCTCCGCTCACCGCCGCTCAGGCGGAGCGGCCCTCGGTGTAGGCGGGACGGCGGGCACCCTCGGGGAGGCGCGCAACGAGGTCCATCTCGACGAGCACGTCCTTCGGGAGCCGGGCCACCTCCACCGTCGCCCGCGCCGGCGGCGAACCACCGGGGAAGTACCGCCCGTAGACCTCGTTCACCGCCGCGAAGGTCCCCATGTCCTTGAGGTAGATGGTCACCTTGACGGCATCCGCCAGCGTGCCCCCCGCCGCCTCCACCACCGCCCGGAGGTTGGCGAGCACCCGCTCCGCCTGGGCCACGGCGTCCCCGCCGCCGACGATGGCGCCCGTCGCCGGGTCCAGGGGGATCTGCCCGGAGCACCAGAGCCAGCCGTCGGCGACGACCGCCTGCGAGTAGGGCCCGATGGCCTTCGGCGCGGAGTCGGTGCGGATGACGGATCGGGACACGGGGGATCTCCTCAGGCCTTCATCCGCGGGTCGAAGGCGTCCCGCAGTCCGTCCCCGAAGAAGTTGAGACCGAGGACGGTGAGCACGATGGCGGCCCCCGGGTAGACCATCATCCAGGGCGACTCGCCCATGTACTTCTGGGCGTCCAGCAGCATCCGCCCCCACGAGGGTTCCGGCGGCTGCACGCCGATGCCCAGGAACGACATCCCCGCTTCGGCGAGGATGTTCGTGGCCACCTCCAGCGTCGCGAGGACGACGATGGGTCCGATGCAGTTGGGAAGGAGGTGGCGGAAGATGATCCGGGTGCCCGGCGCCCCGAGGCTCCGCGCCGCCAGCACGAAGTCCTGCTCGCGGAGGGAGAGGAACTGCCCTCGGACGACGCGCGTGACCGGTGGCCAGGAGACCACGCCGAGAACGATGAAGAGGATGGTCTCCGACGGGTTCTCGAACACGGCGGTGATGCCGATGGCGAGGAGGAGCGTCGGGAACGCCATGAACGTGTCCGTGATCCGCTGCAGGACCGTGTCCACCCACCCGCCGACGTAGCCGGACACCGCCCCGACGAGCGTGCCGAACACCACGGCAAGGGCCGTGGCGCCGACACCGATCTTGAGCGAGAGACTCGCCCCGCGGAGGAGCCTCGCCAGGATGTCGCGGCCCAGTTCATCGGTGCCCAGCAGGTGGCCCGGCGAGCCCGGCGGGAGTCGGATGGCCTCCAGATCGGACGCCTTGTACGCGTCGCCGACGACCAGTGGCGCCAGGAGCCCCGCCAGGACCAGGGCGCCGGTGATTCCCAGGCCGGCGATGGCCGTGTGGCTCCTGAGGAGCCTCCGGATCGCGAGTGCGGTCGGGGAGCGGCCGGTGGCGGCGTCGGGCTCGCTCAATGGTCGTACCTCACGCGGGGGTCGAACCATGCGTAGGTCAGATCCACCAGCAGGTTGACGCTCACGAAGATGCCCGCCATGAACAGGACGCCGCCGGCGATCAGTTCCCGGTCCCTCTGGAAGATCGCCTGGACGATCTCGCGGCCCAGCCCCGGCAGCCCGAACACCGTCTCCGTGAGGACGGCCCCCACGAGGAGCCCGCCGAAGTTGTTGCCGATGACCGTCACGATGGGGATGGCGGCGTTGCGCAGCGCGTGCCGGACCACGACGATCCGCTCTCCGAGTCCCTTCGCGCGCGCCGTGCGGATGTAGTCCTGGCCGAGGACGTCGAGCATGGCGGATCGCGTGAGGCGCGCCACCACCGCCGCCGTGAGCGAGCCCAGCACGAGCGACGGAAGGAGGAGGTGCCGGAACTGCTGCCAGAGGGTGTCGTCCGCGTACCCGCCCACGGGGAGCCCGAGGGGGCGCGCCACGAACACGATGAGCAGGAAGCCGAGGTAGAACGCCGGGAGGGAGACTCCCAGCAGCGCCAGCAGCATGGAGCCGTAGTCCAGCCAGGAGTAGGGCCGCATGGCGGAGAGCACGCCCGCCGTGACGCCCAGGAGGCTGGAGAGCAGCGTGGCCAGGATCGCCAGCCGCACCGTCAGCGCGAACTTCTCCGAGATGATCTCCCGGACGTCCATCCCCTTCTTCGCGTACGACCGTCCGAGGTCCCCGCGGATCGCCTTGCCCATGTAGCGGCCGTACTGGGTCCAGAACGGATCGTTGAGGCCGAGTTCGTTGCGCGTGCGGTCGATGGTCTCCTGCGGCGCCTTCTGGCCGAGGAGGAGTCGCGCCGGATCTCCCGGGGTGTGGAACGAGATGGAGAACGTGATGATGGAGACGAGGAGGAGGACCGGGAGGATCTGCAGCAGGCGGCGCGCGATGTAGCCGGTCACTTCACCGCTCCACCGCCGCGACGGCGACCTTGCCGAGGTCGGCCTGCTGCACTTCCGGGCCGGAGTCCATCCGCGTGAGGACCAGTCCCTTCACGTAGGGCTTCACGAGGAGGGCGGTGGCGCTGTGGTAGAGGAAGACCCACGGCGCCTCCTCCACGACCATCTCCTCCGCCTTGCGCCAGAGGCGGACCTCCTCCTCCGGATCGGTGCATGCGCGCGCCTGCTCCAGCAGTCGATCCAGCGCCTCGTTCTGCGTCCGCGGGTTGTTGCCGGCGGAGCCGACGAAACTCGAGTGGAACAGCACGTAGAGGAAGTTCTCCGCCTCCGGGTAGTCCATGATCCAGGCGAGACGGAAGAACGTCGCCTTGCCCTCGTCGATGTAGTTCTGGTAGGCGCCCCAGTCCATCTGATGCAGTTCCGTCTCGACCCCCACCCTGCGGAACATCTCCTGCAGGTTCTGCGCGACGGTCGGGTTGGGCGGCTGGCTGTTGAAGTGGTAGGGGATCTTCCCGAGCCCCTTGCCTCCGGGATACCCGGCCTCCGCCAGCAGGCGCTTCGCCCGCTCCGGGTCGTACCCGTAGCCCTTCAGGTCGGGGTTGTACCCGCGGATGCCGGGGGGCAGCGCCCCTCGGGCGGGAACCGCACGCCCCTCGAGCACGCTCTCGCAGAGGAAGTCCCGGTCCACGGCCCAGTTGAAGGCCTGGCGCAGCTTCCGCGCGCGCACCTTGTCCTCGGCCGACATCGGGACGGGGTTCTTGCCCTTCTCCGTGTTGCCACCGAGGGGCGGCTTCTCCATGTTGAACCCGTGGAACCGGACGTCGCCCAGCGGATTGACGACGAGTTCCCGACCGATGTTCGATCGGCGGATGCTCTCGACCTTGCCGTAGGGGGCCTGGACGATCTCGAGGTCGCCGTTGAGGTACGCCTGGAACGTCGTCTCCTCGTCGGGGATCACGTAGAAGACGATTCGATCGGGGACGGGGCGCTCGCCGAAGTAGCCGTCGAACCGCTCGAACTCGACCTTGTGGTTGTCCTTCCACGAGACCAGCCGGTAGGGGCCGCCGCTCACGGGCTGCCGCCCGAACCGCTGCCCCAGCGCGGCCACGGCCTCGGAGGGGACCACCATCGCGTTGTTCATGGCGAGGAAGTACGGGAAGAACCGGTTCGGCTCCTTCAACCGGATCACGACCGTCCGGGGATCGGGGGCGGCGATCCCGGGGAACACCGGCTGGCTCACGTCCCGTCGATCGGAGCGGCCGGCCATGGCGGCCATGGCCTCCTCGACGCCGAGGACCGGGTCCAGCAGCCAGGACCGCTTGCTCCATGGCTCGAGAAGCCTGACGAGCGAGTAGCGCACGTCCTCCGCGGTGATCTCGCGCGACTCGTGACGCCGGCCCTCGAGGTCGGTCCACGGCTGGAACATCACGCCCGCCCGCAGGCGGAACGTCAGTTCGGTCCCGTCGGGGGAGACCGACGGCAGCGCCTCGGCCAGGTCCGGGACGAGCCGGAGGTTGTCGTCGTACCGGACGAGCGTGATCCCCATGCGCTCCACGATCCCGTCGGAGGTCGTGTCCGTCATCTCGACGGGATCGAGGTTCGGCGGGTTCGCCGGGATCGCGATGCGGAGGACTCCGGGGATGGGCCGGTTCTCCGCCTCGAAACCCTCCGTCGGCTTCCGGTTCCCGAGGGCGACGGCCCCCACGCCGAGGAGGAGGGGCAGCAGGAACGGCCCCACGGTCCCGACGTTGAGCTTCACACCTCCACCGCCTCGACGTGGGACGGCCGGGCCTCGACGACGGTGCCGCCGCGCTGCTCCGCGAGGATGCACTGGACGAGGTGGCCGTCCCCGATGTCGTACACGGGCACCGGCTTCGCACCGTCCCGGCAGCGGTCCTCGGCGAACTTGCACCGCGGGTGGAAGTGGCACCCCTTCGGCGGGTTGATGGGGGTCGGCGGCTCGCCGGCGAGGATCTCCCGCGTCCGCGCGACCTTCGGATCGGTGACCGGGATGGCGGAGAGCAGCGCCCTCGTGTACGGGTGGACCGGGTCCCGGTAGAGCGCATCGGAGGGAGCGGTCTCGACGATCTCGCCCAGGTACATGACCGCCACGCGGTGGCTGATGTGCTCGACCACCTTCAGGTCGTGGGCGACGAACAGGTAGGAGATGTTCTTCCGCTCCTGCAGCGCCTGGAGGAGGTTGATGATCTGCGCCTGGATGGAGACGTCCAGCGCGGACACGGCCTCGTCGCACATGATGAACTCGGGGTCCAGCGCGATGGCGCGTGCGATGCCGATGCGCTGACGCTGGCCGCCGGAGAACTCGTGGGGGTACCGGGTGATGTGGCGCACCGGGTCGAGACCGACCTCGCGCAGCAGCTCCTGGACGCGCTCGCGGCGCTGCTTCCGATCCGGGGCCACGCGGTGGATCTGGAGCGCCTCCCCCACGATGCCCTCCACCGTCATGCGCGGGTTGAGCGAGCCGTAGGGGTCCTGGAAGATGATCTGCATGTGCCGGCGCATGAGCCGGAGTTCCTCGCCGCGGAGGGCGAAGAGGTCCTTCCCGAGGAAGGTGGCGCTGCCGCCCGTCGGGGGGTCGAGGAGGCGGAGGAGCGTGCGCCCCGCCGTCGTCTTGCCGCAGCCGGACTCCCCCACGAGACCCAGCGTCTCCCCGCGCCGCAGGTCGAAGGAGACGCCGTCCACCGCCTTGACGGTTCCCACGGTCCGGGCCAGCAGCCCCCGCTTGATGGGGAAGTGCTTCTTCAGCCCGCGGACCTCGAGGATCTTCTCGCCGACCACCTAGACCTCCTTCCCCGCGGCCACTGCGGCGGCCCCGGCGCGGGCCAGCCGCTCCCACTCGGCCAGGGTCACGTTCTCCGCGAAGTGGCACGCGACGGCGTGGCCCGGCGCGATCTCGCGCAGGTCCGGCTCGTCGGAGCGGCAGCGGTCCGTGGCGAACGGGCAGCGGTTGTTGAATCGGCAGCCGTCGGGGAACTCCAGCGCGCTGGGGACGGTGCCGGGGATGGTGTCCAGCCGCTTGACCCTCTCGCCGAGGCGCGGGATGCTGCGGAAGAGCCCCACGGTGTACGGGTGCCGCGGATTGCCGAAGACCTCGCCCGTGCTGGAGAACTCCACGACCTTGCCCGCGTACATCACGGCCACGTGCTGCGCGTTCTGCGCGACCACGCCGAGGTCGTGGGTGATGAGGAGGACGGACATGCCCAGTTCGTCCTGCAGCTTGCGCATCAGGTCCAGGATCTGCGCCTGGATGGTGACATCCAGCGCGGTCGTCGGCTCGTCCGCGATGAGCAGGTCGGGGTCGCAGGACAGGGCCATGGCGATCATCACGCGCTGGCGCATCCCGCCGGACATCTGGTGGGGGTAGTCGTCGACGCGCGACTCGGGGGAGGGGATGCCGACCTTGCGCAGCATCTCCGTCGCGTGCTCGCGGGCCTCGCCGTAGGGCACGCCGCGGTGCAGCATTACCGCCTCGATGATCTGATCGCCCACGGTGAACACCGGGTTGAGGCTCGTCATGGGCTCCTGGAAGATCATCCCGATCTCGTTGCCGCGGATCTTCCGGATCTCCTCGTCGGACAGGGGGACGAGATCCCGCCCCTTGAACACGATGCGGCCGCCGACCACCCGCCCCGGCGGGTCGGGGATGAGGCGCATCACGGAGAGGGCCGTGACGCTCTTCCCGCAGCCCGACTCCCCCACCACACCCAGCGTCTCGCCGCGCTTCACCCGGTAGGAGACGCCATCCACGGCGCGCGCGACCCCCTCGTCCGTGAAGAAGTGGGTCTTCAGGTCGTCGAGGACGAGGAGATCCTCGCCCCCGCCCGCCGCCGGCGTCTCCGCCATCGCGCTTCCCTCCTTCGCGGTACCGCGTCCCGGGGGGACGGCGGCTACTGCCGCAGCCGCGGGTCCAGCGCGTCCCGCAGCGCCTCCCCCACGAGGTTGTAGCAGGTGATGACCAGGAAGATGGCCAGCCCCGGCCAGAGGACCATCCACGTGGACACGCGGATGTAGGCCTGTGCGGTGAACAGCATGCCGCCCCAGGAGGGTTTTGGCACGGTGATCCCGAGGCCGAGAAACGAGAGGGAGGACTCGAGGAGGATCGCCCCGGCGACGCCGAACGTCGCCGAGACGAGCACCGGCGCCAGGGCGTTGGGCAGCACGTGCCGGAAGATGATTCGCCCCGGAGGGGCCCCCAGCGCCCGGGCGGCCAGGACGAAATCCAGCCCCACCAGTTTCAGGAACTCGGCGCGCACGACGCGCGCCACGGTGGTCCACGAGGTGATGCCGATCACCACCATGATCACGAGGAGCTGGGGGGGCTCCGTCCCGAACAGGGTCCGGTCCTTGAGGAACGCCACGATGACCAGGATGAGGAAGAACGTGGGGAAGCAGATGACCCACTCGATGAACCGGGACACGACGATGTCCACCAGCCCGCCGAAGAACCCGGCCACCGCCCCGATGACGATCCCGATGAGCACGTAGATCCCCACCGCCACGAATCCGACGGAGAGCGAGATCCGCGACCCCCAGAGCAGCCGGGAGAGCAGGGAGCGGCCGCTCTCGTCGGTGCCCAGCGGGTGGAGCGGGCCCGGCTCCTGCGCCACCAGGGCGAGGTTGTTCTCGTTCAGGCCGTAGGGGACCGCGGCCCAGGTCACGGACTCGGCGAGGAGGGCCCCCTCCTGGATGCCCTTGCGGTAGTCCGTGGGGTCGTCCACGTGGTCCACGAGGGCCCCCCAGGCGATGGCGGCGAGCACCGCGGGGACCAGGGCCACCCACGCCGCCACGGCGGGCCGCCGCGGCCGCCCCGGGCCCCGTCGCAGCCAGTACGCCGCGGGGAGCACCGTCAGGCTGAGCGCCATGAGGAACGCGTCGAGCCAGTCGAGGGCCAGCCACGCGGGATGCAGGTCGCGCGTCCGCAGATCCGCCGGCGCCACCTCCAGGGCGGTCTTCATCTCCGCCGCCAGCGCCTTGAGGGTCGCCGCGCCCTCGGGGTCCTTCGGCGCCGCGTCGGCGGAATCGGCCCCGGGGCGCGTGCGCCACGCGTCCCGGACGGACCGGAGTCGCTCTCGCACGGGAGCGGTGCGGGCGCGGGCGGACTCCTCGAGGACCCCGTCCAGGCGATCCAGTTGGAACTCCACCACGCCGAAGGACGTCTCGATCTGCTCCCGGGTCCGCGTCTCCGTCCCCGCCAGGGCGTTCCGCAGCGCCATCGTCTCGAGGCGGGCGACGCGCGCCGCCTGCGCCGCGCCCCCCGGATCCACGCCGCGGAAGTGGAGCGGCAGGTTCGTCGCCAGCAGGGGTGTCCAGACCGCGATGTAGAAGAAGCCCAGCAGGACGATGCCGGCCACGACGGCGCGGTGGCGCTTCAGGAACATCGCGATGGCGATGTCGAGGGTGGAGCGCGGCGGCTCCGGCGCCGCGCCGCGCGGGGAAGCGCCGCTCAAGCGCCTCCCCCCGAGTCGTAGGAGACGCGCGGGTCCAGGAACGCGTACAGGAGGTCGGAGACGAGGATGCCGAACAGCGTGACCACCGCCGAGAGGAGGAAGGTGGCCATGAGGATGTTGTACTCACGCCGCAGGATCGCGTCGTACGCGTACCAGCCCATCCCGGGGATGGTGAAGATGGACTCCACGATGATGCTGCCTCCCACCAGCGCCGGGAGGAGCGCCGCGGTGAGCGTGACGATGGGGAAGAGCGCGTTCCGGAGCGCGTGCCGAAGCACCACGCGCCGCTCGGGCAGCCCCTTCGCCCGGGCCGTGCGGATGTAGTCCTGGCGGATCACCTCCAGCATCCCCGCCCGCATGAAGCGGGACACGAGCGCCATGGTCCCGTACGCGAGGCACAGCACCGGGAGGAACGCGTGCCACGCGAGATCGAGGAACCGGTCCCAGGCGCCGGCCCCCTGCATCCGGACGTCGCGGAGGCCCGCGACGGGGAACGAGAGGCCGAACGGCGCCGTCTCCGGGTTCCCGAAGATGACGATGAGCATGGTCGCGGCCCAGAACGCGGGGAGCGAGTAGAGGACGAAGAGCCAGAACGAGGACATCTTGTCGAAGAACGACTCCGGCCTCCACGCCGAGTAGATGCCCAGCGGGATCGCCACCGCGAAGATGAGGAGCATCGCCACGGCCTCCAGCGACAGCGTCACCAGGAGATGCGGCTTCATCTCCTCCCAGACGTCCTTGTCGCCGAAGAAGGTGCGCCCCAGGTCCCCCGACGCGATGTCGCCCAGCCAGTAGACGTACCGGACGTGGATCGGCTTGTCGAGCCGGTACCGCGCCCTCCATTTGGCGAGCGCGTCCTCCGTGCCCCGCTCGGACTCCGCCGCCGCCTTGGCCCCCTCCGACATCCCGTGCCGCTTGAGGGAGGCGGGGTCGCCGGGCGCGAGGCAGATGATGAGGAACGACAGGAGGGAGACGCCGAACAGCGTCACCGGCAGCAGCAGGAGACGCTTGAGGAGGTAGGTCTTCAACGCGCCTTCCGCACCCCCGGCGGCAGGTACCACTCGGTCAGGTCGAACCCGGGACGGCGCGGGTAGAACCGGACGCCCCGCCAGTCCCGCGAGTAGCCGGCGATGTCCGGGCGCGCGAACAGGAACAGGTAGGGGGCGTCGGCGTCCAGGATCCGGTGGAGCGCGTGCTGGTACCGCGCCCGCTCCTTCGGGTCCAGGCAGCTCTGGATGGCCACGATGAGGGCGTCCGCCCGCGGATCGGCGAAGGAGGTCGTGTTGCTCGACTTCATCCCCTCCGCCGCCCACTTGCTGTGCCACAACTGGTGGGGATCGCTCTCCGGGTCCATGGCCCACTGCAGCGTGATGGAGTCGAACTTCTTCCCCTCGAACCGCTCGATGAAGGCGGCCCATTCCATCTCCGCGGGCTTCAGGACGACGCCGACCTTCTTGCAGGCCTCGAGCCACAGCGGCGCGAACTCCTTCATCGTCTTGCTTCCGCTGGGGATGAGGAACTCGAACTCGAGGCGCTTCCCGTCCTTGTCGCGGAACCCGTCCCCGTCCCGGTCGTACCAGCCGGCCTCGTCGAGGAGTTCCTCCGCCGCCGCCGGGTCGTAGGCGAGAGGACGGATCGCGGCGTCGTAGGCGGGCCCGGCGACGAACTGGTCCCCGGAGATCAGGACGGAGAGATCGTGGAACTTCCGCTTCACGTAGGTGGGCCGGTCGGCGAGCAGGCCCAGCGCCACGCGCACCCGCGGGTCGGCGAGTTGCGGCACGCGCCGGTTGAACGCCACGAAGCCCATGGACGGGGTGAACCAGACCGCCCGCGCGAAGCGGGCCTGGAACTCGGGGGTCCCCATCTCGTTCACGTACTGGTCCTCGACGAGGCCGTGGGCGGCGAAGTCGATCTCCCCGCCCTGGAGCGCCTGCAGGGCCGCGACCGGGTTCGTGATGAACTTCCAGACGATGCGATCCGCCCTCCCGGGCGGTCCGAAGTACCCGGGGAAGCGCTCGAGCGTCACGGACTGGCTGGGGACGAAGTCCACCACGCGGTACGGGCCCGTGCCCAGGGGCCGCTCGTTGAGGGGCGTGCAGTTGTTGAAGAAGGGGCCGAACTCGTCCGCCGAGGGGTCCATGGGCTTGCCGGGGTTCGCCTTGTCCCACTCCGCCCGGTAGGCGTGCTCCGGGATGATGGTCTGGTTCCCGCCCACCACCGTGTCGTCGGCCCCGAAGTACTGCCGGTCCAGGATCCAGCGCACGGTCAGGTCGTCCAGCGCCTCCACGGACTTGACCAGTTCGAAGAAGGGCTTCACGTTGTCGGAGTTGGCGTTGGGGTTCTGGATGGCCCGCACGCTGAAGACGACGTCCTGCGCGCGGAACGGCGCCCCGTCGTGCCACTTGATGCCCGGCTTGAGGGTCACCGTGCAGAAGGTGCCCTTGAGCACCCGGTCCCCCTCCGCCTTCGGATACCGGGCCGCGGACCGCGGCTCGCGGGGGTGGACCGCCAGGGGCTTCACGTCCCAGGAATCGCCGTCCGCGGTCACCGCGCCGTAGGCGACGACGGTCCCGTCGGCGCGCTGGAGCGTGTCCTCCTTCACCCAGCCGGAGGCGCAGTCCCGGGGGTTCACGGAGACGAACCGGTGGGCGGGATCCTCCGGCGAGGGGCGGCCGTAGGAGAAGTCCACCTTGTCCTGGAGGATGAGGTAGGGGCGGACGGTCTCGGTGATGTACTCCACCACCGCGTCGTTGCTGACGATCTTGTTGATGTTCTTGGGGGCGGAGTTGTACTGGACGATGAGCGTGCCGCCCGGCGTCGGATTGCCCCACTCCTCCTTGCCCGGAGGAACCGGATTGCCGGCATCCATGGGGGGCTGCTCGCCGAAGGCCGGGACGCGCAGGGTCCCCTCGTACCGCGGCCAGGGAGCCACGGGGGGGAGGCGACCCTCGCGGACGGCGGCGACGAAGGCCGCCGGATCCTCGGGCATCTCCCCGTCCTCGGCCCGCGCCGACGCGCCCGCCGCCGCCAGCAGCGCCAGCACGGGGACCGTCGGGACCCTCCAGGTGCTCATCGTGGCGATCTCCTTCCCTTGCGGGGTGGCCTCGACGCGGCCTCCCCTCCCAGCCTCTCCCTGAGCGCCGCCTCCACCGCCGGCGGGACCCACCGCGAGACGTCGCCGCCGTGGCGGACGACCTCGCGGATGAGCGTCGACGACAGGTAGGCGAACCGCTCCGACGGCATGACGAAGACGGTCTCGACGTCCGGCGCCAGCGCCCGGTTGGTCAGCGCCATCTGGTACTCGAACTCGAAGTCGCTGGTCGTGCGGACGCCCCGCAGGAGGACCGACACGCCGTGCGCGCGCGCCCACTCCACCACGAGGCCGTCCACCGTCGTCACGGTCACGCCCCGGATGCCGCGATCCCGCACGCCGTCCCGGAGCAGGGCCACCCGCTCGGGCACCGTGAACAGGGCCTGCTTGCGGACGTTGTCGGCCACCCCCACCAGGAGCCGCGGGAAGAGCCCGCGACCCCGCTCGATGAGGTCGAGGTGTCCCAGCGTCACCGGGTCGAACGAGCCGGCGTACAGGGCCTTTCGCACGGGCCCATCATCCCCGATCCCCGCGGCGCCGCGGAGCGATGTCGCGGCGCGGGGTTACCGGTACCAGCGCTGCGCCTCGAAGTCGAGGCGGCGGGCGTTCCGGGCGCTCACGGGGGGATCCCACAGGACCGCCGGGATGACCGAGATGTGGATGGACCGGTCGTTCGATGCCCGATCCCGCGACAGCCCCAGTTCGATGACGAAGTCGTGCAGGACGCGGCGGATCCGGATCTCCGTCTCCAACCCCTCCGAGTTGCGGAGGTCGGCCTGCTGCGAGAAGCCGAGGCTCCAGCGATCGGAGACGGCCCAGTCGGCCCGGAACGTGTAGATGTCGCTGTCCGAACCGATGCGGCGGTCGCCGACGTAGAGGGAGAACCGCGGCACGACGAACCAGCGCAGCCCCAGCGCCGCCGTCGCGAAGGAGCGGTCGTAGGGGTCGTACTCCCCCTCCGCGAGGAAGAACAGGTTCTCCCGGAGGCGCACGCGCAGGTCCCCCTCGTAGGGCCCCCAGGGCCCCCGGAGCGGTCGGGCGCGGAACTTCTCCTCGCCCACGAGGTCCGCGAACCGCGGCCCCTCGAGCCCCTCCTCGCGGAAGCGGAGCGGCGAGGCGCCCGTGGGCCGGCTCCCGGAGAAGTACAGGCCACGGAGTTCCAGGTCGATCCAGTCCACCCGCTCGGAGCCGCGCTCGGTCTGCCACCGCTGGCGCAGCCGCACCTCCGTGGCGCGGATCTCGTCCAGGGTCTCCGTCGCGTCCAGGGGCACGTACTGCGCCGGGGACCGGCTCACCGCGAAGCGCCGGTACCAGAGCGCCTCCAGCCCCACGCGGTGGGTCATCCCCCTCAGGTCGAACAGGTCGCTGCGCACGTCCCCCCAGTCGCGCCGCGCCTCGACGGCGGCCCTCACGCCGAGGGCCAGGTCCCCCCTCCGACGGTGCTCGGCCCCGTCGGGATAGTCGCCGCCCTCGTGGTAGGTCGTCCCGGCGGTGAAGAACGGCGAGATGCGCACCGGGCCCAGCCCCTTCACGCCCTCCAGGCGGCCCACCGCGTCCCCCCGCCACTGGTCGCGGGAGGAGACCCCCAGCGCCTCGTCGTAGGCCCGCTCGTAGACCCCGCCGGAGGCGTCCGTCGTGTAGGTCAGGTCGTCCAGCAGGCCCAGCGGGAACCGCCCGCGCAGCACCGGGGCCCCGATGCGGCGGGCGGCCACCTCCGGCATCGTCTCCGTGTGGGTCGTGAAGCGGTCGAGCCGTCGGGCCGCCGTGACGGAGAAGAGGTCCGTTCCCTCGGCGAAGCGCAGGACCACGTAGTTCTCCGGATCCCGCTCCCGCAGCGCCTCCCGCTTCAGGTACTCCCGCTGGAAGTTCCGATCGGAGAAGTCCCAGAGCGACAGGTCGAGCCGCCATGCGTCGGAGAGCCGTTGGCGGTGCTCCCAGCGCACGCGCCCCCGGTCCCGCCGGGGGACCGGCGAACCGTCGAACTGATCGGTGCTCGCCTTGTCCCGCGCGTAGTAGGCGGCGAAGGACCCCTCGTAGTCGCTCGTCCGGTAGTCGAGTTCCGGTCCCGCCGCGCCGCCGCGGCGACTGCGCCAGTCGGTCCGGAGCCGCCACTCCCCCCAGCGCTCCCCCTCGGAGAAGATGTCGTCCCCCCAGGTCAACTCCACCTCGTGGCCGAACCGGCTCGATCGCGTGTAGTTGACGGAGCGGAGCGGTCGGGCGGAGAGATCGGAGCGCCCCCCCAGCACGGGGAGGAAGAGGAACGGGACGCCCGCGTAGTCGATGACGTTGTTCCACGCGATGAACGTCGTGTGATCGTCGAACTCCGACAGTTCGAACTCGGTGCACCGGAAGCGGTAGTGGGGATCCTCGAAGTCGCACGTGGTGTAGGCGGCGTCCTCGAGCAGGAAGGTCCGCTCCGACACCTGGCGCATGCGGTCCGCCCGCACCGCGAGGGGAACCGCCCTCCCGCGCCTCGGAAGCATGACCGACGACGTGAGGAGCACCCGGCCCGTGGTCAGGATGCCCTTCCGGAAGTCCGCGAACAGCCGCTCGCACCGCATGGCGGTGGAGCGGGATCCCAGGCGGAACTGCACGTCCCCCTCCGCGTAGAGGGCGTGGACGACGGGACCGAGGACGGCCTTCAGCCGCTCCGCGGGAGTGGCGGGGACCGGTTCCCCGCTCCCCGCCGCCGGATCCGGTGCCGCGGGGCCGGCGGCGGGCCGGCCGGCCTCCCCCAGCGCGCGCCGCATCCCCTCCGCATCCCCCCAGATGACGACGGACCTCGCCTGGACCTCGAAATCCTCGAACCGCAGGAGGACGCCCTCGACCAGCGTGCGGACCGACGCCCCGTCGACGATCTCCTCGGTGGCGTAGCCCGCCTCCAGCACGAAGCGGGGCCGGTCCGCCGCGGGGGCCGTGGGAGCGGGCTCCTCCGGCGCCGCGCCTGCGGGCGGGGCGACGCCCCATGCGGCGAGGGTCGCGAGGACGATCGGGAGGACCCGGGGGAGGATGAGGGATTGTAGGCACGGGCGCCCGCCGGACCCGTCAATCGCGGGGCGGCGGCGCCGCGGTGTCACCGGCGCGGCGTCCTGTACCGCGTGGATCGCTCGGTCCCGTGCCTCGCCGTCGCCTTCGTCGCCGGGTGCCTCGTCGGCCGGGCGTCCCCGGCCCTCTCCCTCGCCGTCGCCACGGCCGCGCTGCCGGCGGCCGCAGTGGCCCTCCGGCACGGGCGCGGTGCGCAACGCGGGCCCTCCGCGGCACGGACCGGTCCGCGGGCGGGACCGGTGCTGGTGGCGGCGGCGCTGCTTCTCGGGGTGGCCCGCGGGCTCGTCTCCCGCGCGCCGGATCCGCCGGGGTCGCTGGCGGCGGTGCTCGCGGAGGGCCCCGTCCCGCTGCGCCTCGCGGGGCGCGTGACGGCGGCGGCGGACGAACCGGGGACCGACGGGAGCGCCTCCCCGGACCTCCCCGTGGAGGTCGCCGCCCACGCCCTGCTCCCGTCGGCCCGTTCCCGCGTCCCCGTCGCGGGCGGCGCGCAGGTGATCTGCGCGGGTGGGGCGCTCCCGGGGGACGAGGTGGAGGTCGTCGGGCTCGCCCGCGCCCCGCCCGCCGCCACCAATCCCGGGCAGCGGGACCGGCGGGAGGACCTCCGCGCCCGCGGAATCCACGCGACCATGGACGCGCGGGGTCCGGGATCGCTGCGGGTGGTGGGAAACGCGCCCCCGTGGCACCCCGGCGGGATCGCCTGGCGCCTCCGCGCCGTCGTCCTGGATCGGATCCGGGCGGCCACGCGCGGGGAGGGGCGGGCGCTCCTCGAGGCGCTGCTGCTCGGCCGGCGCGACGGGCTCGACCCGGATCTGGTGCGCGGGCTCCGCAGGACCGGCACGTGGCACGTGCTCGTGGTGAGCGGGATCCACGTGGCGCTGGCGGCGGGGGCGGTGGTGTGGGTCCTCCGCAGGATCGGGTCCCGTCGGTGGGCCGCCCTCCTCTCGCTCCCCGTGGTGGCCGCCTACGCGGCGGCGTCGGGCATGGGCTTCCCCGTGCGCCGCGCCGCACTGGCGGCGGCGCTGGTGGCGGCGGCCCCGCTCCTCCGCCGGACCGTCGACCCCATCCACATCCTCGCCGTGGCGGCGGCGGCGGAGACCTGCGCACGGCCGGCCGCCCCGGAGGAGCCGGGGTTCCAGTTGACGGTCCTGGCGGTGCTGGGGATCCTGCGGCTCGCGCGGGGCATCGGCGACGTCCTCCACCGGAGGCGGCGCCTGCTGCTGCGGTTCCGGATCCCCGCCGCGGACCGGTCCCTGCGCCGCCTCGCGGGCGACGCGATGGAGCGGCTCCTCCCCCCGGCGCTGGCGGCCTGGTCGGCGACGGCTCCCGTCATCGCCGCGCGCTTCGGACAGGTGGCGTTGCTCGCCCCCGTGGCGAACCTGGTGGTGGTCCCGCTGGCGCTGGCCACGCTGCTGGCGGCTCCCGTGATCCTCCTCGTCGGCGCGGTGGCGCCCGGCCTGTCCGCGCCCCTGGCCGACGGCGCGGCGGTGGCCATCCGCGACGTGACGTCGCTGCTGGAGCGGATCCCCGGGGGCTCCCCGACGCTCCCGCCGCCGGGACTTCCCGGGCTCGCCCTCCCCTGCGGGATCCTGGCGTGGGCCGCCCTGCGGGGCGGACCGCGAGGGCGGTGGGGACTGGCGGCGGTGCTGGCCCCGCCCCTGCTGCTGGCGCTCCCCGCGCTGCGCGGACCGGTGTCCCGCCCCGCCGAACTGCTCATCCTGGACACGGGCCACGGGATGTCCGTGCTGGCCGTCGCCGGCGAGGGCCGGGCGCTCATCGACGCCGGCGGGCGCTCCCCCGCGGTGACCGCGTCCCGCGTGCTGCCGGCGCTCCGCGCCGAGGGGGTCGACCGGCTGGAGGTCCTCGTGGTCTCGCACGAGGACTCCGACCACGCCGGGGGCGCGGCGGACGTGCTGGGGAGCCTGCCCGTCGGCGCCCTCGTGGTGGCGGAGGGGTTCGGCGAGGCCCCCGCCGCCCGGACCGCCCTGGCGGCGGCGGCGCGGCGAGGCGTGCCCGTGCTGCGGGTGGCGGCGGGGGATCGGGTCCACCTGCCGGGCGCGCTCCTGGAGATCCTCCATCCCCCCGCGGGCGACCCGGGGGCGGGGAGGGAGAACGACGGCTCCCTCGTGGTGCGGTGGCGCGCGGGGCGCGCGTCGGCGCTGCTGCCGGGGGACGCGGAGGACCCGGCGCTCCTGGCGCTCCTCCGATCGGACGCCGACCTCCGGACCCGCGCGATGCTGCTGCCCCACCACGGCGGCGCCGGGGTGACACTCGCCCCTCTCTTCGCCGCCGCGACCGGTGCGGGCGTGGTCGTCGCCAGCGACGGTCCCACCACCCGGGCCCACCGGAGCGTGGGGGCCCCCGCGGCGCCCGTCTACCGGAGCACGCTGCGCGAGGGGGCGATCCGGCTCCGACCCTGAAGCGATGCGGGCCCCCGGCGGCTCTGGATCTTCCACAGGTGGGCCGCCAGGCGCACGCGCTCGAGCGCCGCCCCCACGTCCGCCGAGAGCCGGGCCGTCAGGCGCGCCGACGCGACGGCCAGGGCGACGGCCGTTCCCCGCGGATTGCGCTCCGGGCACGGCTCGCGCTCGGAGTAGGACCTCCGGAGGATCTCGGCCCCGTCGGCGGTGGACACGACCACCACGCGCAGCTCCACGACCCCGCTCCAGGACTCCCCGCCGTCCCGCTCGGCGAGGCGCGCGAGGTGCGCCCTCAGGACGAAGTCCGGCGACGCCGGCGCCGGGTCCGCGGCCACCACCGCACAGACGCCGGCGCGGCGGAGCGCGTCGGCGCACAGGTCGCGGAGGGCCTCCGCCGGCGGGCGGGCCCAGCGCCACGAGGAGTAGGCGCCCGCCTCCACGTCCCCTCGCTCCCAGACCATCTCCTCCCGGTCCAGCGCAGGGTCGCAGGTGAAGGACTCCAGCGCGAGGGTCTCCGGCCCCGCCGCGGGGACGGGCTCCCCCGCCAGGGGCGGGCGCAGGTCGAACACGCGGGGGGGCGCGGAGGCGTCCGTGCCCCCCACCGAGATGCACCCGCCGGCGGCGGCAAGGAGGACTCCGGGGAGCGCGAGGCGGAGGACGGGGTGGGTCACCGTGGGGCCTCCTCGGCGGGCAAGGGGTCGGGGACGGGCTTGTCCGCCGGCTGCGGGGATCGCAGGAGCCGGCCCGGGTCGTCGCGCAGCCGCCGCGTGGCCTCGCGCACGTGGTCGGATGCGACCCGGATGTTGCGCAGCGCCGCCCCGACGTCGGCGCCGGCGTCGGAGGCGATGGCCGCCAGGGAGTCCGCCGCCCGGGCCAGGGAGGCCTCCACGTCCCGGAACTCCGCCACCGCGGCCCGGGCCTCCTCCGCGAGCCCCGGGAGGTCGGCCCCCTCCACGCTCGCCTTCGCCGCCGCGAGGACCTCTCCGGCCTGCTTCGGCAGCTGCCGGAGCGCGGGATCCTCGAGGAACTCCTCCAGCGCCCCCACCGCCTCCCGCACGGACTTCCCGGTGGTCTCCAGTTCCGATCGGATGCCCGCCACCGCCGTCCGCACGTCCGCCATGGCAGCCTCGCCCGAAGCGACCAGCGTCTCCAGCCGCTCCAGCGCGCCCCTCGCCGAGGCCATGGCCGCCCGCAGGTCGGTGACCGCCTCCGTCAGGGGACCCGAGTTGACCGCGAAGAAGCGGTTCAACTGCTCCACCAGTTCGCCCAGGTTCTTCGCGATCCCGGTGATCGCCGACGTGAGCGAAGGATCCGAGGGGATCGTCTCCCCCTCGGGCATCTCCGCCGCGTCCTGCGTCCCGCCGTAGAGCTCCAGGTAGAAGATGCCGGTGATCCCCTGCGGCTTGAGCTGCGCCCGCGTGTCCGCCTTGATGGGCACTTCCCCCTTGATGCGGATCTCCACGAGGATGCGCGCCACGTCCCAGGGCTTGAACTGGATGGAGGCGACCGTACCCGCCGGGACGCCGTTGTACTTCACCGGGCTCGACGGCTCGAGGCCGGAGACGGACTCCATGAACTCCACGTAGTAGACCCGCTCCCGCGACATCAGCCGCACGCCCGCCAGGGTCGCCACCACGACGGCGAGCAGCGACAGGGCGGCGAGCAGGAACACCCCCGCCCGACGGCGATCCTCGGACGGATTCATGCGGCCTCCCCCGGATCCCCCATCAGCCCGCCGCCGGCGGAGATCGCCTCCCGGGGGGAGCGGCGTCCCAGGAACTCCCGGACCGCGGGGTCCGCGCAGGCCGCGACCTCGTCCCAGGTGCCCTCCACGAGCGCGCGGCCGCCGGAGAGCACGACGAGGCGATCGGCGATCTTCGCGGCGCTCGGCAGGTCGTGCGTCACGACCACCATGGTGACCCCGAGGGCCCGCCGCAGATCCAGCACCAGTTCGTCCATGCCGTCCGCCGTCACCGGATCGAGGCCGCTCGTGGGCTCGTCGAAGAACAGGAGCCGCGGATCCAGGGCCAGGGCGCGGGCGATTCCGGCCCGCTTCCTCATCCCCCCGGAGAGTTGCGACGGCATGCGGTCGGCGGCCTCCAGGAGGCCCACCTGCGCCAGCTTCATGCGGACCGCCTCGTCCACGAGATCCGCGGGCAGGTCGAGGTGGGCCCGCATGGGCAGCGCCACGTTCTCGCGGAGGGAGATGGAGTTCAGGAGCGCGCCCCCCTGGAACACCATGCCCGTGGCGCGGCGGAGGTCCTCCCGCCCGGCCTCGTCCAGGTCGCCGATGTCCCGCCCCTCGACGAGCACCGCGCCCTCCGTCGGCGCGAGCAGCCGGACCAGGCACTTGAGGAGCGTCGTCTTGCCGCAACCGGAGGGCCCCATGACGACGTAGATCTCGCCGCGGCGGATGCGCACGGAGACGCGCTCCAGCACCGTGCGCGCACCGAACCGGACGGTCAGGTCCCGCGTCTCGATGGCCGGCGGCGCGCCGGTGTCGGGGGGGTCGGGGTCGCTCAGGGTGCCGCCTCTCAGAACACGTAGTACACGAGGGTCGTGAACACGGCATCGAACACGATGACCGCGAGGATGCTGTGGACGACGGCCGTCGTCGCCGCCTGGCCGACCGCCTCGGGCCCGCCGCGCAGCCGCATGCCCTGGAAGCAGCCCACCACGGCGATGAGATTGGCGAAGAAGAACGACTTCAGGAGCCCCGTGCCGATGTCCGTCACGCGGATGCTGTTCACGGTCTCGCCGTAGTACGTGTACCAGCCGATGTCGTACTGGAAGATGCCCACGGCGGCGCCGCCCAGGATGCCGCAGACGTCGGCGAACACGCACAGCGCCGGAACGGAGATGGCCAGCGCCGCGAACCGCGGCGCCAGCAGGAACCGGCGGGGCCGCAGCGCCATCATCTCGAGCGCATCGACCTCCTCCGTGACCACCATGGTCCCGATCTCCGCGGCGATGGCGGACCCCGACCGCCCCGCCACGAGGATGGCCGCGAGGAGGGGACCGATCTCGCGGGTGACCGACACCCCCACGACCTTCGCGATGTAGATCTGCGCCCCGTAGTCCCGGAGGACGTAGGCCATCTGCATGCCGAGGATGGCGCCGATCATCAGGTTGATGACGATGATGATGGGCACCGCCCCTGCGCCTACCTCGGCCAGCTGGCGGAGGAAATGCTCCCGGTAGACGGGCGCCGCCCGCAGCGTCTCGGTGAGCATGTACCGGTAGCCGTCGGCGAGCATCGCGACGTGCGTGACCGCGTAGTCCCGGGCCACCTGCGCCACCTCGCCGGCGCGGTCGAGGAAGGGCGTCCGCGGCGCCGCGGCGGGAACCGCCGGCGCGTCGAGCACCCGATCGAGCCGCAGGAACGCCGCCAGGTGCGCCGCCCCCGCGGGGGCGTTGATGACGCGCACCGGGCGACCCTGGGCGCGCAACCTCCGCACCGCGGCGCCCACGGCGGCCACGCCGAAACTGTCCACGCGGCGGACGTCCGCGAGGTCGATGGTGACCGCGCCCGCCCCGGTCCCGGTCCCGTCCCGGAGGAGCGTGGCCGCCGTCGCCGCCCCCTCCCCCGCGAGGGGCTCGGCGAGCCGCAGCACCGTCGCGGACTCCGGCGGCACCGCTCTCCTTCCCTCCCCGCGGCCCGGCGGGGAGCGTGCATGGTAGACTCCGCGCCGAACGGAAGTCAAAGCGGGCGAAGGGTTTCCCTCCCCGGCCCGCGGCCCCGGCGGCGCACCGACTGCGGAGATTCCCATGGCCTCTCCCGAGGAACTCGCCGGCGCCGGGCCCTCCGGGCCTGGCGACGTGCCCGAGGCTCAGCCGTTCCCCGTGGTGTTCCTCGTGTCCACCGTGCTCTTCCCCGGGGGCACGGCGCAGGCTCAGTTGCGGACGCTGCGGAACATCGTCAGCGTCGACGCCCATCCGGACCCGGAGACCCTGTTCCTGTTCGTGTTCGCCGCCGGCGCCGACCCGGAGAGCGTCCTCGCCTCCCAGTTCGCGCCCGTGGGGGTCGTGGGGCGCATCGTGTCCCGCCTCCGCCTCCCGGACGGCTCCTGGCAGATCGCCATGCAGGGCCTCCGCCGCGCCCGGATCGGGCGATGGGTGACCACGGAGCCGACCTTCGAGGCGATTCCCCTGCCCCCCACGGAGATCCCCGTCCCCAGGGGCACGGCGGAGGTCCTCACGCTCCAGGTCCTGCAACTGGTGGAGGTCCTCGTCCACCTGGACGACGCCTACACGCCGGAACTGGGGCGTCTCCTCCAGTCGAACCTGGACGAACCGGGACGCTTCGCCGACCTCGTGGCGATGACCGTGGCGCTGGACCTCGGGGAGCGGATGGCGGTCCTCGCGGACCTCTCCGTCGAGTCCCGCCTCCGGCGGGTCGCGGACGTCCTTCAGGAGAAGGTCGAGGTGGCCCGCATCGCCCGGGAGATCGAGAAGAAGGCCCTGGGCGAGATCTCCCAGGCCCAGCGCGAACACTACCTCCGGCGGCAGATGAAGGCCATCCGGGCGGAACTGGGGGAGGAGGCGCGCGAGGAGGCGGACGCGAGGCGCTACTCCTCCCGCGCCGACGGAGCCGGCCTCCCGGAGGAGGCGGGCCGGGCGGTGCGGGTCGAGATCGAGCGGCTCCGGCTGCTCTCCGCCGCCTCGTCGGAGTACGCCGTCGTGCAGCAATGGCTGGAGTGGGTGCTGGACATGCCCTGGGCGAAGGAGAGCGAGGATCGCCTGGACGTCTCGCGGGTCCGCGAGGCGCTGGACGAGGATCACGAGGGCCTGGAGAAGCCCAAGCAGCGGATCCTCGAGTACCTCGCGGTCCGCGCGCTGGCCCCGGGCAGCCCCGGGCCCATCCTCTGCTTCGCGGGGCCCCCGGGCACGGGCAAGACGAGCCTGGCCCAGTCCATCGCCCGCGCCATGGATCGCCGTCTGGTGCGCATCTCCGTGGGCGGCGTCCACGACGAGTCCCAGATCCGGGGCCATCGCCGCACCTACGTCGGTGCCATGCCCGGGCGCATCGTCCAGGCGCTCCGTCGGGCGGGGACGCGCAATCCCGTCCTCGTGATCGACGAGGTCGACAAGATGTCGGCGGGAGTCCAGGGGGACCCGTCGGCCGCGCTCCTGGAAGTGCTCGACCCGGAGCAGAACCGGGACTTCCGGGACCACTACCTGGACCTCCCCTTCGACCTCTCCCACGTGCTGTTCGTGACCACCGCCAACACGCTGCATGACATCCCGGGGCCCCTCCTCGATCGCATGGAGGTCGTGGAACTGGCGGGCTACACGGAGAAGGAGAAGGTCGCCATCGCCCGCCGCCACCTCCTCCCCCGCGCCCTGGAGCGTACGGGCACCCGCGGGCGCGTCCGCGTCAGCGTGGCCGGGCTGCGCACCATCGTCCGCCACTACACGATGGAGGCGGGCGTGCGCGGCCTCGGCCGCCGGCTGGAGGAGCTCTGCCGGAAGTACGCCGTCCGCATCGCCGCCGGCGAGAAGGGCCGGTTCACCGCGGGCGCCGCCGGCGTGGAGCGCCTCCTCGGAAGACCCCCCGTCCGCGACTCGGAGCGGCGCTCCCGGCCGGAGGTCGGCGTCGTGACGGGCCTCGCGTGGACTCCCTACGGCGGGGACGTGCTGGTCATCGAGGGACTCCTGATGCCCGGCGCGGGCGGCTTCAGCGTCACCGGGTCGCTGGGCGATGTCATGCGGGAGTCGGTCCAGGCCGCCGCGTCGTGGGTCCGATCCCACCACGCGGACCTGGGGATCGATCCCGCCGGGTTCCCGACGCGCGACGTCCACATCCACTTCCCGGAGGGGGCGGTGCCGAAGGACGGCCCCAGCGCCGGCGTCGCGGTGACCACCGCGCTCGTCTCGCTCTACACGGGGCGACCGGTGCGCGCCGACCTCGCGATGACCGGGGAGGTCACGCTCCGCGGCCGCGTGCTCCCCATCGGCGGCGTCCGCGAGAAGGTCACCGCCGCGGCCCGGGCGGGCATCCGCACGGTCCTCCTCCCGGAGCCCAACGTCGCCGATGCCCGCGAACTGGGCCCCGAGGTCCTCCGGAGCGTGCGGATCGTGGGAGTGTCCACGGTCTCCGACGTGCTGGAGGCCGCCCTCCTGCCGGCGCCCCGCCGCGGGAGGGTGGCCCCGGGGTAGCCGTTTCCTTGAAGGGGGCCCCGCCCCGCATTAGGCTCGCCGCTTTTTCACGCCCGGTCGGGGGGGAGAATCCCCCGGCGGCCGGCCCCGTCGCCGTCCCCGCGGAGAACACCCATGTCGCTGCCTCCCTCCAACCGACGCAACATCGGCATCATGGCGCACATCGACGCCGGCAAGACCACCGTCACCGAGCGCATCCTGTTCTACTCGGGGATGATCCGACGGATGGGCGAGGTCCACGACGGCGAGACCACCATGGACTTCATGGAGGAGGAGCGGGCGCGCGGGATCACCATCATGTCCGCGGCCACGTACCTGCAGTGGCGGGACTTCCAGATCACCCTCATCGACACGCCCGGGCACGTGGACTTCACCGTCGAGGTCGAGCGGAGCCTGCGCGTGCTGGACGGGGCGGTGGCCGTGTTCGACGCGGTGAGCGGCGTGGAGGCCCAGTCGGAGACGGTGTGGCGCCAGGCCAGCAAGTACGCCGTTCCCCGGCTCTGCTTCGTGAACAAGATGGACCGCACGGGCGCCGACTTCGCCGAGTGCGTCCGGCAGATCGAGAAGACCCTGGTGGAGCCGCTGCCGGTCCCCATCCAGCTGCCCATCGGCGCCGAGGCGGCGTTCTCCGGGATCGTCGACCTCGTCCGCATGAGGGCGCGGTACTTCGAAGCCGGTGACGGGTCCTCGTTCACGGAGGGCGACGTGCCGGCGGAGATGATGGCGGCGGCGGAGAAGGCGCGGGAGAAGCTCATCGAGGACGTGTCCGACGTCTCCGACGTCGTGCTCGAGAAGTTCCTCCACGGGGACGAGATCTCCGAGGCCGAACTCCGCGAGGCCATCCGCGCGGGGACCATCCGCGGCACCATCGCCCCCGTGCTCTGCGGTTCCGCCCTCAAGAACAAGGGCGTGCAGGCGCTCCTGGACGCCGTCTGCGACTATCTCCCGTCCCCCGAGGAACTGCCTCCCGTCAAGGGCACGCACCCCCGGACGGACGAGCACATGGAACGTCCCGCGCTCCCCGAGGCCCCCGCGTGCCTGCTGGCGTTCAAGACCGTGGGCGACAAGAACGGCGACCTGACGTTCGTGCGGGTCTATTCGGGAGTGGTCTCGCAGGGCCAGCGCCTCCTCAACCCGACCCGCAACCGGGACGAGCGCCTGGGACGCATCCTCCGCATGCACGCCGACAAGCGGGAGCAGATCCCCGAGGCGAAGGCCGGCGACATCGTGGCCGTGGTGGGGTTCAAGAACACCCTCACCGGGGACACGATCTGCGACGAGGACCACCAGATCGTCCTCGAGTCGATGGACTTCCCGGACGCCGTCATCTCCATGTCCATCGAGCCGAAGGCCCGCGGGGACAGGGACCGCCTCACGAACGCCCTCGCGCAGATCGCGAAGGAGGACCCGACCTTCCGCCGGTACACGGACTCCGAGACCAACGAGACGATCATCGCGGGCATGGGCGAACTGCACCTCGAGATCATCGTGTCGCGCCTGAAGTCGGAGCACTCCGTCGAGGCCGTCGTGGGTCGACCCCGGGTCGCGTACCGCCAGACCCTCTCCGCGTCCATCGAGGCGGAGGGTCGCCACGTGAAGCAGACCGGCGGCCACGGCCAGTTCGGCGTGTGCTACGTCCAGTTCGATCCGATCCCGGGTTCACCGGATGTGGAGTTCGAGTCCGCCATCGTGGGCGGCGCCATCCCCAAGGAGTACATCCCCGCCGTCGAGGACGGCATCCGCGCCTACGCCACGGAGGGAGGCGACCTCCGCTTCCCGTTCGTGGGGCTGAAGGCGACCCTCACGGACGGCAAGTACCACGACGTGGACTCGAGCGAGCTCGCGTTCCAGGCGGCGGGCCGCCTCGCCCTGCGCACCGCCGTCGAGAAGGTCGGGACCACCATCCTCGAACCCATCATGAAGTTCGAGATCACCGTGCCCGAGGAGTTCGTCGGCCCCGTCATGGGCGACATGAACAGCCGGCGGGCGATCGTGGCCGAGATGGCCGAGAAGGCCGGCGCCAAGATCATCCGGGGGAAGGTCCCCATCGCGGAGATGTTCCAGTACGCGACGACGCTCCGCTCGATGACGCAGGGTCGCGGCACCTTCTCCCTGGAGCCCTCCGAGTACGCCCCGGTGCCGCAGTCGGTCTCGAAGAAGGTCGTCGAGGAGCGGATCGCGCAGCGCAAGGCGCAGCAGGCGGGGCGCTGACCGCGATCTCCCGGTCCCGGTTCCGCTCCGGTAGGATCCGCGCCCAATGGACCGGCCCCACCTCGTCCACCGCGCCCCGGGCGCCCCACCCCGCGAGGTTTCCCTCCAGTCGGAGGTGACCATCGGGCGCGGTTCCGACTGCACCATCGCGCTCCAGGACGACCTCGCGAGCCGGCTCCACGCGCGCGTCGTGGCGACCCCCACCGGGGCCCTCGTTCGCGACCTCGGCAGCACCAACGGGACGACCATCGCGGGCGTCAAGGTCACGGAGCGCGCCCTGGCGGACGGCGATACGTTCGTCGTGGGCCGCTCGCAGTTCACCTTCCGCGGCGGCGGCTCCGCGGCGCCCGTGGCCGGCGCCGCGCCGGTTCCGACCCGCCCGCTGCCACCCGGCCCGGCCGCGCCCACGCCGGTCCCCGCGCGGAAGCCCACGGGCATCGTCCTCACGGAGGCGGTGGAGGGCTCGGTCTGCGAGACGAGGGCCGATCTCACGCTGGACTCCGACGCCGTGGGCCACGCCACCCAGGCGCTCAGCCTCGAACAGATGGCGGGACTCTCGCGGAAGCTCTCCGCCCTCAACCGCATCGGCAACGCCCTCGCCAGCATCCTCGAGGTCGACGCCCTGCTGGAGGAGGTCACGCTCGCGGTGCTGGGGCTCTTCCCCCGCGCCGACCGGTGCTGCGTGCTCCTCGACGAGGGGGGGGAACTCCGTTCCGCCAAGGTCAAGACGAAGGGGCGCACGCGCGCCGAGGACGGCGAGATCCGCCTCTCCCGCACGGTCCTCGCGCTCAACAAGGACCAGCGGAAGGGCGTGCTCTCGTTCGACACGGCCACGGACCAGCGGCTGTCCGCCGCCGTGTCCATCGTGGCGTCGGGCATCCGCTCGGTCATGAGCGTCCCCATCGTCCAGAAGGACGAGTTCTACGGCATCCTCTACGTCGACACCGGCAACATCGGTTCCCCCTTCTCCTCCGACGACCTGCAACTCCTCGCCAGCCTCGCCAGCCAGGTGGGCATCTTCGTCAAGAACGCCCGGCTCGTGGGTCAGATCGAGCGCGAGACGGAACTGCGCACCAACCTGGGCCGGTACCTGTCCCCGTCGGTCGTCGCCGAGATCGCGAAGGGGCGCCTGGTCCCCTCCCTCGGCGGCGAGACCCGCGAGGGGACCTGCCTCTTCAGCGACATCGTCGGCTTCACGAAGATCTGCCGGACGCTCGCGGCGGCGGAGGTGGTCGCGCTCCTCAACCGCTTCTTCCGCGAGATGGTGGACGCCGTGTTCCACCACGACGGCACCGTGGACAAGTTCGGCGGCGACGCCATGCTCTGCGTGTGGGGCGCGCCCGTCGAGATGGCGGATCACGCCACGCCGGCCATCGCCGCGGCCCTCGAGATGCAGCAGCGCATCTACGGCTTCCGGCTCGACATGGCGGCGGCGGGCAGTCCCGTGCTGGTCCGCATGGGCATCGGGCTGAACAGCGGTCCCTTCATCGCGGGCAACGTGGGGAGCGAGCGCCGGCTCGAGTACACGGTCATCGGGGACAACGTCAACTTCGCGCAGCGCGTGGAGGAGAAGGCGACCGGCGGCCAGGTCCTCGTGAGCGATGCCACGCGGACCCATGCCTCCACCGTGGCGGCCATCCGGATGCGTCCCACGACCATCCGCGGCGCCCAGGGGGAGTTCACGATCCACGCGGTCGTCGGGGTCCCGGAGGCGGGCTCCCGCGTCCAGGGGCTCGTGATGGCGACCCCCGCCCGCGTCTCCACGGGGGAGGGCGCACCGCCCCTGGAGGGCCTCGTCGTCGGCCTCCAGCGCCGCGCGGAGGGCAACGTGCTCCGGGTGCGCCTGCCCGCGGGCTCCCCGGGGGAGACGGCCCCGGCGCTCACCGTCGAACTGCTGCGCCCGGAGATCCCCGGCCTGACGCCGCTGGCGGGAGGCGTGCTCGGCGTCCGGCCGCAGAAGGAGGACCGTCCCTGGCGGGACGTCGAACTGCTCGTCCCCGAACTCCCCGATCCGCTGGACGCGCTGCTCCGGCCCGGCGGCACCTGGGACTCCCCCGTCCAGCCCGACGCCATCCCCCGGTCCTGAGCCGTCGCCCGCGGGAGGCCCGCCGGTTACCTGAAGACGTCGGTGCGGAAGGTGGACCGCACGGCGCTCCAGGCCGCTCCCGCCACGGTCGTCCTCCCCAGGTCGACCCGGGTCTCGCCGGTCATTCCCGGCAGCGCGCGCATGCCCGGGTTGGGGACCTCGACCTCCACGGCCCAGCGCGGCGGCCCCGCCGGCACGTGCAGGGCCGCGCCCGCCGGATGGGTCTCGTCGATGGGGCGGCCGGAGATGGACACCACCTCGCCCACGAGCCACTCTCCCGGGAGGGCGTGCAGGCGCACGCGGGCTCCCATGCCCACGCGCAGGGGCGCCGAATCGCGTGCCGTCATGGCGCAGTGGACGCGGAGCCGCGACACGTCCCCCACGCGCAGGACCCTCTGGTCGCGCTGCACGCCGACTCCCTCGATCTCCGCCAGCCGCTCCCCCATCACGACGCCGTCGATGGGACTCGTGGCGACGGCGCGCGAGAGCCGTTCCTCCGCCTCGCGCAGCTTCCCCGCGGCGGCCTCCGCCTCCCTGTCGAGGACCTCCGCCCCGGACGTGTCACCGGAGGCGCGGCGCTCCATGGCCATCGCGCGGAGGCGGTCCGCGCCCTCGCGTCCCGCGCGAACCGCCGCCTCCTCCTCCGGCGCGGCCACGCGGAAGAGCGGGGCGCCGGCCTGCACCCGCGCACCGCCCGCCACGATCACGTCGACGATCCGGCCGGCGGGCCCGCTGCGGATGTCGGCGATCCGCGCCGGCTCCACGACGCAGATCGCGGTCGACGCGGGAGTCCAGGGCACGACGAAGGAGGCCAGCGCGACCACCGCGGCGGCGACTCCCGCGATGCGCAGGGCGCGCCGCGCGGCGCCGGACTCCCTCATGTGCTTCGCGGTCTCGACCATGGCACCTCCCACGACCATCACGGGCTGCTTGAGGAGCAGCCACGCCAGCGCGCCCAGGACCAGGATGACCCCGATGCCCGGTCCGCCACCGCCCAGGACGGCGCCCGCCAGGAGCGTCAGGATCATCAGGATCAGGAGTCCCATGTACGTCGAGGACGCCAGAGCGTACGCGATGAGGATGCGTCCCTCCCGCGGGTCCTCGGTGATCCGGTCCGCCGGCAGCCGGAGCATTCTCGCGCGGATGAACCACTTCAGGTGGCCCATGGATCGCTCGCGCAGGTTCTCGATCCCGAGCAGGTCCGCCAGCAGGTAGTAGCCGTCCAGCTTGATGAGCGGATTCATGTTGAACAGCAGGGTCATCGAGAGCGACATCGTGAACACGACGCGGCAGAGTTCGTGGACCAGGCTCCCGGGTTCCGTCACCGCCCAGATCACCACGCACGCCGACCCGATGACCGTCTCGATGACGCCCCCGGCGGCCGTCACCCAGAGCCGCGCGGCGCGGCTCTGGAACGTCCACGCGTCGTTGACGTTGCAGTAGAAGCACGGCTGGAAGAACAGGAGCAGGACCCCCATCTCGTGCACGTCGCCGCCGAAGTGCTTGCAGGCGAGCCCGTGCCCGAACTCGTGGAGGAAGACGACCACGAGCGCCGTCCCCCACAGGACCCAGAGGCTGAGCCCGGAGGCGCCGAGCACGGAGCCGAAGTTCTTCACGCCGGCCGCGACGTCCCCCCACCGCGCCGTGAGGATCCCCGCCGCCACCACGACGAGGACGGCGCCGAAGATGACGAAGCCCCTCGTGAAGAAGAACCCCAGGGGGCCCACGAGGGCGCTCAGGATCCGATCGGGATCGAACAGCTTGCGGCGCAGGAACAGGAGGGACCCGAAGCGGCCCGAGAACCTCCTCTCCACGCGTCGCTGGCGCGCCTTCTCGATGAGCATCAGGTTGCTCGCCTCGACGGTGGGGCGCACCACTCCGAGCGAGCGCATGCGGTTGACGAAGCCGGCCACCTCCGCGAGCGCGATGGACTCCCGGCGACGCGCCATGTACGCCCTGCGGACCTGCTCGAGGTTCCGCTCGCCGTCCAGGAGTTCGAGGATCGCCGCCTCCGGCTCCCCCACCCGCAGGTACTTGCCCGTGGTGCCGGCGCGGACGATGAACCGGGTCTCGCCGGCCTCGACCTGGCGAACGACGCGACTCCCCTCGTCCAGCACGGGGACGTCGCTCCGACCCGCCATCAGCGGGCGGTTCCGGGCGCCGTGGAGCGGGCGCCGTGCGCGAAGCCCGCGTTCACCGCTCGATCTCGACCCGCGCAGCCACTCCCGGCCGGAGCGCGAGGTCCGGGTTGTCCGCCAGGACGACCACGTGGATGGTCCCCGTTGCCGGGTCCACGACGGGGGAGACGCCGATCACGCGCCCCCGCAGCACGACGCCGGGGAAGAGGTCCGCGCGGAGGGTCGCCGCGGCCCCGGCGCGGAGCGCGAGTCCCTCCTCCGCGGCCAGGTCGAGGTCGACGCGCAGCCGGTCCATGTACGCCACCTCGGCGACGACGGCGTCCCCCGAGAGCCAGGCTCCCTCCTCCACGAGGACCCGGGTCACGAACGCCCGACCCTCGCGGCCGCCGCCGATGCGGAGACGCGCGACCTCGAGCTCCCGCTGCGCGACGATGACGCGCCGGCGTTCGGTGTCGATCTCCACGAGGCGGAGATCCTCCGCCCGCGGTCCCTTCTCCATGATGGCGAGGTCGAGCCGCCGGGATTCCGCCACGGCGCGCGCGGCATCGAGGCTCCGCTCGCTCCGCTGCCGGGAGAGGTCGGAGAGCATGCCCGCGGCGTGCAGTTCCAGGTCCGACTTGAGCGTGCGCTCCGCGAGATCCTGTCCCGCCTTCGCCTCGTGGTAGAACGCGCGGGCGCGCTCGAGGTCCTCCTTGCGGGCCCCGTCGCGCACCTTCCTGGCCGCGATTTCCGCGGACTCCAGGTCGCAGCGCGCCAGGGCGAGTTGGAGTTCCGCCTCGGCGGAGTCCATCTCGACCACGGCCTCCCCGGCCGTCAGCGCCTCCCCCTCCCGGCGCAGCACCTTCCGCACCTTCCCCGAGACGCCGGCGCGGAGCGAGATCTGCGACTCCGCCCTGAGGAGTCCCATGCCCACCAGCGGTTCCGGAGCCGGACCGGCCCCCGCGCCGCCCCCCGCCAGCGCGGCGACGGCCACGCCCAGCACCGCGACCCGCAGGATCCCCGCTCCCATGGCAGTCTCCCTTCCTAGCCCGCCGCCCAGCGGAGCCAGCGCCAGACGCCGCCGAAGAGGTTCCCGAACAGGGTCCCTCGACCCAGGGCGACGGAGGCGCGCCCGATCACGCCGGGCCGGAGCAGTCCCTCCGGATCCTCCACCACGGCGGAGACCGGGAACGCGACGTCCGACGGCGACCGGATGCCCATCGCCCCGACCCCGGACACCTTGCCGCGGAAGCGCACCCCGGGCCGCGCGGGCGTGTGGAACTCGAGTTCCGCTCCCTCCCGCACGCGGAGGATGAGGGCCTGCGGCACGAGGACCTCCACCATCCACCGCCCGCCCTCCGCGATCTCGAGGACGGTCTCCCCCCCGGGAAGGATCATGCCGACGCGCTCCCGCGGCCGGTGGGTGAGCACCATCCCCGCCACGGGCGACCGCAGCGTGCATGCCTCGATGCGGCGGATGACCTGATCCCGCTGCGCCGCGATCCACCCGGCCCGCTCCTCCGCCGCACGCGCCTCGGCGGAACGGCCCGACGCCAGGCTGCGCGCCGCCTCGGCACGGGCGGCCGTCAACTGCGCCTCCAGTTCGCTGCGCCGGATCCGGAGTTCGGCGTCGTCCAGTCGGCCGAGCACCTGATCCGCCTGCACGGACTGCCCCTCCTCCACGGCGACCTCCGCGAGGAGGAGGGGAACCTCGGTCCGGAGGTGATGGCGCCGGACGGGGTAGACCTCCGCCTCCCCCCCCGCCGAGGTGGACCACGGGATGACGGCCGTGACGGCAACGGCGCCGAGCGCGGCGAGCCCCCAGCGCACCCACGGACGCGCGAGGAGTCCCGCGCGCGCCGGCCCGAAGCCCTCGTTGCGCCGCGAGAGGAACCCCACCAGGGGGGTGTGCCGGTAGAGCTCGGCGTTGCGGAGCGCCACCGCCACCTGGTTGGCGAACGTCTCCACGACCTCCCGCTGCCCCTCCTCGAGGAAGTCCTCCTCGGCGGCCTCCATGAGGAGCAGTCCCAGCGTGCCCGTGTCGTCCTTGAGGGGGACCGCGAGGACCGCCTTCACGCCGAGACCCGCACCCCACGCCGCCAGCGGCTTCCGCCAGGTCTCCTCGCCCCCCTCGCCCTCGGGGTCCGGCGAGGGGCTGTAGATGGTGTCGCCGTAGGACCGGACGATGGACGCCAGTTCCGAGATCTCGCGCTCCGCCGGGTCCCCCGCCTGCAGCCGCTCCACGCCGGAGACCGCCGCCACCACGGGGCGCCCCTCCCGCTCCAGGACCACGGAGCAGCGACGGAACTTCACGGTGCCCGAGAGGATGTTCGCCGCGGTGGTGAGGATCCGGTCGAGGTCCAGCGTGGACGTGATCTCCCGGCTCATCCGGAGGAGCGTGCGCAGTTCCCGCAGGCGCCGCTCGGTCTTGAGCAGCGACGCGTTCTTCACCACCGCCGCCGCATCGATGGCGATCTCCTGGACGAGGGAGACGTCCTCGGCGGTGAAGCGCTCGTCGGCGCCCCCCTTCTTGTTGATGATCTGGAGGGCGCCCAGGGACTCGCCACGGGCCACCAGGGGGACGGTGATGAGGGAGCGGGTGCGGAAGCCCGTGGCCTCGTCCACCTGGTGGACGTGGCGGGGGTCCTTCTCCGCCTCCAGGATCACCTCGGGGACGCGCTTGTCCGCGACGCTCCCCACGATTCCGGCGCCGCGGGGCAGTTCGAGGCCGATGACCTTCTCCGCGGCCCCGCCGATGGCCTGATCGCAGACGATCTTGTCCCCGCGGATGAGCCACAGGGAGCCGGCCTCCGCCTCCACGGCGTCCAGCACGACGCTGAGAACGCGGGGCAGGAGCGCCTCGGCGTCCAGGGAGCCGTTCAGTTCCCGGGAGACCGTGTGGATGAGGTCGAGCCGCTGCAGCCTTCGGACGAGGTCCTCGGTGCGATCCACGTGCCCCCCCGGCGCCGCCCGCGCCGCCGGGCTACTCTACGGGCAGCCGTGGAAACGCGGGAGTCCCATCGGGCCCGGTGGGGGCTGGAATCGGAAACGGGCTCCCTCGCGGGAGCCCGTCGACGTCCGCGTCCCGAGGGCGGGGTGGCCCGGTGGCCACCCCGCCGGGGGACGGTGAAGGCTAGGAGTTCCAGCCGCGCAGGTTGCGGAGGATGTTCTTCCGGTGCTGCGCCAGGTCCTCCTCGGTCGGCGTGTCGAACCCGCCGGCCTCGTTCGACTCCAGCCGCTGCTGGATGAAGTGCTCCATGCGGCCGGAGAAGCCGGGCAGGGTCGGGTCGAGGTGCCGGGCGCCGGGGATGTGGTACGTCGGACGCTCGTGGGGAGGACCCTCGGGGCCGCCCAGCGGGTCGCCACCGGGCAGGTTCGGGTTGAACGGCGCGCCGTGCGCGGGGTCGTACGGGACGTGGCCGTCGGCGAGCGTCCCGTCGCCGGGCAGGTTCGGGTCGTTGGGGAGGTCCGGAGTGTACGGGTTGCCCACCTCGGGACCGCCACCCAGGTCGCCCGGGAGTTCCGGACCGTCGACCGGCGGGAGGGCGGACTCGGCACCGCCGAAGACGGGGAGGCCGAAGCGGCTGGGCGCGATCCTGTCCTCGAGGGACTCGACGTTGAGGTTCCGGCGGCCGCGGGCGGCCTCCTCGATGATGCGGGAGATCTGGTCTTCCGTCAGAGCGATCTGGATCGGCTTCACGGTCCGCTTCTTGTCGGCCATTGCACACCCTCCTTCATGGCCCGGTCTTGCCGGGCGCCATTGTCCCACCCGGGGCCACCGGGCCTGTCCTGTCCATCCCGGTCGCCCCGGGAACGCCGCCACTTCTCCCCTTGTCTCCGGGCCGTCGCGTCTCCGCAACGACCGTTGACGGGACAAGAATACGGGGTGCACCGGATCCCGTCAACGGTGCATTTATTTGCCGTGGTTGACTACATAACATGCTGTCCACAAGCATGTTGTGATGCAAGCCTTCGGAACCTTTCAATCGCACTCCTGATCCGCCGGGGTCAAGTTCAGGGAAAGAAGGACCTGCGCCGCCACCCCTCGGGGTCGCGGACGAAGACCACCGTCGGGAGGAACCGGTCCTCCACCACCGCCTCCGCCGCGGCCTTCAACTCCTCCGGGAGGTCCAGGATCACCACGCCGCGGCGTTCCGATCCTCCCGCGGGGAGCGCCACCTCCTCCAGCCGCACTTCCTTCACCCGGGACGCCGCGTACAGATCCGCGCGCTCGCGCCAGCCGGTCCGCCACGGCAGGATCCGCACGACCAGATCCCGCGGGGCTCCCTCCAGGAACTCCTTCTCCTGGACGTGGAACCGCTCCCGAAAGGCGCGGCGCTCCTCCTCCGGTGCCCCCAGGTAGCGCGCCCGCACCAGCGGGAAGTCCGCCAGCGCCTCCTCCCGCGCCCGGGAACTGTGCATGCGGAAGAACTCCTCGTCGTCGCCGTCGCGGATGGCCGCCCGGAGGCGCTCGAAGGCCGCCTCCAGGTCACGCGTCTCCGTGGCCGCTCCATCCTCCCCCCGCGGGAACCGGCCCACAGCCCACGCGGCGATGGCCACGGCGGCGACGAGGAAGACCACCAGGCTCGCGCCCAGCCACGTCCGCCGGGCCCACCGCCCGCCCTCCCCCACGTCAGCGCCCCCCGGCGGGCGGGCCGCCGGACGGAGATGCGGGCGACGCCCCGCGGGTCCGCCCGTCGAGCAGATCCCCGTCCGCCGAGACGACGGGGGCGAGGTCGTGGATCCTCCACTCCCCGCTCCGGCGCACGACGTGCCACTGGCGCTGGAGGCCTTCGCGCATCCCGATGTGGAGCACGGCCTCGTCGGCCCCCGCGGGGACCACCTTCACGACCCGGGCGCCCCGGAAGTGGCTCTCCGCCGCGGTCCCGCATTCCCTCGCCATGATCTCGCGGGGGGTGAGCCCCAGCGATTCCGCGAGGGAGATCCCGATGACCTCCCGGTACTTCCGCGCCGTCGGCGAATCCGGCTTCTCCCGGATGTGCTCCGCCAGGAACCGCTCGAACCGGGCCGCGGCGTCGGGGTCCATGGCGCGCCAGAGGGCGTCGGGGTCCCCCGCGAGGATGCCCTCCTGCACGCGGAGGAACACGACCTCCGCGCCAGCGGTACCCCGCGATGGGCGGCCCACCATGAGGACCGCCGCGGTCGCGGCGAAGCCCAGCACGACAAGCGCGAGGAACAGCCGGGTGCGGCGACCGGGGAGGGCGGGCACCGCGGCATCCTACACCGGCGCCGCGCCCCGGCGACGGCGCCGCGCTATCATGCGGGCCACCCCGGCTCCATGACCGACCCGCGCCCCCTCCCGCCCGAGTCGCTGCAGCGCTACGCGCGCCAGATCTCCCTCCCCGAAGTCGGCGTCGAGGGTCAGCGGCGCCTCCGGGAGGCCACCGTCGTGCTGGTGGGCGCCGGCGGGCTCGGCAGCCCCCTCGCGCTCTACCTCGCGGCCGCCGGCGTGGGCCGCCTCGTGCTCCTGGACGGGGACCGGGTCGACGCCTCCAACCTGCACCGACAGGTGCTCTTCTCCTCCGCCGACGTGGGGCGCCCGAAGGTCGAGGCGGCGGCGGAGCGGGTCCGGGCGCTGAACCCGGAGGTGGAGGTCGAGGCCCACGATGTCCGCGTGACCGCGGCGAACGCCATGGAACTCCTCCGCCGCGGGGACGTCGTCGCCGACGGGAGCGACAACTTCCCCACGCGGTACGTCGTCAGCGATGCCTGCGTCCTCCTCGGGAAGCCCAATGCCCACGGGAGCATCTACCGGTTCGAGGGGCAGGTGTCCTGGTTCGACGCCCGCACGGGACCGTGCTACCGCTGCCTCCACCCGGAGGCGCCGCCGCCGGGCCTGGTTCCCTCCTGCGCGGAGGCCGGCGTCCTGGGGGCGCTCCCCGGCGTGGTCGGTTGCCTGCAGGCCACGGAGGTCGTGAAGCACCTGGTGGGGGCCGGGGAACTGCTCCAGGGCCGGCTGCTGGTCTACGACGCCCTTGGGATGACGTTCCGGGAACTCCGCCTGCGCAAGGACCCCGGCTGCCCGGCCTGCGGGCCCCGGTCGACCCTCCGCGCCCCCCGGGACCTGGAGGGCTACTGCGGCGTTCCCGCGGCCGGCCCGGCGACCACCGCGGCGCCCCGGCCACGGTCCCACCGGGCGGCGGTGTCGGCCTCCGAGGTGGGGCGGCGCATGGGGGAGGCGGACCCGCCCCTCCTGCTGGACGTCCGCGAGCCCTGGGAGTTCGCCATGGGGGCGCTTCCCGCGGCCCGGAACGTCCCCCTGGGCGACCTCGCCGCGCGCTGGAGGGAGGTCCCCGCGGATCACGACGTGGTCCTCTACTGCCACCGCGGAATCCGGAGCCTCGAGGCGCTGCACTTCCTGAGGTCACGGGGGCTGACCCGCGTCGCCTCCATGGACGGGGGGACGGAGGCCTGGGCGGACGAGGTCGATCCGGAGTTTCCCCGCTACTGATCCCCCTTCGGCGGAGGATCGCGGGCGGCGCGAAACGTAGCCGCTTCCCCCCGGTCGTGCGTACCATCGGCCCCGCATGAGCACGAACTACATGACGCGCGGGCAGTACGACAAGCACGTGGAGCAGATCCGCCGGATCGAGGAGAAGCTGGCGGAGGCCAAGAAGAAGGTCGGGGACGCGGCGGCCCTGGGGGACCTCTCGGAGAACGCGGAGTACGACGCCGCCCGCGAGGAGGTCGAGTTCCTGACGACGCGCTTCCAGGAGTTCGAGTCGGCGCTGGTGGGCATGCAGATCGTCGACCCCCGCCGGACCGACCCGAAGATGGTGACCATCGGGAAGAGCGTCCGGCTGCGCGACTCCGAGTCCGGCGACGAGTTCCTGTGCAACGTCGTGGGCGGCGGCTACGCCGACCTGGAGAAGCACGAGGTCTCCTACCGCGCCCCCCTCGCCGCCGGACTCATCGGCCGCCGCAAGGGGGACGTGGTCGACATCCCCGTCCCCGAGGGGACGCGCACCGTCGAAGTGGTCTCCATCGGGCCCTACGAGTAGTCGCCCCGTGGACGGGAGGGTGGACATGCGGAACGCCGTCCAGGTGCGGATCGAGGCGCCGGGCCTCCACATGGAGTTCAGCGGCAGCGAGGCCCTGTGGACGGGCACCCTCGCCCGTGCGATGAAGCCCGTGGCGGAGGGCCGCTGGCGGGCCGGAGGCACGGGAGCCCCGCCGGAGGGGCCCGCGGGGCCGTCGGCGGCCGCCCTCAGGGCCCCCGCCGCGCCGGCCGCCGCCGCTCCTCCTCCCCCGGCCCCGCAGGCCGCGGCGGG
>CAZSIX010000008.1:0-93564 GCA_964607145.1 uncultured Planctomycetota bacterium | reverse complement strand
CCCCCCCCCCCCCCCGCCGCCCCCCCGGCCCCCGCCCCCCCCGGGGGGGGGGGGGGGGGCGGCGGGGGCGGCGGGGGCGGGGGCGGCGCCGGCGGGCGCGGCGGCGGCGACGGCGGCGGCGGGAGCGGCGGGGGCGGCGGGAACGGCGGCGGGAGCGGCGGCTACGACGGGTGCGGCAGCGGGTGCGGGAGCGGTGGGAGCGGCGGGAGCGGCGGGAACACGGGCTACGACGGGCGCGGCTGCGGGTGCCGGGACGGGGTGTGCGGCGGAGGTGGGGGCGGGGGAGGCGGCGTCCGGCGCTCCGGTTCCGCTCCGCGTCGAGTTCTACGGCGTCGCGCGCTCCCGCGCCGGGCTCCCGTTCGTCGTGCTCCCGCTCCCCGAGGGGGCCACCCTGGGGGACGCCCTCGCCGCCCTCGCCGCCGCCCTTCCCCCGCTGGTGGGCCCCGTCATCGGCCCCGACCTCCGCTCCCTCGCTCCCGGCAACGCGGCCTCCGCGGACGGGGTCCGGTTCCTCCGCGACGCCGCCGACCCCCTCCCGCCGGGCCGCCCCCTCCTCCTCCTCCCCGCGTCCTCCGGCGGCTGACCCCGACTCGACGACATCATTCCCGGAATGTCGCCGCCGAGTTCGCGCCCCCAACTCGCACGCAACATTCCGGGAATGCTGCAGCCGAGCCGGCGATGTGGCTACCGCGCGACGTCGATGGCGTGCAGGGTCGTGGTTCCGCTGACCTCGTTTCCGACGACCAGGCGAGCCATTCCGTCGGGGCTCCGCGAGCCGTTCGGGATGAACTCGATCCCCTCGGGCCCCAGGTCCCCCGCCGTGCCGGCGGCCGGGGAGCCGGTGAAGTCGCGGGCGTTGTGATACTGGACGAAGGCGGGTGCCACCGGGTCGGTGACGTCGTAGACCATGATCCCGCCCACGCGTTCGAGCCCGACGAACGCGTACATGCGTCCCCTGTACTTGCCGACGACGACCCCCTCCGGCTCGGGGCCCTTGTTGTCGCTGCGAGTGTCGAAGTTGTTCGCGACGTGATCGGAGTTGAAGTTCGCCGGGAACGCCGCGGCGGTGATCCGCTCGAACTGGTCGCCACTGTCGAACACGAGGCCGCCGTTCTCGTCCCAGATGCTGAAGGAGCGGGCGCCGAAGAGGTAGAGCTGATCGTAGTCGCCGTCCAGGTCCGGGTCGCCGAGCGTGTTCGTGACGGTCAGCCGGCCGATGAAGTCGTCGTCCTTCAACTGCGCGAAGTTGGGGAAGGCGGCGGCGTCGAGGGTCAGGTCCTTGACCCGTGCCTCCTCGGCGAGCCAGTCCCCGCGGGTGTCGCCCTCGTTCGCGGTGACCAGGTACGTCCTGCCATCGGCGGCCCTGTAGGCGGCAATGCCGTCGGGCATGTACATGCCGAACACGGGCCAGTTCGCGATCTGGATCTTCCCGGCGCTGCCGGGCCCGTCACGGTCACTGCCGTCGAAGCCGTTGCCCGGGAGGGAGTGGTCCTTGAAGCCGAGCGGCATGACCCGCGTCACCGCGAACGATCGGAGGTCCACGACGGCCACGGCGTTGTTCTCCTGGAGCGTGACGTAGGCGGTGCGCCCGTCGGGGTGGATGGCGATGTACTCCGGCTCGAAGTCCTGCGCCGCCGATGCGCCGGGCCCGAAGATGCGGACGCCCGCCGCCCGCAGGTCGTCCTCCTGGCCGTTGAAGTCGGTGAAGTCCACCTGGACGGGGATGAGCCTCTTGTACCTGCCGCGAATCCGGATGACCGTGATCGACCCCTCGGGATCCACCGAGTCCGGGAGGCCGTAGCTGTTGGGCTCCCCCTCGTTCGCGACGACCGCCAGCCGCCCGTTGGCGGCGAACGTGATCATGTCGGGCAGGGCGCCGGCGTCCGCCCAACCGAGAAGTTCCAGGGTGTCGGTCCGGAAGAACGCGGCCCAGCCGTCGTCCGTCTTCGGATTCGCCTCCACGGCCACGGCGAGCACACCTCTGTGGACGGCGACGCTGTTGGCGCCGGCTACGCTTCCCGTGAACGCCGGGTCGGCGGCGAGGGATTCCGCGACGTCGATCGCGTCCACCTTGAGCGGCGACGCCGGCCGGGAGACGTCCAGCACGTCCACCACGGCGGCACTCGCATTGACGGAGAACACGCGGCGCGTGGCGCTGTCCTAGGCGACGATCTCCGCGCCGCCGTCGTCGAAGATCTCCGACGCGTAGGTGCCCGTCTTCGAGAGCGCGATGGTGCGACCGCTCGTGGCCGCGAGGGTCGTCCCCACGGCCGTGGCCACCGCCAGCACGACCGCCGCGACCGCCCGCGGCCGCATCCGTTCCCGACTCGCCCGCTTGTCCACGTGGCCCCCCCTGTCCGAGACGGCGGGATCGCCCCGCCGAACCTCCGCAAGGGTCCACGCGGGCCTCAACCCTGCATGAGCGCCGCATGAATTTTCCCCTGGCGCGCTCCCTCCTCCCCCCCGACTCGACGACATCATTCCCGGAATGTCGCCGCCGAGTTCGCGCCCCCAACTCGCACGCAACATTCCGGGAATGACGGCGTGCGAGTTGGGAGCGGGGTGGCGGGTCGGGGAAGATCCCGCCATGAACCGCGCCGCCACGCCCTACGGCTGCCACGGAGCCTACCTCCGGGTGGACGTGACGAGCGGAGGGGCGGAGCGGGTCCCGCTGGACCCGGCGGACCTGCGGGCGTACGTGGGGGGAGTGGGGCTGGCGACGCTGCTCCTCTGGCGCGAGGGGCCGGCGGGAGTGGACCCGCTCGCCCCGGAGGCCCCGCTCGTCCTCTGCGGGTCGCCGCTGGTGGGGACACCTCTCACGACGTCGGCGAAGTTCGCGGTGGTGGGGAAGTCGCCCCTCACGGGCCGCATCGGGGACGCGCTGTCGTCGAGCCGGTTCGCCATCGAGCTGAAGCGGGCCGGCGTGGACGCGCTGGTCGTCCGCGGCCGCGCGCCGGCGCTGTCCGTGCTCCACCTGCGGGACGGGGAGGTGCGCGTCGTCGCGACCCCGGCGCTCGCCGGCCTCTCCGCCGCCGCCGCCGAGCGGGCGCTCCGCGAGGAGTCCGGCGACCCCGGCCTCCGCGCCCTCTGCTGCGGCCCCGCGGGCGAGCGGGGCGTCCCCTACGCGTGCCTCAGCAACGAGGGCCGCCACGCGGGGCGGGGGGGGCTCGGAGCCGTGCTTGCCGCGAAGGGGCTGAAGGCCGTCACCGCGCGGGGCACCGGCACCGTCCCGCTGGCCGACCCCGACGGCGTCGTCGCCGCCGCCCGCGACCTCTCCGCCCGCTCCTTCGGGCCCGCCACGCTCAAGTACCGGGAACTCGGCACCGTGGCGAACCTCCTCGTGCTGAACCGCCTGCGCGCGCTGCCCACGCGCAACTTCCGCGAGACCGAGTTCGCCGACGCCGAGCGCATCTCCGGCGAGGCCCTCGCCGGAGCCGGTCGCGTCCAGCGCACCTCCTGCGCCGCGTGCACCATCGGCTGCGAGCACGGGTTCACCGCCGCCGATGGCGGGACGGTGCGCATGGAGTACGAGAGCCTCTTCGCGCTGGGCCCCCTCTGCGGCGTCTCCGACCGGGAGGTCGTCCTCCGCGCGGCGCGCCTGTGCGACGACGAGGGTGTCGACACCATCTCCGCCGGCGCGACGGTGGCCTTCGCCATGGAGTGCGCCGAGCGCGGCCTGCTGTCGGCGGCGGAACTCGACGGCGTGGACCTCCGCTTCGGGAACGGGGAGGCGATGCTGGAGGCGCTCCGCCGCGCCGCCCGTCGCGAGGGTCCGCTGGGGGAACTCCTCGCCCTCGGCTCCCGCCGCGCCGCGGAGCGCATCGGCGGCGACGCGCCCGACTTCGCCCCCCACGTGAAGGGGCTGGAACTCCCCGGCTACCACCCCGCCGCGATGAGGACCATGGCGGTCGGGCTGGCGACGACGGCGCGCGGCGCGGACCACAACCGCTCGTCCGCCTACGAGGCCGACCTGTCCCCCTCCACCGACCGCCGCACCGCGGATCCCGCCAAGGGCGCGCTCGCCGCGGAGTCGGAGACGCGCGCCGCGGTGCTCGACTCGCTGGTGCTCTGCAAGTTCCTCCGCGGCGTCTTCAACGACCTGCCCGGGGAGAGCGCCGGCCTGCTGCGGCTCGTCACCGGGTGGGACATGGACGGGGCGGAACTGCTGCGCGTGGGGGAACGCGTGGTGAACCTGCGGAAGCTCTACAACCGGCGCGAGGGGTGGACGCGGGCGGAGGACACGCTGCCGGCCCGGCTGCTGCGGGCCGGGTCGGGATTGGGCCGCGCGGAGCTGGCGGCTATGATCGACGCGTACTACGACGCCCGGGGCTGGGACCGGGAGGGACTGCCGCTCCCCGCCACGCTGCGGCGGCTCGGGCTCGCGGACCTCGCCCCGTCGCCGCCCCGCTCCGCCCGCCGGACCCTGGAGGACCGCCCGTGACGCCCGTCGCCGCCACCGAGGCCCCCGGACGCGCCGCCGTGCGGACGCTCACGCTCACCATCGACGGGCGGGCCGTCTCCGTCCCCGAGGGCACGACGGTCTGGGACGCTGCGCGCCTGCTGGGCATCGACATCCCCGTCCTCTGCCACGACCCGCGCCTCGCCCCCGTGGGCGTCTGCCGGATGTGCGTGGTGGACGTGAAGGGGGCGCGCGTCAACCCCGCCTCCTGCGTGCGCACGTGCGAGCAGGGCATGGAGGTCACCACCGGCGGCCCCGACCTGGAGCGCCGCCGCCGCGTGCTCACGGAACTCCTCCTGGCCGACCACCCGACTCCGTGCGAGCGGGAGCGGACGACGAAGGACTGCCTGCTGGAGGCGCTGGGCCGCGAGTACGGCGTGCTGGAGACGCAGCGGTTCCACGCCCCGCGCGCCGCCGAGCGGAAGCGGAAGGACGCGTCCTCCCCGGTCATCGCCGTCGACCACGACGCGTGCATCCTCTGCGATCGGTGCATCCGCGGCTGCGACGACCTCCAGTCCAACGAGGTCATCGGGCGCAACGGCAAGGGCTACGGGACGCGCATCGGCTTCGACATGGACGTCGCCATGGGCGCCTCCACGTGCGTGTCGTGCGGGGAGTGCGCCGCCGTCTGTCCCACGGGCGCGCTGATCCACAAGCCGGTCTCCGCGCCGCAGGCGCCGGCCTCCACCCTGAAGGCCGTCAAGTCGGTCTGCCCCTACTGCGGCGTCGGCTGCGCGCTCACCTACTTCACGGACGGGAAGACGGTGGTGCGCGCCGAGGGCCGCGAGAGCCCGGTGAACCAGGGGCGCCTCTGCGTGAAGGGGCGCTACGGCTTCGACTACTCCCTCCACCCGCAGCGGCTCACGCGACCGCTCATCCGCCGGGACGCGCACTATCCCAAGGGAGCGCTCTCCGCCGACGTGCGCGGCGAGATGGAGGCCGCGGGGCACCGCGACGGCTCCGGCAACGGGGCGCCGCGGCGCCGCCGTGGCCAGCCGGCCTACGACGAGATCCTCCCCGCCTTCCGCGAGGCGACCTGGGAGGAGGCGCTGGCGCTCGTCGGCGCCCGCCTCCGCGGGATCCGCGAGACCCACGGGTCCGGCGCGCTGGCCGGGTTCGGCTCCGCCAAGTGCAGCAACGAGGAGGCGTACCTCTTCCAGAAACTCGTCCGCGCCGGCTTCGGGACGAACAACGTCGACCACTGCACGCGCCTCTGCCACGCGTCGTCCGTCGCTGCGCTCCTGGAGGGCATCGGCTCCGGCGCCGTCTCCAACGTGTTCGCCGACATCCAGTTCTCCGACGTGGCCATGCTCATCGGGACGAACACGACGGAGAACCACCCCGTGGCCGCGACCTTCTTCAAGGAGGCGGCGAAGCGGGGGACGAAGCTCATCGTCATCGACCCCCGGCGGCCCGACACGGCGGACTTCGCCGAGCACTACGTCCGCTTCCGCCCCGGCACCGACGTGGCGTTCCTCAACGCCATGCTGCACGTCATCGTCGAGGAGGGGATGGCGGACGAAGCGTTCATCGCCTCCCGCACGAGCGGGTTCGACGGCGTGAAGGAGATGGTCGCGAAGTACACGCCCGAGTTCGCCGCGGACATCTGCGGGGTCCCCGCGGATCAGATCCGGGACGTCGCGCGGTGCTACGGACGCGCGAAGGCGGCCATCATGTTCTGGGGCATGGGCATCTCCCAGCACACCACGGGGACCGACAACGCCCGCTGCCTCATCGCGCTCTGCCTCGCCACGGGCAACATCGGGCGCCCCGGCACCGGCCTCCACCCGCTGCGCGGGCAGAACAACGTGCAGGGCGCCTCCGACGCCGGACTCATCCCCATGGTCTACCCCGACTACCAGCCCGTCGGCGACCCGAAGGTGCGCGCGACCTTCGAGAGGGCGTGGGGGCTCGCGCTGGATCCGAAGCCCGGCCTCACGGTCGTCGAGATCATGAAGGGGGCGCTGGAGGGGCGCGTGCGCGGGATGTACATGATGGGCGAGAACCCGTTCATGTCCGACCCCAACGTGAACAAGGTGCGCAAGGCCCTCGCCGCGCTCGACTTCCTCGTGGTGCAGGACATCTTCCTGACGGAGACCGCCGAGTTCGCCGACGTCATCCTGCCCGCCTCCACGGCCCTGGAGAAGACGGGCACCTACACGAACACCGATCGTCGCGTCCAGGTGGGCCGCAAGGTCGTCGACCCGCCGGGCGATGCGCGCGAGGACTGGCGGATCATCTGCGACGTCTCCAACGCGGTCGGTTTCCCCATGGACTACGCGAGCCCGTCGGAGGTGTTCGACGAACTCGCGTCGCTGGCGCCGTCGCTGCACGGGCTCACGCACGGGAACCTCGCCGACACGGGAAAGCTCTGGCCGTGCCCCGACCCGGAGACCGATGGCATCAACGTGCTCTTCGACGAGGACTTCCCCACGGCCGACGGGCGGGGCCGGTTCGTGCCCGCCGAGTGGAAGCCGGCGGCGGAACTGCCGGACGCGGCGTACCCGTTCGTCCTCAACACCGGCCGCGTGCTGGAGCACTGGCACTCCGGGACCATGACGCGCCGCAGTGCCGCGCTGGACGCCATCGAGCCCGCGGCCTTCGTCGAGATCCACCCCGGGGATTGCGCCGACCTCGGCGTGGCCGAAGGGGACCGGGTCCGGGTGTCCAGCCGGCGCGGGACCATCGAGATCCCCGTGCGCTCCGGTGACCGCACGCCGCGCGGGAGCGTCTTCATCCCCTTCCATTTCCGCGAGGCCGCCGCCAACGTCCTCACCAACGACGCGCTGGACCCCTTCGGGAAGATCCCCGAGTTCAAGTTCTGCGCCGTGAGGGTGGAGCGCGCGTAGGTCCCATCGCGGCACGCGGGTTGCGACGGGCAGGCGGTTCTCGACTCCATCCAGGGAGGTCTCCGGTGGGATTCCTCGGCGCGTCGAACCCGGCCCCCGGCCTCCTGTTCGCGGCGGGTCTCCTCCTCCTCGCCGGCTGCGGGTCCCTCGACGGACCGGGGCGCGGCGGCGGCGCTCCCCCGCGCGCGGAGCCCCTCCCGGAGCCGCGGGAAACGCCGCGCCCCGCGGACCCGCCCCGGAACGACCGGCCTCCGCCCCCGCCGCCGCCGGTGATCGCGGAGGACGACCTCGGCCCGGAGCCGCCGGAGCCCACGGGGCCGCGCCGCGTGCTCGTGCTCATCGTCCACGGCACCGCGGCGGACCCCTCCGGCCGGGGCGAGGACCTCTCGTGGACCGACCCGAAGGCGAAGGACTCCTTCGCGTGGCGCCTCCGGCGGCGGCTGCGGGAGCGGCTCCCCGATGCGCAGGTCACGGTGCAGCCCTATCGCTGGCAGGGGTGGCACGACCACGACGCCCGGCACGAGGCGGCGCGCCAGCTCCGACGCATCCTGGAGTCCGTTCCCGCGGACAGCGATGTCCACCTGGTGGGGCACGGGCACGGAGGAAGCGTGGCGCTCCACGCCGTGGGCATGGCGGCGCGGAAGCCGGGCCAGGTCGTCACGCTCGGCATGCCGATCCTCTGCGCCACGCTCCGCAATCTCCGCAACGACCGGTCGTGGTTCTTCCCCGTCTACGTGCCCCCGCCCCCCACGCTGCGCGAGGTGGAACTGGCCTGCGTCTACTCCCCCGAGGACACGTGCAGCATCTCCGGCGCGTCCCGCGGCGCCGTGGAGCCGAGCCTGGCGGCCGGGGACAACCGCACCTCCGAACTCTCCGCGTGGCGGGTCTTCCACGGCCTCGCCGAGGACGTGCCCTTCGTCACGAAGAAGGGGGAGGTCCGCTGGAAGTGGGAGTTCCCCGCGGACGACGCGACGGAGCGCCAGACGCTCAGCCGCGCCGTCTGGAAGCAGGCCCGCAACGTGCCCGTGCGCGCGGCCGGCCGAATCGATCCCGCGGAACTCCACGGGGCCCTCCACGACCCCGCCATGGGCGCCGCCGTGGCGGACGTGCTGGCCGGCGACGACCCCGAGCGCACCCTCGCCCGCCGCGGCCTCGACCGGTACCCGTTCCCGCCGCCGCGGCGGTGAGGGCGATCACTTCCCGCGCGTCGACTTCCTGCGGCGTGACGGCGGAGGCGCGGCGGGGCGGTCGGCGGCCCCGCGGTCGCGCGACTTCCCGTTCCGAGGTGCCCCCTCGGGCCCGCCGGAGGGAGCGGGCCGGCGCGGGACGAAGAGCGGTCGCCGCCGCGGGGGACGCTCCGCGGCGAGTTTCCGCTCCGACGCGAGGAGCAGCATCTGGCTCCGCCGGATCGGCTCCGTCGGCATCCGGATGACGCGCGTGTAGACGCCGTCGCCGTCAAGGCTCCACGCCTTGCGATTGTCCTGCAGCGAGGCGCGTAGGCACTCGTCCACCAGGCGCCGGCGCAGCGCCGGCTCGCGCACGGGCCACATGCACTCGATGCGCCGGAGGAAGTTCCGGGGCATCCAGTCGGCGCTGGAGAGCCACACCTGTTCGCGATCGCCGGTACCGAACACGAAGATCCGCTCGTGTTCCAGGAACCGATCGACGACGGAGCGGACGCGGATGTTCTCGCTGAGACCCGGAACGCCCGGTCGCAGGCAGCAGATGCCCCGAACCACGAGGTCCACGGGGACCCCCGCGCGGGACGCCCGGTAGAGCTCCCGGATGACCTCGCGGTCCACGAGCGAGTTCATCTTCGCGAGGATGGCGGCGGGGCGGCCGGCCTCCGACTCCTTCCGCTCCGCGGCGATGAGCGCCATCACGCGTTCCTTGAGACCGGTGGGCGCGACGGCGATGCGGCGCCACCGGGGGGGAACCGCGTACCCCGTGAGGAGATTGAACAGTTCGCCGACGTCGGCGGCGATGTCCGCGTCGCAGGTCAGCAGGCCGAGATCGGTGTAGGCGCGTGCCGTGGACGCGTTGTAGTTCCCCGTCGAGAGGTGGACGTACCGGCGCAGCCCGTCCTCCTCCCGGCGCACGACGAGGGCGATCTTGCAGTGCGTCTTCAGCCCCACGAGGCCGTGGACGACGTGGGCGCCCGCCCGCTCCAGCGCGCGCGCCCAGAGGATGTTCGACCCCTCGTCGAACCGCGCGCGCAGCTCCACGAGGGCCGCCACCTGCTTCCCGTTCTCCGCCGCCCGCGCCAGCGCGTCGGCGATGGGGGAGTGACCGGAGGTCCGGTAGAGCGTCTGCTTGATGGCGACCACGGCCGGGTCCTCGGCGGCCTGTTCCACGAACCGGATCACGCTCTCGAAGGACTCGTACGGGTGGTGGAGGAGGATGTCGCCCTCCCGGATCGCCCGGAACACGTCGTCCCCCTCGCGAAGCGGCGGCCGGACGACGGGCACGAACGGCGGATCGTGCAGGTGTCCGTGGTCGGCGAGCGTCGTGACGCCCATCAGATCGGACATCTGCAGGGGCCCGTCGACGCGGTACACGTCGAGCGCGTCCACGCCGAGCGCCTCGCGCACCATCGCCTCGACCTCGGCGGGCATGCCGGCGTCCACCTCCAGCCGTACCGCGATGCCCCACTCCCGCTGCCGGAGCTGTCGCTCGATGGTGGTGAGCAGCGGGTCCTCCTCGAGTTCCTCCTCGAGCGTCAGGTCGGCGTCGCGCGTGACGCGGAAGCGGTGCGCCGACCTCACGCGGAGGCCGGGGAAGAGCGACGGCAGGTTCATCCGGATGAGGGAACCGAGGAGGAGGATCTCCGTGCCGCCGCTCTCCGAGGGCAGCCGGACGAGCCGGTCGACGGACCGCGGCACCTGGACGATGCCGAAGTGCTCCGAGCCGCCCTCCCGCTCGAGCATGACCGCGAGGTTGAGCGTCTTGTTGAAGAGGTGCGGGAACGGATGCCCCGGGTCCACGGCGAGGGGAGTGAGGACGGGGTAGACCTCCCGCTCGAAGATGCCCTGGGCCGCGGCGCGCTGGACCTCGCTCAGCGAGGTCGAGTCGTGGATGCGGATCCCGTGCCGGGTCAGCTCCGGCAGGATCTCCATGCGGTAGATGCGCGATGCCTCCTCCACCATGGCATGGACCGCGCGGGAGATCTCCTCGCGCTGCCGCTGCGGTGAGCGTCCGTCGGGTGAGGGGGTGCGATCCCCGGCGAGCACCTGGCGGCGGAGCCCGGCCACGCGGATCATGAAGAACTCGTCCAGGTTGGCCGACAGGATGGCCAGGAACTTGAGCCGCTCGAGCAGCGGCACCAGCGTGTCCCGCGCCTCGCCCAGGACGCGATCGTTGAACGCGAGCCAGGAGAGCTCCCGATTCAGGAGGTGTGACGGCTTCATGGGCGGTGGAACGGGCATGCGATCCTCCGGCGGACGGCACGTGCATCCTACGGTCCCGCCGGGGGTCGCCGTCGCACGGCCGCGTCAATTCACGGTAAAGACCTCCGGCCCGTCGCTTCCTGAAGGGGCCGCGGGGGGCGGCGGCACAATGCCCGGCTCCCATGCACCCGCTCCTGCTCCGCGTCCGCGAAGGCGTCCTCGTGTTCGACGGGGCGATGGGCACGTCGCTCCAGGTGCTGGGACTCTCCGCGGCGGACTTCGGCGGGCTGGACGGCTGCAACGAGAACCTCGTGTTCACGCGCCCCGACGCCGTGGAGGCGGTCCACGACGGCTTCCTCCGCGCGGGCTGCGACGTCATCGAGACGGACACCTTCGGCGGGACCCCGCGGAAACTCGGCGAGTACGGCCTGGCCGAACGGACGGAGGAGCAGAACCGGGAGGCGGCGCGGCTGGCGCGCCGCGCGGCGGATCGGTTCTCCACGCCGGCGCGGCCCCGCTGGGTGAGCGGGTCCATCGGTCCCACGGGACTCCTCCCGGCGTCGGAGGATCGCGACCTCGGCGGAACGCCGGTGCCGGAACTCTCCGTCGAGTTCGAGCGGCAGGCGACGGGGCTCCTCGAGGGGGGCGTGGACTGCCTCCAGGTGGAGACCTCCCAGGACATCCTCGAGGTGAAGGCGGCGGTGCTCGGCATCCGGCGCGCCTTCCGCACCGCGGGGCGGACGGTCCCGCTCATCCTCCAGGTGACGCTGGACGCGTCGGGGCGGATGCTCCTCGGGACGGAGGCCGCCGCGGCGCTGGTCACGCTCGAGTCGCTGGGCGCCGACCTCGTGGGCATCAACTGTTCCACGGGCCCCGAGGAGATGCGGGATGCGCTGCGCACGCTCTGCGACCGCTCCCTCCGTCCCGTGACCGTGCTGCCCAACGCCGGGCTCCCCATCAACGTGGACGGCGTCGCCCGCTATCCCATGGAGCCGGGCCCGTTCGCGAAGGCGCTGGCGGAGTTCGTGCGCGACTTCGGCGTGGACGCGGTGGGAGGCTGCTGCGGCACGACTCCCGAGCACCTCGTGGCCGTGGTGGAAGCGGTGCGCGGCGTCCCCCGGCGACCCCGCGCGCCGACGCGGCGGCATGCGCTCTCCTCGATGATGGCCGCCGCCGACCTCACGCAGGAGCCCCGCCCCACGCTCGTGGGCGAGCGCGTCAACAGCCAGGGGAGCCGCCGCATGAAGCGGCTCCTCCTGAAGGACGATCTCGCCGCCATCGTGGACATCGCGCGGGGTCAGGTCGAGGGCGGCGCCCACGTCCTGGACGTCTGCGTGGCGCTCACGGAGCGCGTCGACGAGCGGGAACAGATGACCGCCCTCCTGCGGAAGATCGCGCTCGCGGTGCCGGCCCCCGTCTGCATCGACTCGACGGAGCCGGACGTCATTCGCGCCGCGCTGGAGGTCTACCCGGGCCGGTGCCTCGTCAACTCCGTGAACCTGGAGGACGGCCGCGGCCGCGTGGACGCGGTGATGCCCGCGGTGATGGAGTACGGCGCCGCGGTCATCGCCCTCACCATCGACCCCGTCGGGATGGCGAAGACCGCGGAGCGGAAGACGGAGGTGGCGCGCCGCATCCACGAAATCGTCGTCGGCGAGTACGGCCTCGACCCGGGCGATCTCGTGTTCGACTGCCTGACGTTCACGCTCGCCACGGGCGAGGAGGAGTTCCGCCGCTCCGCCGTGGAGACCGTCGAGGGCATCCGTTCCGTCAAGGCGGCGCTCCCCGGCGTGCGCACCATCCTCGGCGTGTCGAACGTCTCGTTCGGCCTCGGGCCCGAGGCCCGCAAGATCCTCAACTCGGTGATGCTCTACCACTGCGTGCAGGCGGGGCTCGACATGGCCATCGTCAACCCGCTGGAGATCACGCCCTACAACGAGCTCAACGCGGAGGAGCGGGCGCTGGCCGACGACCTCGTGTTCGCGCGGCGCGAGGACGCGCTCCCGCGCTTCATCGCCTACTGCGAGCAGCGGGCTCCGGCGGACCATCGTCGCGAGGAGGAGGAGGTCTCCCACGCCGACCCCGCGGCGCGCATCCACTGGTGCGTCCTCCACCGCAAGCCCGACGGGATCGAGGAACTCCTCGACCGGTGCATGGAATCGCGGAGCCCGGTCCAGGTCCTGAACGAGGTGCTCCTCCCGGCGATGAAGGAGGTGGGCGACCGCTTCGGCGCGGGCGAACTGATCCTCCCGTTCGTCCTCCAGTCCGCGGAGGTCATGAAGCGGGCCGTCTCGCACGTGGAGAAGTTCCTGGACCGCGCGGACGGCGCGACCAAGGGCGTGGTCGTCGTCGCCACCGTGTTCGGGGACGTCCACGACATCGGCAAGAACCTCGTCCGCACCATCCTGGGCAACAACGGGTGGACGGTCCATGACCTCGGCAAGCAGGTCCCGGCCCACGTCATCGTGGACCGGGCCGTGGAGCACCGGGCCGACGTGGTCGGACTGTCCGCGCTGCTCGTCTCCACCTCCCGCCAGATGCCCGTGGTCGTGGCGGAGCTGAGGCGGCGCGGCGTGGACGTCCCCGTGCTCGTGGGCGGAGCCGCCATCAACCGGGCCTTCGGGCGCCGCATCAACCGGCTCGAGGACGGGACCGCGTACCCGGGCGGCGTCTTCTACTGCAAGGACGCGTTCGAGGGGCTCGCCACCGCGGACGGCCTCCGCGATCCCGACCGGCGCGCCGCGCTCCTCCGGTCCGTGGGCGAGGAGACCGCGGAGCCCGCGGCCCCCGCCGCGGAACCGCGCGACCCCGACTCCCTGCCCCGCTCGTCGGTGCGCGTCGACGTGGAGCCGCCGGTCCCGCCGTTCCTCGGCGCGCGGACGGTGGAGGACATCGACCTCGACGAGGTCTACCGTCACATCAGCGACCGCTCGCTCTACTTCCTCTCCTGGGGCGTGCGCGGGAAGGACAACGCGGAGCGGGACCGGCTCATCGCGGAGGAGTTCGCGCCGCTCCGGGAGCGGCTCCAGCGCGAGTGCCGCGAGCAGGCGCTCCTCCGGCCGAGGGCGGTCTACGGATTCTGGCCGTGCGTCGCGCGCGGGCGGACCGTGGTCCTGTTCCACCCGACGGACCACGACCGCGAGATTGCCGCGTTCACCTTCCCGAGGCAGGGCACCGGCCCGCACCTCTGCATCGCCGACTACTTCGCCCCGGAGGCGTCGGGGCGGCGGGACGTCGTGGCGCTCCAGTGCGTCACCGTGGGCCGCCGGATCGCGGAGGAGACGGAGCGGCTCTCCCACGCGGGGGACTACTCGCGCTCGTACCACCTCCACGGGCTGGCGGTGGAGACCGCGGAGGCGCTGGCGGAGTTCGTGCACCTGCGCGTGCGCCGTGAACTGGGACTGCCGCCGGGGCGCGGCAAGCGCTACAGCCCCGGCTACCCCGCCTGCCCCGACCTGTCCCACCACGCGGCCATGTTCGACCTGCTGGGCGTCCGCGAGGCCATCGGCGCCGACCTGACGGAGGCCCACCAGATCGACCCCGAGGCCTCCACCGCGGCGTTCGTGGTCCACCACCCCGAGGCGATCTACTACCACGTGCGCGGAGGGTAGCGGTCGAGGGGGAGGCCCGCTGGGGCGGAGGCATGACGGATTCGTCACGGTGCCCCGGCTTCCGACGGGTGCGGAATCCCCGTAGATTGCCGCCGTGGGACACGCCCCCGCCATCGTCTGCGGAGCGCTCGTGGTGGTCGCCCTCGCGGCCACCGCCATCGAGGTGCACGTGCGGGGGGCCTACCCGTCGGCGGTCCATCGGCCGGTCTCCGCCTCCGCGCCGGCCGCGCCCCCCGGCGTCGCCCCGCTGATCCTCGTGGTCGGGGACTCCGGCGCCGGATCCCCCCAGTGGGAGCGCAACCTGGAGGCCATGGCGCGCGAGCCCGCGCTCCTGGCGGTGCACACGGGCGACGCCTCGTACCGGACCTCCGCGGAGTACCGGCGCTTCCTCGTGGATGTCGCCGCGCTGCCCTTCCCGATGCTCGTCGTGCCGGGGGACCACGATCGGGAACTGGACCCGACGATGGAGGCGTTCGGCGCCGCCTTCGGCCCGTCCGACCGCGTCGTGAACGTCGGACCGGTGCGCGCGATCCTCCTCGACAGCAGCCGCGAGGATCCGACCTCCGGGACGATCGACTTCCTCGATCGCGAGGCGACGGCGTGGCGCCGCGAGGTGGATGCCGCGGCCGCCGCCGGAACCCCTCCGGCGCAGCCCTGGTGCATCGTCGTCTCGCACACGCCGCCGTGGCAGCCGGGGCACCGGTATCCGGAGGGCATGGCACGGGGCCACTCGATGCACGACCTCGACCTGGCGCGACGCATGGTCGCGATCCTCCGCGACAACGCCGTGACGCTGCTCGCCTGCGGCCACTGGCACGGCTACTCCCTCGACGACCGGGCGGGATTCCCCATGATCGTCAGCGGCGGCGGCGGGAAGGACGTGGAGCCGGGCGACGACTTCCACTACGTGCGGGTCCGGCCGGGACCGGCGTTCTCCGCCACGCGCGTCGTGACCTCCCCGGGCGGGACCTCCCCCGTCGCGCGCTGGGGGGACTCGCTGCTGGCGCTCTGGCTCGCCGACGGCCCGCTGTTCACCGCCGCGGCCTGGATCCTCGCCGGCGTCGGCGGGGCCGCGGCGTGGCGCGGGCGGGCCTCCCGCGGCGCGCCCCCGGGGACGGGGTCGTCCGCGCGGACGAACGCCCGATCGGAGCCGTCCGGAGCGACAATGCGCTCGTGAGTCCGGACGGCGGGACGGTCCTGGTGACGGGCGCGGCGCGGCGCATCGGTCGCGCCGTCGCCGTCCGTCTCGCGCGGGGCGGGGGCGCGGTCGCGATCCACTGCCGCGTGCGCTCCGCGGACGCCGACCGCACCGCCGAACTGGTTCGCGCCGCGGGCGGCACCGCCGCCTGCTTCCCCGCCGACCTGCGCGTGCCCGGGGCGCCGGGGGCGCTCGTCCGCGCCGTGGAGGAGGCGCTTGGACCTGTGCGGGTGCTCGTCAACAACGCGTCCGTGTTCCGGCGCACGGCGACGGTCGAGGACGCCGCCGCCGATCTCGACGAGCACTGGGCGGTCAATGCCCGGGCGCCCTGGCTCCTCGCGGCGGCGGCGGCGCCGGGCATGCGCGCCGCCGGCGGCGGCTGCATCGTGAACCTGGGCGACATCCACGGGGAGCGACCGCTCGGCGGGTACGGCCCCTACTCCGTGTCGAAGGCGGCGCTCCACATGATGACGCGGGTGCTGGCCCGCGAACTCGCGCCCGCCATCCGGGTCAACGCCGTGGCGCCCGGGGCGATCGTGCTCCCCGACGACGCCGGGGATCGGCTGGGACCCGCCCTCGTGCGGCGCATCCCCGCGGGCCGCCTGGGCACCGAGGAGGAGATCGCCGAGGCCGTGGCCTTCCTCGTCGAGGGTCCGACCTACGTCACGGGGGAGATCCTCCACGTGGACGGCGGGCGGCGGCTGCGCGGTTAGCCCGACGCGTTCGCCGGGGTTCGCGGGACCTCGGTCCCTCCTGAATGCGTCCGGCTACGGGACCGTGTAGTCCACGGTCGTCGTTCGCGGTTCGACGTTCGCGTCCCAGATGCGGAGGACGTGGTACCCGGCACGCTCGCCGCGGCCCTTGAACGGGGTCGTCACCGTCACGCGTGCCGTCGAGCCCTCCGGCGTCGGGCGCCGGAGCGCCTTCACCTTCGTCTTCTTCGCGAGGATGCCGTCCACCGCGGAGAGGAGCCCGATGGGCGGGATGTTCCGTCCGAGGAGCACGATCTTCTTCCCCTTCCCCTTCACCTGGATCTCGTCCACGACCAGCGGGGGAACCAGGGAGAGCGTCACGGCCTGGCGCGTGCCCGAACCCGGAACCGCCGGATCGTGGAGGAAGACGACGAACCGCAGCGGGCTCGGCGCGTCCGCGGGCGCGGTCCCCTCGATGGACCAGCCCTGTGCTCCGCTCCCCGCGAGCGAGAGCCACTCCGGTGCGTCCTCCAGCGCCGCCACGGGGGGTGCGCCGGGACCGCCGGCCCCGGTCACCGGAATCGAGAAGGGCGTGGAGTGCGTCAGCAGGCTCGCCGACGCGGAGGCCGCGTGCGGATACGCGGGGAGCGCGTCGTCGAGGACGATGCGGTGGGCGTCGGGGATGGCGAGGCCGACGTACAGGTCGCGCCGCGACTCCAGGGGCCCGCTGCGGGGCCACGTGACCTCCACGTCCACGGTCGCCGCCTCGGGGCCGAGGCCGACGACCTGGTCGAACGAGGACACGCTGTTCCGCCCGTGCTGGCTCACCACGTGCCGCTGCTGGACGAGGGGCCGGATCACGTTCCCGGAACCGTCCCGGGGCCACACCCGGACGTGGGCGCCGATGGCGGAACGATTGGACGCGGTGCCGTTGCCGCGCAGGGTCACCGAGATCCAGCGCGCCTCACCGACATCGGTCACGTTCCGGTAGAGATAGGGGGAGGATTCCGTCCGGTAGGCGCGCACGGAGAGGAGATCCACGCGTCCGTCCCGGTCGTAGTCGGAGATGGACGTCCCGTCCTCGCGGTTCTCGCCCGGATCGTGGCGGAGGCCGGAGCCCGCGAACTCCTCGACGAACGTCCCGTCGCCCATGTTGTGGTACAGCCAGGAGCGCATCGTGGTGCGGTTGTTGAAGTACGTGTCGCCTCCGGCGACGTGCAGATCCGCGAAACCGTCCAGGTCGAAGTCCGCGAAGACGCAGCCCCACGTGACGAGACCGGCCCGCACTCCGGCCGACTCGCCGCGCTCCGCGAGGGTGCCGTCCGCGTTCGCGACGTAGAGGGCGTTCGTGTTGATGTCCGTCAGGTACAGGTCGAGATCGCCGTCGTTGTCGATGTCGGCCCAGTCCGCGCCCATCGCCGACGGCGTGTCGTTGCCGAAGGAGGACTGCGCCGCATCGTCGCCCTCCCCCCCGCCGACGGTGCCGGTGACCTCGGTGAACCGGCCCGTCCCGTCGTTGCGGAAGAGTTGCGTCAGTCCCTGGATGTCGTGCGTGATGAGGAGATCCCCGTCGCCGTCCAGGTCGAAGTCCACCGCGGAGACCGCCCAGACGGAACGGCCCCGCTCGTCGATTCCGCTGGACTCGATGACGTCGACGAAGCGGAGTGTCCCCTCCTCGACGAGCATGTTCCTCATGAGGTGCGCCCGGCCGTCGCCGAACTTGCCCGCGGAGGAGAAGTCGGTGTTGCAGGTGAAGAGGTCGAGGTCGCCGTCCAGGTCCATGTCCCAGAGGACCGCCCCGCAGGTCGTGTGGTTGCCGTCCAGCAGGCCCGCCGAAATCGTCGCGTCGACGAACCGGCCCGTGCCGTCGTTCAGCATCAGGATGTTCTGCCCGGAGATCCGGAGCGGGGAGTAGCCGACGCCGACGAACAGGTCGACGTCCCCGTCCCCGTCCACGTCGCCCGCCGTGAGCGCGGCGCCGTCCCTTTCGAAGCACGCGCCCGTGTCGAGGCCGTGGTTCGCGGGGAACGGCTCGAAGGTGCGCCCCCCGCTCCCGTCGGGGACGTTGCGGAAGTACTGGAACGGATGGCCCTCGCCGGTGAGGTAGATGAGGTCGTCCCAGCCGTCGCCGTCCGTGTCCGCGAATGCCCCCACCGTCTTCTCCGCGTCGGAGGGCGCCGCGGGCAGTTCGATGGTCCCCCCGGAAAGGGTGGACATCTCCTGGAACCGGAGCGGCTGGAACGGCGGCAACGCGGGGGCGCCGGCGGCAAGGGCGAGCACGGCGGCCGCCGCGCCGAAACGCAACCCCGTCCCGGTGGGGGAGTTCCTCATGACCCCATTGAACCGCACGCCGCCGCGACGCGCCAGCGGAAGCGCGCGGCACCGGTGCGGACAGGGCGCGCGTGCGTGCCCGCGACGGTAGAATGGCCGCCCCATGGCACCCACGAACGGCGCTCCCCGTCGCACCGTCTCGCTCACGCCGGGTCGGCGCGTCCTCTTCCTGACCAAGGACCCCGCCCTCATCCGGCGCCAGCTGGCCGGGGAACTCGACCTGAGGATGGAGGACGTCCGCGTCGAGGACCTCCTGGACGACGTGAACACCGACGCCATGACCCCGGCCTGGGTCTGCTTCTCCTACCGGCCCGAGGACATCGCGCGCAACGCCTACGCCGGGCTGGTGGTGGACGGCGGGCGGCTCTTCACCCAGGACGCGCTGCGGGACGGCGGGTTCGAGATCATCGTGTCCGGCTACCGGAAGGGGACCGGGTCCTCCCGCGAGACCGCGGTGCAGGCGGAGAAGTGGAGCGGCATCCGCATCGCCATCGCCGCCTCCTTCGCGCCCATCCACGCGCGCAACAACATCTCCCAGGGCGTCCTCATGGCCGGCCACGACGTCCTGCGGCGCCTCCAGGCGGGGGAGTCGATCCCCCTGGAAGAGTTCATGGGCGGATGCGATCCCGTGGAGCGGCTCATCGTCGCCCACGGCGGCCTGTTCGCGTTCACCAAGGCGCTCTCCGCGGGGACGGTCTCCGTCCCGGCCCTCCCGGCGCGGGCGGCGCGTCCGCGCACCATGGCGCAGAAGGTGCTCGCGCGGCACCTCGTCGGCCTCCCCGAGGGGACGGTGCTGCTGCCCGGCGACGCGGTGATGGTGCGCGTGGATGGCGGCTACTCCCACGAGTTCACCACCGCCCAGGTGCACCACTTCCTGCGCGAGGAGCACGGCGCCGACTACCGCGTCGCCGACCCGGCGAAGTTCGCGGTCTTCGAGGACCACCTCATCTACGCCGACGGCGTCGCGCGCATGGCGCCCTTCGCGGACAAGATCCAGATCCTCCGGGACATGCAGCGGGAGTTCCAGCGCCACACCGGCGTGCGCGACTACTCGGCGAAGGACGGGGTGTCGCCGGGCATCTGCCACCAGGTGGCCCGCGAGGAGTTCATCGAGCCCGGCGACTTCATCCAGGCCACGGACAGCCACACCTGCATGGGCGGCGGGAACAACGCACTGGCGTGGGGCGTCGGTGCGACGGAGTACGCCGCGCTGGTCCACTCCGGCGTGACGGCGGTGACCGTGCCCGAGTCCATCCGGTTCGAACTGCACGGGCGGCTGCGGGACGGCTGCACCGCCAAGGACGTGATGCTGCACATCCTGGCCACGTACGCCCGCCGGCAGGACACGCTGGATCGCGTCATGGAGTTCGGCGGGCCGGGGCTGGCGTCCCTCTCGATGGACGAGCGCGCGACGCTCGCCAACATGGCCACCGAGTGCACCGCGAAGACCGGCATCTGCGAGGCCGACGACGAGACCTTCCGCTGGCTCGCCGCGCGGAGGCCCGGCACGGACCTCGCGGCGCTGCGGGCGCGCGCCGTGGCACCGGACCCGGGCGCGGCCTACGCGGGCGGCGTGCACTCCATCGATCTCGCCGCCATCCCGCCCATGGTGGCCACGCCCGGCGATCCCGACCGCGGCATCCCCTCGGATCCCACCAACGGGGCCGAGGTGGCGGACATCGGCGACGTGCGCATCGACATCGCCTACGGCGGCTCCTGCACGGCGGGGAAGCGGGAGGACCTCGAGTTCTACGCCCGCGTCATGACGGAGGCGCGGGACGCCGGCCGGCGCGTCGCCGACGGCGTGCGGTTCTACATCCAGTTCGGATCCGAGGACGTGGAGGCCTACGCGCGGCGGCGGGGCTACCTCGACGTGTTCGCGGCCACCGGCGTCGAGGTCATCCGGCCCGGTTGCGGCGCGTGCATCGGCTGCGGGCCCGGCGTCTCCACGGACGCGACACAGGTGACCGTCTCCGCCATCAACCGCAACTTCCGCGGCCGGTCCGGCCCCGGGATGCTCTGGCTCGCCTCCCCCCTCACCGTCGCCGCCTCCGCCGTGGAAGGCCGCATCGCCGCCTTCCGCTCCGGCATGTGGGCCCGCGAGCCCGTCCCCGCCTGACCCCGGGGTCAGACCCCGCCGCAAGGTTTTCGGCGGGAGTGGCTTGGATCTGCGGCCTTTTTCCGTAGGATTCGCGGCATGAGCGTCTACCGGTTGGGGCAGGCGGCGGCCATCCTCGGGATCTCCGTGGACAGCGTGCGGAGGCTCGCGGAGGGCGGGAAACTGGCCACGAGCCGGACCCGCGGCGGCCAGCGTGTGGTGGCGGGAGCGGCGCTCGCCAGGTTCGCCGAGGCCCAGGCCGGCGCGGCGTCGAAGCCCGCGGGGCGTCGCGCCTCGGCGCGGAACCGGCTCCCGGGCATCGTCACCCGGGTCGTCCGCGACAGGGTCTCGGCGCAGGTGGAGATCCGCGCGGGTCCGTTCCGCCTGGTCTCGCTCCTCACCCGCGAGGCCGCCGACGAACTGGATCTGCAGCCGGGCTCCTTCGTGGCCGCCGTGATCAAGGCGACCAGCGTCGTGGTGGAGGCCGCCCCGATCCCGTCCCCGCGCGCCGGCGACGAATGACCCGTCTCGCCACCGCGGCGACCCTCATGGCCGCCCTCGTGGCGGCGCCCGCGTGCGACGCCGGGTCGGCGGCCGCCCCCGCCCCCCTCCGCGCGTTCGCCGCCGCCAGCCTCGGCGACGTACTCGCGGATCTCGCCCGCGTCCACGAGGCGGAGACCGGTCAGCGCGTGCTCCTGAACCTCGCGGCGTCCTCCACGCTGGCCCGCCAGATCGCCGCCGGCGCCCCCTGCGATCTGTTCCTCTCCGCCGACGAGGAGTGGGCCGACTTCGTCCTCCGGGAGGGACGCGGGGACCCGGCGACGCGCCGCGTCCTGCTGGAGAACGAACTCGTGGTCGTCGTCCCCGTGGATCGTCCGATCAAGGTCTTCGTCCAGTCCCCGGGCCCGCTGGGCGCCTCCCTCCTCGATTCGGACACGACCCGCGTCGCCCTGGGCGACCCCTCCCACGTGCCCGCCGGCAAGTATGCGCGGGCCGCGCTGAAACGCATGGGGGCCTGGGAGCGGGTGGCGTCCCGGGTGATTCCCTGCGACACCGTGCGCGCCGCGCTGGCGCTGGTGGAGTCCGGCGAGGCCGACGCGGGAGTCGTGTACGCCACCGACGCGCGCGCCTCGTCGCGCGTGCGGGTCGCCGAGGGGTTTCCCCCGGAGGTGGCGCCTCCCGTCCGCTACGTGGCCGTCGCCACGGGGAACGCCGCGCCCGCGACCGCCGCGTTCCTCGCGTTCCTCCAGGGGGAGGAGGCGGGTCGCCGCTTCGCGCGCGCCGGCTTCCGGCTTCCCGGGCGGAACCGGTGACGGAGGCGCTGCGGCTGAGCATCCTCGTGGGCGCCCTCGGCACGGCCCTGGCGCTGCCGCCGGCGGTCCTCCTCGGACGCTGGCTGGCGCGGAGCCGCGCCCGCGGCCGCGTCGCCGCCGAGGTCGCGCTCATGCTCCCCCTCGTCCTCCCTCCCGTCGTCACCGGCTACGCGCTGCTGCTCCTGCTCGGCAGGCGGGGCCCGCTGGGAGGACCGCTCCACGGGGCCGGCGTGGACGTCGCGTTCACGACCGCCGCCGCCGTGCTCGCCGCCGCGGTGACCGGGTTCCCGCTGGCGCTCCGCGCCTGCCGCGCCGCGTTCGAGCAGGTCGACCCGCGCCTGGAGTCCGTGGCGCGCACGCTGGGCGCGGGACCGGTGCGCGCGTTCGTCACGGTCACGCTTCCCCTGGCGCGGGCGGGGGTCGTCGCGGCCGGGATCCTCTGCTTCGCGCGGAGCCTCGGCGAGTTCGGCGCCACCATGGTCTTCGCCGGGAACATCGAGGGCGAGACGCGCACCCTCCCGCTGCTCGTCTACACGCGCCTCCAGTCCGCCGGCGGCCTCGCCGACGCGTGGGCCCCTGCGGCGGCGTCCGTGGTCGTGGCCCTCCTCCTCCTCGGCGCGGGCGAGGTCGCGCTGCGGCGCGGGAGACCGGGAGCGGCGTGAGCGTCCTCGACGTCTCCGTCCGGGCCCGGCTGTCGCCGGCGTTCGAACTCGCCGCCGAGTTCCGCGCCGATCTCGACGCCGAGGGCCCGGTGCTCGCGCTGTTCGGCCCCAGCGGGAGCGGGAAGACCTCCACGCTGGCGGCCCTGGCCGGCGTCCTCCCCGGCGCCACCGGCCGCGTCGCGCTGGGCGACCACGTGCTCCTCGACGGGGCCGTCGCGCTCCCCCCGGAGCGCCGCCGCGTCGGCTGGGTGCCCCAGGAGGCGCTCCTGTTCCCCCACCTCTCCGTCGAGCGGAACCTCCGCTACGGCCGCCGCCCCCGCGAACTCGCACGCGACATTCCGGGAATATCGGCGTCGGGTTCGGGGGGGTTCGAGCGGGTGGTGGAGGTGCTCGACCTGGGGCCGCTGCTCGCGCGGGCGCCGGGGACGCTCTCGGGAGGGGAGCGCCAGCGCGTGGCGCTGGGGCGGGCGCTGCTCTCGGGGCCCCGGCTGCTGCTCCTCGACGAGCCGGTCTCGGCGCTGGACGAGGAGGGCCGCTTCCGCGCGCTCGCGTTCGTGGAGCGAGTGGTGGAGGAGTTCGCGCTGCCGGCGCTGCTGGTCACCCACGCGCGCACGGAGGTCCTCCGCATCGCGTCCACCGTGTTCCTCATGGAGGGGGGACGCGTGACCGCGCGCGGCGCCCCCGCGGAGGTCCTCCCCGCGCTGCCCTCCGCGGAGCCCGCCGAGAACCTCCTCCGCGTGGACGCCGACGGTGCGGGCTCCGACCGCGCCCGCCTCGGCGCCACCCCCCTCGTCCTCGCCGGACCCGCGCCCGCCGCCGGACCGCTCTGGGCGCGGGTCTCCTCGTCGGACCTGCTCCTCGCGCGCGGCGAGCCCGGCGATCTCTCCGCGCGCAACCGCCTCCCCGCGCGCGTCCTCGTGCTGCGCGAGTCCGCCGGCGTCGTCCGCGTCGCCCTCGACGCCGGCCAGCCTCTCCACGCCGACTGCACCCCCGCCGCCGCCCGTGCCCTGGAACTGGCGCCGGGCGCGGAGGTCCTCGTCGTGTTCAAGGCGCGGGCGCTGCGGGTGGTGGGCTAGTGGATCGCCCTTCGACCCCGCTCCTCGTGCTCGGCGCCGGAGCCGCGGGGACGTTCGCGGCGCTGGCGGCGCGGGGGGCGTTGCGGGGGGACGGGAGTTCGGGGGAGGCGTCGGAGAGTGCGCCGCGGGTGGTGCTGCTGGACGGGCGGGATCCGCCGGCGCGGAAGATCCGGATCAGCGGGGGCGGGCGCTGCAACGTGACCAACGAGCGGGTGGACGTGGGGGACTACGACACGTCGACGCCGCCCGCCGCGCGGTCCGTCCTGCGGGAGTTCCCGCCGTCGGCGGTGCGGGCGTTCTTCGAGGCGCGCGGCGTCGCGCTGCGCGTGGAGCCGGGCGGCAAGGTCTTTCCCGCGGAGGGCAACGCGGAGCGCATCCTCGCGGCGCTGCGCGCGGCGCTGGCGGAGGCGGGCGTGGAGACGCGCTTCGGAACGCCGGTGGCGACGGTGGGGCCCACGGGCCGCGCCGACGCGCCCTGGTCCGTGGACGGGATGCTCGCCCGCCGCGTCGTCGTGGCCACGGGCGGCCTCTCGGTGCCGGAGACCGGGGCGACCTCGCTCGCCTTCGACGTCGCCCGCGCCGCGGGCCACGACCTGGCGCCTCCGGTGCCCGCGCTGGTGCCGCTCACCGGTGACGTGCCGCCGTCCCTCTCCGGCCTCACGCTGCCCGCCGTCCTGTCCGTCCACGGGCCCGGGGACCGCCTCGTCCACCGCGTCGCCGGGAGCCTCCTGTTCACGCACCGCGGCGTGAGCGGGCCCGCCGCGCTGGACGCGTCCGTGGCGGCGGCCCGGCTGCTGGAGGCGGGCGAGCCGGTGCGCGTGCTGGCAGACTTCTGGGGACCCTCGGGGGACGCGGGCCCGTTCGCCGGCTGGCGGGACCTGCCCAAGGCCCCGGGCGCCTGCGTGCGCGCCGCGCCCGCGCCGCGCGACCCGCGCGAGGTGGAGGATCACCTGCTGGACGCCGCCCGCCGCCCCGGCGGCGCCGCGGCCACCGTCGCCTCCGTGCTCTCCCGCCGCGTGCCTCGCCGTCTCGTGGAGACGCTGATCCCCGCCGCGACCACCGCCCTCGTGGCCCTCCGCCGCGACGAGCGTCGCGCCGCCGCGGAGGCGCTCACGCGCTTCGACCTTCGCGTCGCGGGGACCGAGGGCTACCGCAAGGCGGAAGTCACGGCCGGCGGCGTGCGCCTCGCGGAACTCCATCGGCGGACGATGGAGAGCCGGCTCGCGCCGGGTCTCCACTTCTGCGGCGAGGCGTGCGACGTGACGGGCCGCCTCGGAGGGTTCAACTTCCAGTGGGCGTGGGCCAGCGGCTTCGTGGCGGGGCGGGGCGCGGCGGCGGGGGAGTGAGCAGGACTACCCCTTGAACTCGTCCATGGCCTGGCGCAGCGCGGCCTCCGTCTCGGCGGCCAGCGGAACCAGGCGCTCCAGCGGCGGCAGCGCCTGCGAGGGCACGTTGGCCCGACCCAGCTTCTCGATCGCCTCGGCGAGGTTCGCGAGCCGGACGGCGCCGATGTTCACGGCGGATCCCTTGATGGCGTGGGCGGCGCGGTAGAGCGTCTCCGCGTCGCCGCTCCGCGCCGCGGCGCGCGCCTCGTCGAGGCGCCTCGGGAACTCGGAGAGGAAGAGCGCGGCGACCTCACCGAAGAGGTCCGGCTCGCCGGGCTCGTTGAGCTCGCGCAGCGCCGCGACGCGGGCGGGGTCCACGAGGGGCTCCCCGGATCCGGCACTCCGCGCCGCGCTCTCGTCGGGGATCTGCACGGGCGACTCCTCCAGGATGGCGCGCAACGCGTCGACGCGCACGGGTTTCGTCAGGTAGCCGGACATGCCCGCCGCGGCGCACGCCGCACGATCATCGGCGCCGACGTTGGCGGTGACGGCGACGATTCGGGGAGCGCGCGGGCCCGCGGCGTCGCGGATGGCCGCCGCCGCCTCGACCCCGTCCATCCTGGGCATCTGCATGTCCATCAGGATGAGGTCGTACGTGCGGACCGCGGCGGCGGCGACGGCCTCGACGCCGTCGGCGGCGAAGTCGCAGCGCTCCCCGAGATGCTCGAGCAGGCGCTGGATGACGGTCCTGTTGGCCGGGTTGTCCTCGGCGACGAGGATGCGGAGGCGACGCGGCCCCGGCGCGGGGCGTCCGAGGGGCGGAGGAGTCCGGAACTCGAGCCCGTCGGACTCCGGGAGCGCGCCGGAGACGGCCGCGGTGACGGCGGCGAGGAGGGAGGTCGAACGCGCGGGGCGCCGCAGCACGTGGGCGCGGGGGATCCCCGCCGCCGCGGCCGCGGCGGCCTCGCCTCCCGGCGGCGCGAGGAGGAGCACGGGGAGTGCGGACGGTCCGGCGGCGCGGATCGACTCCACGAGGTCGCCGTCCGCGAGGGCCGCGTGGAGGTCCGGGATGCCCGCGGCCCGGGTCGCGGCGTCGCGATCCGCCGCCTCGAGGACCTCGGCGCCGAAGGCGCGGAGCCGGAGGGCCAGCGATCGCCGATGGGGACCGTGGGGATCGGCGACGAGGACGCGGCGGCCGGCGAGCGGCGGTGGGACGGGCCGCTCCGGCGCGGGCGCGGGCGCGAGGGCGACAGGGAGTTCCGCGGTGAAGGTCGACCCCGAACCGGGCTCGCTCTCCACGCGCAGCGTGCCCCCCATCATCTCCACGAGGGCGCGGGAGATGGCGAGCCCGAGTCCGGTGCCGCCGTGGCGCCGCGTCGTGGAGGAGTCCACCTGCGAGAACGAGCGGAAGAGGCGCTCCCGACCCTCCGCGGAGATGCCGATGCCGGTGTCGCGCACCGCCAGCGCGACGCGCGCCGCGTCCCCGGTCCCAGGGGTCATGCGCGCCGTGAGGATCACCTCCCCCTTCGCCGTGAACTTGACGGCGTTGGCGAGCAGGTTGACGAGCACCTGCCGCAGGCGCACCGGGTCGCCCAGCACGGAGGCGGGGACCTCGGGCTCGATCACGCAGGCCACGCGCAGCCCCTTCGCGCCCGCCTGGGCGGCGACCAGGTCGAGCGCCTCCTCGCACGTGGCGGCGAGGTCCACGGGGATGCGCTCCAGTTCGAGGCGCCCGCTCTCGATCTTCGAGAAGTCGAGGACGTCGTCAATGAGCGTGAGCAGCGTCTCGGCGCCGGTGCGGGCGGTGGACGCGTACTCCCACTGGAGGGGATCCAGCGGCGTCTCCAGCAGCAGCCCGGTCATGCCGACGACGGCGTTCATGGGGGTGCGGAACTCGTGGCTCATGTGGGCGAGGAAGGCGGATTTCGCACGCGTGGCCGCTTCCGCCACGTCGCGGGCGGCGTGGAGTTCCGCGGTCGCCGCCCGCTGCTCCGTCACGTCCCGCGCGGACGCGAAGACGAGGCCCCGCGCCGGAATGGGGAACGCCATCCACTCGAGCCAGCGCCACGAGCCGTCCCGGCAGCGGAACCGGTTCGCGAAGCGGATCGTCGGCTGGCCCGCGGCGAGCCGCGCCATCTCCGCCCCGGTGGCCTCCCGATCCTCGGGATGCACGCGATCCATGAACGGGACGGCGAGCAGTTCCTCCTCCGACCAGCCGAGCGTCGCGGTGAAGGCGGTGTTGACGCGCACGAACCGTCCGTCGAGATTCGCGACGCAGAGCAGATCCACGGACACGCGGAAGAACAGGTCCCGCTCCTCCTGGGCCCGTCTCCGCTCGCTGATGTCGCGGATGGTGAGCAGGACCCGGGGCCCGGAGCCCAGCTCGATCCGCCGTGCCGCGACGGCCAGGGGGACCGGCGTGCCGTCGGCCCGGCGGCCCTGGAACTCGCCCCGCTCCACCCTCCCCGCGCCGCCGCGGTCCAGCGCGGGGAACCAGCGGACCACGGCGTCCCCATCCCCGGGCTCGAGCAGCGTCCTCAGGTTGGCGCCGTCCCCCTCCCCCGCGGCAATCCCGAAGATCCGCCGCGTCGACGGGGCGATCCACTCCATCGCCCCCTGCGTGTCCGTGAGCACGAGACCGTCGATGGTGGCGTCGAGGATCGTGGCGAGGCGCGCCTCCTCGCGCCGCAGGTCCGCCGTGGCCTCCTCGACGCGCGTGATGAGGTGCCGCTCGCTGGCCTCCAGCGCGCGCCGGTTGCGTTCGGAGAGCGCCGCCGCGAGGAGCGACAGCGCGAGGATGCCGAGGACGGCGCCGCGGTAGAACCACCGCAGCGCCTCCCACCGGGCGCCGCGGACCCGGAGCGTGGCGGCGACGAGGGAGTCCGATGCGAGGTGCAGTTCGCGGAGGGCCAGCGTGAGGGAGTCCTGGGTCGGCGCCCCGGGCGGGGGGCGGGTCCCGTCGCGCAGCCGGTCCTCGATGGCGCGGCGCACGGCCTCCGCGCGGTCGGCCATGGCGTCGAGCGCGGCGACGATCGGCGCGTCGGTCGTCCGCGGCAGGGGACCCATGTCGCTCTCCCCCCCGGAGTGCGCGGTGGCCAGCAGGGTCCGGACGTCCTCCATCCGCCGACGGACGTCGCGATCCGGGTCCACGGTCCGGTCGCCGGCGGCGTAGCGGTTCGCCCACCACGCCGCCTCCGTGACGTCCCGTCGCAGCCGGTGGGGGAGCCGCACGAACGTCACGTCCTCGTCGAACACCTGGAGGAGGGGGGCCTCCGCCGCCAGCGCGACAACCGCCAGCAGGAGGGCCACGACAGGCCCGGCGAACCGGAGGTGAAGCCGTCCCGTCCGACCGCCGGACCCCGCCGCCTCCGCCATGCCCGCCGCCTCCGGTCCACGAACCGGGGCCCCGGGGCCCCGGTCACCGTCCCCCGCGCGTGTTCCCTCCCCGGGGGATTCCGAGGATAATGGCCCGGTCGGGCCGGCGGGCGTGTTGCAACGCCGCCCGGCCGGCGTCGATCCGCCGGGACTCATCGAACCGCCCGGTGGGCGGGAAAGGAGCGTCGTGGAGCGGACACCTGGAATCGCACGTGGCTGGAGGGTCGCGGTGGCGGCTCTTCTGACCCTCGCCGCGGCTGGACCCCTGCTGGCGCACGGCGAGGTGGAGGTCCACCTCGACCCCATCGTGGAGCACGTCGGAGTCCGGCTTCCGGAGACCGTGGATGACCGGAAACTGAACCGCGCCTACGGCAAGCTGGCGAAGTCCTTCGGCGCCGAGGAGCAGGACGGGCTCGCCGACGACCTGAAGAAGCTCTCCGCCGCCGCGAAACAGTGCCGCAAGGCGCTCGCCGCCGACGGGACCCTCATCGGCCTGCTCGACGGGGCCATCAACGAGGCCGACGGCGTGCTGGACGCCCGTCCCGCCGAGGCCGAGGAACTGGTCGACGGGATCCTCGGCGAGTCGGGCCGCGCGAAGGTCGAGAAGATCCTCCTCAAGGCGCGGAGCGCCCACGAGGAGGGGGGCGACAGTCCCGATCGCGTGCAGCGCCTGGGGCTCTTCGGCAAGGCCGAGAGGGGCTACACGAAGGCGGAGAAGGTCGCGCAGCGCCTCGTCGATCGCCAGGGCGGGCCGCTGCCCCAGTTCCTCCAGCCGACGCCGGGCCACATCTACACCTTCATCGGGACCGGCGACGCGGGCCACAACGGCGAGGGCCTGTCGCAGCGCCGGTCCTCGCTGTACTGGGTGGAGGAAGTGAAGTTCGGGCCCGACGGGCTCCTGTACCTCCTGGACTGGAACAACCACATGGTGCGGCGGCTCGAGGCGGACGGGACCCTGGGCCGCGTCTGCGGCGCGGGCACCCCGGGCGACTCGGAGGGACCCGCCCTGCAGACCCAGTTGAACCACCCGTCGGCGGTGGACTTCGGCCCCGACGGGCGCATCTACATCGCCGCGTGGCACAACCACAAGGTCAAGGTGTTCGACCCGAAGGGCCCGGGGACCGCTGACGACGTCGTCTACACCATCGCCGGCGGCCCCGCGGGGAACTCCGGCAACGGCGGCCCGGCGACGGACGCCCGGTTCAACCTGCTCCCCGGCGTGCTGCTCCTCCCCGAGGGCCACGCCTTCGGCGGCGGCGACCTGCTCGTCACGGACGCCAGCAACCAGGCCATCAGGATCGTCCGCCTCGCCACGGACCCCGTGGCGGACACGAACGTCGCGGGCGTCCCCGTGCAGACGGGCAGCGTCGAGCGCGTCATCGGGATCGGCGTTCAGGGTCGCGACGGCGACGGCGGGCCGGCATCGGAGGCGAAGGTCGGGTTCAGCCGCTCCCAGAACGCCGAGTCCGACGGGCGCATGACCATGGACGGCGACGGCAACCTCTATTTCGTGAGCGGTGCGGAGCACTGCGTCCGCATGGTCACGCCGGACGGGACGATCTCCACGGTCGCGGGCACGGGGACGGCCGGGTACTCGGGCGACGGCGGTCCGGCCACGCTGGCGCGCCTCGACTTCCCCGGCGACATGGCCGTCGCCTCCGACGGGACCATCTTCATCAGCGATCAGAACAACCACTGCGTGCGCCGCGTCGGGCCCGACGGGGTCATCACGACCGTCTGCGGCTCCCCGGGGACCCCGGGGTACGGCGGCGACGAGGGTCCGGCATCGGCCGCGCTCCTCCACCGGCCCACGGGACTCGAACTGGACGGGGACGGCAACCTCTACGTCTGCGACAAGGGCAACAGCGTCGTGCGCGTGATCGCGTCCGCGGCCCCCGGCGCCCTCATGGTCCCCCGGGCCCCGTATCGCCTCCCGCACACGCGGCGCGGCGCGCCCCCCGCGCCCGGTGCGCCGGGCACGATCTCGACCTACGCGGGCAGCGGCAGGGCCGCGTTCAACGGGGACGGCCTGCTGGCCCGCCAGACCGACTTCTACTGGCCCCAGAACGTCACCGTGGCGCCGGGGTCGGGCCTCCTGTACGTCGTGGACTGGAACAACCACCGCGTCCGCCGCATCGAGGCGGACGGGACCGTCCGCACGGTGATGGGCGTGGGGGAACTGGGGGACACGCAGGGTCCCGCCCTCGAGGTCCGCATGAACCACCCCACGGATCTCGCCTTCAGTCCCCTGGACGACGAACTCTACGTCGCCGGCTGGCACGTGGACCGGATCAAGAAGCTCGTGTCCTCCACCAACACGGTGGTCACGGTGAACAAGCCCAACGGACTCCGCACGTTCAGCGGGGACGGCCTGCACGTGTCCGGGGCGGAGCTCAATCTCCCTTCGGGAGTGAAGTTCGATGGCGCCGGCAACATGTACATCGCCGACGAGGGCAACCGCCGCATCCGCCGCGTCGACGCGATCTCCGGCATCATCACGACCATCGTGGGGGACGGCGTCGCGGGGTTCGAGGGCGACGGCGGCCCGGGCCTCTCCGCGCGACTCAACCTTCCCGTGGGGCAGTCGGCGCAGCCCGCCGGCCGCGTCTGCGTCGACCCGACGGACCGCTACCTCTACATCGCCGACACCGACAACCACCGGGTCCGCCGCTACGACCTCCAGGAGGACGTCATCACCACCGTGGCCGGGAACGGCGTGGCGGCCTTCGCCGGAGACGGCAATCTCGCGACGGACGCCTCCCTCAGTTCGCCCGTGGACGTGGACTGCGACGCGGCGGGCAACCTCTACATCTGCGATCGCGACAACCACGCGGTGCGCCGCGTGGACATCGTCACCGGCGCGATCACGACCGTCGCGGGCACGGGGCAGCAGGGCTACGCTGGCGATGCGGGTCCCGCGACGGCGGCGCGGCTGTTCCTGCCTTGCGGCGTGTTCGTCGATCGGTCCTCCGGCCGCCTCTACATCGCGGACACGTTCAACAGCGTCATCCGCGTGGTCTGGGAGTGAGAGTGAGGGCCGGTGCCGCGATCCTCGTCGCGGCGGCGGCTGCCGCCGTCGCCGCGCCCGGCGGCGGCGGCGCCGTGCTCGATCTCTCCGACGTGCGCGCGGCGGTGGATGCGGGCGTGGAGGGCGGCGGCGGCGGGGATCGCCGCGCGCTCAAGGCGTACCTCCGCCTCGACCGGCGCCTCGACCGGGCCAGCGCGAAGGGCCTCCCCGACGACCTGAAGAAACTGGGAGCCGTGGTGAAGGAGTGCGGCCGATCCCTCGCCGGCGACGGGGCGCTGACCGCGGCGCGCGACGCGTCCCTCGACGCCGCCGCCGGTGCGGTGGACGCGGCGGACGCCGCCGTCGTCTCGTTCACGGACCTCCTCGATTCGGAGAGCGACCGCGCGCGGGTCCTCGGCGCCGCCGTGCGCGCGCGCGCCCTCGGCCGGGCGGGGGACGATCTGCTGCTCGACGGCAACGGCGCGGGCGCGGTCCGCGCGTGGAAAAGGGCGGCGAAGAAGTTCACCGCCGCCGACGCGCTCGCCCGCCGCCTCCGCGCGAAGGCGATGGCCGGCGATCCCGCGTGGGACGTGCCCCTCCGGGACATCGGCGGCGCGCTCCTGTCCGTGTGGGGCGAGCCCGGTCCGGCGCCCGCCCTCTACACCGTCGGGGCCGACGACGGCGACGGTCCGCTGTTCCTCCACCTCGCGCACGCCGGCGAGGGATGGGTGCGCGTGAAGGCCGCCGACTCGGGCGACCTCTGGTGGGTGACCGGGGTGCCCGGGGCCGGCGTGTGGGCATCGGGGACCGGCGGGCTCGTCGTGGCCTACGACCCCGCGACGGGGGCGGTCGCCGACCGGTCCACGGGGGTGGACGCGACGCTCTACGGCGTGTGGGGGAGCGGGGGGTCCGACGTGTGGGCGGTGGGCGGCGACCCCGACGGCGTGGGTCCCCTCCCCGCGCTGCTCCACTTCGACGGCGACGACTGGACCCCGGTCGCGCCGCCGGCGGAGGCCGCGGGGCGCATGCTCTTCAAGGTCTGGGGGACGGCGGCGAACGACGTCTGGGCGTGCGGGCAGGGCGGCGTGATCCTCCACTTCGACGGGACCGCGTGGAGCGTCGTTCCGTCGGGCACGCCGTCCACCCTGCTCACCGTCCACGGGCCCTCGCCGGTCACCGCCGTGGGCGGCGGCGGCGTCGCGGCGGTCGCCGTCGAGAGGGGCGGCGCGGGGACCTTCGCCCCGGTGTCCGTCCCCGCGGCCACGCCGTCGCTGAACGGCGTGTTCGTGCCCGTCACCGGCGACGCCGTCGCCGTGGGGTTCACGCGCACCGTGCTGCGCCGCGGGGACGCGGGCTGGGAGCCGCTCCCCGGCGTGCCGACGGCCTCCCGGGACCTCCACGCCGTCTGGATCGACGACGAGGGGAACGCGGTGATGGCGGGCGGCAACCTCTTCTCCCTCGCGACCGGCACGCTCGTGACGTGGGGGAAGCGCACCCTGCCGACGGAGATCCTGCCGGCGGTGTCCTACCGCGCGCGCGTCGCCGACATCCTGTACCTGAACTGCGCCATCTCCGGCTGCCACCTCGCGCCCTTCACCAACGAGGGGCTCGACTTCACGACTCCCGAGGTCTCGCGCGAAGGCACCGTGGCCATCCCCGCCCGCCAGTCGCCGCTGCTGCGCGTGTCCCCCGGGAGACCGTCCCGCTCCTACCTCTGGCACAAGCTGGAGGGCACGCACGAGGCGGTGGGCGGCAGCGGAGATCGGATGCCGCAGGGGGAGGATCCGCTTCCGGCGGAGGCGCGGCTCGCCGTGAGGACCTGGATCCTCGCCGGCGCACGGGATGACTAGCCTCCACGCGACGCTCCTTCTCGCCCTCGTCGTCGTGGCGGGCTGCTCCGGGGATGGCGGCGGGGACGACGGGCCGCGGGGCGGCGCGCCGCTGCGGGCCGTGCCCGGCTCCATCCACACGGTGGCCGGCACGGGGAGCCCGGGCTACGCCGGCGAGGACATGGCGGCGCGCGAGTCCCCGCTGTTCTGGCCCGACGACGTCGCGCTGGGGCCGGACGGGCGCCTCTGCATCCTGGACTGGAACAACCACCGCGTCCGCATCCGCCGGCCCGACGGGACGCTGGAGACCGTCCTCGGCGCCGGGCTCCCGGGCGACAGTGTGGGGCCCGCCACGGAGGCGCTGATCAACCATCCCACGGCGGCGGCGTGGGACGCGCAGGGGCGGCTCGTCGTCGCCTGCTGGCACAACCACAAGATCAAGCGCGTGGAGGCGAACGGCGAGGCCGTCATCCTCGCGGGAGGGGAGCCGGGCTACTCGGGCGACGGGGGTCCCGCCGCGGAGGCGCGGCTCCGCCTTCCTTCGAGCATCCTGTTCGAGCCCGGCGGTGGGCTGCTCGTGCTCGACACGGGGAACTGGCGCCTCCGGCGGATCCGCACCGACGGGGTCATCGAGACCGTGGCCGGCCGCGGCACGCGCGGGCACTCCGGCGACGGAGGTCCGGCGGCGGACGCGGAGTTCGCCTTCCCCGACGACGGGGCGGGAACCCCGGGCGGGAAGATGTGCTTCGACCGCGAGGGCCGCGTGCTCATCGCCGACGCGGGGAGCCACACCGTCCGGCGGATCGAGGCCGACGGCACCATCGTCCCCGTCGCGGGAACCGGAGTGGCCGGGTTCTCCGGCGACGGCGGGCCCGCGACGGAGGCGCGACTCGCCTTCCCGGTGGACGTGGAGGTGGGCCCGGACGGATCGCTCTTCATCGCGGACCGGGACAACGACCGCGTGCGCCGCGTCGCGCCGGACGGGACGATCTCCACCGTCGCCGGCGGCCACGTGGACGCACCCGACGCGCCCGATCACGAGCACTCCCCGTTCGACGGCGACGGCGGCCCCGCGACCAGGGCGGTCCTCCGGCGGCCCGCGGGGATCGCGCTGGACGACCGCGGCAACCTCTACCTGGCGGATCGTGACGATCACACCGTGCGCGTCGTCGTCGCGGCGCGGCCGGGCCGTCTGCTCCTGCCGGCGAAGCCGCCCGGGCAGGGCCCGCCGCCGGACCCGGGGATCGGACCGCGGTACGGCGTGCCCGGCGGCATCGACACCGTGGTCGGCTCCGGGGCCACCGGCTTCTCCGGCGACGGGCTCGGCGGGCTCCGGACCGATCTCTACTGGCCGGTCTCCGTGGCGGTGCGCGCCTCCGGCGAGATCGTCTTCTCCGACTGGAACAACCACCGCATCCGCATGGTCCGGGCCGACGGCCTGGTGCTGACCGTCATGGGCAACGGGTTCCCCGGGGACGGCGTCGGTCACTCGGAGGACATCGCGGTGTTCCACCCCACGGGGGTCGCGCTGGCGCCGGGCACCGGGGACCTGTACGTCGCCGCGTGGCACAACTACCGCGTGAAGCGCCACTCCTGGCTCGACGACGAGACGGTGAACGTCGCGGGCACCGGAGTGAACGGCTTCTCCGGGGACGGCGGCCCCGCGGCGGAAGCGGCGCTCGACCTTCCATCGTCGGTCGCCTTCGGGCCCGACGGCTCGCTCTACGTGAGCGACGAGGGCAACGGCCGCATCCGCCGCATCGCCCCCGACGGGACCGTGTCCACGTTCGCCGGCGACGGGACCACGGGATTCTCCGGCGACGGCGGCCCCGCCGTCGAGGCCGCCCTGGGCCTGGCGGGGGACACCTCGGGCCGGCCGACCTCGTTCCTGGCGGTCGACGCCGACGGGAGGGTCTTCATCGCCGACACGCTGAACCAGCGCGTGCGCCGCGTGGACCTCGACGGCATCATCACCACGGTCGCGGGCAACGGCACCGCGGGGTACGCGGGGGACGGCGGTCCCGCCGTGGACGCGTCGCTGCGGTTCCCCGTGGGAGTGGCCGTCGACGGCGACGGGACCCTCTGGATCGCGGACCGCGACAATCACGCGGTGCGGCGCGTGGACCCGTCGGGGACGATCACGACGGCGGCGGGGGACGGGACGCCGGGCTTCGCCGGGGACGGCGGTCCCGCGGCGGCCGCCCGCCTGCGCGAGCCCCACGGCCTCGCCCTCGACGCGGCGGGCAACCTCTACGTGGCCGACCTGGGGAACGGGCGCATCCGCGTCCTCTGGAGCGGGCGGGAGCAGTACGAGCGGGTCATCCATCCGCTCTTCCGCGACTCCTGCGCGGCGGCGGGATGCCACTCGGGCGCGTTCCCGCAGAAGTCCATCCCCTACGACACCGGCGCCGACGCCTCCTGGAACGCGACGGTCGGCGTTCCGTCCACGGACGCGCCCGGCTGGACGCTCGTCGTCCCCTTCAACCCGGACGCCTCGTGGCTCATGCAGAAGCTGAATCCCACCGTGACGCTCACGGGGGACCGGATGCCGCAGGGGCGGCTCCCGCTCGGGGCGCGGGAACTCGCGGTCGTGCGCGCGTGGATCGAGTCGGGGGCGGCGCGGTAGGTCTTCGGGCTACGCGACCGGCCGGCGGTACCAGATGGGCCCGCAGAACCACTTCCAGCGGCTGACGAACGGGAAGAGCGTCATCACGAAGAGGTGGAGCGCGAAGCGCCACCCCGGGATCCAGTCCATCTTGCGCGCGCTCGTGCTCACGGATCGGTGGCGGAGGACGACGAATCGGAGTCCGCGCGGCCGGCCCCACCGGCGCACGGCGCGGGAGAACCAGACCTCCTCGCCCGCGTAGACCGACTCGGGGAATCCTCCCGCCCCCTCCCACGCCTCGCGCAGCACGAAGACGAACGAGCCCGCCGCCAGGAGGAGGCGGGTGGAGAGCGTGTCCCACGCCCGGACCGCCATGCGGCCCCACCAGCGCACCGGCGCGTCGAAGCGGACCATCGTCCCCCCGCCGGCCACCCCGCCTCCCTCCAGCGCGGCGAGCGCGTCCCGCAGGAGATCCGGGCCGACGCCCGTGTCCGCGTCCACGAACACGAGGAAGCGGCCCCGCGCCGCCCGCGCGCCGGTGTTGCGGGCGCGGGCGATCTGGTTGTGCGGCTCGAACACGACGCGCGCGCCGGCGGCGCGGGCCACGGCCGCCGTCCCGTCCCGGGAGTTGTTGTCGCAGACCACGATCTCGCCGCTGAGGGGCACTCCGGCCATGGCGTCACGGAGCGCCGCGAGCGTCGCCGGAAGGAACCGCTCCTCGTCGTACGCCGGGATCACGATCGAGTAGTCGGGAGCGGGGTCGGGCACGGGGGGATCCTATCCGCGTCGCGCGGCGCCGCGCGCGGGAGCCGCCCCGGGGATCTTCCGCCGCGCGGCGTCCCGCGCTAGAACCGCGCCTTCCCGCCCTGCCGCGTGGCCGCCCGCCCCTCCGGAGGAAATCCCCATGCCACTCCGCATCGCAGCCGCCCTGCTCGCCGCGACCCTCTGCGCGTCCGCCGCCGTCGCCGACGAGGTCGTCCTCCGCAACGGGGACGTCCTGAACGGGAGGATCACCGCGGCGTCCACGGAGCGCATCGTCCTGGAGCATCCGGTGCTCGGGTCCCTGGACCTCCCGGGGGCCGCCGTGCGCGGCGTCCGGTACGACGCCCGCATCGCCGTCGACGGGGAGCCCTCCGGGGACGGCATCGCGGCGGCCATGGCAGCCGTCGCGTCCGCGCAGGCATCCGTCCCGGCGCCTCCGCCCAACCCCTGGAAGTCCAGGCTGGAACTGGGCTTCAGCGGCGCCGAGGGGAACTCCGACTCCATCTCCTGGCACCTCGCCGCGGACACGAAGCGCGAGGATGACGGCGGGCTCTGGAAGTTCGACGCGCGCTGGGACGCGTCGGAGTCCGACGGCGTGGAGACCAAGAACCGAGCCAGCGCGGGTGGACGGCGGGACTGGGACATCGGCGACGGACCGCTGCTCGCGTTCGCGGAGGCCCGCTACGACCGGGACGCGTTCACCGAGTGGGACCAGCGCGCGCGGCTGAGCGCCGGCGTCGGCTTCCACGCCCTGAAGTCCGAGGACGTCGGCCTGAAGTTCCGCCTCGGTGCCACGGGCACGAAGGAGTGGGGGTCCGCGGACGACGAGCATCTCCGCCCGGAGGCGCTGGTCGGCGTGGAGTGCTCGTGGAGGATCTCCGCGAGCCAGTCGGTGGAGGCCCACGCGACGTGGTACCCCGACCTGTCCGACACGCCGGAGTTCCGTCTCGTCTCCGGGGCCGCCTGGATCATCCGGCTCGACGAGAAGGGCGGAGTCAGTCTCAAGCTCGGCATCGACCACGAACTCGACAGCCACCGGCGGAGCCCGTTCGACCGGCAGGACCTGACCTACTACGGCGTGCTGGTGATCGACTTCTGATCCTGCGTCACAACTCGTAGCGGAACACGACCTCGATTCCCCCGCGGACGGCGACGCTCCACGCCTGGCCGCCCTTCGCGGGGAACTCCCGCTCCCGCTCCTCCGGCGCCGCGGGGAAGGCGCGGGAGTCCCGCCGCGCCAGCGCGGTCTCCGCGGCCGCGCGCACGGTCTCGCTCCTGTCGAGGTCGCGGGCGCGCGCGAGGACCCGACCGGCCTCGCGATCCTGCGTCGCGTAGCGGCCCATGCACCACGCCATGTTGCGGCGCGCACCGCCCAGTTCCCCCAGCAGCCGCCGGAGCGGCCCGTCCTCGGGGCCGGCGTCCGCCGGCGTGGCGTCCCCCTCGCGCGGCGGCTTCACCGCGGGCGCGCCGTCCGGAACTACGGGAATGGCGGGAGGCTCGACGACGGCGGCGTCGAGGGCCTTCGCGAGCAGGGGAATGGCGCGGCGCTCGTCCTCGCGCACGAGGGCGAGGGCGCCGGCGGCGGCGAGCCGTACCGTCTCGACGTCGTCGCCCAGGGACTTCAGGAGCGCCGGTGTGGCGGCCTTCCCGTCGGGCCCGAGGCGCCCGATCGCCCACGCGGCATTCACCCGCGCGGTCCAGTCGGCGTGGGCGAGCGCGGCGGCGAGCGCCGAGGGGAGGGATCGATCGGGAGGTGCCAGCGCGCCCGCGGCGCGCGCCGCGTTGGCGACGACCTTGCCGTCGTCGTCCTTGAGCGCGCGGAGGAGCGCCGCGATCTCCTTCCGGCCGGTCGCCTTCACCGCCTCCAGGCACCACGCGGCGTTGGCGCGGACGCGCGAATCGACGTCCTTGCCGAGGAGCCCCGCCACCGCCTCCGCCGTCTCCGCCGCATCGGGCCCGATGCGGGCGAGGGCGAACACGGCGTCCCGTCGCAGTTCCGCGTCCGCCTCGTCGAGGAGCGCGGCCAGCGCGGGTACCGCCTCGCGGGCACGGGCGCCCAGTTCCCCGACGCGTCGCGCCGCGGAGCGCCGGGAGGCGTCGCCGGGCTCGCGGAGGCGCTTGACCAGTCGCTCCACCTCCCCCTCCGCCGGGACGGCGTCGCCGGCCGCGGCGGCACAGGGGACCGGGGCGACGATCGCCGCGAGGGACAGAAGGAGCGGTGGGGAGAGCCGGATCACGGGGTCCATGATGGCGCGGTTCCCGTGCCGGTCAAGGGGGCGTCGGGGCGAGCCGGAGGGAGACGAGGCTCGCGCCGACGCGACCCTCCCGCTTGCGGACGACGATGACCGTCTCCAGCCTCCCCCGGCCGCGCTCGAACTCCGGCGCGAACGCGAGGCGGAACGTGGCGACGCCGTCGGGATTCGCGCGGAACTCCTCCGTCGCGCGCCCGGCGTCGCCGCCACCCTCGACCAGTTCCCCCATGGCGCGCAGCGCGCCGAGGCGGGCCTGGGCCGCGCGGAGTCCCCGGACCCAGGTCTCCCGGTCCTCACCGCTGCGCCCCTCCTCCGCGAGCAGGTCCCACGCGTTCTCGGCGGTTCCCGAGCGGAGCACGGTCTCCACCTCCTCGAGCCGGCGCCGGATCTCGACCCGCGCCGCGCCCACGTCGGCGCCCGCCACCACGAGCCACGCCTGGTGGACGAGGAGGAGGAGCGCCGCCGTCATGGCCGCCCGTGCGAGTCCGGGACCGCGGAGCGCGCCGCGGGAGGCGGCGACGCGCCGGTATCCGAGGAAGGCGAGAACTCCCGCGACGAAGGGGCCGATGGGGCCGAGGCCCGGCGGCGACGTGACGGAGAAGAGCGCCGAGACGGCCGCGAGCGCGAGGCTCGACGCGACCAGGGCGGAGAGGCGGGGCGACGGGGACGCCGGGGCGGCGGGCGCGCCGGCGTCCGTGGTGGAGCGTGCGCCGGTCCCGCTCACGGGATCGGCGGCGGCGTCCCGCGTTCGGCGACGAACCGCTTGCCGTCGCGGACGATGCGGGCGGGGCGGGGATCGTGGTCGTGATAGAAGTGGACCCACCACCCCTCGCCGGCGGCGGCCTCCAGGAGTTCCCGCTTCCGCTCGATGACGTCCATGGGCACGAGGTCGTAGGCCATGGTCCACAGCGGCGGCAGGTGGTGGACCGTGGGGAGCAGGTCGCCGAAGAAGAGCAGCGTCTCCCCCTTCGATCGGACGAACACGACCTGGTGATCGCGCGTGTGGCCGCCGGTGCGGCGCACGGAGAGGCCCGGCAGGGGCTCGCCCTCGCCGTCCAGCAGGAGCGGTTCCCCCGCGCCCAGCGCACGCTTCGCGTAGGAGCCCTTGTGGTACGCGGGGGGCGAGTGGAACGCGTCCAGTTCGCCGCGCTGCGTGACGAGGCGCGCACGGGGGAGGTGGGGGAGGCCGCCGGCGTGGTCGAAGTGGAGGTGCGTGAGCACGGCATGGGTGACGTCCTCCGGCGCCACGCCGCGGGCGCGGAGCGACTCCTCCACGGAGGGCGGGTGCAGGATGCCGTAGCGCTCGTCCCACTCCGGATCCCAGCCGCGCCCGATGCCGGTCTCGATCATGGCCGTGTAGGAGGGGCCGCGCACGAGGAGGCAGTTCATCCCCAGCCGCACGCGGTTGCTCCCGTCGGCGGGGTCGGCCCTCTCCCAGCGCACCTTCGGCACCATCCCGTACATCGCGCCGCCGTCGAGCCGGAACTCGCCGTCGGAGACGACGGAGACCTCGATGTCCCCGATGCGGTAGGTCGGCGCGGCGGGCTGCACCATGACGTCAGACCGCCGGTCGCGCGGGAGGCGGCGGGAACACGGCATCGAGCCGCTTCGCGAGATCGTCGGGGATGCGGACCTCGGCGGCGGCCACGTTCTCGTCCACCTGCTCCGTGCGGGTCGCACCGAAGATGGCGCTGTCCACGCCCGGCGTGCGGATGCACCACGCGAGCGCGAGGCGCGCGGGCGGGATGGAGGCCTCGTCGGCGAGGCGGCAGAACTCCTCCACGCGGCGCGAGGACTCCGGGTCCTGGTACTTCTTCATCCACACGCCCCGCTGGGCGTCCGTCGCGCGGGAGCCCGCCGGACGCGCGCCGCCGCGGTACTTGCCCGTGAGCACGCCCTGCGCCAGCGGGGAGAACACGACCTGCGAGAGTCCCTCGCGGCGCGAGACGGGGAGCACCTCGTCCTCGATGGCGCGATCCATGAGGTTGTACGGCGGCTGGTTCGACACGGGCCGCGGCGCACCCATGAGGTCGGCGGTGCGGCAGGCGTCGGCGATCTGCTCCCCCGTCCAGAGGGACACGCCCCAGTAGTGGACCTTCCCCTGCCGGATGAGGTCGTCCATGGCGCGCACCACCTCCGACACCGGCGTGTCGGGGTCGTAGCGGTGGCACTGGAGGAGGTCCACGTAGTCGGTCCGGAGGTTGCGGAGGCTGTCGTGGAGCGCCTCGAACACGTGCTTGCGCGAGAGGCCGCGGTCGTTGGGCCCCTCGCCCGTGGGCCAGAACGACTTCGTCCCCAGGAACACGGATCGCCGCGGCACGCCCTCCAGCGCGACGCCCAGCGCCCGCTCGGCGTCGCCGCGGCCGTAGACGTCCGCCGTGTCGATGAAGTGGACCCCCTTCTCGATGGCCCGCCGCGTGCACGCCGTCGTCACCGCCTGATCCACGGAGGAGCCGAAGGTGAGCCAGGACCCGAGGGCGACGGTGCTCACGCGGACGCCGGACCGGCCGAGCCTGCGGTACTCCATCGGGACTACCCCTCCTCCGCGCGGGCGAGGGTCCGCGCGATGACGAGCCTCTGGATCTCGCTCGTGCCCTCGCCGATCTCGAGCAGCTTCGCGTCGCGGTAGAAGCGCTCGACCTCGTACTCGCGGGTGTAGCCGTACCCGCCGAGCACCTGGATGGCGCCGTCGCTGCAGCGCATGGCGGCCTCGCTGGCGTAGAGCTTCGCGATGGAGGCCTGGAGCGCGAACGGCTCGCCCCGGTCCTTCCGCACCGCGGAGTCGTAGACGAGGCAGCGCGCGGCGTGCGCGTCGACCGCCATGTCCGCGAGGCGCATGGAGACGCCTCCGAGATCCCCGATGGGCCCGTCGAACGCGATCCGCTGGCGGGAGTACGGAACGGCCCGGTCGAGGGATGCCTGCGCGAGGCCGACGCCGATGGCGCCGATGGAGATGCGGCCGCCGTCGAGCGTCTCCATGAACTTGCGGAACCCGGCTCCCTGCTGCTCCGGTCCGCCGAGGAGGTTCGCGGCGGGCAGGCGGCAGTCCTCGAAGTGCAGGACGCGCGTGTCGCTGGCCCGCATCCCGAGTTTGACCTCCTGGACGCCGTACTTGAGGCCCGGCGTGCCCCGCTCGACGACGAACGCGGAAATCTCCTTCCCGCCCCGTTCGCGGGTCCCCGTGACGGCGGTGAACACGATGCTCGCGGCGTGGGATCCGTTGGTGCAGTAGAACTTCGTCCCGTTGACGACCCAGTCGTCCCCGTCCTTGACGGCGGTGGTGCGGGTGCCCTGCGCGTCGGACCCGGCCTCGGGTTCGGTGAGCGCGAACGCGCCGAGCCCCTCGCCCGACGCCAGCCGCGGCAGGAACCGCTCCTTCTGCTCCTCGGTCCCGAACGCGTAGATGGGATACGTGCCGAGGGACGTGTGGGCGGCGAGGCCGAGGGACAGCGCGCCGTCCACGCGGGCGATCTCCTCCACGGCGATGACGTAGGCCAGCGTGTCGAGGCCGGCGCCGCCGTACTTCTCCGGGATGGGGATGCCGAGGAGTCCCAGTTCCGCCATCTTGCGGAAGAGGTCGTGGGGGAACGCGCACGTCGCGTCCATCTCGATCGCCCGGGGCGCCACCTCGCGGACCGCGAAGTCGCGGACCGTGTCGCGGATCATGCGGTGCGTCTCGTCCAGGTTCGGGTAGTCGGTCACCGTCATCGGGCTCCTCGACCGCGCTAGGCGCGGGCCGCCTCGCGCCGGCGGGCGACCTCGGCGCGGATGTACTCGACGAACTCGTCGGACCTCGCGCCGGGGCCGAACAGCCGGCCGACGCCCATCTCCTCCAGCGTGGCGCGGTCCTCGTCGGGGATGATGCCGCCCCCCGTGACGAGGATGTGCCCGGCCTTGCGCTTCCGGAGGAGCTTGATCACGCGCGGGAAGATGGTCATGTGGGCGGCGGAGTGGAGGGAGAGTCCGACGGCGTCGACGTCCTCCTGGATGGCCGTCTCGACGACCATCTCCGGTGTCTGCCGGAGGCCCGTGTACACGACTTCCATCCCCGCGTCCCGGAGCGCCGCGGCCACGACCTTCGCGCCGCGATCGTGCCCGTCCAGGCCCGGCTTGCAGATGAGGATGCGGATCTTGCGGTCGGTCATCGACGGACCACCGCGGCGGTCGACGTGGCCTGCACCATCGCGTCCTCCTGGCTAGAACTCCGGCGTCTCCTCGTAGGTGCCGAAGACCTCCCGCAGCACCTCGACGCACTCGCCGAGCGTGGCCCGCGCCTTCACGGCGCCGATGAGCGCGGGCATCGTGTTGCCCTTGCCGCGGGCCGTGCGCCGGACCTTCGCCAGCGCGTCCTTCACCGCCCCGCTGTCGCGCGTCTTCCGGAGGCGGGCCAGCCGGCGGCGCTGGTCCCGCTCGGCGGCGCGGGAGATCTTGAGCAGCGGGATCGCGATCCGCTCGTCGTCCTCGACGAAGCGGTTGACGCCCACGACGATGCGCTCGTGGCGCTCCAGGGCGCGCTGGTACTCGTAGGCCGAGCGCGCGATCTCGCGCTGGAAGAAGCCGTTCTCGATGCCCGCGATCACGCCGCCCATGTCGTCGATGCGGCGGAAGTAGTCCTCCGCCTCCCGCTCCATGTCGTCGGTCAGCTTCTCCACGTAGTACGACCCGCCCAGCGGATCGATGGTCCCCGTGACGCCGTGCTCGAACGCGAGGACCTGCTGCGTGCGCAGCGCGATCTTCACGGAGTGCTCCGTCGGCAGGGCGAGGGTCTCGTCCATGGAGTTCGTGTGGAGGGACTGGGTGCCGCCCAGCACGGCGGCGAGCGCCTCCACCGCGGTGCGGACGATGTTGTTCTCGGGCTGCTGGGCGGTGAGCGAGACGCCCGCCGTCTGCGTGTGGAACCGCATGAGCCACGAGCGGGGGTCCTTCGCGCCGTACTTCCCGCGCATGCGCCGGGCCCAGATGCGGCGGGCGGCGCGGTACTTGGCGATCTCCTCGAAGAAGTCGAGGTGGGCGTTCCAGAAGTAGGAGAGACGGGGGGCGAAGGAGTCCACGTCCTGCCCCGCGGCGATGGCCGCCTCGACGTACGCGAAGCCGTCCGCCAGCGTGAACGCCAGTTCCTGCGCCGCCGTGGCGCCCGCCTCGCGGATGTGGTACCCGCTGATGGAGATGGTGTTCCACTGCGGCATGCGGCGGGTGCCGAAGTCGATGGTGTCCACCACCAGCCGCATCGACGGCCGCGGCGGATAGATGAACTCCTTCTGCGCGATGAACTCCTTGAGGATGTCGTTCTGCAGGGTGCCGCGCAGCCGCGACGACGGGATGCCGCGCTCCTCGGCCACGGCCACGTAGAGCGCCAGCAGGATCGACGCCGGCCCGTTGATGGTCATGGACGTGGAGACGCGATCCAGCGGGATGTCCTGGAACAGCCGGTCCATGTCCTCGATGGACGAGATCGCCACGCCGCACATCCCGACCTCTCCTTCGCTGAAGGGGTGGTCGGAGTCGTAGCCCATGAGGGTCGGCAGATCGAACGCGACGGAGAGCCCGGTCTGGCCGTGGGCGAGCAGGAACTTGTAGCGCTCGTTCGTGTCGGCGGCGGTGCCGAACCCGGCGAACTGCCGCATCGTCCAGAGGCGGGTGCGGTAACCGCTGCGATGCACGCCGCGCGTGTACGGGAACGCGCCGGGGTAGCCGACCTCCTCGAGGAAGTCCCGGCCGGCGAGGTCCGTGGGGTCCACCAGCGCCGGGATGGGGCGGAGGGAGACGGTGACCGGCTTCTCGCGATCCGCCTCCGGCTCCGGCGATGCGGCGAAGCCCTCCTCCCAGGCCCGTCGCGCGTCCGCCATGGGATCGCGCGACCCGCGGTCCCCGGTCCGGCGGGAGGCGCGCGGCGCGGCCGCCGGGGCGGCGGCGTGCGCGGCGGCGGCCGCGGTGCGGGTCGTGCGGCGGGCCTGTCGCTTCATGATGTGCCTCCCTCCGCGCCCGGCGGGGCGCCGGCCAGCGAGTCCAGGAGCCGCGCCGCGGCGGCGCGGGGCGTCAGCCGCGCGGCGGTCACCTCCTCCACGAGGCCGTCGAGAATCGCCGCGCCGCCGGCAAGGACGCGGGCGCGCAGCGCCTCCTCGACGATCTCGCGGATGCGCGCGCGGGCGCGGACGCGCCGGCGCTCCTCGAACGCCCCGGACCGCGCCGCGTGCTCCCGGTGCGCCTCCACCGCCGCGAGGAGCTCGTCCACGCCCATCTCGGTGGAACCGACGGTGCTCACGACGACCGGCTTCCAGCCCGACGGGGTGGGGCGGCGGAGTTCGAGCACGTCGAGGACCTCGCGCACGAGCCGGTCGGCCCCCTCGCGGTCGGCCTTGTTCACGGCGTACACGTCGGCGACCTCCATGAGCCCCGCCTTCATGGCCTGGACCCCGTCGCCGGACTCCGGGTGGAGGACGACCACGACCGTATCCGCCGCGCCCACGACCTCGACCTCGGTCTGGCCGACGCCCACGGTCTCGATGAGGATCCAGTCGCGGCCCGAGGCGTCGAGCACGTCGCACGCGTCCTGCGCCGCCGCCGCGAGCCCGCCGAGATCGCCGCGGCTCGCCATGGACCGGATAAAGACCTTCGGGTCGCCGGCCGCGCCCTGCATGCGGACGCGATCCCCCAGCAGCGCGCCCCCGGTGAACGGGGACGTGGGATCGACCGCGAGGACGCCCACGGAGTCCCCGCGTCCCGCCAGGATCCGCGCGAGGGAGTTCACGAGCGTGGACTTGCCCGCGCCCGGGGGACCGGTCACGCCGACGCGGTACGCGTGGCCCACGCGGGACGCGACGGCGGCGAGCAGTGCCGCGCCCTCGGCGCCGCGGTCCTCGACGCGGGTGATGCCGCGGGCGATGGCCAGCGAGTCGCCGTCGAGGACGCCGCGCGCGAGGTCCGCCGCCGGGGACCGCGCCGGGCGGCCGCGGGCCGCGGGTCGACGCCGTACGGAGGAGGCGCGGCTCATCCCTCCCGCAGGAAGTGGCGCGCGATCACCACCTTCTGGATCTCCGTCGTGCCCTCGTAGATCTCGGTGATGCGGGCGTCGCGGAAGTAGCGCTCCACGGGGAAGTCGACCATGTACCCGGCGCCCCCGTGCACCTGCACGGCCTCGCGCGCGCAGTAGTTGGCGGCGCGGCTGGCCTCCAGTTTCGCGACGCTCGCCTCGAAGGAGTAGGGCCCCCCGCGATCCCGCAACCACGCCGCCCGGTAGATGAGCAGGCGGGCGGACTCGATCCGGGCCGCCATCTCGGCGATCTTCCACTGGATCGGCTGGAAGGACGCGATGGGGCGGTCGAACTGCCTGCGCTCCTTCGCGTACTTGACCGACGCCTCCAGGCACGCCTCCGCGATTCCGAGCCCCTGGCACGCGATGCCGATGCGGCCGCCGTCGAGCGTCCGGAGGGCGACGTGGATTCCCGAGTTCTCCTTCCCCAGCAGGTGGGTCGCGGGGACGCGGCAGTTCTCGAAGATCAGTTCCGTCGTGGACGAGGCGCGGATGCCGAGTTTCTCCTCCTTCTTGCCGACCCGGAACCCCGGCGTGCCCTTCTCGACGATGAAGGCGCTGATTCCCTTCGTCTTGTAGGCGTCCGGGTCGGTGCGCGCGAACACGACGAACACGTCGGCGTGGCTCCCGTTCGTCACCCAGAGCTTCGTTCCGTCGAGCACGTACGAGTCCCCGTCGCGGATGGCGACGGTCCGCAGCGCCGCCGCATCCGAGCCGCTCGCCGCCTCGGAGAGCGAGTACGCCCCCAGGAGTTCCCCGGCGGCCAGGCGCGGCAGCCAGCGGCGCTTCTGCTCCTCGCTCCCATGCGCCATCAGGGGGGAGCAGACGAGGCTGTTGTGGACCGACAGCGTGACGCCGGTGGAGGCGCACGCGCGGTTGACCTCGATCATCACCAGGCACAGCGCGAGGGTGTCGAGTCCGCTCCCGCCCAGGGACTCGGGGACGAGCATCCCCGCGAATCCCCGCGCGGCGGCCTCGCGGAAGTTCTCCAGCGGGAACTCCCGGTTCCGGTCGAGTTCGGCGGCCTTCGGCGCCAGGACGTCGCGCGCGAACTCGCGCGCTGCCTCCTGGATCATCCGGTGCTCCTCGGAGAGGGCGAAGTCCATGGGCGCTACTTTCCCGCGTAGTCGTGGAAGCCGCGCCCGGACTTGCGCCCGAGCAGGCCCGCGGCGACCATGCGCCGCAGCAGCGGACAGGGCCGGTACTTGTCCTCACCGAGGTCGCGCTGGAGGACCTCCAGGATGGCCAGGCAGACGTCGAGCCCGATGAGGTCCGCCAGCGCCAGCGGCCCGATGGGGTGGTTCATCCCGAGCTTCATCACCTCGTCGATGGCCTCCGCCGTGGCGACGCCCTCGTGGAGGCAGAACACCGCCTCGTTGATCATGGGCAGCAGCACGCGGTTGCTCACGAACCCCGGGAAGTCGTTGGCCTCCACGGGCACCTTCCCGAGGGCGCGCGTCGCCTCGACCACGGTCGCCGTCGTCGCGTCGGAGGTCAGGTGGCCGCGGATGATCTCGACGAGTCGCATGACCGGCACGGGGTTCATGAAGTGCATCCCCACCACGTGCCCGGGACGTCGCGTGGCCGCGGCGATGGAGGTGATGGAGATCGAGGACGTGTTCGTGGCGAGGATCGCGCCCTCCGGCGCGACGGCGTCGATGGCGCGGAACGCGGCGGTCTTCGCGGCGAGGTCCTCGACGATGGCCTCCACGATCAGGTCGCAACCCTCGAACGCGGCCACGTCGGCGCCCATCGTCACGCGTCCGAGCACCGCCGCCGCCTCGGCGGCGGGATCCCGCCCCGCCTTCTCGGCCATGCGCCGGACCGACTTCTCGATGGTTCCGCGGGCGCGATCCAGCGCGCCGGGGAAGCTGTCCACGAGTCGTACGGGGGTGCCCGCCTGCGCGAAGACCTGGGCGATGCCGCCGCCCATGGTGCCCGCACCGAGAACGCCCAGAGTCTTCACGCCGGCCATCGCGATGCCCCCTCCCGTCCGCTACAGGACTTCCACCGCCACCGCGACGGCGTTCCCGCCGCCCAGGCAGAGCCCCGCGACGCCCCGCTTCCCGCCGCGGTCCCGCAGCGCGTGGAGGAGCGTCACGAGGATGCGCGCACCGCTGGCACCGATGGGGTGGCCCAGGGCGACGGCGCCGCCGTTCACGTTCACGCGCGCCGCGTCGAGTCCGAGGTCGCGGTTCACCGCGATGGACGCGGCGGCGAAGGGCTCGTTCATCTCGTAGAGGTCGAAGTCGTCCCTCCCGAGCCCGGTGCGCTTCCACAGGTTCCGCACCGCCTCGACGGGGGCCATCATCACCCACTCCGGCGGGAGGCCGCCGGCGGCGTAGCCGAGGATGCGGGCCAGCGGTTTCGCGCCCAGTTCCTTCGCCCGCTCCGCGGAAGCCACCACCAGCGCCGCGGCGCCGTCGTTGATGGAGGACGCGTTCCCCGCGGTGACGGAACCCTCCTTGTCGAAGGCGGGCCGGAGGCGCGCCAGGGAGTCCGCCGTGGAGTCGGCGCGCGGCCCCTCGTCCCGGTCGAACCGGGTCACCTCGCCCTTGCGGCCCTTCACCTCGACGGGGGTTACCTCCGCCGTGAACTTCCCCGCGTCCCACGCCGCGACGGCGCGCCGGTGGGACTCCGCCGCGAAGGCGTCCTGCTCCTCGCGCGAGACGCCCTTCTCGCGGCACACCAGTTCCGCCGTGTTGCCCATGTGGAAGTCGTTGAAGCAGTCCCAGAGCCCGTCGTGGACCATGGAGTCCACCAGCGTCCCGTGGCCGAGCCGGTATCCGGCGCGCGCCTTCGGAAGGAGGTACGGGGCGTTGGTCATGGACTCCATGCCGCCCGCCACGATCACGCCGGCGTCGCCGGCGCGGACGGCCTGCGCCGCGAGCATCACGCTCTTGAGCCCGGACCCGCAGACCTTGTTCACCGTGAAGGGCGGGACCGACGGGGGGAGCCCCGCCCCCATGGCCGCCTGGCGGGCCGGGTTCTGGCCGACGCCGGCCTGGAGCACGTTGCCCAGGATGACCTCGTCCACGCGGTCGGCGGCGACGCCGGCGCGCGCCAGGGCCTCGCGCACCACGACAGACCCGAGCTGGGGAGCGGTGAACGCGGAGAGCCCGCCCTGGAAGCGGCCCATGGCTGTGCGGCAGGCGGAGAGGATGACGGCGTCGGGCATGGGTCGGGTCTCCTGTCGTCGGATCGCGGCGGCCCGGCGGATCGCCGGCCGGACTCCGCCGGACCTCCCGCCACCCCGTCCGGCGTCGGCTCGGGGCCCGGAGGAGCCATCGTACCCGCGCCCGGGACCGCCCCCCAACTCGGCGGGAGGTCGAGCCCGGGCTCCGCGCGCCGCCCCGGCGAACCCCTCCTACTCCAGGTTCGTGTGCCGGCGGCGCATGGCCTTCTCGGTGGCGTGGAGCCGGCGCTTGAGGAGGATGACCACGGCGTCCAGGTAGACCAGCAGGGACTGCTCGAAGAGGGTGCCCAAAGGCTGCTGGCTGGGGCCCCCTTCGGAGACGGGGATGGTGGCGACGAGGTCGGCGCCCTCCGCCAGCGGCGTCCCCGGGTCCATGGTCACCACGGCGACGCGCGCCCCCTCGCGGCGGGCGATGGCGGCGTGATGCTGGAGCGACCCGGATCGCCCGAACCGGGAGCCCACGACGAGGAGGTCCCCCTTCGCGATGCTGGGCGTGGTGGTGTCGCCGACGATGTACGCGGTGAGCCCGAGCTGCATGAGGCGCATCGCGAAGGCGCGCATCATGAGGCCGCTGCGGCCCATCCCGCTCACGAACACCCGCCGTGCCTCCACGGCGGCCCCGGCCAGCGCGTCGGCCTGCTCCCGCGGGACCTGTCGCGCGATGTCGGCCAGTTCCCGGTAGATGGCGTCTAGTGGATGGAGCGGACGCGATCCCATGCGATGCTCCCGAGGGGGAATGTGGGGCCCTCGACGCACGACTTGGCCCAGCGGTGACCATCCGCGTCGGCGGTGCGGATCGGCACGACGCAGCCGAAGCAGAGTCCGTACCCGCACGCCATGGGCTCCTCCGTGGAGACCTGGCAGGGGACCTCGCGGTCGCGCAGGGCGCCGTCCAGCGCCCGGAACATCGGGTTCGGCCCGCACGCGAGGATCGTCGTGCCCGGCCCGAGGAGCGGGTCGAGGTGGTCGGTCACCCGTCCGCGGAGTCCCGCGGAGCCGTCGTCGGTGCAGAGCGTGACGGGACAGCCCAGCGCCTCCATCTCGTCCACGAGGCAGACGTGGGCCCGGTCGCGGAACCCGAAGAGCGCCCGCAGCGGTCCCGCGGCCCCGGACGCCCGGCGGGCGCGCGCCACGAGGGGAAAGGGGGCGGTCCCGATGCCGCCGCCGACCAGCAGCAGAGGACGCGAGGGGTCGCCGAGGTCGTAGGGGCGGCCCAGCGGGCCCAGCACGTCCGCCGTCTCCCCGGGGAGCCGCTCCGCGAGGGCCGCCGTGCCGCGGCCGATGACGGCGAGCACGAGCGCGATGCGCTCCGGCGCGCCGCCGGGGCCCGGGAGGACGTCCGCCACGGAGAACGCCCGGCGCAGGTAGGGGTCGCCGCCGGAGCGGGGCTCGATCATCACGAACTGCCCCGGGCGCGTGCGCGTGGCGAGGTCGGGGCAGGCCAGTTCCAGGCGGAACGTCCCGGCGGCGATGGAGCGGCACTCCGTCACGCGCGCGGCGTGCCGGAGGGGGCGCGGCGGGGGGGCGGCGACCATGGCGGGGATGCTACGGGCTCGCGCCGGATTCGGCGCCGCATTCGGATGGCAGCGGAGGTGGCGGCGGCGATAGGCGGGGCGTGCCGGGGAACGCTCCGCGCGACGCCGGAGTGTCGCGGATCTTGGACTCGGCGCGGGCCTCCCGTAGCGTCCCCCCGATGCGCAACTCCATCCGACGCGCCGCGCGGGACTTCCTCGCCGCGCGCACCGGGCTCCCCCCGGAGACGTTCACCGTGGTCCTCCCCCCGCCCCACGCGACGGGGGACTACGCCGTGGGCTGTTTCCCCGCCGCGAAGGCCCTCCGGCGGAATCCGGTCCAGGTCGCCGCCGAGGCGGCGGCGGCGTTCGCGCCCACGGGAGCCCTGGTCCGCGCCGAGGCGGCCGGCCCCTACGTGAACTTCACCGTGGATCCGGCGCTCGCGGCGGCCGAGGTCCTCCCCGCCGTGACCGCCGCGGGCGAGCGCTGGGGGGAGGGGGACGCGGGCGCCGGCCGCACCGTCGTCATCGACTACTCCTCGCCGAACATCGCCAAGCACCTCGCGTTCCACCACATCCGCTCCACGATGATCGGCAACGCGCTGGCGCGCCTCCACCGCGCCTGCGGATGGACCGTGGTCGGCATCAACCACCTGGGGGACTGGGGGACGACCTTCGGGATGCTCCTGGAGGCGTGGTCCCTCTGGTCGGAGCCGGGCGAGACCCCGACGGTGGATCGACTCAACGACCTCTACGTCCGGTTCCGCGCCGCGGCGAAGTCGGATCCCGCGCTGGAGCAGCGGGCCCGGGAGCGCTTCGCCGCGCTGGAGCGGGGCGACGGGGAGGCGCGCCGCCTGTGGGGGGAGTTCCGGCGCGTGTCGCTGGCCGAGTTCCAGGAGGTGTACGACCTCCTCGGCGTGAAGTTCGACCTCGTCATGGGGGAGAGCGACTTCGAGGCCTACCTCGCTCCCACCGTGGAGATGCTCTCCGCCAAGGGACTCGTGGAGGAGAGCGACGGCGCCGAGGTCGTGGACCTCTCCGCCGACGGGATGCCGCCGTGCCTCCTCCGCAAGAGCGACGGCGCCACGCTCTACGCGACGCGGGACATCGCCGCGGCGCTCTGGCGGTTCGAGCACCACGGCTTCCACCGCGCGCTCTACGTCGTCGACAAGGGGCAGGCGCTGCACTTCCGGCAGTTCTTCCGCGTGCTCGAGAAGGCGGGGTTCCCGTTCGCGAAGGACATGCGCCACGTCGCGTTCGGGCAGGTGCGGTTCGAGGGCAGGAAGACCGGGACGCGGTCGGGGAACGTCGTCCTCCTGCGCGAGGTCCTCGACGAGGCGACGGACGCCATCCGGGCGCGCATCCTGGAGAAGAACCCGGGGCTCGCCGACGCGGATCAGGTGGCGCGGCAGGTGGGCGTCGGCGCCGTGGTGTTCGCCGATCTCTGCACGCAGCGGGAGAAGGACGTCGAGTTCGAGTGGTCGCGGATCCTCTCCTTCGAGGGGGACACCGGCCCGTACGTGCAGTACGCCCACGCGCGCACCGCCTCCATCCTCCGGCGGGCGCCGGACGACCTTCCGCGGGGCGAGCCGGGGCGGCTGGTCCTCCCGGAGGAGGGGGCGGTGGTCCGGCTGGTCGCGGACTTCCCGGATCGCGTGGAGCGTGCCGTCGAGGAGGCGGAGCCGTCCGTGGTGACCACGTACCTCCTCGACCTCTGCGCCGCCTTCAGCCGCTGGTACGACCTCGGCAACCGGGACCCCGCGATGAAGGTCCTCTGCGACGACCGGGACGTCGCCGCCGCGCGCCTCCTCCTGCTGCGCGCCGTCGAGCGCACCCTCGCCCGCGGCCTCGACCTCATCGGCATGGCGGCCCCCGCCGCGATGTAGGGGCACGCGCTGGCGCGCCCCACGGGGGATGGGCTCCGTTTCGCGGAGACCGCGGCCGTGGCGAGGTGCGGCCGGTGTCGTGCCGTCGTAGGGGCCCGCGCTTGCGCACCCCAGGGGGGTGGGCGCCTTCTCGCGGTCACTCGCGCCGCGGCGAGGTGCGGTCGGTGTCCTTCGGGGGGCAATCCGCCCCCCGGCGGCGCCCCCACGCCGGCTCCCTGTGCTATCCTCCGCCCCGCCGGGACCCGCGGAGGACGGACCATGGAAGCCGACGACCTGAAGGACCTCATCGTCGAGGTGCCCGACTTCCCCAAGCCGGGGATCTCGTTCAAGGACATCACGCCCATCCTCCAGGACCCCCGGGCGTTCAAGTTCGTCGTGGAATCCCTCGCCGACGCGTTCCGCGGCGACGACGTGGATCTCGTGCTCGGCATCGAGTCCCGCGGGTTCCTCTTCGGCGCCCCCCTCGCCTTCGTGCTCGGCAAGGGGTTCATCCCCGTGCGCAAGCCCGGGAAACTGCCGCGGGAACGGATCTCCGCCTCCTACGCGCTGGAGTACGGCGTGGACGCGCTGGAAGTGCATCGGGACGCCGTACAGGGGGGCCAGCGCGTCATCCTCGTGGACGACGTCCTCGCGACGGGAGGCACCATCGCGGCCTGCGTGCAACTCGTGAAGAAGCTGGGCGGCGAGGTCGTCGGGGTCGGGTTCCTGATGGAACTCACGTTCCTCGCCGGTCGCGAGAAACTGCCCGGGCTGCACGTGTCGTCCGTCGTGCAGTACTGATCGCCCGCGCCGGGGCGGATTAGTCGCCGTTCAACAACAACTGAAAGCATTCGGCCCGCTACGAAGCCCGGGGGCTTCGTTGCTCGTCGGTTGTGGCCCTAGAGGGGCCATCCCGGGGTCGGGCTGCCACCGGCAGCCCGACGAGTCCCCGGGAGCCCTCTCCTCGCGCCTTGCCCGCGGGCTTCTCGCTGGGCCTCGGTGCGTTCCACTTGTTGTTGAACGACGACTCAGTGGTGCGCGCCGCCCGGGATCTCCCCCGGCCGGTTGGCGTAGCGCAGCGACACGGTCCCCATCCGGCCGCTCCGCAGGTCGTACACGCTGCACGCGTCGACCTCGCGGCCGTAGGTGTGGAGCGTGATGGTCTGACGGCTGGTGGGATTGGCCATGCGGTGGATGTCCACCGTGGGAGGGTTGACGACCTCGACGCGCCCTTCCCCGCTCTCCAGGACCTCGCGCTCGCGCAGCTGGGCGACGCCCGGCTCGGAGCCGTCGTCCACGCGGTCGTAGTTGGTGATCTCGATGGTGCTCTCGTAGGTGCCCATCACGCCCCACGACGCGTGATCGTGGACCGGGCTCACGGTCTCCGGTTTCCAGAGGAGGGCGAGCACGACGAAGAGCCCGCGCGGGTCGCGGTAGACGAGGTTCCGGGAGTACTGGCCGGGGACGACCACGCGGAATTCGTCCCGCAGTTCCAGCCCGCCGCGCAGGACGCACTCGCACCGCTCGCGCGCGATCTCCACGGCGGCGCTCTGGGTGGTCTCCTCGTCGATGAGACGGGTCAGGTCCCGACAGTAGGACTCGACCGTGTACCGGCCCACCATGCGCGCTCCTCGCGGTCCCGCCGCAGCGTCCCGACGGGTGCCGAGACTAGCCTCGCGGGGCCCTGCGCGGGAGCGGTTTCCCCCGTCGTCGACGCGGCGGCGGGGGAGGGAGGAACGTGGCGCCGCCCCGCAGTCCCGGCGTGAGGTCCACGGGGATCTCCGCGCCGAGCCGCACGCCGGTCCCGTCGAAGTCGGCGAGGTGGGCCGTCAGGCGGACCCCCTCCCGCGCCGCCCACCGCAGCGCGCGCCCGTAGGCGGGATCGACGGCGTCCGCCGGGGCGAGCCGCGTGCAGTCGGGCCGGTGGACGAAGAAGAGGACGGCGCCCTCCCGTCCCGCCCGCACCTCCGCGGCCAGTTCGCGGAGGTGCTTCCGCCCGCGCTCCGTGACCGAGTCGGGGAACACGGCGCGCCCCGACTCCGCCATGGAGACGTTCTTGACCTCCAGCGCGAGGGTCGGCAGGCCGTTCCCGTCCAGCATGAAGTCCACGCGGGAGTTCTCCCGCCCGAACCGCACCTCGGCGCGGACGCCCCCCCGCCCGCCGGCGACGGGCACGAGGCCCGCCCGCAGGGCCTCCCCCACGACCCGGTTGGGCACCGCCGTGTTCACGCCGACCCAGATGTCGCCCACGAGGGCGTGCTCCCAGGTCCAGGCGAGTTTCCGCCCCTGCGTCGTCGCCCGCGAGAGCCGGACCCGCTGCCCCGTCGCGAGGACGCCCCGCAGGGAGCCGGAGTTCACGCAGTGGGCGGTCACCACCGTTCCGTCGTCCAGCCGCACGTCCGCGAGAAAGCGGACGCGCCGCGCCAGGAGGGTGCCTTCGACGAGGGGGGACGGGTAGAGCACGGTGGACGAGCCTACGCCGCCGCACTGCCGGGGCGAAGGGCGGGAGAGGGAACGCCGCGGGGACCGTCGCCCACCCGCTACCCGCCGGTGGCGGCGACGGCGCGGTAGATCGCGACGTTCCCGACCATGGTCGCCCGGTGGCGCTCGGGCGCGTGGGCGACGAGATGCGCGAGCAGGCCGCGGGCCTCGGCGTGGAGTCCGGCGTCCCCGAGGGCGTCGCCGAGCACGTGGGCCGCCTCCATGCGGGGACGCACCGCGACGGCCCCCTTCCTCGCCTCGTACGCGGCGCGGGCTCCCGGCCCGTCGGCGCCGGGGAGGTGCGCGGAATAGGCGGCGGCCAGCGCCTGGTTGTCGGGGAAGCGGACCCGCGACGCGAGGTCCGCCGCGCGCTCCAGCGGCTCCCGCGCCTCGTCGATCCGGCCGAGTTGCACGAGAACGGATCCGAGCTGGACGCAGACCGTCGCCATCTCCCGCAGCGGGTACACCCCGGCCCCGCGGGAGGCGGCCTCCCGGAGCAGGCGGAGCGCTTCCTGCGGGTCTCCGGCCAGCCGTGCGAACTCGCCACGCATGGCCGGCTCGTACTCGATCAGGATGCGGAAGCCCACCCGGCGCGCGACCTCGACGCCCTCGTCGAGGAGGGCCCGGCCGCGGGCATGGTCCCCGAGGACAGCGTGGACGTGGGCGATCGACGCGAGGGCGATGGCCCCGCCGGAGGTCGCCTCCCGCGCCGTCCGGGGATCCGCATGGTCCGCGCCGTCGTCGAGCCGCCGCCCCTCGCGGTCCACCGCGCCAAGCCACTGGAGCCGCTCCTCGGCGAGTTCGAGGGCGCGACCGTAGAGGCCGAGCCCGAGGGAGACCGGAATGAGGGTCCCGATGGTCCGCAGCCGGAGCGTGTCGTCCCCCGACTCCCGGGCGAGGCGGAGGTGCTCCTCCAGGGGCGGGCGCACCGCCTCGTAGCGCCCCTCCCGCATGTCGATGCTCGCGAGCCCGCGCACCGCGGCGCGCTCCGCGTCCGGGTCGCCCAGTTCGCGGGCGACGCGAAGGAGGTCGACGCAGACCTCCCGGTCCTCCTCGTTGCGGTAGAGATTGGCCAGATTCACCTGCAGCGACTTGCGCAGGGACACGCGCCGCGCGTCGTCCCCCGCGGCGTCCGCCAGGTCCCGCGCCTCGCGCAGGAGTTCCACGTTCTCCCCCCAGCGGAGGAGGAGCCAGCAGAGGGTCTCCTTCCGCCCGAGCCACGGCAGGCGGGCCGGGCCCGCGAGCAGGTCCGGCATCGACAGCGCGCGGTCGACGAGTTCGAGGGCGGCCTCGTTGTGGAACGCCCGCTCCAGGTGCCGGAGCCCGCCGTCGAGGAAGGGGAGGGCCGCCTCGCCGCGGCCTCCGCGGAGGTGGTGGTCGGCCAGTTCCAGCGCACGGGCCCCCGGGATCGAACCGGGGTCCTTCCCCGCCACGTCCGGCCTCCGCTGCAGCGCCTCCGCCACGGCGGCGTGGTACTCCTCGCGCAGCAGATCGGACAGACCGCGGTACAGCACCTCGTGCACCTGGTGGTGGTCGAAGACGAATCGCCTGCCCGCCGCGCGCACGAGGCGGTGGCTCTTCTCGATGGACCCCAGGCGCTGCAGGACGGGAATCCGGCCGAGCCCGAGGGCCTCGCACACCAGCAGCGGATCGAACTCGAAGCCGCAGACGGCCGCGACGTCGAGAAGGTTCCGCTCCGGCTCGTCGAGGCGCCCGATGCGCGCCCGGATGAGGTCCGCCACGGAGTCCGGCAGGGCGATCTCCCCCAGCGCCCCCGCCCGCGTCCACGTCCCGTCGGGCCCGCGGGCGAGGGCGCCGCCCTCGCGCAGCGCGCGCAGGATCTCGAACACGAAGAACGGGTTGCCGTCGGATCGGGCGCCGATGCGGCCCCCGAGTTCCTCCGCGAGCGCCTCCGAGCGGAACGCGTCGGCGAGCAGCCGCTGGAGATCTCGCGGGCCGAGGCGCTCCAGGGGAAGGCGCGACGCGTGCTCCATCCGGTCCAGCGCGGCGGCCCACTCCGCGGGCAGCCCGGGGCGGGAGGTCCCCACGAGCAGGACGTCGCGGCCGACGATGCCGGCGGCGACGGCGAGGAACAGGGCGCGCCCCTCCGCGGGCGCCGCGTGGAGATCGTCCACGAGCAGGACCACCGGCCGCCGCTCCCCGAGACCGCGCACCGCCGCGATGAACGCCCCCTGGAGGGTCTCCTTCGAGAGCGGCTCCTCCCCGCGGGGCGGCGGCTCGCCCCGCAGGAACGCGGCGAACGCCGGGATCGAGCGGGGCACGGTCTCGAGCAGGGGCGCCAGCGCCTGCTCCAGCCCGTCGCCGCCGAGGTGCTCGAGCAGGGCCGTCGTGAACGCGCCCGCGACGGTGGCCGACCCCCCGATCGGATACGAGCCGAACAGGAACTCGAGGTCGACGCCCTCCGCCTGCACCCCGCCCACGAACTCGTCCACGAGGCGGCTCTTGCCGATGCCCGCCTCCCCCTCGATGAGCACGACGCGCCCCGCCCCGCGGGCCTCCCGGAGGAGAACGCGCAGCCGGTCGATCTCGGCATCGCGGCCGCGGACCGCGGTCTCGCGGGGGATGCGGATGCGCCGGAGCGGCCGCCTCGTGGCGGCGCGGATCTCGCCGGCGCGCCGCAGCCACCACGGGGAGGCCTCCCCCTCCTGCAGCACCTCCGCGAGCGCGCGGGCCGCGGGGAACCGGGCCTCCCGGTCCCGGAACGTCAGGTGGCGGACGACCTCCTCGAAGAAGGGGGACACCTGCGGGTTCAGGGTGGCCAGCGGCCGGGGGTCCTCCCGGAGTCGCCGCAGCAGGAGCGTGGGCAGGTCGTCTCCGCCGAACGCGGGCCGCCCGGTGGACAGCTCGTGCAGCAGGAGCCCGAGCGAATACAGATCCGCGCGACCGTCGACGACCGCGCTCCCGCCGGCGATCTGCTCCGGCGCCGCGTAGCCGACGGTCCCGACGAACGCGCCCGTCAGCGACAGGCGGAGCGCCTCGTCCGCGAGGCGCGCGATGCCGAGATCCATCACCTTCACCGCGTCGTCGGCGGTGATGAGGACGTTCTCGGGCTTGAGGTCGCGGTGCACGACGCCCGCTGCGTGGATGGCCTCCAGGCCGCGCGCGATCTCGTGCGCGATGTGGAGGCAGAGCGCCTCCGGGACGCGTCCCAGGTCCTCCAGCAGCGCCCGGAGCGTGCGCCCCTCGACGTACTCGAGGACCAGGTAGGGGAGGGTGACGCCGCCCTCGTTCGTCGCGTCCGCATCCAGCGTGCGGACCACGTTCGGGTGGCGCACCCGCCTGCCGATGTCCGCCTCGAGGAGGAACCGCTTGAAGAACCCCGGCGCCTCCACCAGGTGGGGATGCACGCGCTTGAGGGCGACGCGCGTACCCGGCGGGACGACGCGGCAGCCGGCGTCCGCCTCGGCGAGGAACACCCGGCCCATGCCCCCGGCGCCGAGTTCCCGGACGATCCGCCACGGGCCGATCCCGAACGGGGAGGGGCCCGACGGGGACGCCGCGCCGGACACGCGGGTCGCGTCGTCGTCGCCCGCCATCAGCGGGGCCCGCAGCGGCCGGGCGCCCCGCGGCAAGCGGCGGGAGCCCCGGGCCCCGCGCCGGTCACCGGTTCACCGCCCCCACCGCCGCAGCAGCACCGGGAGCAGGACGAGGGAGGCCAGCAGCGCGGCCGCCATGGCGAGGCTGGTGAAGACGCCGAAGTAGATGGTGGGTTTGAAGTTGCTGAACACGAGGACCCAGAATCCGCCCACGACGGTGAAGGCGGTGAACAGGATGGCGCGGCCGATGCTCTCGTGGGAACGGACGACGGCGTCGTCGGGGGCCACTCCCGCGGCGCGCTCGGCGCGGTAGCGGAACGTGTAGTGGATGGTGGCGTCGACCGCCATGCCCATGGACACGCTGGCGATCATGATGGTCATCATGTCCAGCGGGATCCCCGCCCAGCCCATGGTGCCGAGGATGAACAGGATGGGGAGCACGTTGGGGAGCATCCCGATCAGCGCCGTACGGATGTCGCGGAAGAGCGCCCAGAGCATCGCGAGGAGCGCCGCGACGACGAGCCCCAGGGTCTGCTCCTGGCTCGTGGCGAGGGACCGGAGCATGTTCGTGTAGAGCACGAACATCCCCGTCACCCGGGGCGCCACGGCGGCGACGGCGGGATCCGCCGCGAGGTCCCGCCGCAGGTCCGCCAGCAGGCTCTGCCGCTCCAGCGTGTCGGCGGTCTCGCGGATGCGGACCTGGAGCCGCGCGACGCGGTACTCGGGGTCCACGTAGTCGCGCACCAGTTCGCGCACGGCCTCCTCCCCGAGCATGCGCTCGCTCATCTTCACGAGGCCCTTGAGCGGAGGCGGCTTCCTCGCGAGCGCGGGCATCGCGGTCTCCAGGATCTTCTGGCCCTCGGCCCGGAGGCTGACGAGGGAGAGGACCGTGCCGGCCTCCGGGACCGCGGCGAGCCGCTCGTGGACCGTCCGCAGGCGCGCGAAGTTCTCCTCCTCCAGGAAGTACCCGGGCGCGTCCCCCGTGAGGGTGACCTCCAGGGGCGTCGTGCCGCCGATGCGCCGATCGATGAAGTCGAGGCCGACGGCCAGCGGGCTTCCGGCGCGGAAGTAGTCCGTGAACCGCGTCTCCACCTTCAGCCGCGCGACGCCGGCCGCAGAGACGACGAGCACGACGGCGGACGCGCCCAGGATGACCGCCGGGCGGGCCAGGGTCCACCGGGCGAGAGCGGTCATGGGACGCGTGCGGGAGGGTGCCGCCGGGTCCGCGGTCGGCGGCTCCGCGCGGAGGAGCGCCATCCCGGCCGGGATGACGGTGAACGAGACGACGTACGCGAACAGGGTCCCCGCCGCCATGAACAGGCCGAAGTCGATGTTGGGACGGATGTCGCTCACGGCGATGGACGCGAAGCCCACGGCGGTCGTCAGGCACGCGTAGAGGCACGGGCGCGCGATCCCGCGGAGCGTCTCCCGCACCGTGCCGCGCACGTCCAGATCGGGCCGCCGGCGCGCCACCTCGCGCGAGTGGACGGCGATGTGGATGGCGTGGGCCATCCCCACGATGAGGAGCAGCGACGAGAGGTTGGAGGTGACGACGGTGGTCTTCTTCCCGGCCACGACCGTGGCCGCGACGACGACGATGACGACCACCAGCACCGCCGCCATGGGAAGGAGCACCCAGCGCACCCGACGGAGCGCGATGGCCAGCACGATCACCATGAACCCCACGGCGAAGACGCCGAACAGGACGATGTCCTGCTCGATGGCGTCCACCATGTCGACGACGATGCTGGGGATGCCCGAGGCCGCCACGGGGAAGGCCTCGCCGCCGTGCTCCGCGCCCGCGGCCCGCACGCGGGCCACGAGCGTGCGGAGGCGGGCCTGCTCGCCGTCGAACGCCGCCCGGGCCGCCTCCTCCGCGTCGCGCAGCGCCGCCGGATCCGCGTCGGGGTCGGCGCGGAGCGCGAGCACGCGCTCGCGGAGCGGCCGCGCGGGCCCGTCGGCGAAGTAGGCGATCACCGCGAACGCGGTCCCGTCGCGGGAGACGAGGTTGCCCCCGAAGAGCGCGCTGGACGTGAGCTCCGCGCGGGCGCGGCCGAGGTCGGTCTCCTCCGTCATCACGGTGAACGACTCGGTGACGGCCCGCATGGGGACCGCGCCGTCGGGCAGGCTCCGGAAGAGGCGCTGTCGCGTGGGGGAGAGCACGCGCTCGATGCCCGGCGCGCGGCCGAAGCCGGGGACGTCGATCTCCTTCATCCCCTCCAGCGCCGTCGCGAGGGCGTCCACCCGTGCGAGCGAGGCGCGGGACCACGGGTCCGGCGGCGCCATGGCGAGGATGACGTAGTCGTCGCTGCCGAAGAGGCGGCGCGTCTCGTTGTAGACCGCGCGATCCGGGTCGCTCTCCAGCGTGAGGGAGTCGGAGTCGGCGTCGAGGCGGAAGTCGACGAGCCGCGTCGCCGCGGCGGCGACGAGGATCGCGACGACGAGCAGGGGAATCCACGGCCGCCGGAGGACGGCGGCGTCGAGGAGCCGGGCGAGCATGGGTCCGGGGATCTGACCACGGGGATCCCGACGGGGGAAGGACGGACCCGCGGGGCAGAATGGGCCCGTGGACTCCGCGCTGCCTCCGTTCGCCGCCTTCGACCCGGCGGAGGTCCCGCTTCCTCCCGGGTTCGAGGTGCTCCATCCCGGCCGTTTCGGCGGGAAGGCGCGCGGGCTGCTCTACGCGGCGCACCTCCTCCAGCGCGGCGAGCCGCTGGCGGGGGAACACACCCACCGGCTGCGTCTCCCGCCGTCGGCGCTCCTCGGCACAGACCTGTTCGAGACCGTGGCGGGACGCCCCGGCGTCGCGGAGGCGGTCGCCGACGGATCCTCCGCGGAGGCCCACGCCGCCGTCCTCCGCGAGCCCCTCCCTCCCGCGGTCCGCGCCGTCCTCCTCGACTGGCTCTCCCGCGTGCGCGAGCCGCTGGCGGTCCGCTCCTCCTCGCTCATGGAGGACGACCCGCGCCACTCCTTCTCCGGCGTGTACGAGACGAGGTTCGTGGCCAACGCGGGGGACGACGAACGCCGCCTCGCGGAACTGGAGGAGGCGGTGCGCCACGTGCTCGCCTCGACGTTTCTCGCCGACGCCGAGGCCTACCGGCGCCGGCGCGGGATCCCCCGTGCCCGCGAGCGGATGGCGATCCTCCTCCAGCACCTCGTCGGCCGCCGTCGCGGAGGGATGTTCTACCCGCTCGTGGGGGGCGTCGCGTTCTCGCGGAACATGTATCCGTGGACGGACCGCGTCTCCGTGGAGGACGGCGTCGCGCGCGTCTGCTACGGACTCGGCACGAGCGCCGTGGACCGCGGGCACGCCCGCGTCTTCGTGCCCGCGCGGCCCCGGCTCCGTCCCGAGGGCTTCGATGTCGAGGCCATCGAGGAGTACGCGCAGGACGCCGCCGACGTGCTCGACCTGGATGCGGGGATGTACCGCCGCGGGGTTCCTCTCCGGGATCTGCTCGACGTGCCCGACAACGGGCTCCACCACGTGGCCAGCCTCGTGCGGGAGGGCGAGGTGCTGAAGACGCCCCGCTTCCCGCTCGTCCGGGACGACCGGTTCGTGGTGACCTTCGACGAGATCCTCGCGGGTCGGACCTCCCTCCCTCTGGCGCCCGTGCTGCGGGCCCTGCTGGCGTCGCTGACGGAGCGCCTCGAGTGTCCCGTGGACGTCGAGTTCGCCGTGCCCGCGTTCCTGCCGGACGGGGAGCCGCCGCCCGTCCATCTCCTCCAGGTGCGCCCGCTGGGGGTCCGCGAGGCCCACCGCCGCGTGGACGTGGATCCCGGGGGCCACGACCTGCTGTTCGGCTCCACGCGGGTCATGGGGAACGGGGAGCGCCGGGACCTCCGGCACGCCATCGTGGTCCTCGCGCGCGACTACGTGGACTGCCGGCCCGATCGCGTCGTCCGCGAGGTGCGCCGGCTGGACCGCGCGCTGGACGGCGCGCCCTACCTTCTCGTGGGCCCCGGGCGGTGGGGGTCGTCCAATCCCGCCCTGGGCGTGCCCGCCGGCTACGACGCCATCGCCGGCGCCGCGGTCATCGTCGAGGTCGCCGCGGGTCCCATGGCCCCCGAGGTCTCCTACGGGACCCACTTCTTCGGGGACCTGCTGGCCTCGGGGACCTTCTACTTGGCGGTGCTGCCGGATCGCGGGGACACGCTGGACGAGGCGCTGCTGCTCCGCCACGGGGGCGCCGCGCGGCACGGCGTCCGGCTGGTCACGTTCCCGCGGCCCGTGGTGGTCCAGGTGGACGGCGCCGGGCGTCGCGCCGTCGTGTTCCTGCCCGCGGGGGGCGGCGCGCCCCCGTAGACTTCGGCCCCGATCGCGCCTCCGCGGGAGGGGGCGCTCCCGGGAGGACCGCCATGCCCGCCGTGGAGACCGCGAACCCCTTCGCCATCGCGCAGGAGCAGTTGGACGCCGCCGCCGCGCTGCTGCGACTGCCTCCCCACATCCACCAGGCGCTGCGCGAGCCCATGAAGGAGGTCACGTTCGCCATCCCGGTGCGGATGGACGACGGCTCCTGCCGGTGGTTCCGCGGCTACCGCGTGCAGTACAACCACGCGCGCGGTCCCTGCAAGGGCGGGCTGCGGTTCCACCACGAGGAGACCATCGACACCGTCCGCGCGCTGGCCGCGTGGATGACGTGGAAGTGCGCGGCGCTGGACCTGCCGCTGGGCGGGGGCAAGGGCGGCGTCGTCTGCAACCCGAAGGAACTCTCCCCGGGCGAACTGGAGCGCATCGCGCGCGGGTACGTGGGCCGCGTCGCCGCGTTCATCGGGCCCGAGCGGGACATCCCGGCGCCGGACGTCTACACGACGCCCCAGGTGATGGCGTGGATGATGGACGAGTACGAGAAGATCCGCGGCGGGCACTTCCCCGGAGTGATCACCGGGAAACCGCTTCCCCTCGGGGGCAGCCGCGGCCGCGGCGACGCCACGGCGCGCGGGGGCATCTTCACCGTCCGCGAAGCGTCGAAGGTGCTGGGCATCGACCCGTCCACTTCCACCGTCGCGGTGCAGGGCTACGGGAACGCCGGTTCCTTCGCGCACGCCCTCTCCGTGGAACTCCTCGGCTCGAAGGTGGTCGCGGTCTCCGACACGCGCGGCGGCATCCACTGCCCCGACGGGCTGGACCCGAAGGCGGTGATGGAGCACAAGCGCCGCACCGGCAGCGTCCGGGGATTCCCGGGCGCGAAGGAGATCTCCAACGAGGAACTCCTCGTCCTCGACGTCGACGTCCTCTGGCCTTCGGCGCTGGAGGGGGCCCTCACGAAGGCCAATGCCGGCGCCGTGCGCGCGAAGATCGTCGCCGAGGCGGCCAACGGGCCCACGACCCCCGCGGCCGACCGCATCCTCCACGAGCGGGGCGTCTTCGTCATCCCCGACTTCCTCTGCAACGCGGGCGGCGTCACGGTGTCGTACTTCGAGTGGGTCCAGAACCTCTACGGATACGGGTGGGAGGAGGACGACGTCCACACGCGGCTCGACCGGAAGATGACGCGCGCCTTCCACGAGGTCCTGGAACTCCGCAACCGGCACTCCACGGACACGCGCACGGCGGCCTACCTCCTCGCCATCGACCGGGTCGTCGAGGCGATGACGCTCCGCGGCTGGGTGTAGAGGCCGCTCGACGACAACGGAGAGCATTCGGCCGGCCACCAGCCGCCGCCGTCCCCGCGACGGGGTACCTTCCGGCCATGAACGAGGCCCGGACCCGTCGCGACGGCCGCACCGCCGACCGCCTGCGTCCCGTGCGGGTGCGCCGGGGGTTCACGGAGTACGCCCCCGGGTCGGTCCTCTACGAGTGCGGCCGGACGCGGGTCCTCTGCACCGCCACCGTGGAGGAGTCGGTGCCCGACTTCCTCGAGGGGCGCGGGACCGGCTGGGTGACGGCGGAGTACGGGATGCTCCCCTCCTCGACGCCGGGGCGGAAGCGTCGGGCGGCCACCCGGGGGAGGCCCGACGGACGGGAAATCGAGATCCAGCGCATCCTGGGGCGGGCGCTGCGGGCGGTCACCGACCTCCGCGCCCTGGGCCTGCGCACCCTCTGGATCGACGTGGATGTCCTGCAGGCCGACGGGGGCACCCGCACGGCGGGGGTCACGGGGGCGTGGATCGCCCTGGTGGACGCCGTCGCCCACCTGCGCGAGCGGGGTCTCGTCGACCGGGACCCGTTCCGGGGACAGGTGGCGGCGGTCTCCGTGGGCGTGGTGGCGGGCGAACCGCTGCTCGACCTCGACTACTCCGAGGACTCCGGCGCGGACGTGGACCTCAACGTGGTCATGACCGCGGCGGGGGAGTACGTCGAGATCCAGGGGACCGGCGAGCGCCGGGGGTTCACGCCCGACGAGTTCCAGGCGATGCTGTCGCTGGCGCGGCGGGGCTGCGAGGAGCTGCACTCCCTCCAGCGGGAGGCTCTGGCGGAGGGACCGGTCCGGCGGTAGGCGGGGCCGTTCGCGCCCGTCGCTCTCCCGGCCGCCCGGGTTTGCAAGCGCCCGCCCGCGTCGTCCCTACAATGCCGGGCTTCCCATGCCAACCCGCAGCGTCGTCGTCGCCACCCGGAACGCGCACAAGCGCGAGGAGATCGCAGCGCTCCTCGCCGGGCTCCCGGTCCGCCTGCTGACGCTGGACGAGGCCGGGGTCGCCGGGGAGCTCGTGGAGGACGGCGAGACGTTCGCCGAGAACGCCGCCGCCAAGGCGGAGCAGGCGGCCGCCGCCACGGGCCTCTGGTCGCTGGCCGACGACTCGGGCCTCGAGGTCCACCTCCTGGGCGGGCTCCCCGGCGTCCGCAGCGCGCGGTTCGCCGGTCCCGGCGCCACCGACGGGGACAACAACCGGCTCCTGCTGGAGACGCTGCGCGCCCGGCGCATCGAGGGCGCGAAGGCCCGCTTCCGCTGCTGCGCCGCCCTCCGCGTGCCCGACGGCGACCCGCCGCTGGACCGCCTCCGCGACGCGGGTTTCCTGCCGTTCCCCGGCGGAGGCCGACCCGCGGAGGTCTCGCCCGACGGTCGAACGCTCACCGCCGAGGGGCACGTGGACGGCGTGCTGCTGGACGCCCCCCGGGGCCGGGGCGGCTTCGGCTACGACCCGCTCTTCCTCCTGCCGGGCATGGACCGGACCATGGCCGAGATCCCGCCCGCGGCGAAGAACGGGATCTCCCACCGGGCCGTGGCGTTCCGCCGGATGCGCGACGTGCTGCAGGCGCTCCTCGCCGCCGCGGCCGATGCGGGGGAGCCGCGGGCGTGAACACCGAGCGCATCCGGAACTTCTGCATCATCGCGCACATCGACCACGGGAAGTCCACGCTGGCCGATCGCATCCTCGTCCGCTGCGGAGCCCTCGCGGAACGCGAGATGCACGCGCAGGTCCTGGACTCCATGGACCTGGAGCGGGAGCGCGGGATCACCATCAAGGCGAAGGCCGTCTCGCTGCGCTACGTGTCCGAGGGGATCGAGTACCAGCTCAACCTCATCGACACGCCCGGCCACGTGGACTTCTCCTACGAGGTCTCCCGCTCCCTCGCGGCGTGCGAGGGCGCCCTGCTCCTCGTGGACGCTGCGCAGGGCGTGCAGGCCCAGACCATGGCCAACTTCTTCCTCGCGCTCGACGGCGGACTCGAGATCGTCCCCGTCCTGAACAAGGTGGACCTCCAGGCGGCGCGACCGGAGGCCGTCGCGAAGGAGATGGAGACCTCCCTCGGCATCCGGCCCGCGGACGTGCTCCGCGTCTCCGCCAAGACGGGGATCGGCGTGGAGGAGGTGCTGGAGGCGGTGGTGCACGCGGTCCCCCCGCCCCAGGGGGATCCGGCGGGGCCGCTCCGCGCCATCGTGTTCGACTCGGTCTACGACGAGTACCGCGGCGTCATCGTGTTCCTCCGCGTGCGCCAGGGTTCCGTCCGGCGCGGCGAGACGATCTTCATGCTCGGCACGCGGCGCGCCTACGACGTGCTGGACGTGGGGAAGTTCCGCCCGCGGCCGGAGAGCGTCGACCTCCTCCACGCCGGCGAGGTGGGCTGGATGGTCTGCAACATCAAGACCATCCACGACGTGAAGATCGGCGACACGGTCACGCACGAGAAGGGTCGCGATTCCGTGGAGGCGCTGCCCGGCTACCGCGAGCCCAAGCCCATGGTCTACTGCGGGCTCTACCCCACGGCGAACTCCGACTTCGAACCGCTCCGCAAGGCGCTGGAGAAGCTCCACCTCCAGGACTCGTCCTTCACCTTCCACCCGGAGTCCAGCGACGCGCTGGGGTTCGGGTTCCGGTGCGGGTTCCTCGGCCTCCTCCACATGGACATCGTGCAGGAGCGCCTCGAGCGGGAGTGGGGGCTCGACCTCGTGCAGACCGCACCCAACGTGACGTACGAGGTGCTGCGCACCGACGGCAAGGTGGAGCGCATCGAGCGGCCCGCGGACCTGCCCGACACGATGCAGATCGGCGAGTTCCGCGAGCCCCTCGTCCGGGTCTCCCTCATCCTGCCGGCGGAGTCCATCGGCGTGATGATGAAGGTCTGCGAGGATCGCCGCGGCTCGTACGTCCGGACCGAGTACCTCTCGCAGGAGCGGGTCGTCCTCGTGTACGACCTCCCGCTGGCGGAGATCCTGTACGACTACTACGACATCCTGAAGTCCGCCACGAAGGGCTACGGCACGATGGACTACGAACTGCTCGGCTTCCGCGTCGCCGACCTCGTGCGGATGCGCATCCTCGTCGCCGGCGAGGAGGTCGATGCGCTCTCCACCATCTGCCATCGCGCGGAGGCGGAATCCCGCGGGCGGGAGGTCCTCAAGCGACTCCGCAAGGAGATCCCGCGGCACCTGTTCGAGGTGGCGCTGCAGGCGGCCGTGGGAGGCAAGATCATCGCCCGCGAGAGCATTTCGGCGCTGCGCAAGAACGTGACGAGCAAGTGCTACGGTGGCGACATCACTCGCAAGCGGAAGCTTCTCGAGAAGCAGAAGGAGGGCAAGCGGCGCATGAAGCAGATCGGCGGCGTGGAGATCCCCCAGAAGGCGTTCCTGGCCGTGCTGTCCTCCCGCGACGAGGGCGGCGACGGGGGCGGGAAGCGGCGGTGAGCGCCTCCGCCGCCGGCCGGACCGCTCCGCCCCCCGGCGCCCTGCTGCTCTCGTGGGCGACGGGGGGCGCGGTGCTCTGCGCGTGCGTCGACTTCCTGCTCGCCGTCCTCGCCGGGCTGGAGGACGTGCCGCTGCGCAGGGCCCTGGCGCTCCCGCTGGGAGTGGCGGCGCACGCGGGGCTGGGCGTCGCGGCGTTCTCCTGGACCGGCGGCCGGACCGGAGTCGCGGTGGCCGCGGCGTGGCACCTCGCCTGCGTCGCGGGCGCGTGGTTCGGCTTCCCGATCCTGCTCAAGGGTCCCGTCCCCGGCCACCTGCACGCGACGCTGGCGGCCCACGCCGTGGCGGCGGCGATGGCGCTCCCCGCGCTGGGGATCGTCGGCCGCGGGGACGGGGCGGAACTGCGGCGGGCGCTGGGCGCCGCCGCGGCGACGGTCTGGGAGAACTTCGAGTCGGTCCTCGTCGCCGTCGTGTTCGCGCTGGCGGTGCGGCACTTCGCGGTGGAGGCGTACAAGATCCCCACCGAGTCCATGTCCCCCAACCTGCTCGGCGACAGCGAGCCCCACCGCCCCGGCGATCGCGTGCTCGTGGAGAAGTGGTCGGCGCTGCTCTCCGGCCCGAAGCGGTTCGAGGTGTGGGTGTTCCGGCCCCCGCTGGACCGTTCCATCAACTTCGTCAAGCGCGTCGCGGGACTCCCCGGCGAGACGATCACCATCAAGGACGGCGATCTCTACGTGGACGGCAAGGTGGCGCGCAAGCCGCCGCGCATCCTCGAGGACATGTGGTGCGCGGTCTATCCGAGCCCCATCCCCTCCGAGGTCGAGGACACGCCGTGGAGCGGCGAGGGGTGCCGGAAGGACGGCGACGCCTTCCGCATCGAGGGGGCGAAGGAGCGCCGTCTCCTCCAGTTCGGCCGGCCCGTGCGCGACGGCCCGCTCCACGCCGGCGGGGCGCGCCCGGTGGGGGACGTCCGCGTCCGGTTCGATGCGGGAGAGGTCGAGGCCGGGACGCGGTTCGTCGTCCGCCTCATCGGCCGCGCGGGCCCCGTGGAGGCGCGGATCGACGCCGCGGGTGGCGGGGAGACTCTCGTCAACGGGACGTCGACATCGTTCGCCGGCGCGTGGACCTCCGTGAGGACCGTGGACGTCGCCTTCGTGGACCTCGAACTGGTGGTCACGGTGAACGGCACCGTGGCGACCCGCGTGGAGGCCGAGCCGCAGGACGCTGGCGGGCGGATCGGCTTCTCCGTCGCGTTCGGCGTGGAGCGCGGCGGGGCGCGCTTCGAGGACGTGCGGCTGGATCGGGACGTGTACTACACCGACGCCCCGCGTCCGTTCCGCGTCCCGGACGGCTCCTACTTCTTCCTCGGCGACAACAGCGGCATGTCGCAGGACTCCCGCGCATGGCGCGGGTTCGTGCTCCAGGAGACGGGGGAGGGCGGCCGGCGGTTCCTCTCCGCCAGCCCGCCCCGGCAGTCCTCGGAAGAGGAGTTCGTCGAGTTCACCGACCGCGACGGCGTGCGTCGCCGGTACCGGCGGGACGAGGTGAAGACCGTCGCGGGCCCCGATCCGACCCCCTTCATTCCCGCGTCGGACCTCCACGGTCGCGCGTTCGCCGTCTTCTGGCCGCCGTCCTGGGTGTCGAAGGTGAAGAACCGCATCCGGTGGCTCCCGTGAGCCGCGGCCTCCCGCGGGCGTTCCTCCCCCTGGCGCTCCTCCTCCCCGTCGCTGCGGCAACCGGCTGCGTGGTCGATCCGTGGACGGAACCCGTCGCGGGGCGCGAGGTCACGGTGCGGCTGCCGGCGGGGGCGCCCCGCGTGACCGCCAACTGGCCCGCCTCGTGGCGCCGGGCGGCCATCTTCGAGATCGTGAACGGGACGGGCGTGCCGCTGGAGAGCGTCGAGATCGACATGACCGCCCCCGGCGCTCCCCGGGAGATCGTGCGCGCGACGGTGATGGATCGTGAGGGCGTCCCCGTCCGGTTCCTGTACGCGCCCCACGGCCAGTTGCCGCTCCGCGTGCTGGTGGGGGGGCCGGGCACGACCCTGCTCCTCCCCGGCGAGTCGGTGGTGGTGCGCCTCGACGTCCTCGGGGATGCGGGCGCGGCGCTGCTGGTCTTCAGCGCGCCGGGGGTGACTCCCCCGTAGACGTGCATGGCGGCGGGCTCGCCGCCGGCAGAGCCCAGGGGAGCGCCGCCGCGGCGATTCCCGCCAGCGCGGCCCCGATGAGGAACGCCGTCGCAGCGCCACTCCTCTCCCACGCGGCGCCGAAGAGGAGCGACGCCGGCAGCGCCGCGGCCCCGAGCACGAGGTGGTACCAGCCGAACCCCGTGCCCCGGCTCCCCTCCGGCACGAGGTCGGCGACCAGCGCCTTCTCGGTCCCCTCCGTGAGCGCGTGGTGGAGCGCGTACACGCCGAGCAGCGCCCACGCGTGCCACGGCTCCCTCGCCGCGGCGAATCCCGCGTACACCAGCGCGTACACCACCCAGCCCCAGCGGATCACGCGACGGCGGCCCAGCCGATCGGAGAGCGCCCCTCCGTGCGTGGAGGTGAGCGCCTTGACGCCGTGGAACGCCGCCCACAGCAGGGGCACCTGGGCCGCCGGGACGCCGAGGTCGTGCGCGCGCAGGAGGAGGAACGCGTCGGACGAGTTCCCCAACGCGAACACGCCCGCCAGGACCAGGAACCGCCGGAGGGGCGGAGGCACCGGTCCGTCGGGGCGGCCCGCGGGGGGGGCCGGGCGGGGAAGGGCGGAAGGCTCGCGCACCGCCGCGACGAGGACCGCCACCGCCAGCAGGCCCGGGACGGCGGAGAGCGCGAACACCGCCGGCAGGGACAGCCCGGCGGTGCCGAGCAGCGCGAACGCCAGCAGCGGGCCCACCGCCGCTCCCGCGTGATCCATGGCCCGATGGAATCCGAACGCCCGCCCCCGATCCCCCGGCTCCGCGGCGGCGGCGAGGAGGGCGTCGCGGGGAGCGGTGCGGATCCCCTTTCCCGTGCGGTCCGCGATGCGCACCGCGAGCACGTGGGGCCAGGCCGTCGCCAGAGCGACCAGCGGCCGGGCGAGGGCGGCCACGGCGTAGCCCGCGATGACGAACGGCATGCGCCGACCGGCCCGGTCGGACCACCGGCCGCCGTACAGCTTGAGCAGCGCCGCCGTGGACTCGGCGGCCCCCTCCACGGCGCCCAGCGCCGCCGCGCCCGCGCCCAGGGTCCCGGCGAGGAGGACGGGGAGCAGCGGGTAGACCATCTCGCTGGAGACGTCCGCGAGGAGGCTGACCACGCCGAGCGCGAGGACCGTCGGCGGGAGGCGGGGGCGACCCGGCGGCGGCGGCGTGGCCGGCATGGCGGGTCGGAGGCGCGGCGGGCCCTACGGCCGGGGCGGAAGGTCCATGGTCTTCTCGCAGCCGTCGTCCTCGGGCTCCGCGGGCGTGACCGTGGTGGTCGGCGGCGCCACCGGCACGGCGTCGTCCCCCTCCTCCACGATCAGCGCCGGCGCCTCCTCCTCGGCCGGCGGGGCCGGCGGCGCGGCCGGCGGAGGCGGCGGGATCGGCGTGACGGGGCGGGAGACGGGCCCCGTCGCCGGTCGCGGCGGAGGCGGGGCGGTCGGGATCGGTGCGGACCCGACGACCGCCGGCGCGTCGGCGCGGGGCGGCGGGGCGGGCGCGCCGTCGGTCGCGACGGCGACGGCCATCATCTTCTGGGCCTCCTCCGCCATGGCGCGGACCTTCTCCTGCGCCGACACCTGCCCCGCGCCGCGGGCGTTCTTGATGGAGGCCATGAGCGTCCCGTCGTTCAGGCAGGACACGAGGCACTCGACGACGTCGGGGTCGAAGTGGTTCCCGCTCCCGTCCTTGATGATCTGGATCGTCTTCTCGATGGGGAGGCCGGGGCGGTACGCGCGGTCGGAGTGCAGCGCGTCGAACACGTCGGCGATGGCGAGGATGCGCGCCTCGATGCCGATCTGCTCCCCGGAGAGCCGGTCCGGGTACCCGGAGCCGTTCCACTTCTCGTGGTGCTGGCGCACGAGGGGCGCGACGGAGCCGAGCACCGTGATGGGGCGCACGATCTGCGCGCCGACGTTGGGGTGCAGCTGGATGACGAGGAACTCCTCCTGCGTCAGCTTCCCTGCCTTGTTGAGGATGACGTCGGGCGTGCCGATCTTGCCGATGTCGTGCAGGAGTCCCGCGCGCTCGATGATCTTCCTCTGCGCGACCTCGAGGCCGACCTTGGCGGCGACCACGTCGGCGTAGGCGCCCACGCGCTCCATGTGGCCCCGCGTGTAGGAGTCCTTGGAGTAGACCGCCTGCACCAGCGCCATGACCGCCTCGATGGCGTTCCGTTCCGCGGCGGCGTTCTCCCCGCGCAGGCGCTCGCCCTCCGCGGCGGCGCGCTGGAGCTTGCGCTTCTCGACGACACGGCTCACGGTCAGGAGCACGTCCTCGAAGTCGAAGGGCTTGCGGAAGTAGTCGTAGGCCCCCGCCTTGATGGCGTTGATGGCGTAGTCGAGGTCCACGTTCCCCGTGATCATCACGACATCCACGTCGGGGCGCTGCCTCTTCACCTCCGCAAGCACCTCGATCCCCGTGAGCCCCGGCATGTTGATGTCGGTGATGACGAGGAAGTAGTCCTTCTTCGCGAACTTCTCGACGCCGTCGCGGCCGTCCACGGCGGTGTCCACCTCGAACCCGTTCTGGCGGAGGTAGATGGCGACGGGCTCGCGGATGTGCGGCTCGTCGTCGCACACGAGGACGTACCGCTCCGTGTCCGGTACCCGGTCGGCGGGGTCGTCGCTCATTCCGTCGGTCCCTGCTCCTCGTCGGCGTCCGCGGCGGGGAGCGCGCCCCCCAGCGCGAACCGCTGTCCCAGGTAGATCTTCCGGACGAAGGGATCGTTCACGAGGTCCGCGGGCACGCCCTGCCTCGCGATCTTCCCCCCGTAGATGATGTAGGCCCGGTCGGTGATGGACAAGGTCTCGCGCACGCTGTGGTCCGTGATGACCAGTCCGATCCCCCGCGCCTTGAGCCCCACGAGCAGCCCCTGGATGTCCTCCACGGCGATGGGATCGATGCCCGAGAAGGGCTCGTCCAGCAGGAGGACCGAGGGCTCCAGCGCGAGGCAGCGGGCGATTTCGAGCCGCCGCCGCTCCCCCCCGGAGAGGCTCTCGGCGAGGGACTGCCGGACGTGCCCCAGGCCGAACTCGGCGATGCGGGCGTCGCAGCGGGCGCGCCGCTCCGCCGCGGGCATGCGGAGGGTCTCCAGCACCGCGAGGATGTTCCCCTCCACGGTCATGCGCCGGAACACGGAGGTCTCCTGGGGGAGATACCCGATGCCCCGGCGGGCGCGGACGTGGGTGGGGGCGTGGGTCAGGTCCTCCCCGCGGAGGAGGACCGCGCCCCCGTCGGGCCGCACCAGGCCCAGCGTCATCTTGAAGGACGTGGTCTTCCCCGCCCCGTTGGGGCCGAGGAGCCCCACGACCTCCCCGGCGTCGAGGGAGAACGACACGCCGTCGACGACCTTCCGCCGGCGGTAGGACTTCTCCAGGGCGCGGACGTCGAGCAGGGGCACGCCGGGCTAGCCTACCCGACCGTCCCGCGGAGGCCGGCTACCCGCCCTTGGCGGCGAGGACCGCCTGCGTGAGGGCGGGGACCACTTCGAACACGTCCCCCACGATTCCGTAGTCGGCGACCTTGAAGATGGGGGCGTCGCCGTCCTTGTTGATGGCCACGATGCACCGGCTGGAGGACATGCCCGCCAGGTGCTGGATGGCGCCGGAGATGCCCAGCGCGACGTAGAGCTTGGGCGCCACGGTCTTGCCCGTCTGTCCCACCTGCTCGGCGTGGGGACGCCAGCCCGCGTCCACCACGGCGCGGCTGGCGCCCACGACCCCGCCCAGCGCCGCCGCCAGCCCCTCCACGAGGTGGAAGTGCTCGGGGCCCTTCAGGCCGCGACCGCCGGAGACCACCACGTCCGCCTCCGTCAGGTCCACGCGGCGGGCCGCCGGGGCGAGGACCTCCTTCAGCACCGTCCTGATGTCCGCCGGGGCGACGCCTGGATCGAACGACTCCACGGCGCCGGCCGCCGTCCCGGAGGCGGGCTCGAAGGCGTTGGGGCGGAGCGAGGCGACGGCGACGGGGCCGGAGGTGGCCACGGTGGCGTAGGCCTTCCCCGCGTACACGGGGCGGCGCCAGAGGACCCTGCCGCCCTCCACGGAACTCCCCGTGGCGTCGCAGACGGGGGACGTGGCGAGGCGGGCCGCCGCCGCCGGGGCGAGGTCCTTCCCCTGGGCGGTGGCGCCGAGGAGGACGAGGGACGCATCGGCGGCCCGCGCCGCCGCCGCCAGCGCGCGGCCGTAGCCCGCCGCCGAGTACGTGGCAAGCGCGGGGACGTCCATGGCGAGGACCTTCGCCGCGCCGCGGGTCGACGCGGCGGCGGCCGCCGTCGCGGCGCCGGGCCCGGCGGTCACCGCGCGGAGGGGGAGTCCCAGCGCCGCCGCGAGCCGACCCCCCTCGCCCAGCGCCTCCACGGCCGCCTTCTTGAGGACGCCGTCCTTCTGTTCCGCGTAGACGAGGATGCAGGGCATGGAGGTCTCCTAGAGGAGCTTGGCCTCTTCGCGGAGGCAGCGGACCAGTTCGGGCACGGCCTCCGCGCCCTGGCCGACGATGCGGCCGGCGGGCCGCTCCGCGGGGAGTTCGAGACGGAGCGTGGTGACCGTCGCCGCCGCCGCCGGGGCGGGCTTCTCCACGAGGGGCTTCCGCTTGGCCGCCATGATCCCCTTCAGCGACGCGTAGCGCGGCTCCGCCAGCCCCTTCTGCGCCGTGAGGACGCAGGGGAGCGGCACCTCGATCACCTCCGTGGCGCCCTCGATCTCGCGGTGGCAGGTCACGCGCCCGTTCGCGACCTCCAGCTTCGTGACGAAGGAGATGCAGGGCCTGTCCAGCGCCGCGGCGACGAGGTGGGGGACGGCGGCGGCGTCCGTGTCCACGGCCTTCCAGCCGAAGAGCACGAGATCCGCGCCCGCCTCCCGGACCGCCGTCGCGAGGGCGTCGGCGGTGGAGCGCGCGTCCCGCTCACCGCCGCCGTCCACCAGCAGGAGCCCCTCGTCGGCGCCCATGGCCAGCGCCGTGCGCACCTCCTTCGTCGCCTCCTTCGGACCGAGGCAGAGGACGGCGACGGCCGTGGCCGCGCCCGCTTCGCGCAACTGGATGGCCCGCTCCAGCGCCATCTCGTCGTAGGGGCTGATCACCCACTCGACGCCCGCGGCGTCGATTCCCTTCCCGTCGCCGCCGATGCGGATCTTCGCGGCGGTGTCCGGAACGCGCTTCATGCAGACGGCGATCTTCATGGGACCTCCGGGAACTCGGCGGCGTGCGGACCGCCCCCCGCGCGGGAACTGGAGCGGGAGGGGGATTGTACGGACCCGCGCCGGGCCGGCCCAACCGTTGCGGCGTGGTGGCGTGACCGCCGCCACCGGCACCGTCGCCCACGCGCCGCGCTGCGCATCCCCTGGGCATGGCGGGCCGCGGCTGTCGGGGATCCCGCCCGGTCGGCGAGGCCGGCGAGGGTGCGCTGGTGGGGCACGGCCGTTGCGGTACCGTCTGGGGAACGGGCCCCGCCGTGTCGGGGCCGGGACGGGAGGTCCCCTGGCGAGCACGCTGATCCGGGAGCCGACGGGCCGGGAGCCCGCCGCCGCGGCGCCGGCCACGCCGGCGACGCCCGGACCGCGATCCGCCCGGGGGACGCCGCGGCGGGGCGCCGGGGCGGCCGCCGTCTCGCGCGTGGCCCGCCGCTCCGGGCGCGCCTCCCGCTGGCCGCTCTGGGTGTCGGCGTTCCTGCACGTGGGGCTCCCCGTGGGCGCCCTCCTCGCTCCCGTCGTGCCGGCGGAGCCCCCCCCGGTCCTCCACGTCCTCGCCCCGCTCCCCGTGCCCGAGCCGGAGCCCGAGGTCGAGGTGGTCGTTCCGCCCCCCGTTCCCGCGCTCCCCGAGGATCGCCCGGTGCTGGTGGAGGAGGACATCGACCCGGACCCGCCCGTCGCGGAGCGGGCTCCCGACGCCCCTTCGGGTCTCGGCGCGACGGCGTCCTGGCGGGACGTCTTCCCCGCGGTGAAGGTGGGCGGGCGCGTCAGGGGGTCCGGGGCCGCGCAGGCGGGCACCGCCGACGCCGCCCCCGCGCCTCCGCCTCCCCCCGCCCCCCGCGCCGCGGGTCCCACGCGTCGCCCCGTGGCCATCGCGGCGGAGTGCGCCCCGCCGGACTATCCCGAGGGGGCGCGGCGGCGGGGCGTCGAGGGTCGCGTGCTGCTGCTCGTGAGCGTGGACTCCACGGGCGCCGTGATCGCCGTCGAGATCGGCGAGTCCAGCGGGTCGGACCTCCTTGACGAGGCCGCCCGCGCGGCGGTCGAAGGCTGGCGCTTCGAGCCGGCCCTCCTCGACGGGGAGCCCGTCTCCGACCGCGTGCGCGTCCCCGTCCGCTTCCGCATCGAGCGGTCGGGCTAGCCCGCTAGAACTCCACGGACACGGAGAGTTCCACGAACGCGGTCCGCGGGTTCCCCGGCACGTACTGAGCGAGGTTGTGCCGGAGGTGGTACTCGCGGTCGAACAGGTTCATGACCGCCACCGCGACGTCGAAGCGGGCGACGCGTCCCTGCGTGAGTTCGACCTCCCTCCCCCAGCCGATGCGGCCGTTCCAGAGCGTGTAGGAGGGGGAGTCGGCGTCGTTCTCGGGGGTCGCGGTGCTGCGCGCCCGGAAGTTGAAGTCGAGCCCGCCGTAGAGGCCCGTGCCCTCGTGGACGTACCGGAGACCGCCGGTCCAGATCCGCGGCGGCACGTGCTGGACGCGCTGCCCGTCGAACGTGCCGCTCCGGAAACGGGCCTCCTGCCACGTGTGGGTGGTGAACAGGGACAGTCCCGCCAGGGACCGATCGCACTCCGCCGCGTCGAACTCCAGCGTGAGGTCGAGGCCCTCGCTCCCGAACCGTCCCAGGTTCGTGTAGACGAGCGTGTCCGGGTCGAAGTCGATGAAATCCGACAGCCGGTTCCTCCAGCCGACCACGTTCCCGGAGATCCCCCGGAGCCCCTGCCACCGCACGCCCAGTTCGCGGGTGTCCCCCTGCTCGAAGGTGAACTCCTGGGGGCGGGCGGTGAAGTCGTAGGACCACGTCTGCGGGGCGCGGAAGGACTGGTGGTAGTTCGTGAACGCGGCCACGTGCTCGCCGAAGGCGTACGACAAGGAGCCGCCGAGGAAGATCCCGTCGAAGGAGAAGTCCCGGTCGTTCCGCGAGACGGCGTCATGGCCGTCGGAGTGGAGGATGTTCTCGTAGCGCGCACCCGCGGTCGCGGTCAGACCCTTCCACGAGACCGTGTCGTCGAGGTGCAGCGACAGCACGTCGGTGTTCACGCGGACGTCGCTCACCCGTGTGACCGCGCCCCCGGCGAGGGTCGTGTCCCAGATGTCCCGCGTGATGTCCTCGAAGTGGTACCGCGCCCCCGCGTGGAGAACGTGCTCCACGCCGAGATCGACGGGCATCTCTCCCCGCGCCTGGAGGCCCCGGTTGTCCGTGTCGATGACCTGGTTCCGGAAGGCCGTGTAGGGGGGCGCTACGGGGCGCATGCTCGGGAGGTTCTGGTGGCCGTACCGCTCGTAGGCCTGGATCTCGAACCAGGTGTCGTCGCTCACGTCGCGCCGCACCATGGCATCGGTCCCGTGGGACCAGCCGGACCACCGCACCTCGGGATGGTTAGGGTTCAGGCGGGGGTCGTCGTCGAGCTGCTTCTCCGTGAGCCGGCCCATGAGCGCGTGGATGTCGCGCCAGTAGAACGTGCCCAGCGACAGCGTCGTCCGCTCGTCCAGGGGAACCGACGCCTTGAGCGCGGTGTCGTTGACGCGGAAGTCGCTCTGCCGCCGCCATGTGTTCCCGCTCCGATCCACGTGCGTGAACAGGAACCCGGCGCCGGACCCCGCGTCGGTGCCGCCGACGGTGGTCTTCGACGAGTGGAACCCGTGCTCGCCGAGGGTGATCCGCTCTCCGGCCGTCCAGGTCTCCGGGATCGGATCGGTCAGGAAGTTCACGACGCCGCCCAGCGCGGTCGGTCCGAACCGCACCGCCTGCCCGCCGCGGAGCACCTCGGCGGCATGGATGCGCTCCGGCGTGAGGGGGAACTGGGAGAGCGCGGTCCAGCCGTAGATGAGCCGCGAGAAGTTGATGCCGTCCACGTGGACGGCGACGTACTCGGTGAACCCGTTGTCGAACATGCCGCGCGCGGCGAGGGAGGGCCTCACGTACTCGTCGCCGCTGTAGAGGCGGCTGGAGACTCCGGGGAGCCGGTTCGCGATCTCCTCCACGCTCCACGGCGGGATCTCGCGGACACGCTCCGGTCCCAGCACGTCGCGCGACGCGCCGGTCGTCAGCGGGACGGAGAGGTCCGGTCCCTTGCGTCGGCGCCCCGTGACGACCACCTCCTCCTCGTCGGGCGGTGGCTGCCCCTCGAGGAAGCGTTCCGACTCCGCCGCGATTCCGTCGGGCGGCGAATCCGGTGGAGGAGTCTCCTGCGCCCGCGCCACCGGGGGCAACGTCCCGCCCGCCGCCAGCGTCGCCATCAGCACCGCCGCCACGATCCTCGCGCGCGCCGGATGGTCCATCACGGTGTCCCCCCCTCGCGGTCGGGGCTGGTCGTCGTGCCGGCGCCGACACTGCGACGCCGCGCGGTGGAGGGGGCGCAACGTCCGTGCCGCGCGACGGGGGCCCGAGGCGTCCGCGAGGCGGCCGTCGTGTGACCGTTTCCGCGGCGGGACGCCGGGCACGGCGCCCGGTGCCACGACGGTGGCCCGCGCGGCACATCCCGTCTCGCGGAGGGGACGCGGCGCCGGAAGTCCGGGGCGCGCGGACGCGGCACGGGGGTTGCGCCCCGGTGCGCCGTCGCGTCCGTCGGCGAGTGGCGTGACGCGGTAGGTGGTCGTTCAACAACAGGTGAAACGCACCGAGGCTTGGCGAGAAGCCCGCGGGCAAGGCGCGAGGAGGGCCGTGGCCCCTCTAGGGCCACAACCGACGAGCAACGCCGCCCCCGGGCTTCGCAGCAAGCCGAATGCTTTCAGCTGTTGTTGAACGGCCACCTGAGAGGAGCGCCATGAGGCTTACCACCGCGGCGGTGTTCGTCGGCGCCATCGCCCTGTGCACCGGAACGCGAGCGGCGTCGGCGGAGGGCCCGGTGCCGCCCGTGCCGCCGCCCGCGGCGGAAGCGCCCGTGGGCGAGCCCGTGGTCGATCGCGCGCCCGCCGCGGAGGCGCCTCCCCTCGACCCGTCGAAGGACGAGGTCCCCCTCCCGGCGCGCAACGGGTGGAACGGGACGCTGGTCTACGCGAATGACGTCGGAGTGTGGACCCTGGCGTCGTTCAAGGCCTACCCCGAATTCGGCTGCCCGGAGATCGTCGGCCTCGACGACAAGGGACGCCTCACCATCGCCCACTCCTACAGCGGGAAGTGGTACCGGTACGACGCCGTCGGTGACGGGAAGTGGCTCGGCGGGATCGCGTTCACCGATCTCGATCCGCGGAGGCCCGGTCCGGAGATCTACACCGGTGGCCAGGGCGGCAACCTCTACCAGGTCGTCGTCCACGGGCCGGGACTCGTCTCGACCTGCCTCCTCGCGCGCATGGAGGGGCGCGAGATCCACACGCTCGTCGCCGGAGATCTGGACCCGGCGCACGAGGGGGTCGAGATGGTCATGTTCACGAGGCCGGGCGGCGTGTTCCTGGTGAGCCCGCGCGGACCCGGCGTGGAGTTCGAGGTGCGCCGCCTCCAGGACATTCCCGGTCGCATCCGCGACGCGGCGCTGCTGCCGGCGGTGCCGGGAGAGATGCCGCGGATCGCCACGGTGTCCCGCGAGGGCGCCGTGGCGTTGCTCGGCCTCGAGGGCGGCGAGCCGCGATGGACGGAGATCCACCGCCAGCCCATGGGCTTCGGCCGGCTGGCGATCCGCCGAGGCGCGGAGCCCGCGGCGCCGGTCCTCTACGCGGGGCGGGACGACGGCGTCATCGTCCGGCTCGAGCGCACGCCGACGGGGTGGCGCGAGGAGACGGTCTACCTGGGTCCGCAGGGAGTGCGCGGCCTCGTCGCCGGCCGCTTCGACGGGGACCCGGCGAAGGAGACCATCGCCACGTTCGGCTACGGCCGCCGCGTCCAGTTGCTGACGCGGGAGCGGGACGGATGGAGGGTGGAGACGATCTTCGAGGACGCGGACAAGGGTCACTGGCTCACGACCGCGGAGGTGGACGGCCGCAACGGGACCGACGAGATCGTGTGCAGCGGCTACTCCGGTCGCGTGGTCCTCCTCTCCCGCCCCCCCGGCTTCGGCCGCCCCGGGATCGCCACCGACCCGGATGCGGCGTCGCCCCGCTGAGGATCAATACCGGAAGCGCAGCCGCAGTTCCTCCACGTGCGGACGCGGGTCGGTGGCACGGGAGCCGTCCACGGGGAGGAACCGGAACCGGACCCGGAAGAACCGCCACGCCGGGCCGGCGGGCCCGCCGACGCGACCCCACGCACCGCCCGCCCCGTCCCGCAGGGTGACCCATCGGGAAGCGCGGGCCGGGTCCAGGGACTCCCCGGTGGCGCCGTCGATGGCCCCGTCGTCGGCGCGGAAGCCGTCGGACGCGGTGGCCGCGGCCTGGATCTCGACGACCATCGCGGCGCCGGCCGGGAGGAATGCGACGAAGTCGGACTCGCGCAGCGGGAGCACCTCCGCTCCCGGGACTCCCGCGTCGAACCACGTGGAGACGAACACCGTCGGCGGGTCGCCGTCCCCGGCCCGCGGTTCGAAGGTCCCCGCGGTGAAGTCGGGCAGCAGCGACGCGCCGCCGAGGCCGTCGATCACGCCGTCCCCGTCCTCCAGGCGGATGCGACCGGCGCCGCCGTCGCCGCCGCGCCCGGGCCAGCCGTCGCCGGAGGAACTCCCGCCGCGCCCGCCGGAGACGTCGAGGGTCCCGCCGTCGAGATCCAGTCGCCCGCCCGCGTAGATCGCCACCGTCCCGCCGCCGCCGCCGCCCCCCGCCGCGCCGCCGTACTTCCCGACGGGTCCGGAGCCGGCGTGCCCGCCGTCGCCGCCGCGCGCCTCGACGGAGCCCGGCAGCCGGACCGACCCCGCCGCCTGGAGCAGCAGCGCGCCCCCGCCGCCGCCGCCGCCCGCCGCGCCGTGGAACAGCGCCTTGCTCTTCGGGTACTCGTGGGAGTTCCCGCCGGCGCCGCCGCCGCCCCCGCCGGCGCCGAGGAGGTGGAAGTCCCGGCCGTCCCGCGTGGAGAGGGAGTCGGGCTCCATCCCCCCCGCGCCGCCGCGGACCCCCCCGAGGCCGTCCCAGGAGGAGCGCGTCGGATAGCGCCCCATCTCGCCGTCCCCGCCGGGTACCGCCCCCCCTCCGCCCCCGCCGCCGCCGCCGAACCCGGGGAACGCGGTGACCGGCTCCGTCCCTCCCTCCCCGCCCGCTCCGCCCACGGGCGCCGCCGCGCCGCTCCCGCCGCGGGACGCCGCCCAGGAGGGACCGGTGTACGGCACGCCGCCCGCCCCGCCACCGGGGCCGCGCGGGCCGCCGGCGCCGCCGGGGAGCGCTCCGTCGGACGCCGACTCCCCGTCGTCGCCGCGTCCACCGGAGACGCGCAGCGTCCCCTCGATGACGATGTCGCCGCGGGAGAGGATGCGCGCGGGCAGCGACCCCGACAGCGTGACCGTCACGCCCTCGCGGATGCGCACGGAGCGGAAGGGGAACGTCCCGTTCGACGCGGAGGGGGAGTCCGTCGAGAGGACCACGTCCCCCTCGGGGTCGAAGTCCCCCAGCGCGCCGTCGCCGCCGCCCGCCATGAACCCCGCGGCGACCGCGCCGGGCACGAGGCCGTCGAAGGAGGCCGAGGTCGCGCCCCGGTCCACGCCGGGTCCCCCGTCCTGATCGCGATCGGTCCCGTCGAAGCGCAGCGGGAGGGTGTGCGTGCGGGGGGTGGAGTCCGCCGTGCGGAACCACGTCAGCAACCCTCCCTCGCCGGCCGTATCCACGGGGTCCCCGCGCAGGCCGCGCAGCCCCGGCCCCGCGCGGAACTCCAGGAGGGCGCCGCGAGGGAGCGGCGTCTCGCTCACGAACCGCAGCGTCGCCCACCCCTCGGCCTGCCGGAGGTCCAGCGCGCCGCGGAGTCGGAGGTCGCAGGCGGCGTCCGCCAGTTCCGCGAGGTGGAGGCCCGCGTTCTCCGGAACCACGGTCCTCGGGTCCAGCGGGGCCGACAGGCGCACGGACACGACGGCGCGGCCGGCGCTCCGGGTGGTGCCCTCCCGCGGCGAGGCCGAGACCACGCCGGGGACGCCGTCCCCGCGGAGGGTCGCGCCGGAGAAGAGCGCCGGGGACTCCGCGTCGGCGGTCTCGAACGGTGCCGCGAAGGGCGCCGCCAGCGGGAGCCCGCGGCGGGAGGCGAGCGGCGTCGCCCCCGCGGCCCCGTCGACGCGGACCTCGTACCGCGTCCCGGGGAGGAGTCCGCCGTCGGAGAGGTCCGGCGCCGACCCCAGGCGGGGGAGGAACCACGCCCGCGCGCCGGAGGAGCGCCACGAGCCGGCCGCCTCCTCCCCCGTCGCCGCCGCGACCACGCGGAAGGCCCCCGTGGTCGCCGCGCCGCGGGCGAGCCGATCGGAGAAGGTGAGGACGAGGGGCCCGTCCACGGGGACCGGCGCCGCGCCGTCGGGATCGACGGAGATCACGCGGAAGTCGCCCGGGATCTCGTCCGCCGCCACCCCCGCGGGGCCTCCGGCCCCGAGCGCGGCCAGCACCACGACGACGACCTGCGGCACGAACCGACGGAACGCGCGGACCATGGACCCTCCCCGGGCGGGCACCGCCCGCCGCCGGGACCATGGACGCCGCGCCGTTACAGCGCCGGGGGAAGGCGGGGAGGTCCCCTCGGAGCGTGTGAGCCAAACGGCCGGCTCACACGCTCTGTATGGGGGACGGGAGACCCCCGAGGACGCGCCCGATGGGCGGGAATCTCTTCGATGGGGCGGAGCCGCTGCCCCTCCACCCCTCCGCCTGCCGGCAAGTCGTCGCCGTTTACAGGGCCGTGAGCGGGCCGTTTCGCTCACGGCCCTTCAGCGCACCTCCTCCGCTGTCCCCATCTCCGCGAGGGGAACCCCCAGCGCCGCCGCCCCCGCCCGCAGCGCCGCCAGGGCGCGCGGGGCGAAGGACGGACCCGCGGGGATCGACCCGGCGACGGGGGTGAAGCGGAGGATGCCGCCCCAGGGGCTCGGCGTGACGGCCACGCGCCCCGCCGTCACCTCCCCCTCCGCGGCGACGCGCCACGCGCCCCCGGACTCCACCACCTCCACGGAGCGGGCCGTGCGGGGCCGGTCCACCGGCACCGCGCACCAGCCGGCCCGCCGCTCGTCGGCGGCGGCCGTGAGCGCCTCCCCGTGGGCGCGCGGCATCCACGCCACGTCCTCCCCCTCCGCCAGCGCCGTGCAGAGCGGCCACACCGGGAAGTGCGGCAGCGCACGCGCGTAGAGGACCAGCCCGGCGCCGGGGCGGGCGTTGATCTCCGTCGGCAGGAAGCCCTCCTCCGCCATGACGCCGTCCAGCGTGAACGCACCGCGGAACCCGAGGTGTCTCCGCAGCGCCTCCCCGGCACGCCGCGCCGCGGTGCGCATCGCCTCCCGGTCCGCCGGTGCCGGGTCCCAGCCGTTGGCGCAGCCCCCGTACACGAAACCGCCGTCGGACCCGCGGCGGAAGGTCAGCATCTCCACCGGGCGCAGCGCCGCCGTCGTCCCCGGGAACACGAGCCCGTGGATGCTGCACGGGATGCCCTCCAGGAACGGGGTGACGCGCACGAGGCGGCCCCGGTAGCGCGCGGCCATGGTGCGCGCGACCTCCGCGGCGCCGGCCCCGTCCCGCGCGCGAAGGAGCCCGATGGCGCCTCCCCGCAGGCCGTCGGCGGAGTCCGCGGTCCAGACGGTGCCCCCCCCGCGGTCGAGGCGCGCCGCCGCCGCCCGCAGCGCCTCCCCCTCCTCGGCGGGGAGGACGGCGGACGGGGGGCGGGCCACGCCCGCCGCGTCCAGCAGGGCGTCCACGCGTGTCTTGTCCTCGGCGGAATTCCAGCCCGGGCGGCGGCCGCCGTACAGCCGCCGGCCCGCCACCGCCGTCCGGGACTGGAGCGCGATGCGCGGGAGCGCGCGCGCCGCGCCGTCGGGGTCCCACCGGTGGAGCGCCTCCAGCACCGTCGCCGGGAGCGCGTCGAGCGCCGACTCCAGCACGCGGAGGTGGTCCACGATGTCGGCGCCGCGCACGGGCACCGTCGCCCGCTCGCCGGCCTCCGGGGGCGGCGTCGCTCCCGTGTCGTCGGAATCCGCCAGCAGGAACGGGAATCCCGCCCCCAGCCGCCGGTATTCGGCGGCCTCGGCGGCCAGCATCGAGTGCGTACCGCCGAAGTGCAGGAAGCGGCGCCCCTCGAACGCGGGGCGGAGGAGCGCCGCCGCGCATCGGGCGGCGTCCTCCGGTCGGGGTTGCGGGTCGGGCACGGGTTCCTCCATGCGAAGCGCCCGCCGCGGCCCGGGGGGAAAACGAAAGGACCCCTCCGGCCCGCGGGCGGGAGGGGTCCTTGACGTCGGGTGGCCGTTCGCGTCTACCTGCCTGGCGCCCCCGGGCGGACCCCGCCCGTCCCGTCCACGGGGACGGGAAGGCCGGGAATGACCGCGTAGAGCCGGAGGGCGCGCATGGCGGGGGGGATTGTAGGGGAGGGCGGCGGCGTGTCAAGGGGTCCGCGGGGCGGGCCACGCGGGGACCCGCGGAACTGGGCGAGACCTCCCTCCGTCGCGCCTTCCGTCGCCGCCCTGCCTCCGCCCGATCTCCGGCCCGCGCCGCCATTTCCCCGGCACCCCAACCGCGCGGGCCGGTGTCCCGTTTACCGAACCATGGAGGGAGCCAATGGAGCCGCGCGGTTGGAGGCCCTGCTCGTCCACCGCGCCTGGGTGCGGAGGGTGGCGCGGGCGCTGGTCCGGGACGAGAGCCGCGCCGACGATCTGGAGCAGGAGGTCTGGCTCCGCTCCCTCGACGGACCCGCGCCGGATCACCCGCGCGCCTGGCTCGGAACGGTCCTCCGGCACGCCGCCTTCAACCTCCGCCGGGGCGAGCGGCGGCGGGAACTCCACGAGGCCGAACGCCCCCCGCCCCCGCCCGTGCCGTCCCCGGAGGTGCTCCTCGGGCGCGCCGAGGCCGTGGAGCGCGTCGCCCGGGCCGTCCGCGAACTGGAGGAGCCCTGCCGCAGCGCCATCCTGCTCCGCTACTTCGAGGACATCCCCCCACCCGCCATCGCCCGCCGCCTCGGGGTCCCGCTGGAGACGGTCCGCGCGCGACTCCGGCGCGGGCTGGCGCGCCTCCGGGAGAGGCTGGACCGGGAGGACCGCGGAGGCCGCCGGCGGTGGGCCCTCCTGCTCCTCCCGCCGGAGCGGTGCGCCGGACCCGCGGGGCGGGGAGCGGGGGGCGCCGCTCTCCTCCTTGGCGGAGTCGCCGTGACGGCGAAGGCGAAGGCGGGGTGGATCGCCGCGGCGGCGCTCCTGCTCCTCCTGGCGGGGGCGGTCCCGTGGCTCCACCCCGGAGGCGAGGGCGCTCCCCCCGCGCCCCGGCCCGTCCCGCCGCCGCCGGAGATCGCCGCGGCGCCCGCGCCGGTCCCGCCGCCCCTGTCCCCGGTGGCGCCGGAACCCGCCGTCCCCCGCCCCATCCTCGTTCTCGACTCCTCCGGTCGTCCCGCCGCCGGCGCCCGGGTGGACGCGCTCCGCGTGCAGCCGTCGGGGATGGACGGAACGCGGCCCGTCGCGCGGGACCTCGGCAGCACCGACGGGGAGGGGCGCATCCCGTGGCCGGACGACGCCATCGTGTTCCCCTGCGTGGTCCGCGCGACGCACGGGGAATCCTCCCCCGGCGAGGCCATCGCCCTCTCCCGCGAGTCCGAGGTCGTGCTCCACCTGGGTCGCGGCGAGTTCCTCGAGGGAGCGGTCCTGGCGGCGGACGGCGCGCCGGTGGCGGGAGCCGTCGTCACGGCGGAGGTCCTGCCGCTCGGCAACATCCTCGGACCCCACCTCGGTCTCACGGGCACGTGGACGGGATCGACGCGCACGGGCGCCGACGGGGGCTTCCGCCTGGGCGGGCTGCCGCCGCCCGCCTCGGGACTGGTCACGGTGACCGCCGCGGGCTTCATGGAGACCCGCGTCCCCTGGCGTCCGGCGGAGAGGGAGCCGATGCGGATCGTCCTGGAGCGGCCCTTCGCTTCCCGGGTCCGCGTCCGGGACCGGGCCGGCCAGGCCGTCGACGGGGCGTCGGTCTGGGTCTTCCAGGGGCCCCGCCAGCGGATGGGGCGGTGGCTCGCGGCGGAGCCCGAGGTCCTGCCCCTGCCGTCCGTGGGGCGCGGGGAGTACGGACGGGACGACCTCCCCGCGGGCTGGTGCTGGCTCCTCGTGGCGGCGAAGGGGTACCGGCTCACGGTGAGGGAGGACGTCGGCTTCGGCCGGACCCTTGCCGCCGTGGAGGTCGTGCTGGAGGAGGCGCCGGGACTCCGGGGCCGGGTGGTTCGCGCCGACACGACGGAACCCGTGGCGGGAGTCCGGGTCCGCGCGATCCCGCTGCGGGAGATCGCCCCGGGCACCCGCGTCGCGGGCGGCAGGGACGAGGCGCTGGCGTACTGGACTCCGGTCTCGGAGATGGAGGGCCCCTTCGTCGCCGTGACGGGCGCGGACGGCGCGTACGAACTGCCGGTCTTCGCCCCTTCCGACCGGCTCCGGCTGGAGGCGCTGGCCGACGACGGGAGCCGCGGATGGGCGGAGCATCCTCTTTCCCCCGGCACCGAGAACGCGGAGATCGCCGACATCCGCCTGCACCGGCTCCTGCGGGACGTGGACTACTCCGGCCGGGTCGTGACGGAGGCGGGAGAGCCCATCGCCGGCGCCATCGTGGAGGGGAACGCGGCCGTCGCGGTGGCGGGCCGGGACGGGCGGTTCCGGCTCGTCGACCGGCAGGCCGGGACCGGGATCCAGTTCCTGGCGCCCGGGTTCCTCCTCCGGAGCCGGTCGGCGCCGGGGTCCACGCCGCAGGGCGGCGGGTTCGGCGCGCAGGATTTCGGGGACGTCGTCCTGGCCCCGCTGGCGGAGATCCGCGGCACGGTCGTCGACGGCGAGGGGCGACCCCTGCCCGGCGAGACTCTCTGGGCGGAGCCCGTGGGGCGGGACGCGGCGCGGGCGCTCTTCCGCGAGTTCGGCTTCAGCGGCGCGGCGGGCAGGAGCGACCCGGCGGGGGAGGCGATGCTGCGCGTCCCCGCGGGGCAGCGGTACTCCGTCCATCCCTTCGACGGGACCTCCCGCGGCTCCGTGGAGGTGGCGGGTGCGGACGGGGAGACGTTCCGCCTCGTCCTCGCTCCCCCGCCGGGGACCGCGACGGGGACCCTCCGGGGCCGGCTCCGGCTGGAGGATGGCTCGTGGCGGCCGTGCCGCGCCACCGTCGGCGTCCGCTCCGCGATGGGCTCGTCCCCCGCGCCCGCCCCGGGGCGGGTCGACCCCGAGGGCGGGTTCGAGATCCGCGGCGTCCCGGACGGGATCTGGGACCTCCGGGTGGTGGGTTCCGGGGATCTGGAGGGCGGACTCGCGGGCGTGGCGGTCACCGGGGGCGGGACCGTGGAGGTGGACCTGCCCTGCCGCCGTCTCGCGGGGGAGGGCGACGGGCCCGTCGTGCTCCGGGTCCGCGCGGTTCCCGTCCCCGCGGACCCCTCGAGCCTCCGGGGTTGGGCGACGCGCCGGTCCGCCGCGCGGAGCGTGCCCCTCGCCGCCGCCGGGGAGGGAGTCTGGGAGTGCACCGTGGTGTCCGGCGCCCCCTGCGTCCTCCACGTGTTCGACGTGAAGGAGATGACGGCGGGCGTGGCGACGGCCTCTCCGCGGAACGCGGGGAACCCGATCCCCGTGGCGCTGGCGCCCGCCGGCCTCCTCCTCCCGCCGGGCTGGGAATACGGTACGCCCGACCCCTGGATCGAGGTGCGCGACGGCGACGGCGCCGTCCTCTACTCGGGCGGCCAGTCCGCGCTCCCCGTCGTGCCGGACGCCGGTTACGCCCTCGTGCTGCCGCCGGGGACCTATCGCGTGGAGATCGCGACGGGGGCGGAGCGGAGCCACCCGAGGACCGTGGGAGCGACCGTGGTCGCGGGAAGGGCGACGCGGATCGAGTAGCGTCGCGCTAGCCCGACCTATTCATGAGGGACCGCGGTCCCGCGGCGTCCTCGCGCCGATCCCGGCGTCGCGGCGACTCGCCTACTCTACGGAGTATGTCTTCGTCGCCGCTCCTTGGTCTCGACGCGATGCCGCTCGCGGGACAGGGTGTCGCGCTGCCCACCCACCACTCCGTCGTCCCAAGTCCCTGCGCCGTCGCCACCTCCGTGCACCTCCCGCGCCCCCCCACGAATAGGGCGGGCTAGTCGAAGATCGTCGACACGATCTCGTCGGCGATGTAGACGGCGTTCCGCTTCTGCTCCCCGATCGCCCGCCGGGTCCGCGGTGGTTCAGCGGGGCCCGTGCGCCTCGCGCTCGCTCCGGACGCTGTCCCGATCCCGCAAGCGGAACACGCACTTGAGGCCGGACCAGGTCTCGTCCACGGCGCAGATCTTCACGTCCACGAGTCCCCCTGCGAGGGCGGCGGCGCGCACGTCGGCCTCGGAGACGTCGGTGACCACGCCGCTCGCCTTCTTGGGCCAGCAGAACCAGGTCGCCCCGTCCACGTCCATCAGGTCCCGCGCGCGGGGGAGGAGATCCGCGAGGGCGGCGCGGTCGCCGCAGAACGCGAGAACCGTCGGGAAGCGCGCGCCCGCGGCCGGGCGGCGGACCGTGCGTGCGTCCGGCGGCAGGGGGCCCAGCGTCGCCTCGAACCCGCGGGGCGCGCGAAGCAGGGCTGCGCGCGCGCCCGGCGCGATGCCGAGTTTCCGCGGGAGGGGCGTGGAGGAGTAGCCGGCGGGCATGGGGGGCCTCCGTGGTGTCGGGAGGGCGGAGTCTACCGGTGGGACGCCCCACCGCGCCGAGGAGCGGCCGGCCGCCGTCGTAGGGGCACGCGCTTGCGCGCCCCACGGGATTCCTGCCGTCTCCTCGGCGGCCGTTGTCGTCGCGGGGCGAGTTGCGGGCGGTCCCCGTGGGGGGGGCAAGCCAGCCCCCCTACACGGCCCGCGGGGTCTTGCGTTTCCTCGCGGGTCGCGCGCCGTGGAGCGGCCGGTCCACGCGGGGGGGCGCGCCGCTCCGCGGACGCCTCCGGCTACCGATCCGCCGGGCGGACCCACTTGGCGTACGCCGGCGACTTCACGAACTCGGCATACTCGGGCACCTCCGCGAGGTCGGAGAACTCGACGTGCATCGCGTCGCGGAGGTGGATCAGGAGACGCGCGGTCTCGTCGAAGTCCTTCTCGGCGAGGGAGCACGTGACGAGGACCCAGTGGGCCTCCTCCAGCGTCGGCTCCTCCTTCGCCGCGCGCGCAGCGGAGATGCGGGCCCGGACCGGATCCCCCGCGAGGAGGTGGACGTTGCCGCGGAGCACGCCGAGGTAGGGGTCACCTCCCACGCTGGTGTCGACGCGATCGAGGCAGGCGATGGCCTCCTTGTGGCGACCCGCCGTGACGTGCGAATCGACGGCGAGAAGGTCGAGGCAGGGATCCGAGGGGAACCATCGCTGGAAGTCGGCGAGGCAGGCCTGCTGCTCCGCGTCGTCGAGGCCCTGGGCCGCACGGAAGCGCAGCATCAGGGTGACCCTCTCCTTCCGCATGGGCTCCGGGAGCGCCGCGTAGATGTCCATGGCGGCCCGCCAGCGCCCCTGCTGCACCGCCTCCGAGAGTCGTTGCAGCGAAGTCACGAACTCGCGAAGGGGAGCGTCGCCGCCGGCCGTCCGGTCACCGACCCCCGCGGGGCCCGCGAGGGAGGACTGGATCAGGAGGCGCCGGACCGACTCCGTCATGCGCTCGCCCATGGAGACGGCGTAGAGGTCGACGATGCGGATGCGGCCCGTGCCGTCCCGCCGGAGGAACACCTCCTGGTAGGCCACGCCGCCCTCCGCCGTGATGCAGCGGAAGATGGGGGTCCAGGCGCCTCCGCGGGACCCGGCGCGGAGGAAGCGGAAGCGCCCCCCGTCCTGCACGAGCCGCAGGACCGCCCCGCCGACCGGGGCCGTGGAGCGCAGCCCCGCCTGGAACTCGCGCTGCATCGCCTCCGGGAGATCGAGCCCCTTCATCACGGGTTCCATCAGCGCGGGCCAGTCCACCAGGGCCTCGATGGCGGCGCCATCCCCGCTGGCCACGAGGACCTCGAACTCCCGCGCCCACGCCTCGCAGGCGGCGCGGTCGATCTCGGTCGTGGCGGTGGGGTTCGCGCCCGGCGGGGGCGCCGGAGGCGGAGCCTCCCCCTCGGCGCGGGCGGCGGGAGCGGCGGCGAGGACGAGGACCGCGGCGAGGAGAGTGGGGCGCATGGAGTGCCTCCGGGGCCGGGGATTTCTCGGCCGGCGGGTTTCCACCGGCCGGTGCCGGGATCCGCCGTCTACCGCCGTTTCCTCTTCTTCGCGTCGGGGCCCCGGGTCAGCGCGTCGGGATCGAGGAGGCGGTCGGCCTCGGCCTTCGAGACGAGGCCCTTCTCGACGATGAGGCGGCGGATGGGCACGCCGGTCTTGACGCACTCCTTGGCCACCTCCGCCGCGCGGAGGTAGCCGATCACGGGATTGAGCACCGTCGCGAGGCTCGGGCTCTCCTCGTAGTAGGTCCGGCACTGGGCCTCGTCGGCGCGGATGCCGGCCACGCAGTTGCGGGCGAAGTGCGGGAGGTAGTTGGTGAGGATCTCCAGCGACTCCGTCACCGCCTGCGCCATCACGGGCATCATCACGTTCAGTTCCATCTGGCCCGCCTGGACGGCCAGCGCGATGCAGGTGTCGTTGCCGATGACCTTGAAGCAGACCATGTTCAGGCACTCCGCCATGACCGGGTTCACCTTGCCCGGCATGATGGAGGAGCCCGGCTGCACCGCGGGGAGGACGATTTCCCCCATGCCGGTCTGGGGCCCGCTGCAGAGCAGGCGGAAATCGTTGGAAATGCGCGTCAGTTCCAGGGCGAAATTCCGCAGCGACGCCGAGTAGTGGGCCATGGGCAGGTGGCTCTGGAACCGTTCGCGGAGGTCCGCCGCCGGGCGGAGCGGCAGATCCGTCTGCGCGCCCAGCATCCTCACGACGAGGCGGCGGTAGCCCGGAGGGCAGTTCATGCCGGTGCCCACGGCGGAGCCGCCCAGCGCGATCTCGTGGAGTTCCTCCGCCGCCGCGTCCATGAGCCGGCGCGCGCGCCGCACGGCGAGCCCGTAGCCGGTGAACTCCTGGCCCAGCGTCACGGGGACGGCGTCCTGGAGGTGCGTGCGCCCGCTCTTGACGACGGAGGCGAACTCCTTCCCCTTCTTCAGCAGCGCCTTCTCCAGGGTCTCCACGGCGGCCGTGAAATCCCGGTGCATGGTCAGCGTCGCCACGTGCAGGGCCGTGGGGAACGTGTCGTTGGTGGACTGCGCCATGTTCACGTGGTCGTTGGGCGAGACCGACCTGTAGTCCCCGCGCTGCCTGCCGAGGAGTTCCAGGGCGCGGTTGGCGAGGACCTCGTTGTTGTTCATGTTGAAGGAGGTGCCGGCGCCGGCCTGGAACTGGTCCACCACGAAGTGATCGTCGAAGGCGCCGCCCAGCGCCTCGTCGGCGGCCTTCACGATGGCGCCGCCGATGTCCTTCGGGAGGGCGTCGAGCCGCATGAGGGCGCGGGCGGAGGCCTTCTTCTGCTGCAGGAACGCGCGCACCACGGCGCGGTGCGTGGGGCGGCCGGAGATGGGGAAGTTCTCCACGGCGCGCTGCGTCTGGATCCCGTAGTACGCCGCCGCCGGGACTCCCTTCTCGCCCAGCGAGTCCTTCTCGATGCGGGTGTCGCTCACGGTGGTCTCCTCCGGGGGTGCCGCGCGGTCCGCGGGCGGCCGGGGGGACATCGTACCGGTCGTCGGGGGCGGGTCGTGCATGCGGCGCCGCGGTAGAACCTGTCGGTGGACATCCCCCGCTGGCCCGCCGCCGTCTACCTTGCCATGGGGGTGATCACGTTCGTGGCGTTCGCCGTCGACAAGGGGGCGGCGGCGCGCGGGGCGCGACGCATCCCCGAGGCGCGGCTCCACCTCCTGGAACTCCTCGGCGGCTGGCCCGGAGCCGTTGCGGCGGTGGTGCTGCTCCGGCACAAGCGCCGGAAGCCGGCCTTCCTCGTGGTGCTCATGCTCGTCGTCGCGGTCCACGGCGGCGCGTGGTGGCTCGCGCTGCGCGGAGGGACGTAAGGGCCCGTCTCGGAACAACTGATGGATTCGGTCGGCTTCGGCGGCCGCTGGCGGCGTTGCTCGTCGCTTGTGGCCCGAGAGGGGCCACGCGCTCCTCGCGCCTTGCCATCGACCGCCTCGCTCGACCTCGGTCCGACTCACTTGTTCCGAGACGAACCCTAAGGACCCTGGTCAAAACTACTGCTACATTTGGCCGGCTGCGGAGGCCCATGGCCACGTTGCACCTCCTCTGTGACCCTCATTCGGGTCACATTCGTCGGTGCGCCTTGCCCTGGGCCTCCTCGCTCGGCCTCGGTGTGACGCAGTAATTTCGACCAGAGTCCTAACCTACCGGCCCAGCGCCTCGCGGGCCCAGGCGGGGAGGTCGTCGCCGAGGGCGGCGCGGGCGCGCTCCAGCAGCGGAAGGGCCTCCTCCGGTCGCCCGGCATCCAGCCGGGCGCGGGCGAGCCGGAGGAGGATCGGCGGCGTGTCGCTCCCGAGGAGGACCGCGGCCTCGCACGCGAGGACGAGCACGGGCGCGACGACGTGCCCGAGGCTCCCGGCCCGCCGCTCCTCCAGATCCAGCGCGATCTCCGCGGCCAGCAGCGGCGCCGCCGGCAGCGTCGGGTCGAGGTCCATGGCGCGCCGGGCCTCGCCCAGAGCCACCAGCAGCACGGGGGACGTCGGGAGCGGCGCCGCCGCATCCCGGAGGACGCGGGCGCGGAGGACCGCCAGTTCCGGGTCCCGCGGGTCCCGGTCCACGGCGCGGGTCAGCGCCTCCCACGCGGTCACCAAGTCCCCCGCGGCGTGTGCGGCGTGGGCCCGCTCCCCGTCCGGGTTCAGCGGGGGCACCCCGGGGTCCACCGACCCGCCCGTCCGCCGGGCATCGGCCACGGCGCGCCACGCGTCCCAGGGGGCCGACCAGCCGTCCGCCGGATCGGAGTGGCGGCTGAACCCGAACCACGCGCCCTCCCCGCGGAGCGCCATCATCGTCCAGCGGTAGGGCCACTCGGGCCACAGCCAGCCGCCCCCTTCGCCCCGGCCCACGGCGGCGGCGACCAGCGAGCGCGCCGGGCCGGCGACGAGGGTCAGCCTCCCCTTCCCGTCCTTGTCCTTGAGGGCCCGCTGTACCGCCCGCTCCGGCTCCCAGGGGGGCGGCGCGCCGGCGGCGAGGCACCACGCGTGGGCGTCGGCGCCGTCGGGGACGATGGCGGCCACGTCCGCTGCCGTGGTGGTGACGAGGACCTCGCGGTCGAGGTGGACCGTGGCGCACGGCCGGAACACCTCCCAGCACGAGGGAGGCTCGCCGTCGACGGCCACGACGATGGCGCCCCTGGACCCTCCGGGCCACCGGAGGCTCGCCCAGGCCGTCCCCGCCACCGGCGCCAGCGCGCCGTCCAGCAGGTCCCGCGCCCGGCGCGCGCGGACGCCGAGATCGACGAGGTCCCGGCCGAACTCCACCCGCCGGTGGTCCGGTTCCCCGAGGAGCAGCACGTCCAGCCCCGCGAGGAACGCGACCCCGGTGCGGCCCGCCTGGAGCCCCCGCCAGAGTTCGAGCCATCCCTCCCGCAGGCGGGCGTCCACGGCGCGGAGCGAGGCCTCCGCGGTGGCCGTCTCCGTCCCCTCCGCCCGTGGGGCCGTGGCCGCGGCGGGATGGGCCGCGGCGGGCGCGCCGGCGGGGGCCGGGCCGGCAGCGGCCGCCGCC
>CAZSIX010000007.1:6984-104057 GCA_964607145.1 uncultured Planctomycetota bacterium | reverse complement strand
GCGGCCCTCGCGGGCCGGCTTCGGGCGGCGCTCGACGGGACGGGCGGCGGGCGTGGCGGCGAGGATCTCGTCGATGGTGCGGGGACCGGGCGGCGGCGCCTCCGCCTCCTCCGTCTCCTCCCCCGGCGGGACGGCCCGCGGGGCCGGGGCGGCCCCCCGCTTGCGGTGGCGATCCTCGCTGCGGAACTGCCCGGGGAAGAGTTCCTGGCGGGTCTTGCCCGCGGGGGCCGGCGGCGCGTCCGCGGCGGGCGTGCCCGCCGCCGCGATGGCGGCGACGACGGTGGCGGGGGGCGGGGTCACGTAGACGATGGGCTCGTCCTCCGGCTCCGGCGGCTCCTCCACCTCGAAGGTGATGGGGCGGGGGTGCGTCGCCGGGTCCTTGCGCAGGAGCGCCACCCGGCGCCAGTAGGGCCACCGGAGGTAGTCGCGGAGCAGCACGTCCCGCTCCGCCGCCAGTTCGTCGTCCCCGATGGCCGCCGGCGGGCCGCCGCGCTCGGCGAACTGCATGCACGTACCGCCGAGCAGCACGGGGCAGTCGTCCATGGAGACCGTGCCCAGCGGGTTGCGGCAGTAGGGGCCCGGCACGGCGCGGGCGGGCCCCCGGCCCTCCCGTTCCTCCACGTGGAGGCAGTGGGCGCAGGCGTAGGCGCGCTCGCGCCCGGCATCGAGGAGCATTTCCCTCCGCATCCGCGGACTGTACCCGCGCGGGCGTCGCGGCGGGGAGAACCCCGCGCGAGCGGCCCGTGCTCATGGCCGCGCCGACGCCGCTGTATGCTCCCGCACCCGTGTCCCCGCTCACCGCGTTCCAGTTCGTGTTCGGCTTCGTCCTCCTGCTCCTCGGCGCCGAGGTGCTGGTGCGGGGGGCGTCGCGGCTGACGCGGTCCCTGGGGGTGAGCCCGCTGGTGGTGGGGCTCACGGTGGTCGCCTTCGGGACGAGCAGTCCGGAGATCGCGGTCAGCGTCAAGGGGGCGCTGGCCGGGCGCGGGGACCTCGCCTTCGGCAACGTCGTGGGCAGCAACATCGCGAACATCCTGCTGGTCCTCGGGCTCTCCGCGGCCATCGCGCCGTTGATCGTGGCCCGTTCCCTGGTCCGGGTGGACGTCCCCATCATGATCTTCTCCGCCCTCGTCTCCGTGGGGGTGGCCCTGGACGGGACGATCTCCCCGCCGGAGGGGATCCTCCTCATCGCGATGCTCGCCGCGTACGTGGTGTTCACGGTCCGCTCGGCGATGCGGAGCGGCGCGCCCGCCGGGCCGCCGGGGGACGACGGTGTCGAGGCCTACGGCGGGCCGGCGTCACGCGGGCTCCTGCCCAACATCGCGAACGTGCTGCTGGCGGGGGCCGGGTTCGGAATGCTCGTCTACGGCTCCGACTTCCTCGTGAACGCGGCCGTCTCCGTGGCCACGGCCCTCGGCATCAGCGAACTCGTCATCGGACTGACGGTGGTGGCCGTCGGTACGTCGCTCCCGGAGATCGCGACCTCCGCCATGGCCTCCTGGAAGGGAGAGCGGGACATCGCCGTGGGGAACGTCGTGGGGAGCAACATCTTCAACTCGCTCTGCGTCCTCGGCGCCTCCGCGGTGGCGACCGACGCGGGGCTCGCCGTTCCCGCCGCCGCGATGGGGTACGACGTCCCGGTGATGCTGGCGGCGTCCGTGGCGTGCGTCCCCATCTTCCTCGTCGGATACCGGCTGGAGCGGTGGGAGGGAGTTCTCTTCCTCGGGTACTACGGCGCCTACGTCGCCTACCTCGTGCTGGCGGCGGCGGACAGCCCCCTCCGGGATGCCTTCGGCGCCGCCATGGCGCTGTTCGTCATCCCGCTCACGGTGATCACGCTCGCGGTGGTGTACCGGCGCGCCCGCCGTGCGGACGCCGGGGGAGGGGGTTGCCCGCCGCCGCGTCCCGAGTAGGATGGCGGGCATGCGGGCACGGGGATCGGATTCGCTGCGACGGGGCACCGTCGCCATGGGCGCCCTTCTTGCGGCGCTGGCCCCGGCGGCGGCCCTCGCGCAGCAGGCGGTGTCGTCGGCGACGGCTCCGCCGGTGCCGGACGCTCCCCGCGTGCCCGTCCCCGATCGCGCCTACTTCGCGCGATCCGTCGAGCCGCTCCTGAAGGAGGGCTGCGCCGCGTGCCACCGGGGCGGGCGGGGCGGGGCCCTGGACCTCACCTTCGGCTACGTCCCCGGCGGCGACGACGCGCGCATCGACATGAACTTCAAGGCGACGCTCGGTTCCGTCGACACCGACGATCCGGCCCGCTCGCCGCTGCTGCGGAAGGGCCTCCCCGTGGCCGCCGGCGGCCTGCCCCACGCGGGGGGCGTCTACGCGGAGCCCGGCGGGCGCCTCGACCTCGTCCTCCGCGAGTTCCTCGTCGGGGCGACGCCGGCGAACCGGCCGCCCATCCTCGCCCTGGCCCCGGTCCGATCCGCGACCGCCGGGGAGGAGGTCCGGCTGGATGCCCGTCCCTCCGCGGACCCCGAGGGCTCGCCTGTGGGGTTCCGCTGGGAACTCACCGGCCGGCCCGTCGGCAGCGCGACCCTGCTCGCGGGGACGCTGACGCCGACGCCCTCGTTCACCGCCGACGCCCCGGGCATGTACGTCCTCCGCCTCCGCGCTTGGGACGGCGTGCTGGAGGCGCTGCCGCTCACGGTGAACGTGAACGTCGCCGCCCGCGGCGCGCCGGACGGGGCCATGGGCGCCGGGGAGACCGCGCCCCCGTCCATCCCGGATCTCGCCGCCGACCCGGGGATGGCCCCGGGCGACGGGATGATGGGCGGCGGCCCCATGTCCGGCGACGGCATGGGCGGACCCGCCATGGGCCCCGGGATGGACACGGAGCCGTTCCTCTCCTCCACGCGCAGCGAGATGGGCCCCGTGGACCAGGGTCCCTCCGGCGGCGGCCGCCCGCTCGATACCGGCGCGAGCCCGGCCCTGGACACGCCCATCGAGGAGCGGCGTTTCGCGCGATCCCTCTTCTTCGGACTCCGCGGCCGCGGACCGACGCCCGGGGAACTCGCCCGCGCGCTCCGGGATCGCCCGGCGGCGCTGGTGGATCGCATGCTCGCGGAGCGCGAGACGTGGGACGCGTGGCTCGACGCCGAACTGTACTACTACCTCCTCATCGACCGGTTCCGGCCCGTGTCGGATCGCGTGCTGGCGCTCCCGGCCCTGCTCGCGACCGGCGAGGCGACGGTGGTGGACGCGACGCGGGAGATCGTCGTCTCGGCGGAGTTCAACACCCGCAACCCGGGCAACGACACCTTCGTGACCGTGGTCCTCGAGCAGCTCCTCGGGATGGTGGTCCAGGACAACCCCCGCGTGCTCGCCGAGGGCAAGCGCATGTTCGACGGCTACCGGACGCGCCTGTTCAACGAACTCGGCGCGAACCAGTCGGACGTCGTCCGCATCGTCCTCCTGCAGCGGGATTTCCACCGGCTGTTCCTGCGGCGGCAGTACCGCCGCGTCCTCGGCGTCTCCATGCCGCCCGCGGAGGAGGCCGCCGCGGCGGCGCGCCTGGGCGCCGATCCGGGCTCGTACCGCGCCCTGCTCCGCGAGTGGCTGCTGTCGGACGCGTTCCGCGCGGCGAGCCTCCGCCCCCGCGTGAAGGACGACCAGGTCTTCATCCGCACGCTCTTCGCCGACGTGCTCCGCCGCGAGCCGACGTTCGAGGAGTTCCGCAACATGCGCAACGCGTTCCTCGCGATGTCCGACCCGGCGCCCGTGCGGAACGTCCTCGCCCAGCTCCTGGTGGAGTCCGTCGGCGCGATCCGGCCCTCCGCCGCCGAACTCGCGAAGCCCCGCGACTGGGTGCGCGGACAGTTCCTCGACCTCCTCGGACGCGAGGCGACGGAGCGCGAACTCGATGTCTTCGTGAGCACGCTCGGCGAGTACGGTTGCGATCCCCGCACGCTGACGCTGGCGCTGGTGGCCAGCCCGCATTACCAGTACTACTAGCCCGCGGCCCCTGCGCGGGCCACGGCTTCCGCTATAGTGGGTCCGGCCCCCCGGGGGGGTCCGGCAAGGAGGCGACCATGGCGCAGGTGCGGCGGCGGGACTTCCTGATGGCGGCGGGCACCGGCGTGGCGGGCCTCGCCCTGGCGGCCTCCCGCGCCCGGGCGGAGGGCGGCCCCATGCGCGGCCCCGCGCCCGCCGCTCCGGCGGGTCCCGCGAAGACGGAACACGTGGTCCTGGTGGCCTTCGCCGGCGGCGTCCGCAGCAAGGAGACCATCGGCTCGCCGTCCAACGTCCCGAACCTCCTCAAGATCGCCGAGGGCGGCGTGGTGATGCCGAACATGCGCGCCGCCAACGTCGGCCACTACGGCGCCGCGCTGAGCATCTTCACGGGCGTCGTCGAGGTGCGCGGCATCCGGGACAACGAGCGCGGCGAGAACCCGACGCTGTTCGAGTACGCGCGCAAGCACCTGAAGTGGGACGCCCAGGACGTCTGGCTCTCCACCGCGGACGGCGCGCAGACCGTGAACTTCTCCTACGGCCGCCACAAGGACTACGGCGCGGCGTACGGCGCCAACCTGATCGGCAGCGACGGCATCTTCAACGCCGAGTTCCGCTCGCTCCTCCGGGGGTTCGGGAAGCCGCGCGTCCCCGCGGGCGAGGAGGAGAAGAGGCTCGACCGCCTCGCAGGCGCTCTCGATGCGAAGGCCCTCGACGCGGCGCAGGATCGGCAGTTCGCCGGCGACCCGGAGCACGCCCGGCGCGTGCAGAAGTTCATCCTCGAGGAACTCACGGGGGGGACCTCCGACCTGACCGGTCCCGGCTCCGGCGACGCGAAGGCGCTCCGCATCGCCGGGAACATCCTGAAGACGTTCCGCCCGCGCATCGTGGGCGTCGTGCTCGGCAACGCCGACGTGGCCCACGGCTCGTTCAACGCGTACGTGGACGTCATCCGCCGGAACGACACGGAACTGGGCCGGCTCTGGACCGCCGTCCAGGCGGACCCGCAGCTCAAGGACTCGACGTCGATCTTCATCCTTCCGGAGTTCGGCCGCGACCGGAACCTGAACCAGCGGAACGGCCTCGATCACGGGGACGGATCCGAGGAACTGACGCGCATCTCCTGCGTCGCCGCGGGTCCGGAACTCGCCCGCGGGAAGGTCCACGAGCGGATGGTGGACTCCATCGACGTCTCGCCGACCATCGCCGCGATGCTCGGCCTCGAACTCCCCCACGCCAAGGGCAAGCCGATCCGTGCCATCCTGCGGGGGTAGGGCGGCGCCGGCGCCCCCGCCGTCCCCCCCCGCGCCGCCTCGCGTCGTCGTCGCGGCGGCGTGGGCGATCTGCGGGGCGCTTGCTGCGGCGGCGCTCGGATCGCCCTCCCCCGCGCCCGCCGCGTTCGCCCGTCCCGCGCCGGCGTCCTCCTGCGAGGACTGCCATCGCGGAATCGAGCGGATGCACGAGGTCGAACCGCTCTCCTGCACCGATTGCCACGGAGGCGACTCGTCCCGACCGGAGAAGGAACGGGCCCACGTGCTCCCCCGGACCACGGTGCCCAACGACGAGCGCGTCTTTCCCGCCGCCTTCGACCTCCCGTTCCTCCGGTTCCGCAACCCCATGGATCTGCGGGTCACCGCGGAGACCTGCGGCCGCTGCCACCCCGACATCGTCGATCATTTGCCGCTGTCCCTGCACGGCACGACGTCCGGCCACCTCGGCGACGGGCTCTACGAGAACGGCGTCGTTCCGACGAGGGGACCGAGGGTTTCCATCTTCCCCGTGCGGGACGCGACGTTCGACCCGGCCACCGCTCCGCCGGGAGCGGTCGCCGGGCTCGCGCGCATTCCCGGCTTCAAGGCGACGGGGGACCGCAAGCGGATCTCCACGCACTTCTCCGATGTGCCGCGGAAGTCGTGCATGCAGTGCCACCTGTGGTCCCGGGGCCGCGCGGTGCGGGGACGGCTCGGCATGGACGGCGACTACCGCGGGGACGGGTGCGCCGCCTGCCACGTCCCCTACGCCGACGACGGCATCAGCCGCTCCGCGGACGCGACCATCTCCCGCGTCGAGCCGGGTCATCCGGCGCGCCACGCCATGGTGCGCGTGCCCTCCACCAACGAGTGCATCCGGTGCCACTACGGGGACGCGAGCATCGGGCTGTCGTTCCGCGGCCTGGCGCAACCGGTGCCCGGCATGCCGCAGTCGCCCGACGCCCCGGGCTTCTCGCGGAAGCGGTTGAACGGCGTCTTCTACGTCGAGGACCCGGCGGTCAATCCTCCCGACGTCCACCACCAGCGCGGGATGCAGTGCGCCGACTGCCACACGGGCCGCGACGCCATGGGTGACGGGCGCATCTACGTCCGCATGGAGGACGCCGTCGAGATGGAGTGCGCGTCGTGTCACGGCACGCCGGCGGCGGTCTCCACGGGCCTGACGGAGCGGGGAAACCGCGTGCGCGGACTGGAGTCCCGGGCCGACGGCGTCTGGCTCCGTTCCCCCAGCGACGGACGGCTCCGCCGCATCAAGCAGGCGCGCGACGTCGTGGACCCGACGCACCCGGACTTCAACCGGCGCGCGGCGCAGGCCATGACCGCGGACCACGGGCGGCTGGAGTGCTACGCGTGCCACACCGGCTGGAACCCCAACTTCTTCGGGTTCCATTTCGACCGCAACGAGGGCTTCACGCAGCTGGACGTGCTCGACGGGGACCGGACGCAGGGTCGCGTCACGACGCAGGAGAAGGTGTTCGCGACCTTCAAGCAGTTCTACCTCGGATGGGACTCCCATGGCTCGGTGGCGCCCTACATGGTCGGGTTCAGCACCATGGCGACGGTGCACGCCGCCGACGGGACGCTGCTCCTGGACCAGGAGATGCCTGTCACCGCCGCGGGACTCTCCGGGATGACGATGATCCACCACCAGCCCCACGCCACCACGGCGCGGGCCCGCACCTGCGTGGAGTGCCACCGCGCCCCGGCGACGTGGGGCCTGGGGAGCGTCAATTTCCGCCTGGCGCGGGAGTTCCTCTTCACCGCGGGGGAGCAGGGGCTCCAGATCATCGGGTTCGATCGCAAGACGCCGGCGAACACGCGCCTCGTGGCGCAGGTCGGCCTCGCCGACATCCGCGCCATGGACGTCCGCTGCGACGACCTCCAGGGGCGCGCCGAGTGGATCGTCGCCGCCTGCGGCGACGGCTCGCTGGTTCTCGTGGACGTGCGGAGCCCGATGTTCCCGAAGGTCCTCACGCGAATCCAGGGCGCCGTGTCGGATCCGCGGGCGGTCCTGTGCGTCGACGACGCGGTCTTCGTCGCCGACGGCACCGCCGGCGTCCGCGTGTTCGAGGGACTCGGAAGCACGCGCCTGCGGCAGGTGGCCGCGCTGCCCCTGGAATCCGGCGACGCGCCCGGCGCCGCGACGGGGCTGTTCCTCGACGGACCCTGGCTGCACGTCGCGGGCGGCACGGCGGGACTCGTCGTCGTCGACGTCTCCGATCGCGCCCGACCGTCGGTCCTTTCCCGGACGCGGATCGGCGACCCGGAACTCCCCGACGACGCGCGCGCCGTCTCGGTCCTGTTCCAGTACTCGAGGCCCGGGGCCTCGCCGCCGGAGGGACCCCGCACCCGGCCGCGAGCCCTGGCCGCGGTGGCGGGAGGCCTCGCCGGGCTCCACCTCGTGGACGTGACCCGCCCCGAGGCCCCGCGCTCCCTGGGCCGTGTTTCCGGAACCAACGCCGCGGAGGACGTGGCGCTGGTCACGGTGTTCGAGATCGGGAGCGAGGGCGGAGGCATCGCCTCCCGGGAGACGGACCTCGCGCTGGTCACCGCGGGGGGAGGGGTCGTCGTGGTCGACGTCTCCGATCCGTCGGGACCGGCGAAGTTGCGCGGCGCGGTGGCGCTCGGCCCGCCCGCTCCCCGGCGCCTCCGCGTGATCCGCGCGTACAACCCCCCCTTCCTGCTCACCTTCGCGCTCGTCACGGGACCCGAGGGGGCGAGGCTGGTGGACCTCGCCCATCTCGCCGAGCCCCGCGTGGCCGCCAGCCTCGCCCTCGGCGCGGTGGGCCCGCTGGGCGCGGAGGAGTTCCCCCTCGATCGGATGATCAACTCCGTCGCCAGGCCCCTGAAGGACGTCTCGCACGAGGGCGCCCGGTACCTGAACGGCGACGAGGTGCGGCGGATCCTGGGCGTCCCCATGAGGGCGGAATGAGGGGGATGGCCTTGACCGGGAGGCCCTCCGGCCCGATACTCGGTCCCGGACCGGAGGTTCTCCCATGCAGCGTCGAGCCGCCGTCGTAGCCGCCGCCCTGCTCCTGGCCTCCGCGTCCGCGGCGGCGAAGGAGGAGGACGAGGACCTCGCCCTCCTGCTGCAGGTGAAGGCCGACTTCGCCACGCTGGACACGGACGGCGACGGGTTCCTGTCGAAGGAGGAGTTGCCGGCGCCGGGCATCTACTCGCTGGCGGACGCCGACGGCGACGGCAAGGTCTCCGCGGCGGAACTCGCCACCGCATGCGTGACCCTGGCGCGCGAGAAGCGCGGCGGGGCGCCCGGTCGCGCCGGCAAGCCGGAGAAGCCCGAGAAGTCCGGGGATCCCGCCATGGGCGGCCCCCCCTCCGAGGGTTTCACCGCGGAGCGCGTGAAGAAGATCATCGCCTCGGACCCCCGGTTCGACGCCGAGACGCGAGTCGCGGCCGTGCTGGCGGGTTTCGATCGGGACCCCAAGGACGGCAAGGTGCAGCGCAAGGAGTACCCCGCCGCGGACGGCGACGAGGTGTTCCGGAAGTACGACCGCAGCCGCGACGGAGCCCTGGACGATCGGGAGCTCCTCCCGTGGATGAAGAAGCAGGTCGAGGATCTCTGGCGGCAGCGCAAGAACCCCGGCCGCGCCGAGTTCCACTACCTGTTCGACCTCGACCAGGACAACGTGGTCACGCGGGACGAGTACGCCGTGCTCCGCGGTCCCGCGTCGTACTTCGACACCTACGACGTGGACGGGGACGGGCGCGTGCTCTACGACGAGACCCGGTACCCGGAGCGGTACCGGCGCGACCGGCGGGGCCGCGGCGAGGAAGCCACCGGCCCCCAGAGCCGGACTCCGTGGGAACTCTACGACAAGGACGGCGATCGACGCGTCACGCGGGACGAGTTCGGAGGAAGCGAGGCGGTGTTCCGCCGCCTCGACCGCAACGGGGACGGCGTCCTCACGCTCCACGACTCGTGATCGCCGCGTGAGCCCGGGCACGCCGCGCGCCTCCCGGAGGCGCCCCTACACCACGGGCGATCCGGCGGTGGAGTCCGCCATCGACGCGCTCCTGTCCCACCGCGGGGACCACGCCCACGCCGACCTGGCGAGGGAGATGGTCGTCACCGCCCTGAAGATGCTCGAGTCGGGGGCCGACCGGGGCGACCTGCGCCAGTACAACACCGCCCTCAAGGAGATGCGCTACGCGACGCGCGTCTTCGCCCCGGCGCGCGGGGTCCGCAAGGCCACGATCTTCGGTTCGGCGCGCATGCGGCCCGAGGATCGTTCCTACCGCCAGGCGGTGGAGTTCTCCCGCCGCATCGCGGACGCGGGCTGGATGGTCATCACGGGGGCAGGGCCGGGCATCATGCAGGCGGGGAACGAGGGTGCCGGTCCCGATCGATCCTTCGGCGTGAACATCCGCCTCCCCTTCGAGCAGAGCGCCAACGAGGCCATCCGCGGCAACCCGCGCCTGATCACGTTCAAGTACTTCTTCACGCGGAAGCTGTTCTTCGTGAAGGAGTCGGACGCCGTGGTCCTCTTCCCCGGCGGATTCGGCACGCTGGACGAGTTCGCGGAGACGCTGACGCTGATCCAGACCGGGAAGAGCGCGCCGGTGCCGGTGATTCTCGTGGACGATCCCGGCGAGGACTACTGGCAGGCGGTGGACGTCTTCTTCCGCGACGAACTCCTCCAGCGGGGACTCATCTCCCCGGAGGACCTCCACCTCTATCGCGTGACGGACTCCGTGGACGTCGCCGTCGCGACGGTGCTCTCGTTCTACGCGAACTACCATTCGTCGCGCCAGTTGGGGGATCGACACCTCCTCCGCATCCACCGTCCTCCCCCGGACCGCGAACTGCGCGAGATCCGCCGCGAGTTCCGCTGGCTCCTGCCCGAGGGACAGGGGGAGATCGAGGTGCTGCGGGGCCCGTTGCCCGGCGAGGCCCCCCTCTCACGGCCAGCGCCTCCGTGGCGGCTGGTGTTCCCCTTCGACCGCCGCTCCTACGGGCGCCTGCGCCGGCTGGTGGACCGCGTGAACCTCTGGTAGGGCGCCGGGGCCACCCTTAGGGCCCGTGCAAGAATAACTGCTACATTCGGGCGGCTGCGGCGCCCGCTGGCTGCGTTGCTCGTCGGTTGTGGCCCTGGAGGGGCCACGCCCTCCTCGCGCCTTGCCACCGGCCGCCTCGCTCGCCCTCGGTGTGACGCACTTATTCTCGCACGAACCCTCAGGAGCCCCCGCCCCCGAGCATGGCGCGGAACACGTGGCCCGCGACCTCCGGGTTCTCCCGCAGCCGCCGCGTGGAGTAGGCGTACCACTCGGCGCCGTAGGGGACGTACACGCGCATGCGGTGACCGCGTTCAACCAGCGTGCGGCGGAGCCCCGGCAGGACGCCCAGCAGCATCTGGAACTCGCAGCGCGCGCGATCCACTCCGCGGCGGTGAAGCGCCTCCTCCGCCGCCGCCACCAGGGCCGCATCGTGGGTCGCGATGCCGACGGCACCCCGACCCGCGAGGAGGATCTCCAGCGCCTCCACGTAGGCGGAGCGGATGGCCGCGGCGTCGGTGTGGGCGATGGAGGCCGACTCCCTGTAGATGCCCTTGCACAGTCGCACCGAGGCTCCCGCTGCGGCGAGACGCCGGGCGTCCTCGGGCGTGCGGCGCAACCTGGCCTGGAGCACCACCCCCACCGGGTAGCCGGCGGCCCGGAGCCGATCGTGGAGTGCCAGGGTCCGATCGGTGCAGGTGGAGTCCTCCATGTCGATGCGGAGGAACCCTCCGGCGGCCGCCACCTCCCGTGCGGTGCCCTCCACGAGGCGGGCACACTCCTCGCCGTCCAGGAGGAGGCCGAACGCCGTCAGCTTGATCGACACGTTCGGCACGACCCCCGCCGCCCGGAGGGCCCCGACGGTGGCGCCGTAGGCCGCCGCCGTCGCGCGGGCCTGGGAGAGGTCGTGGATGAACTCGCCCAGCACGTCCACCGTGGAGACGCATCCCTCCTCGTGGAGCGCCAGGACCGTGCGGACGGCGTCCTCCAGCGTCTCCCCGGCGATGTACCGGCGCGCCACCCGCGCGACCACGAATCGGGGCACCCAGCGCAGCGAGCCGACGACGACCCGGTCCAGGACCCCCATGGGGCGGGGATTGTACCGTGGCCGGGAGCGCCCCCCGTTTCGGGCCGGCCCGGTGCGCCGGCAACCTCCGCCCCGTCCCCGTGTTCAAGGTAGAATGCCCGGCCCGCGGGCGGGTCCGGCGGCGGAGGTGCGGAACATGGGTCTCGGAACGGGCGGAGTCCTGGCCATGGCGGGGGTGATCGCCTGCGCCGTCGGCGCCGGCGTGGCGTGGTTCGCCTTCGACATGCAGGCGGCCCGGGCCCCGCTCGTCACGACCGGGGTCGACACTTCCGTCTCGGCGGCGGCGGGAGCCGATGGCGAGCCCGGCACCCACGGCTGGCCGGCGGAGGCCATCGGCGCGCTGGCCAGGAAGGACGAGGAGATCGCGAGCCTTCGCCGCCAGCTTGCGGAGGCCCGCATCGGCGCCGCCGCGCGACAGGCGTTCCCCGGCCTCAACCCCGAGATCCAATCCGCGGGCGACCTCGCCGCGCGCGAGTCGGAGGGGGATTCCTCCGCGCAGGCTCCCGTGGGGGGGGACCCGCAGGCGGACCGGCGGCCCCGGACCCTCCGGGAGCGACGGGAGGACCGCACGGGGACCGCACGGGCGGAGGAACTCATCCGCGCCCACCTGGATCGGGCCACCGTCGATCCCCCCCTCAGTTCCGAGCAGAAGGACGCCCTCACGAAGATCCTCGCCCAGCGGCAGGAGAAGATGCGCGACGCGTTGCTTTCGGGCGGCGGCGACGGGACGGCCGCCACCGCGGAGCGCGTCGCCGAGGCGCGCGAGAAGCTCGAGACCATCCGCGCGGAGACGAAGGCGGCCCTGGAGGGCGTCATCACTCCGGCCCAGATCGACGCCCTCAACCTCATCCCCTCGGCCCGCCCGCGCGGGCCCGGCGCGCCCGGCGGGGGCGGGGGGCAGGACGGCGACCGCGGGCCGCGCCGCACGCGGGGGGAGCGCCCCCGCTAGGCCAGGTGCGACGGGGGGGCGGCGGGAGCCGGCGCCGCACATGGCCCTCACGGTCCTCGGCTTCAACGCGACGCACGACGCCGCCGCCGTCCTGCTGCGGGATGGCGTGCCGGTGGCCGCCGTGGAGGAGGAGCGGCTCTCCCGCGTGAAGCACCACTTCGGCATGCCGGAGCGGGCGGTGGAATGCGTTCTCCGCGAGGCCGGCATCGGGATGGACGCCGTGGACCACGTCGCGTTCTACATGGATGCGCGACTGTGGCTCGCCTTCTTCGGTTCCTGGTTCCTCCTCCACCTCCCGGCCACGCTCCGCTTCACCGCGCGCCGTCCCGCCCTCTGGCGCTCGTTCCTCGGAGTGGAGTCGAGGTTCCGCCGGCGCTTCGGATTCCGCGGGCGATTCCACATGGTCGAGCACCACGCCGCCCACGCCGCCAGCGCGTTCTATCCGTCGGGGTTCGAGGAGGCGGCGGTCCTCACCATCGACGGCGCCGGGGAGCGCGTGACGACGCTGCTGGGGCGGATGACGGATGGCCGCCTCGAGCGGCTCTCCCAGGAGGTCTACCCCCGCTCCGTCGGGAAGGCGTGGGAGGCCGTCACGGACTGGCTCGGCTTCCGGCCGCAGTCGGGCGAAGGGAAGGTCATGGGGCTCGCCGCGTACGGTCGCCCCGCGCTCGTGGAGCGCTTCCGGTCAGTCCTCCGTCCCGCGGGACGGGAGTCGTTCCACCTGGAACTGTCCTACTTCGACTTCCCCACCGGGGCGACGCCCCTGTACGGCCGGCGCTTCGTCGAGGAGTTCGGTCCCCCGCGCCGGCCCGACGGACCCATCGAACCCCACCACGAGGACGTGGCCTACGCGCTCCAGGCGGCGACCGAGGACGTCGTGCTCCACCTCGCACGGTCCCTGCGCCAGCGCACCGGGCTGCGGCGGCTGGTGATGGCCGGGGGCTGCGCGTTGAACGCCCCCGCCAACTTCCGGGTGGCGCGCGAAGCGGGCTTCGAGGACGTCTTCATCCAGCCCGCCGCGGGGGACAACGGCGCCTGCCTCGGCGCCGCCCTCGCGGTGCACCACCGCCTCCATCCCGGCGCGCCGCGCTGGACGATGCGCCACGCGTTCCTCGGGCCGTCCATCGACGCCCCGGCGGCGCGCGCGGCGCTGGCGGCGGCGGGGGTGGCGTTCACGGAGCCCGCGGATCTCGTGACCGCCGCCGCGGATCTCCTTTCCTCCGGCGGCGTGCTGGGCTGGGCCTCGGGACCCATGGAGTACGGGCCCCGCGCCCTCGGCAACCGAAGCGTTCTCGCGGACCCGCGGACGCTCGCCATGCGCGAGAGAGTGAACCGGAGCGTGAAGCAGCGGGAGCCGTTCCGGCCGCTGGCCCCGGTGGTCCGCCTGGAGGACGCGGCGTCGTTCGTGGACGGGGCGATGTCCTCGCCCTACATGCTGCTCACCTTCCCCGTGCGGGCCGACGCCCGCGACCGAATCCCCGCGGTGGTGCATGCCGACGGGACGGCCCGCCTGCAGACGGTGACGGAGGACACGCAGCCCACGCTCCATCGGCTCCTGGGAGCGGTGGGCGCCCGGACCGGGGTCCCCTGCCTCCTGAACACCTCGTTCAATGCGCGCGGCGAGCCCGTGGTTGCCGATGCCGCCGACGCGGTGCGCGCCTTCCTCGCCATGGACCTCGACGGCCTCGTCCTCGGGCCCTGCCTGGCGGCGAAACCGTAGCGCCCCCGCGGCGCCCGGTCGTACCATCGCGGGCGACGCGGCCACGCCGGTCCCGGCCGCGATTCCCGGGAGGTCAACGTGGCCAGCGACGCGCTCTACTCCGAGGAGAACCTCCGCTGGCGGGATCTCGCCCGCCGGCTCGCGGACGAGGTCGTCCGCCCCGTCGCGTGGAAGTACGACCGTCTCCAGCAGTATCCGTGGGAGATCACGCGCCGGCTCGCCCAGGAGGGCCTCCTCAAGGTCTGGATTCCCGAGGAGTACGGGGGCGCCGGCGGACAGCGCCTCCTGAACCTGTGCCTGGTCGTCGAGGAACTGTCCCGGGCCTGCGGCGGGGTCGGTGTCGGGTATGCGCTGAACGCGCTCGGCTCGTTCCCGATCCTCGTCGGCGGGACCGAGGAGCAGAAGCACCGGTGGCTGCCTCCCATCGCCCGCGGGGAGAAGCTCATCGCCTTCGGGCTGTCGGAGAAGAACGCCGGCTCCGACGCGCAGGGACAGGAGACGCGCGCCGTCCTCGACGGCGAGCACTGGGTGATCAACGGCCTCAAGAAGTGGAACACCGGCGGCGGGGTCGCCGACCTCACGATGGTCTTCGCCGTGACCGATCCCGATTCCAAGTCCCGGCGGATCAGCGCGCTCCTCGTCGAGAAGGACATGCCCGGCGTGCGAATCGCGAAACTCGAGGACAAGATGGGCATCCGCGCGGTCCCCGTCGCTGAACTCGCGCTCGAGAACGTGCGGGTCCCCGCGGAGAACCTCCTCGGGGGCCGGCCGGGCATGGGTTTCCGGCACGCGATGCAGACGCTGGACCGGGCACGACCCGGCGTCGCGGCGCAGGCCGTGGGGCTGGCCCAGGGGGCCCTTGATTTCGCCACCCTCTATGCGACGCAGCGGATCCAGTTCGGACAGCCCATCGCGTCGCAGCAGATGGTCATGAAGATCCTGGCGGACGCCGCCACCAAGGTGGAGGCGGCGCGGCAGCTCGTGCATGCCGCCGCGCGGGCCATCGACGCGGGGGCGGACGACGTCACCAAGATGTCCGCCATGTGCAAGATCTTCGCTACGGATGTCGCCATGGAAGTCACGACCGATTGCGTCCAGGTGTTCGGCGGATACGGCTACATGCGGGATTACCCCGTCGAGAAGTTCATGCGTGACGCGAAAATCACGCAGATCTACGAGGGCACGAACCAGATCCAGCGGATCGTCGTGGCCCGCAACCTGGTGAAGGAGGCCTCGTCGCTGGAGCACCTCGCCAGGTATATTCCGATCCCGGAGGAATTGCGCTAGCGCGGTCCCTCCGGACAGGGTCGGCCTAGACGTCCAGGAGGGCGGGGCGCGGACCCCACAATTCCCAGAGACATCGCACGAGAATATAGGCGACGGCGAGCGCCATCAACGCGCCGCCGGCGACAATTCCCCAGCAGAACGCGGGGTGGAGTTTCGCCAGCCACCAGCAGCCGACGTCCACGTACATCGCGAGAAACGCGACCGACACGACGGTCGTCTTCATCCGCCGCCCCGCGTCGGACATGAGGAACGCCCCTCCCAGCCCGAGGAGCAGCAGGCTGAACCCGAACAGGTGGGCGTGCGTGCTTCGCGCGAGGGCGGGCGCGCCCACTCCCGTGTCGGGCGTGCAGACGACCCGGACGAGATCCCACGACGCCCCTTCCGCGGACGACCGCGTGAAGGGCCGGTCCGCCTTCTCGCGGTCGGGTGCATGGCAGCGGATGCACCTGCGATCGATCACGCGGCGGGCATCGGCGAACTCCTCCCGACCGGCGCCGGCGGCCGCCCACGCGAGGAGCGTCTCCCGCTCCGAGGGGAGCGGAACGTGCTTCTCCATCGAGCCGCCGTCGATCTTCGAGGCCAGGAGGGACCATCCCGGCCGACCGTGGAACGTGCGGCGCAGATCCTCCATGGAGAGGCCCGGCGTCCCGTCGGCCCCGGAGTGCGCGAAGTGGAGGTTGACGTGGCCCGCCAGGAACGCCCCGCCGGTCCCCAGCAGGAACCCCGTCGCGAGCACGCGGGCGGGCACGCCGAGGGCCCGGAGGCGGGGCGGAAGGAACCCGCCGCCGGCGCGACCGCGGCCCGTCACCGCGAGTGCAGGCCGCTCGCCGGAGTCGCGCCGCCCCCGGCCTGCCGCTGGCGGAAGTCCCGGAGGGTGCCCGTGGTGATGGTGGTGTCGCAGCGGGCGCAGCGGAGGAGGTAGACCCGGAACGGCGGCACGGGGAACCGCTGAATCCCGAGCCGGACGGATCGCAGATGCTGGCAGTCGGCGGGGTCGACGACCTGCAGGGCGATGGGCCTCCTCCGGAACGGAATGCGTGCGCCGCGCCGGGAAGCCGCGAGCGCGCCCGCCCCGAGCGTTGCCGGCGGCGCACGCGCGGACTCGCGCAGCGGCGGAGAGCATAGCGCCCGGCGGCGCCGGCGGTCAACCACCCGCTGGCAGCCGATCCCCCGACCGCCGCCGTCCCGACCCCGGCGCCAGCATCGGAATCGTTCCCGGCCCCGGGGGCCCGGGGTACGATGCCGGGCCCGCGTCCTCCCTGTCCAGGGGATCCCCATGCTGACCGTGTCCTTCCGGAACCGCGCCGCGGCCGCCCTGGCGTTCGCGCTCGCCGGCGCCGTCGTCGGGTGCGGCCTCCTCGGCACGCCGGTGCCGGCTTCCCGCGTGCTCAACGCGGCGCAGTTCTCGGACATCCCCGCCCCCCGCGGCTTCGTGCTGGAGGGGGACGCCGGCCGTTCGTACACCTACGCCGAGGGGGGCGGCGGCCCCGCGGCCCTCCGGATGGGCCGACTCTCCTACGCGGGGAGCGGGGACGTCGAGGAGACCCTCGGCTGGCTGGAGGAGCAGATGCTCCGTCCGCTCCACGGCTGGACGGAGGCGCGGCGCCTCGAGGGCGGTGCCGACGCCGCTTCCACGCTCTTCCTCCGGGGCGAGGAGCGCTGCCTCGTCACCGTGCGGAGGGAGGGATCCGTGACGCGCGTCGTCGTCGAGCGGAACACGGAACGGACGCGGCGCTCTTGAGAGGCTGCGAACGAATGGACCGCCGCGCCGGGCCGGCTTCGAGGTCCGGGGAGCGCGCGGCGCGACGTCGGGAGCCCCCGCCTCCGCAGGCGTTGCCCGCGGGCTTCCCGCTCCGCCCCGGTGCGACGCGCCCACCCGCTCAAGACCTCTGAAAGGCCTGCCATGAACACGATCCAGACGGACTCCATCCCGGACATCGCCGACGTGCGCGAATCCCTCATCGAGAAGATGGAGCGGTACCGGTACGCCATCCTGGGGGGCCTCGCCGTGTCGGTGTTCGGGACGCTGGGCGTTCTGGCGGCGGTGTCGCTGCGGCAGGAGAAGGTGGACGCGCTCCGGGATCAGTTGAATGCCATCGTGGCGCCCGCGGGCCAGGCGAAGGGCCTCCTGCTGCCCGATCTCCGCCCCGACCCGGAGGTCGTGAAGGAGCAGATTTCGGCTCTCGACGCGATGCGGGAGGCGGTGAAGGGCTCCCCCGTGGAGCCGGACGTCCTGTTCCATCTTGCCCTTCGCGAGCAGTACGCGGGGAACGACGACCGGGTCCTCACGCTGGCGGCGGACCTGAAGGAGCGCTTCCCGGAGGCGCCCATCCTCCGCGTCCGTTCCTTCGACTCCGAGACCACGCCGCTCCTCAGCCACATCGAGGCCTTCTCGCGGGCCCGCCGCGAGTTCGCCGCCGCCCACAAGGTGGAGCGGCCGGCGCCGGATGCCTCCTACGTCGCGCGCATCGAGACATCGGAAGGGGAGATGAAGGTCGTGTTCTTCCGCGAGCAGGCCCCCGCCCACTTCGAGGCGTTCCTTCGCCACGCGAAGAGCGGCGCGTTCAACGGGACCCGCATCTACCTCGTGCGACCGGGGGAGTGGATCGAGGGCGGCGGCGGCGATTTCACGCGGAACGACGATCCCAAGGACGACGGCGAGGATGACGCCGCCCGGGCGCTCCCCCCCGCCGATGCCGCCCGTGCCCGCGTCCGCCACACGCGCGGAACGGTGACCTCCGTCCCCCTGCTCTCGGGAGATCAGTCGGACCGGTTCGCCATCGTGCTCCAGGAGGAGCGTCCGGAGTTCGACGGCGTGCGGAGCCCCATCGGGGAACTCCTCGATGAGCCGAGCCGGCAGGTGGCCGACCGGATCGCGTCGCGGTTGACCTACGGCCGGGACCCCGTGTGGACGGGGCGACGGCAGGCCTCCGCCCACCCGAACACTCCCAGCACCCCCATCACCATCTGGCGCACATCCATCTTCCGCGAGGGCGTGCTCGACGAAGGCCACCAGTGGGACACGGGCCGCGTCGGGTCCATGGAGCCGGAACCGTCTCCCGACCCCGCCCCGCCGGAGACCCCCACCCCCCCCGAGGAACCCGAGGGCGGCAAGTAGTCAAGGCCCCCGGCGCCGCGCCGTCGGGTGAGGCGATCGTGTCGTCTGCGGCACGTTCTATAAGTATCGCGTCTCCGCCGGAGGCTCTACGGGCTTTCTCTCGACGGGGCCGGCCAGGATTTCGAAGAGCCGGTCGAAGTCCTCCAGCGACGCGTAGTAGAGGACGATCTTCCCCCGCTTGCCGCGGCCCGGTTTCACCAGCGCCCGCGTGCCCAGGGATTGCCTCAGTCGCTGCTCCAGTTCAACGAGGTGGGGGGATCGCTCCCTCGGGCCCCGTCGGGGGGGTGGGAAGGCCCGTGGCGGCGGCGCCGTCTGCTCACCCGCGGCCGCCCTCTCCGCCTCGCGAACGGAGAGACCCTCCGCCAGAACGCGCGACGCCAGCACCCGCATGGCGTCCGGTTCCCCCACCGCCAGCAGCGCCCTCGCGTGACCTGCGGAGAGCGTTCCACGTGAAACGTGGTCCTGGAGGTCGGCGGGGAGATCCAGCAGGCGAATGGCGTTGGCGATGGCCGTTCGACTCTTCCCTACGACCCTCGCCAGCGCCTCCTGCGTGGTGCCGTCGGTCCGGAGGAGGTCCCGGTAGGCGCGCGCCGTCTCCATGGCGTTGAGATCCTCGCGCTGGAGGTTCTCCACCAGCGCCAGCGCCAGCATCTGGTCGTCGGAGACCTCCCGCACCACCGCCGGGATCTCCTTGAGGCCGGCGGCGCTGGCAGCCCGCCACCGGCGCTCCCCGGCGACGATCTCGTAGCCGTCCCCCGCCGATCGCAGCACGATGGGCTGAAGAACCCCGTGCTCCCGTACGGACGACTCCAGCTCCGCCATGGCTTCCGGGGCGAACTCCCGCCGGGGCTGAACGGGATTGGGCCGGATGGCCGCCAGCGGGACGGGTCGAGGCCCTTCGTGCGAACCCTCTACGGCCAGGTCCAACGGCTCCGGCAGAACCTGCGTCCTCGAGATGAGGTAGTCAAGCCCCCGGCCCAGTCGCTTCTCCGCCATGTTCCAGGATCTCCCTCGTGAGTTCGATGTACGCGTAGGCGCCGCAACTGAGGCAATCGTAGTCCACGATGGGGACACCGTGGCTCACCGTCTCTGCGAGAGTGACGTCCCTCGGGATGACCGTGCGGAGGACCCGCGAGCCCAGATTCTGACGGAGGTCGGCCACGACCTCGTGGTGGAACGGCAACTCGGGATTGAACATCGTCAGCAGCACCCCGGCGAGACGGAGGCGCGGGTTCTCGGCGCTCCTCACGGAGTCGGTGAGCGCCAGGACCTGCGCCAGTCCCTCCATCGCAAAGAACTCACACTGTATCGGCACGATGACGAGGTCCGCCCAGTGAAGGCCGACCCTGGTCAACCACCCGAGCGCGGGGGGGCAGTCGAGCACGACCCAGTCGGCGCCAGCCGCGAGGTCGTCCAGCGCCGTGACGAAGGCCCTGCGACCATCGGCCCCCGCGAGCCGGGCTTCCTCCATGAGGACCCCGGCCTCTCCACCGCAGACCATGAGCCCCTCGCCAATGCGAGGCAGGGGGCGACCCGGCGACCCTCCCCGGATGAGCGCCGCCGTGCCGCCCCCCGCCACTTTGGGCACTCCAAGCCCCGTGGTCGCATTCCCCTGGGGATCGAGATCGATGAGGAGCGTCTCCTTCCCGGCCAGAGCGAGCCCATGAGCCAGGTGGATGGCGGTGGTCGTCTTCCCGACCCCCCCCTTCTGGTTGGCGACGGCGAGACGAACGGGCCGCCGCCCCGCCTGTGTCTGTTTCACGTGAAACGCTCCCAACCTGGACGCGCCGGAACGAACCCGACCCGGCTATGATAGGCGACACCCCGTCCGCCGCCGCGAGGACTCCCGCTCCGCCCATGAAACGCGCTCCTCGACCCCCTTCCACCCCGCCGACCCGCGGATCCGGCGACCCGCAGTCTCCTCCGCAAGACATCGACGGTACGGCGGGCGCCCCTCCTCCTCTGCCGCTCCAGCTCCGCGCGGGATGCCGTTCTTGAAGACCGCGCTCCCGCTGGTTCTTCTCGGACTCCGTTCCACGCTGCGCGCTCCGCTCACCTGGGCGCTGGCGGCCGCCGTGGCGGGCCTCGCGTGGCTCGCACCCGACCTCGCCGCGTTCGCGTTCTCCGACGAGTCCCGGCTGGCCCAGTCGGGCGTGCTCGGCACCGTCCTCCTCCTGCCACTGGGAGTCGGGATGGCGAACGGACTCGCGTTCCGGTGGGAGCCCGGGCACCACCCGGGACTCCGTGGACTGCTCACGGACTCCGCCCCTGCGGGCCTCGTCGTTCCCGGACTCGCCGTCGGCATCTCCTTCGGTGCCTGCATTCCCACCCTGATGTGTCTCGTTGTCGGCACGTTCTCCCTCTCCACCCGCGGACTGCCCGTTCCGCCGGCGACTCCCATGGCGCTCGCCGTCGCCGTGGCGTGGACCATCGCAGGGTCCTCCCTGGGCCTCCTCTCGGCGACGCTGGCGTCGCCGACCCTCGCGTGGGTGCTCGGTCTCCTCCCCGTCCTGGCGCTCGCCACGGCGCCCCTGGTGGATCTTCCCCTGCCGATCCCGCTGCCCGCCGCCGACGTGCTTCTGCCGGCTCGCGACGCCGCCCATGGCGACGTGACGGCCGCCGCGGCGCTCCTCTCCATGCTCGCGGCGCTGCTCATGACCTCCGCACTGGGAACCCTCGGCCTGGCTGCGCTCCGCGCACGGGAGCTCGCCCCCCCTCCGGGGGACCGCTGACGGCCGACGGGGGACCGCGGAGCGCGCCGACGACGGCCCCCCGGGGGTGGCGGTCCCGCGATATGTGCCCGACTTCGGGACCCGGACACTAGGCTCTCCGGATCGTGCGTTACGGCATCCTCTCCGACGTCCACGGGAACCTCGAGGCGCTCGAGTCCGCTCTCCGCGCCCTCGAGACCGAGCGGATCGACGCCTGGCTCTCCACGGGCGACATCGTGGGGTACGGGGCGGACCCCGTCCGCTGCGTCGAGATCATCCGATCCCTGGAACCCCGGATCGTCGCCGGCAACCACGACTGGGCCGTCGCAGGGCGTCTCTCGCTCGACTTCTTCAACTCCTACGCGCGCGACGCCATCCTCTGGACGCGGGAGTTTCTCGACGACGATGCGGTCCGCTGGCTCGGATCCCTCGAGTTGATTTCCATCGAGGGGGAAGTGACACTCGTGCATTCCACGCTGTCGGCGCCCCAGGATTTCGATTATCTCCTGACCGCGTACGACGCGTTCCTCTCGCTTCAACGCCTCACCACCCGCGTCTGCTTCGTGGGGCATTCCCACGTCCCGGTCACCTTCTCCGACACCGGCGGGGTTTCGTTCTCCTTCGCCGATCACGTCGATCTGGAATCCGCGCAGCGGTTCATCGTGAACGCCGGGAGCATCGGCCAGCCCCGCGACGAGAATCCACACGCCTCCTTCGGGATTTACGACTCCGAGGCCCGCAGCGTGGAAATCCGCCGCGTGGAATATGACGTCGCCGGCGCCTCGCGGAAAATCCTCAGGGCGGGGCTGCCGTCCGTCCTCGCCGAGAGGCTCTGGCTGGGGAAGTAGCCCGGCGTGCGCGAGGACGCCCCCCGCGACGGCCACGGGGTTCCCGTCGCCGTGCTCGCGACATCCGTGCGCGCCGCCGCCGTCGTCCTGGCGTATGGCGGCGCGTGGTGGCTCCGCTTCTCCTCCGGCTGGCTGCCCGTGACGGGGAGGACGGACGTTCTTCCCGGCCGGTATCTCGCCGGGCTTCCCGTGGCCCTCCTCGCCTGCCTCGTCGCCGCGCGCGCGGCCGGCCTCCGCTCGGGGGCGGCGGGGCTCGGCCCGCCCCCGCGGGCGACCTCCGCCGTCGCCGCCGCCCTCCTCTCCACCGTGCTGGTCGCCACGGCGGTCCTGTTGGCGAGGGACCTCTTCCAGTACAGCCGCGGCTTCGTCCTCCTCCACGGCGCGCTGCTGGCGGTCGTTCTCCCTCCCGCGGAAGGGATCGCCCACGGCGTCGCGGCCCGCTGGCGGCGGCGGAGCGGGCGACCCCCTCGCATCCTCCTGGTGGGGGAGGCGGCCGGGTGCGCGCGAATCGCCGCGGACCTCGCCGCCGCCCCGGGACCCCGGCCCCTCGTCGTGGGGCGGACCGGGTCCGCCGCCGATGCCCCCGGGGCCCCGGCGCTGCTCGGTCCCGCCGGGGAGACGGCGCGGATCGCCCGGGAGCACCGCGCCGACCGCGTACTCGTGCTGGACGAGGCCATCGCCGGCCCCGGTTCCGCGGACCTGTTCCGGGGGCTCGCCGACGGGACCGCCGACGTGGGCCTGGCGTGGACCCTTCCGCGGCCCGAGGGCTTCCCTCCGCCCCATGTGACCTCCCTGGGCTCCTTCGCGGTGGCGTTCTACTGGGAGACTCCGCTCCGCGGATCCGGCGCCGGGCTGAAGCGGGCGCTGGACGTCCTGCTCGCCGCCCTGCTCGTCGTCGGGCTCGCCCCGGTGATGCTGATCCTCGCCGCCGTCGTGCGCGTCACCTCCCCGGGGCCCGTGCTGTTCCGCCAGCGGCGCGTCGGACTGGACGGGCGGGAGTTCGAGATGCTGAAGTTCCGGACCATGCGCGTCGACGCCGAGGCCGCCGGCGGTGCCGTGTACGCCGTCCCCGGGGACCCGCGTCGCACCCTGCCGGGGGGGTTCCTCCGGCGCTTCTCGCTGGACGAGTTGCCGCAACTCTGGAACGTGCTCCGGGGGGACATGAGCCTCGTCGGGCCGCGACCGGAGCGTCCCGAGTTCGTGGACGCCCTCCGCCGCGCCCTCCCCGGCTACATGCTTCGCCACTCGCTCCGCTGCGGCATGACGGGGTGGGCCCAGGTCCACGGGCTGCGGGGCCGCAGCGGCATGGCGGAGCGGCTGGCGTACGACCTGGACTACGCGCGGCGGTGGTCGCTGCTCTTCGACATCGAGATCCTCGCGCGGACGCTGGGCCAGGTGATCGCGGGGCGCAACGCGTACTGACGGAACCCGTTTCGGCAAGTCCGGCGTGCCACTCCACTTGCGACGACCCCCCGCGGGACCTCTCTTTCCGCTTGACCCGTGCGGCGCGCACACCAGAATGGCCCCGTGGCCCGCGAACCCGCCCTCGACACCTACCTGCAGGACATCAACCGCATCCCGCTCCTCACCGCCGAGCAGGAGCACCTCCTGGCGGTCCGCGTGCAGGAGGGAGATGCCGAGGCGAGGGATCTCATGATCCGGTCGAACCTCCGCCTCGTCGTCTCCGTGGCGAAGGTCTACAACAACCGCGGGCTCTCCCTCATGGACCTCATCGAGGAGGGCAACCTCGGCCTGCTGAAGGCGGTGCAGGAGTTCGATCCCCATCGCGAGACGCGCTTCTCCACCTACGCCACCTGGTGGATCAAGCAGGCCATCCGCCGCGCCCTCGTGAACACGGCCAAGACCGTCCGCATCCCGTCCTACCTGGCCGAGAAGATCTACCGCGTGAAGCACGTGCGCGCGCAGCTCGAGTCGGAGATCGGGCGCACGCCCTCCGCCGAGGAGATCGCCGAAGCGATGCGACCCCGACGCGAGGACCTGATCACGCGCCTGAAGGAGAAGCTCGGCCGTGCGCCCACGGCCGCGGAACTCAAGCGGGAGATGCGCAGCCAGCGCGTCGACCCGTCCCTCGTCGAGCGCGCCATCCGCGCCGACGAGGCGGGCACGTCGGCGGTGTCCCTGGACGCCATGGTCGCGGGCAACGACGCGCTCCCCGACCGCTCGGGGGCACGGCCCGAGGACGCCCTCTTCGCTTCGCAGGATCGCGAACGGATGCGGGACGCGCTGCGGTCGCTGGAGCCCCGCGAGGAGCTCATCATCAAGCTCCGCTACGGTCTCACCGACGAGCGCGATCTCCTCCTCCTCGACCAGCCGGAGCGGCTCCAGGGGGATCGGATGACGCTCAAGGAGGTCGGCGAGCACCTCAAGCTGACCCGCGAGCGGGTGCGGCAGATCGAGGCGGAGGCGCTGCGGAAACTGGAGCGCCACCTGGCCGCGCGCCCGTCCTGACGCCGCCGCCGATGATCCGCCGCGACGTCGCCGCTGCCACCGCGCCCGCCGGGAGCCCTCCGCACGGGGCGGACGGTCCCGGGCTCTACGTCCACATCCCCTTCTGCGACACGAAGTGCTCCTACTGCGACTTCTACTCGCTCCCGGGAGGACGCCGCGGCCGCGACCCGGAGGCGTACCTCGGCGCGCTGGATCGCGAACTCGCCGCCCGCGCGCCCGCCGGTCTCCGGCCGCGCACCGTGTTCGTCGGCGGCGGCACGCCCACGGTCCTCTCGCCCGACGAACTCCGGCGCCTCGGCGCCATCCTGCGCGACCGCGTCGATCTCTCCGCGGTGGGGGAGTGGAGCGTGGAGGCGAACCCCGGAACGCTCGCGCCGCGCACCATCGACGCCCTGCTGGAGATGGGGGCGGACCGCGTCTCCGTCGGGGTCCAGTCGTTCGACGACACCGTCCTCCGATCCGTGGGGCGCATCCACTCCGGCGAGGATTCCCGCGCGGCGGTGCGCGACCTCCTGGCGGCGGGGGTCCCCCGGGTCAGCGTGGACCTCCTGTTCGCGATCCCGCGCCAGGGCGTGGAGACGTTCGCGCGCGACCTCGACATCGCGCTGGAACTGGGCACGGGGCACGTCTCGTGCTACGCCCTGCTGTACGAGGAGGGCACGGCACTTGCCGCCAGGGAGGCCCGAGGCCTCGTCCAGCGGGAGCGCGAGGACCTGGAACTGGAGATGCTCGCCCTCGCCCGCGTCCGCCTCCGGAAGGCGGGCTTCCGGGCGTACGAGATCTCCAACTTCGCGCGGCCCGGCGAGGAGTGCGCGCACAACCTCCTCTACTGGAGGAACGCGCCGTACCTGGGCGTCGGCGTGTCCGCCGCGTCCTACATGGACGGCGTGCGGCGGTCCAACGTGCGGGACCTGCGCGGCTACCTGGGGCGCATCGCGGCGGGGGAGGATCCCGCGGGCGAGAGCGAACGGCTCGATCCCCGCGGCGACCTCGGCGAGACGGTGATGCTGGGACTCCGCCTGGAGGAGGGGCTGCGCCTCTCGGCGCTCTCCGCGCGGACCGGGCTGGATGCCGCCGCGACGATGATCCCGACGCTCCGCCGGCTCGCCGCCGCCGGACTCGTGGAGTTCGACGGGGATCGGTTCCGCCTCACCGACGCCGGCGTCCCCGTGTCCGACTCCATCGCCGCGGAGTTCCTCGGACCGACGGGGGACGCGCGGGATCAGGAGCCCAGCACGCCCTCGTACACGGCTTCGTAGCGCGGCACCACGACGTCCCGGGACAGCGCCTCGGCGCGGGCCCGCGCCGCCTCGCGGAACGCCGCGTGGCGGCCGGGATCGCCGAGCAGGGCCAGCGCGAACTCCGCCATGCACCCGGTCTCGCCGATCCCGCAGAGGTGGCCGTTGACGCCGTCGTCCACCACCTCCGGGAGCCCGCCGGTCCGCGTTCCCACGACGGGCACGCCGCACGCCATCGCCTCCAGCGCGGCCAGACCGAACGACTCGCTCTCGCTCGGGAGGAGGAACAGGTCCGCCGCGGGGAGCAGCGTCTCGACGCCCTCCTGCTCGCCGAGGAACGTGACCGCGGCGTGGACGCCCAGCCGTCGCGCCTCCTCCTCGGCGCCGGGCCGCTCCGGACCGTCCCCTACGAGCACGAGACGCGCCGGCCGCCGCTCCGCGACGTGCGCGAAGCAGCGCACGACGTCCCGCACGCGCTTCACCGGGCGGAAGTTGGACACGTGGGCGAGGAGCACCTCGCCGGGCGCCGCCAGCGATCGCCGCACGGAGGGATCGCCGCCGGGCCGGAAGCGATCCACGTCCACGAAGTTCGGGACGACCTCCACCGCCCGCGTCGTCCCGAAGATCCGCGCCGTCTCTTCGGCGAGCCATCGCGACACGGCGGTCACGCCGTCGGCCCGGTCGATGCCGAACCGCGTCACGCGCCGGTACGCGGGATCGGTGCCCACGACGGTGATGTCGGTGCCGTGGAGCGTGACCACCGTCCGCGGCCCGCTGCCTCCGAGGAGTTCGCGGGCCAGATGGGCCGCCAGCGCGTGGGGGAGCGCGTAGTGGACGTGCAGCACGTCCAGCCCCGCGTCCTCGGAGACCTCGGCGAGCTTGGACGCCAACGCCAGGTCGTACGGCGGGAACCGGAAGAGCGGGTACGCCGAGACCGACACCTCGTGGAACCTCAGGTTGCACCGGACGGTGCGCAGGCGGAACGGCGGCGCGTACGAGACGAAGTGGATCTCGTGGCCCCGTTCCGAGAGGGCGATTCCCAGTTCCGTGGCGACGGCACCGGATCCGCCGAACGTCGGCCAGCAGGCGATGCCGATCCTCACGGCGCGCGGTCCGGGGGGGGACCCAGCAGCGGGATCACGTCGTGGACCGCCAGCGGCCCCTCGTGGAAGAACGCCTGGCCGTAGCGCACCCGGATCTTCTCCCCGAACCAGCGGTGGCGCGCCTCCCATCGCGGGAGGAAGTCCGCGGAGGCGATGTTCGTCGGCGGCTCCGGCGATCCCGGCCGGTGCAGTTGCGACGAGAAGCAGCGCGCCAGCGCCACCGCCCGGTCCCACACGGCCGTCACGTCCACCACCACGCTGGGCGGAAACTCCGTGTGGTGCATCGACCACAGCCAGGTGCGCGGACGGTGGGGCGCGTGGGCCCCCGGGTGCCAGTTCGCCATCCCGCAGACGTATCGGACGGAGCGCACGGCCTCGCCGGCGGCGGCATGATCCGGGTGGAGGTCGTTCCAGTGGGGCGCCACCACGAGGGAGGGCCGGTGCCGGCGGATGGCGTCGACCACGGAACGGCGGACGGGAAGGGACGGCTCGAGGGCACCGTCCCCGTGATCGAGGATGACGCGCTCCTCGGCGCCCAGCAGCCGGCGCGCGGCCTCCGCCTCCGCGGCCCGCGTCTCCGGCGTGCCCCGGGTGCCGCCCTCGCCGCGCGTGAGATCGAGGATCGCCACCGAGCGGCCCGCGTCGCGCAGGCGCAGGAGGAGCCCGCCCATGGTGAGCTCGACGTCGTCGGGGTGCGCGCCGATGGCAAGGACGTCGACCATGCCGGAACTCCCGGGGGCTCGCGGGGAAACGACGGGGCGGCTCATTGTTTCACAGGGCGCCGGGGGACGCCGCCTCCGATGCACCGCTCCCCGGGTCCGGCGCCTCCCCGGGCCGCACGATCCGGTGCCCCGGCTGCGGTCCCGCGCACGCGGCCGCGAGAAGGGCGTGAAGCCCGTCCCCGTGGCGGGCGAGGAAGGGCCCGAGCGTCCACCGGCGCTCCTGCGGGACGCCCTCCGGGAGCAGCGCCTCGAGGACCCGGCGGCGCCGCCCCTCGCCCACGCCACGCCGTTCGTCCGCTGCGCGCCGCGCCGCCGCCGCGAGTTCCTCCAGCGCGCGGTCGGCGCGCGAGACGCGGCTCCTCACGGACGCCTCCCGGCCCGCCGCCTCGCCGACGGCGGCCCGCAGCGCCGTCCGGAGGCGCTCGGTCTCCTCCGCCAGCGGATCCTCGCCCGCGACTGCGGGCGCCGCGAGCGCCGCGGCGCCGTCGCGGTAGATCCCCTCGAGGTCCACGCCGAAGCCCGTCAGCGCCTCCTCGATCCGGCGCTCCAGGATGGTGAACCCGGGCCGCGGGATCACCGCCGGCCGGAACGCCTCCGCCGCCTCGTGCGCCGGACCCAGCGCGGCGAGGTACTCCGCCTCCGAGGGGCCGGCCACCTGGGCGACCACGGGGAGCACGCGATCCTGCACGAGGACGCGCAGCGCCACGTCCGCGGAGAGCCGGTGCTCCGGGTCGGCGAGGTCCTCCTCCGTCCCGCCGCCGCGCGAGCGCACGCCGTCCCCGTCGACGCGGAAGTGGAGAGCGCCGTCGGGATCCGCCAGCACCGCCTCGAACCCGGCCCGGCGAACGAGCGCGTTGCCCGCGCGCACCGCCGCGGCGAGCACGCCCGGGCGACGCACGTCCGTCTCGAACAGGTCGACGGCGAGGCCGCGCACGACGTGGGGCTCGATGACCACGAGGCCGCGCGCCCCGAACCACGCGGCGAAGGCCTCGGCGGACTCCCGCCCGAGGGAGCGGGTGCCCGAGGGCCCGGGCACCCGGGAGAGCATGCGGCGCGCGCCCGGATCCGCCTTCAGCAGCTCCCCCCCGCGCCGGCCTCCCTCCACGAGCACCGACCCGGCCTCGGTGACGTCATGATCCTCCGACGCGACCCACCACACCGGCACCACGGCGATGCCGGCGCGTCGCTCGATGCGTTCCGCCAGGGCGAGCACGCCCAGCGCCTTCGCGTACGCGAGCAGCGGCCCGCCCCCCACGCCCGGCTGCTGGCCGCCCACGACGACCACCGCCCGAGGATCCCGCAGGCGATCCACCGACGCCGCCATCCCAGCGACGTCGAAGGTCGCGGCGTACGCGGCCACGCGGTCGACGAGCGCTCGACGCAGCCCGCCGTCGAGGGGAGGACGCGCGACCGCCGCCTCCACCGCCGCGTCGTCGTCCCCGCCGCGACCGAAGAGCGCCCGGGCCGCCGGATCCCCGCGGACGTGCGCCAGGAAGAGGAGGCGCGCCGGCGCGAGGACCTCCCACGGGAGGAAGTCGGCGGACACGCTCATGCCCTCCGGAACACGAGGACCATGCGCGCTGTTCCCCCGGCGACCCAGGGCTCGCCGCCGTGCCCGCCGAACCGGCCCGCCGGACGCAGCCCCGCCGCGCGCGCCGACGTCTCCACCTCGCCGGGGCCGTAGAGCCGGACCGACTCCGTCCACTGCCGCTCGCCGTCCGGCCCGGAGAGATGGACCGACTTCTCGACCCTCCCGCCGGCGGCGACGAGCCGCCGCTCCTCCTCCACGACGACGCCGTCGCGCTCGCGCCGCGACCGGGGCACCAGGGTCCGCCGGACGGTCTCCGCGTCCATCAGGTCGAGGAGGAACCCGCCGTCGACCCGGAGGACCCGGGCCACCTCGCGCAGCACCCGCGCGTCCTCCTCCTCCGACGGGAAGTAGCCGAAGGACGAGAAGAAGCACGTGACGGCGTCGAAGGCGGCGGCGCGGAAGGGGAGCGCCCGCATCTCGGCGCGCACGAGGGGCGCGGCGCCGCGGCGCGTCGCCTCGTCCAGCAGTTCCCCGGAAAGATCCGCGCCCGCCGCGCGGACCCCCAGCGCCCGGAGCGCGCGGAGGTGGCGGCCGGCGCCGCACGCGAGGTCCAGCGCGCGCGCCCCCGGCGCGAGGCCCGGCAGCCGTCCCACCCACGCGCCCGCCTCCGCGGCCGCGGCGGCGTCATCCCGGTGGGGATACACGCGCACGTAGTCCCCCCGGAACGCCTCCTCGTACCAGGGGACGGCGGCGGCGGTCACGTCACTCCCCGCGCGGAGGCGGAAGCGCCGCGCGGAGCGCGTCGCGCATCGTCCTCACCGCGACCTCGACCGCGCGCTCCCACGGGGCGCCCTCGAGGCGGGCCTGCGTGATCCCGCGCGAGGACGAGACGACGGCGCCCTGGCCCCGCGCGTCGAAGGCGGCCGCCGCGTCGTCCGCGGTGCCGCCCTGCGCGCCGTAGCCGGGAACCAGGAACGGGACGGCGGGGATCATGCGCCGCAGCGCCGCGGCTTCGCGCGGGTAGGTCGCTCCCACGACCGCGCCCATGCTGCTCCAGCCCCGCTTCCCGACGAGCCCCGGCTCCGCCGCCCAGCCGCGCAGCAGGACCGCCATCTCCTCGTAGACGCGCAGGTTGCCCACCTCCAGGTCCTGCAGGTCCGCGGAGCCGGGGTTGCTGGTCTTGACGAGGACGTAGACGCCGCGGCCGCCGTCGCGGCATCGCCTGAGGAACGGCTCCAGCGAATCCCGTCCCATGTACGCGTTCAGCGTCAGGGCGTCGCAGCCCGCGAGATCGAAGTGCGCCTCCGCGTAGGCCTCCGCGGTGGAGCCCAGATCGCCGCGCTTCACGTCCCCGATGACGAGCAGTCCGCGATCCCGCGCCGCGGCGATGGTCTCCAGCCAGCACCGCCAGCCCGGGACGCCCAGCGCCTCGTAGAACGCGACCTGCGGCTTCACGACGGGGATCAGGGGGGCCACGACGTCCAGCAGCGCGCGGTGGAACTCGAGGATCGCGGCGGCCCGGCCCTCGAGGTCGTCGCCGTGGGCGTCGCGGAACACCGCGGGGAGTTCCGACCACCGGGGATCCAGGCCCACGCAGACCGGGCCGCCCTTCCGCTCCACGGCGTCCATCATGCGGTCGGCGTAGGGGACGGGACTCACCGGCGGCAGGCCTCCAGGAAGTTGCCGAGGATACGGGGACCCTCGGGGGTGAGGAAGGACTCGGGGTGGAACTGGACGCCCTCCACCGGGAGGGCCCGGTGGCGCAGGCCCATCACCACTCCGTCCGCCGTCCGCGCGGTGATCTCGAGGCACCCGGGGAGCGCTTCCTCCCGGACGGCGAGGGAGTGGTAGCGCGCGGCGCGGAAGGGGCGCGGGAGACCGCGGAGCACTCCCGCCCCCGCGTGATGCACGGCGTCGTCCCGTCCGTGCACGGGCCGCGGGGCACGCGCCACGACGGCGCCGTAGGCCTCGGCGATGCACTGGTGGCCGAGACACACGCCCAGCAGCGGCCTGCCCGGCGGCAGCGTCCGGATGACCTCCACGGAGACGCCCGCATCGAGCGGCCCGCGGGGACCGGGGGAGAGCACGACGGCGTCCACCTCCATGGCGGCGATGTCCGCCGGAGACCGGGCATCGTTCCGCAGGACGAGGACCTCGGCGCCCAGCGCTCCCAGCCCCTGCGCCAGGTTCCACACGAACGAATCGAAGTTGTCGATCAGCAGGACCCGGACCGCGCGCCCGGGCCCGCGCGTCACTCCACGGGCAGGGTGAACCACACCTGCGTCCCCCTGCCGGGCCCTCCCTCGATCCCCACGGCACCGCCGTGGCCCTCCACGACGCGACGCGTGAGCGGGAGTCCGGCGCCGATGCCGGGGGGCTTGTCCGTGAGAACCTGACCGAGTTGCTTGAAGCGCTGGAAGAGGGACTCCCGCTGCTCCGGCGGGATGCCGGGACCGCGATCCCGCACGGCGATGCGGAGGGCCTTGTCGCCCGCCTCGGCATTGACGGTCACGTCCACGTCGGAGCCGAGGGGTGCGAACTTCGCCGCGTTGTCCAGGAGATGATCGAGCACCCTGCCGATCCACCGGGCGTCGCAGGGGACCCGGGGCAGCCCGGGCTGGGGCCAGAAGTTCAGTCGTACGCCCGCCTTCTCGAACGCCGGACGCGCGCGGTTGACCGCCTCGAGCACGAGTTCCCGCGGCACGGCGGGGTCCCGCGCGAACTCCACCTGCCCCGCGTCGAGAGCCGACAGGTCGAGGATGTCCTGCAGCCGGTACGTGAGACGCACCGTCTCCGACTCGATGCCGTCCAGGAACCCGCCCCGTTCCTCCGGCGACATGTCCGGGTAGCCGCGGAGGATCTCGGCGGACGACCGGATCCCCGCCAGCGGCGTCATGAGCTCATGGGACATCGTCGAGAGGAAGTCGTCCTTCAACCGATCGAGCGTCTTCAACTCCTCGTACGCGGCCTTCAGTTCGCGCGTCCTGTCGGCGACCTTCGCCTCCAGTTCCCGGTTGAAGCGCTCCAGGGCGCCGTGGAGGCGCGCGTTCTCGACGGCCACCGATGCGCTCGCGGCGAGGGCGCCGAGGAAGCGCACGGCCGCCTCCCCGGGCTCCCGGCCGTGGATGACGTAGTACACGGTCAGGAGGCCTCGCGGCTGATCGCGGATGCGCAGCGGCGCCACGACGGCGGCCAGCACCGAGTCCTCGCGCTCGCGCATCGCCTCGAGCACGCGCGGGTGATGCTCGTCCGTCACGATGACCGGCCGGCGGGCGGCCAGCAGCGGGGCGGTGACCTCCGACGCCCGCGAGGACGAGACCAGCGGGTCGAACAGGAAGCCCTGGACGTGCCGCTCGCGCAGGATGTCCCCGTCCTCGTCGCGAAGCACGATGCTCGCGTGCTCCGTGCGAAGGGCCCGGGCGGCGCCCTCCACCACGGCGGCGACGACGCGGTCCATGTCCAGCACCGACGCGGCCGCCACCGAGACCTCGTTGAGCGCCGTCAGTTCTCCCACGCGCGCCTCGAGGGCGCCCCGGGCCTCCTGGACCTCGGACAGGAGTTCGGAGACCTGGATCGTGGTGCCGACCGCGCGCTCCAGGAGCGCCGGGACGGCGGCCAGGGGATCGGCGTCGTCCGTGTCGTCCATCACCACGATCGTGGACGCCCCCGGCCCCTCCTTCCGGCCCGCGGTCTCCGGCTCCGGCGCGGGGGAGTCCGGCGCGCCGGGAGTCGCGGTCTTGCGGGTCGCGCCGGCGGCGGCCTTCTCCGCCTCCCCCTTCGCGCGAGCGGCCTCGATCCGGTGCGACGACTCCAGCACCTTCCGGAGCGTCGCCTCCACGGAGGTGGCGACCTCCTTCGCGCCGGCGATCCGGTACTCGGCGCAGATCCGCTCCACCATGGCGATGCAGACGGCGGTGAACGCCTCGAACACGCCGGTGCCCACGGTCGCGACGGTCTCGAAGCGGGGGACGGCGCGATCGTTGAGCGCGCGGTCGAGCTCCTCGATGGACAGCACGCCCGGCTCGTCCCGCTTGTTGTACTGGAGCGCCAGCGGGATCGTTTCGTAGGCGAGCCCGTTGAGGCGGAGATTCTCCTTCAGGTCGCGCAGGCTGCTCGTCGTGGCCGCCTGCTCCTTCTCCTGGGAGTCGGCGACGAACACCACGGCATCGGCGCCGCGGAGCACGTAGCGGCGCGTGAGGAGGTACTTGACCTGGCCCGGGACCGTGAAGCCCTGGATCTTGAGGGAGAAGTCGCCGATGCGGCCGATGTTGATGGGGAGGAAGTCGAAGAACAGCGTCCGGTCCCGCTCCGTGTTCAGCGAGATGAGGTTCGTGCGGCGCTCCGGGTCCATGACCCGGTGGATGTACTTGAGCGACGTCGTCTTGCCTCCCAGGGGGGGGCCGTAGTAGACGATCTTGGCGTTGATCGTCTTCTCGCGCAGGTTGACGACGCTCATGGCCGGGGCATTGTCGGCGGGCCCCCCCCGGCCCGCTTCGAAAACCGCCGCGCATGGGAGGGCCGGTGTCCCGCATCTACCTCGACAACAACGCGACGACGGAGCCCCTGGAGGAGGTCCGGGTGGCGGTGGCCGCCGCCCTGGCGCTGCCCGGCAATCCATCGAGCCCCCATGCCTCGGGCCGGGCCGCCCGCGCCGCCCTCTCCGAAGCCAGGGAGGCGGTGGCCGCCCTGCTCGACGCCGCGCCGTCGGAGATCGTGTTCACGTCGGGGGGCACGGAGGCCGACAACCTCGCGGTCCTGGGAGGGGCGCGGGCGGCCGTCGCGGCGGGCGCTCCCCGGCGCGTGGTGATCTCCGCCGTGGAGCACCCCGCCGTGCACGCCGCGGCGGAGCGACTCCGCGGTGACGGCTGGGACCTGGTGTCGGTCCCCGTGGACTCCCGCGGCCTCTTCGACGCCGACGACGTCGCCCGCGCCTGCGCGGGGGGCGCCGCACTGGTGGCCCTCATCCTCGTGCAGAACGAGACCGGCGCCATCCAGCCCGTGGAGCGGTCCCTCGCGGCGGCCCGCGCCGCGGCCCCCCTCGCCCGCCTCCACGTGGACGCCGTCCAGGCGCTGGGGAAGGTGGCGATCGCGCCCGGCGCCTGGGGCGCCGACACGCTCGCCGTTTCCGCACACAAGATCCACGGCCCCAAGGGAATCGGGGCGCTGTGGATCCGCCGCGGGGCGGAACCGGTCGCGAGGGCGGCGGGCGGATCGCAGGAGCGGGGGATCCGCACGGGAACGGAGAACGTTCCCGGCGCCGCCGGCTTCGGCGCCGCCGCCGCCGCGGCCCTCCGCGACGAGGCGGGGCGCGCCGCGTCCGTGGCCCGCGTCGGTGGACTGCTCGCGGATCGCCTGCTCGCCCTCCCCGGCGCCCGCCTGAACGGCCCCCCGGCCCCCCTTCGGCACCCGGGCACCCTGAACGTCTCCTTCGACGGAGTGCGCGGCGACCTGCTCCTGATGGCCCTCGATCAGGAGGGTGTCGACGTCTCGACGGGGGCCGCGTGCGCCTCCGGCGCACCCGTTCCGAGCCGATCCCTCGCCGCCATGGGACTCGACCCGGTCCGCTGCCGCGAGGCGGTGCGCGTGTCCGCCGGCGCCCTCACGAAGGAGCACGAGGTCGCCGTCGCGGCGGAGCGGTTCCGGGACGTGCTGGCCCGCCTCCGCGCGCCGCGGGCCGCGCCCGGCTGACCGCGGCCCGGGTCGACCCGCCGCCCCGTTTTCCGCGTTTTTCCTGCGAATCGGGGCGGTTGCGAGTTTTGGCTTGATCCTCCCGGCCGGGATCCTAGAATCCGCCCGGCGCTTCGGTACGGGCAACGAACGCGGGCCAGGGTTGGGCCCAGGCGCGGCGCACCCGTCGCACCACAACACAGAGAAGATCCGTCCTCGCCCGGCCCGGGCGCGGCCAGCGGGAGACCATGGGCATGCAGACGTCGTCGCCCCAGGGCGACCGACTCGCGGCGGCGCTCGCGGCGGTGCTGGACTGCATCCGTGACCGGGTCAGCAGGCAGCAGTTCGAGACCTGGTTCCGCCGGCTGCGGATCCTCGAGTTCACGCCCGAGCGGGCGGTCCTGGGCGTGGAGAACACGTTCTTCCGGGAGTGGATCCAGACCTACTACGGGGACGTGCTCCGGTCGGCGTTCCGCGAGGCGCTCGAGGCGGAGCCGGAGATCTCGCTGGTGGTGGCCCCGGCGGATCCGGGCCCCGCCGCGCCGGCGAACCCGTCGGCGGCGATCTCCCTCCGCGCCCGGCCCGAGGCGGTCCGGACCGGGTCCCTCGTGGAAGACGCCAGGTACCCGAACTTCTACAGCGACGTCCCCCTGAACGACGCCTACACGTTCGACCAGTTCGTCGTGGGCCCGACCAACGGCCTCGCCCACGCCGCCGCCCTCGCCGTCACCGAGAAGCCGGCGCTCGCCTACAACCCCCTGTTCCTTCACGGTTCCGTCGGCCTCGGGAAGACGCACGTCCTCCAGGCGACCTGCCGGTCGCTCCTGGATCGGCGGCCCGACCTGCGGATCGTCTACCTCTCCTGCGAGACCTTCGCGAACCAGTTCATCCAGGCGGTCCAGGGCGGGGACCTCAAGAACTTCCGCTACCGGTATCGCGAGGTGGACGTCCTGGTCATCGACGACATCCACTTCCTGGCCAACAAGGAGCGGACGCAGGAGGAGTTCTTCCACACGTTCAACCAGTTGTACAACTCCCGTCGGCAGATCATCCTCTCGTCGGACTCCCACCCCCGGGACATCCCCTCCATGGAGGATCGACTCGTCTCCCGGTTCAAGTGGGGGCTGGTGACGGAGATCGAGCCCCCGGGGTTCGAGACGCGCCTCCACATCGTCCGGATGAAGTCCGCGCAGCGCGGCGCCCGCTTCCCGGAGGACGTCTGCGAGTTCCTGGCGAACCACATCACGTCGAACATCCGCGACATCGAGGGGGCCATCCACAAGGTCTTCTCCCTGGCCGATCTCCACCAGCGGGCCATCGATCTGTCCCTGGCGCGGGAGGCCCTCCGGGACTCCACCGAGGCCGCGCGCAGGCAGGTGACCATCGAGTCCATCGTGCGCGTCGTCACGGCCCAGTTCGGCGTCAAGGCGGTGGACCTCCAGTCGAAGAAGCGCACCCGCTCCATCGCCCACCCCCGCCAGGTGTGCATGTACCTCGCCCGGAGGCTCACGGACCGCTCCCTGGTGGAGATCGGCGGCCACTTCGGCGGCCGCGATCACACGACGGTCCTCTACGCCATCGACAAGGTGGGGTCGCAGATCCGGGTCGATGCCGGGCTGAAGGCGCTGGTGGAGTCCCTCACGCGGGAGATCCGCGGCTCCTGAGGTCGTGAGCGCCGCCGTGTCCTCGCCGCAGGCCGATCCTCCCCGCCGGGTCCGCTCCCCGACCGAACGCTCCCCCCGAGGGCCGTGCGCCGGGAGAAGGTGTCCACTGCCTGCGGAGAGTCCCGGGAGGGCTGGGGAGGGAATCCCCTCTCCGCGCCGGGACGTGGAGAACTGCCCGTTCCTGCCCAATCCGTCCCCCCGCTTCCCCCAGGTCGGCGGTCGCGTGGCGTGTTCCCAACCGATGGCAAAGCAACGACTTGTGTCGCCGGTTCCGGCGCGTCTCCACGCTCTCCACGGCCCCTGTTATGACGGCGGTTCAAGGATCGAATCCTCTTAGAATCCTTCATCAGCGTCAGGAGGTTCCCCGTGAAGTTCACCTGTCCCCGCGAGCGACTGCTGTCCGCACTCCAGGCGGTGTCCGGAGTGGTGCCCACGCATGGCATCAAGGACGTCCACGAGAGTCTCCGCATCTCCGCCTCCCGGGCGGACGGGTTGCGGATCCTCGGGACCGATCTCGAGGTCTCGATGCGCTACACCGTCGCTCCCGCGGAGGACCTCGTGGTGGAGGAGGAGGGGGTGCTGCTCGCCCCCGCGAAGCGTCTCCTCGCCATCGTCTCCGAACTGCCCGAGGGCCCGGTGACGGTGGCCTGGGGAACGGGTTCGTGCAGCATCCGCTCCACGGGGGGCACGTTCCGGATCACCTGCGGAGACCCCGCGGACTTCCCCGCCGTGGACATCCCGGAGGCCTCCGGCGGGATCACGCTCTCCCGCGACGTCCTGAAGGAACTCGTGCAGCGCACGGCATTCGCCGCCGCCAAGGAGAAGATGCGGTACGCGCTCCACGGCATCCTGCTCATCACGGCGGGAGACCGCATCCAGGCGGTGGCCACGGACGGGAGGAGGCTCGCCCACGCGACGGCCACCTGCCAGCCCGGTACGACGGAGGAGTCCCGCGCCATCGTCCCCACCCGGGCGCTGACGCAACTGGTGAGGACGCTCCGGGACGAGGACAGCAGCGTGGTCCTGTCCTTCTCGGAGAACCACGTGGCGGCATCCGCCGGGCCCGTGGTCATCGTGGCCAGGCTCGTCGAGGGGACCTTCCCGAATTTCGACGAGGTGATCCCGGTGAACTGCGAGAGGAAGGCGCGACTGGATCGGGAGCGTTTCGTGGCGGCGCTGCGCCGGGCGGCCGTCCTGTTCGCCTCCACCGCCGGGACGCTGGGCCCCGCCGTGAGGCTGAAGTTCGCCGAGGGGGAGGATCTCTCCATCACCGCGTCGGTCACCGACGTGGGCGAGGCGGAGGCGTCGGTCCCCTGCACCTACGAGGGCAAGCCCGAGGACGTCGGGTACAACGCGGCGTACATCCTCGATGCGCTGGGCGTGATCTCCACGGAGGAGGTCTCCTTCGAGTTCAACTCCCGGCAGGGGCCCGGGCGCCTGTCGGACGGGGACCGGTTCACGTACGTCGTGATGCCGGTCACCCTGGAGTGAGCCCCGGGCGGAAGCCCGCCGGCGGCGACGCACCGCGCGGCGGCCCGGTCCCCTTCGGCGAGGTGCTGGATTCCGTCGTTCGCGACCTCCGGCTGGACGAGAGGAAGCGGGAGGGGGCGCTCGTGACGGCGTGGGACTCGGCCGTCACGGAGGTGGCGGGGCAGGAGGCGGCCGCGGGGCTCCGACCGGTGGCGTTCCGGGGAGGGGTCCTGACGGTGGAAGTCGACGGAGCCCCCCTCCTCCATCGCGTCCGCGGGTTCTGGACGGAGGGGATTCGGGCGGCGCTGGCGGCGAGGCCGGCGGGGGCCAGGGTCAGGCAGATCCGGTACGTGCCGAGGGGTCGGACCGGGGAGGGAGGGTCGTGAACGACGGCGGGGGCGGGAACCGGGGCCGGGGCAAGGAGGGGACGCGCGCGTACGGCGCCGACGACATCACCATCCTCGAGGGGCTCGAGGCCGTGCGCAAGCGTCCCGGAATGTACATCGGGGACACGGCGGTGCGCGGCCTCCACCACCTCGTGTGGGAGATCGTGGACAACGCCGTCGACGAGGCCATGGCCGGCCGGTGCAGCGAGATCACGGTGGTCATCCACGAGGACAACTCCGTCACCGTGGACGACGACGGGCACGGCATCCCCGTGGGCATGCACACGAAGGCCGGGAAGCCCGCGGTGGAGGTGATCTTCACGGTGCTCCACGCCGGCGGGAAGTTCGACCACGGGGCCTACAAGGTGTCCGGCGGTCTCCACGGGGTCGGGGCGTCGGTGGTCAACGCGCTCTCGTCGAGACTCCGGGCGGAGGTGCACTCCGACGGGAGGATCCACGAGATCGAGTTCGAGAACGGCGGCAAGCTGAAGACACCGCTGCGGGAGATCGGGACGACGACGCGGCGGGGCAGCATCGTGACGTTCCTTCCCGACGCGGGCATCTTCGAGGAGACGGTCTTCCACTACGACACGCTCGCCAAGAGGCTGCGGGAGATGGCCTTCCTCAACCGCGGGCTGCGAATCCACCTCCGGGACGAGCGGACCGACGCCGGCGAGACCTTCCACTACGAGGGCGGCATCCGGGAGTTCGTGGCCCACCTCAACGCGAACCGCGAGGCCGTGCACAAGGACATCATCCATCTGGATCGGGAGGTGGACGGCCACCAGGTGGAGGTCGCCTTCCAGTACAACGACGGCTACGTCGAGAACGTGTACGCGTTCGTGAACAACATCCACACCATCGAGGGGGGCACGCACCTCGCGGGCTTCCGGACGGCGCTCACGCGGACGCTCAACCAGTACGCCCGCAAGGGGACCTCGCTGAAGGACGACGACCTGCCCACGGGCGAAGACTACCGGGAGGGGCTGACGGCGGTGATCGCCGTCAAGGTTCCCGATCCGAAGTTCGAGGGGCAGACGAAGACCAAGCTCGGCAACCGCGAGGTCCAGGGCTACGTCGAGTCGGCGGTGGGGGACCTGCTGGGCAGCTACATCGAGGAGAACCCGACCACCGGACGCCGCATCCTGGACAAGGCGGTGACCGCGGCGCGCGCCCGGGAGGCGGCGCGGAAGCAGCGGGATCTGGTGCGCCGCAAGGGGGCGCTGCTCGGGGGAGGCCTGCCCGGGAAGCTGGCGGACTGCTCCAGCGAGGATGCGGCCACGACGGAGCTCTTCCTGGTGGAGGGCGACAGCGCCGGCGGCACCGCCAAGCAGGGCCGCGACCGCCGCTTCCAGGCCATCCTGCCGCTCCGCGGGAAGATCCTGAACGTGGAGAAGGCCCGCCTCGACCAGATGCTCCGGCACGAGGAGATCCAGACCATCATCCAGGCGCTGGGCACGGGCATCGGGGACGACTTCGACCTGGCCCGTCTCCGGTACGCCAAGATCATCATCATGTGCGACGCCGACGTGGACGGCAGCCACATCCGGACGCTCCTCCTGACGTTCCTCTACCGGCAGATGGGGCCCCTCGTCGCGGCGGGACACGTGTACGTGGCCCAGCCCCCGCTGTTCCGCGTCAAGCGGGGCCGGCGCGAGGAGTACATCCACAGCGACGAGGAGATGAAGGCCGTCCTCCTCCGGCTGGGCGCCGAGGCGGTGGTCGTCCGCGATCCCGCCAGCGGGACCGAGTTGCGCAGCGCCGCGCTGGAGTCCCTCCTGGAGGTGCTGACGGTGGTCGAGTCCCAGGCCATGGCGCTCCGCCGCCGGGGCGTGCCGCCGGACCGGTACTTCGCCGCCCGCCGGCCCGACGGGAAGTTCCCCGCGCACGCGCGGGTCGGCGGCGGACGACCGGCGTTCGGCGCCACCGCCGAGGAGGCCGCCGCCGCGGCGCTCGCGGAGGGCATCGAGGAGCATCTCTCCCACGCCGCGGAGATCCGCGAGGCCCGGGGGGTGGAGCGGAGCGCGGACCGCCTGGCGGCGCTGGGCCTGGACATCCGCGACTTCTCGCCGCCGCCGCCGTCCGCCCCCGGGGACGCCCCCGTGGCCCGGTTCCGCGTGGGCTCCGACGGGGACGACGGGGAGCCCGCCAGCTGCCTCCAGGAGGCGCTGGCGCTGGTCCGCGCCGCGGGCAACAAGGGGATCGACGTCCAGCGCTACAAGGGGCTGGGCGAGATGATGGCGGAGCAGTTGCGGGACACGACGATGAACCCCGGGACGCGCCGGCTTCTCCGCGTGCAGGTGGAGGACGGCGTACGTGCCGACGACGCCTTCTCCGTCCTCATGGGGGAGAAGGTCGAGCCCCGGCGCCAGTTCATCGAGCGGCACGCGCTGGAAGTCGAGGAACTGGACGTCTGATCCGATGGTTCCGGAAGGGTCGGGGCCAGACCCCCGCCGCGGGGGGCCGGAATCCGTCCTTTGTGGCGCGCGGGGCAGGGTCTAGCATCGCCCCGCGGGATCCGGGTCCCCGGGAGTGTCCATGGCTTTCGACCGAAGGAGCGGCGGCAAGCAGCTGGCGGATGTCCTCGCGCACGAGGGCATCCTGTCCAAGACCCAGCTCATGGAGGCCCAGAAGCTCCAGCGGAGCCCGCAGGATCCCCTGGCCCCGCACATCGTGCGCTGCGGGTTCCTCACCCCGTGGGACCTGGCGAAGCACGTGTGCGTCCACTTCGGGCTGCCCTACTTCGACATCCAGCACTACACGCCCAAGAAGGACGTGCTGGGCCTGCTGGAGGCGCCGTTCCTCCACGGGTACAGCATCCTCCCCGTGGATCGGTTCGGGCGGGCGCTCACGCTGACCGTCCCCGAACCCCTCGCCCCGGAAGTGCTCCAGAGCATCGTGGACCAGACCCAGCTCTCGCCGTTCCTCTACGTCTCGCCGTACGACCAGATCCGCCAGAAGCTCGAGGACGCCGTTCCCTACGAGGCCCCCACTCCGCGCGGCGCCGTCCAGGCCCCGGGGCCCACGGCGGCCCCCGCCGGCGAGCCGGAGGGGGACTGGATGTCCATCTTCGAGGAGGCGGAGAAGAAGATGAAGGCGAGCGACGACTAGGGACGCCCGGATCGGGGGACTAGCCCGGCGGCGGGTCGGGGGCGTCCAGGGTGCGGCGGACCTCCCGCTCCACTTCGTCGCGGACGGCGCGCAGCGGCTGTGAACTCTCCTGCATCCCCCTGCGGAAGGCGGCCACCGACCGCCCCACGGAGCGGCCCACCTCGGGAAGGCGGCCGCCGAAGAGCAGGAGCGCGGCGATGAGGATGACCATCATCTCGCCGGAGCCGACGTCGAACATGCGGCCATCGTACGGCGGCGGTCCCTACTTCGCCACCACGCTGGCACCCACCGCCTCGACGAACGTCCCCGAGGTCCGGTCGTAGATCACCCTCCGGTACTCGTGCGCGCTGGACGCGTGATCCACGCGGAAGCGCGGGGACCCGGGCAGCGCCTCCAGCACGACCCGGTCCCCGTCGAGGACGATCCGCGAGACGCCCCGGGCGATCCACCCCGACCGGGCGTCTCCCGCGCTGATGCGGGCCGCGGACGACACGGCGGTGGCCGCCACGCGGGCCGCGGGGTCCCCGGCCGCCGCCGGCCGGACGTCGAGGCGGTCCACGCCGGAAAGCGTCTCCCACTCCTCCCAGGTGCCGTTGCGGAGACCCCAGCGCGTGACCGTGACCGATCCCTCGAGGGAGGAGGCGGCGGGGGTGTGGACCAGGGGGCCCGTGCAGGCGGCGCGGATGCGCTCCAGGGTCGCGGCCGTGCCCGAGGGCGCGCTGGCGGCGGCGGGACTGGACCGGTGCCCGACGTAGACGCCGCCGCTGTCCGCGCGTGCGTCCTTCACGACCCCGTTCTCCAGCGTAAGCCGCAGCACGGGGGCTTCGCACTGGTCCCGCAGCGCCGGGTCGGCGACTCCCTGTCGCGGGGCGACGGCGACCCGCGCCGGGGATCCCCGGAGCAGGAAGGCGTCGGCGGCGCGGTCGTAGTCCAGCGTGTCACCCTCGGCGGAGTCGCCCCCGGCCTCGACGCGAACCCCCGCCGACGCGTGCAGCGCGCTGATCTCCGAGCGCCCCGCGTCCCCCTCGAGGAGAATCCCCTCCAGCGCCCCCGACCGGAGACGCACCGGTCCGCGGGGTCCGTCCTTCGCGCCGGCGCGGTCCGGGAGGACGCCCTCGCCGGAGACCGGCCCCTCGGCCCGGAAGCGGCCCGTGGCACGGGCGAAGCGGAGCACCGAACCCTCGATGCGGAGGGGTTGCTCGTCCCGCCCGCGGAGGACGAGGACGGCGCCCCCCGCCGGGCCCCCGTCCACGCGCGCGGCGTCGGGGCGGTCCTCGCCGTCGGAGGCGGTCACGAGGATGCGCTCCCCCGCGAGGTCGTAGCGTCGCCGCCCGCGGCCCTCCCCCTCGCCGACGAGCCGTGCTCCTCCGCGCGCGTCCAGGAGCCGCACCGTCCTGCGGGGTCCGGCGAGATCCACCTGGAGCATCTCCGCCGCGAGGCGGTAGATCTCCCGCTCCGCCGCCACGCGGCGCACCAGCGCGCCTCCGCGGGCCACCACGGAGCCGCCCCCGGCCCGCGGGAACATGACCTCGACGGTCCCCGGCGAGGTCACGAGGAGGCTCCCCGGATCCCCGGCGCCGTTCCCGGCGGCGGGGTCCTCCAGCGCGGAGAGAGGGTCCATGGCCCCCGCCGCGGGGAGGCTCGCGGCCACGTCCCCCTCGAGGAGCGCCGCGCTCCCGCCGTCCTCCGTGGGGCTCAACCGGATGCGGCGCGCGGCGGCGCGGCGCGCTCCCTCCTCCATCGTCGCCGCGCCCTCGGCGATCAGTTCCCGGGGGGTGTACTCCCCGTCCGCCCCCCGCCGGTCCGCGACCATCGTGAGGACGTCGGCCCGGAGATCCCTCCGCGCCGCCGGGCCTCCGTCCCTTCCGGGGATCTCCTGCCAGGCCGCGGCGGCGCCGGGGAACCGGCCCGCGATGGAGGAGCGGTCCGCGGGGATCGTGAACACCGCCGGCTCCCGCGACGCTACGCCCACCGTGGAGGTGGCGACGCCGTCGCGGAACTCCACGACGCGGAGCCGCGGGTCGCCCTCGAGGGTGGCCACCGTGGTCCCCCCGGGCCCGCCCACGGCGCGGAACCGGCGGCCCTCGGCCCGGAGCCCCCGCGAGCCGCCGGGCTCCTCGCGGCCCGCCTCGAGCAGGACGTCCTCCTCCGCCACCAGTTCCTCCACCGAGGGGCGTGCCGGGGCGCCGCCCCCGGCCCCGGAGCGGAGGAGGAGGAGGGCGGTGATCCTCCGGCCCCGGAGCCGGGAGTCCCCCTGGACGAGTTCGGCGGAGCCGGAGAGGAGCAGGCGGTACCGCACCGCGGCGGGGGCGCCCGGGGGGGAGGGTACCTCCTCCAGATCGAGCCGGTCCGCCCACGCGAACCGCACCGGCTCGTCCGCCCCGGTGCCGCCGATGCGCACACCCGCCTCGCCCTCCACGCTGCCCCGACCCGGGCCCGTGAGGGAGGCGGCGTGGCGACCGTCCTCCGCGACGAGGTCCCGACCCTCCAGCGCCACCCCGTCGGAGACGACGGTGACGGGCCCCGGCGCGCGCAGCACCCGGGAGGCGAGTTCCACGTCGGCCCTGGCGGAGCGGAACACCCACGCCGCCTCCGCCCGCAGCACTTCCGCGACCACGTCCTCCTCGAGGAACAGGCGCTGCACGTTGCCGGGACCCTGCTCCAGGATGCCGCGGCGCGCGGAGATGACGGTGGCGTCCCCCCCCGGCGCCTCGAACGCGGCGCGCGTGCGGGGCCGCGGGCGCATCACGAGGGACGGGGACTCCAGCGCCTGCCGGGCCACCTCGCGGGACGGCGAGGGCAGGGGGGCCGCGGACGCGGCGCGGATGCGACTGGCGCGGAAAGGGACCGTGGAGCCGTCGTCCAGCGAGATTTCCTCCACGGGCCCGACGTCGGAGCCCTTGGCCCAGTGGAACTGGAGGAGGGTCCGGCCGCCGTTGCCCACGATGGGCGCCCCCGGGGGGACGTCCACCACGGGCAGCACGGGGCGCGGCGGGGTGACCCCCCGGTCCGCGTCGAGGAGGTGGGCGAGCAGGAGGCCGAGGCCGACGATGGTGGAGAAGATGAGGCCGCGGCGGAGCAGGTCTCCCCGCGTCACCGGCGGCCCCGGGCGCCCCGCGCAACGCCGAGGCCCGGCAGCGCATCCACCAGGTTCCGCGCGCGGAGGATCGCCTCCGCCGCCTCCCGCGCCGCGCCCCGGCCACCGCGGGCCCGGAGCACGCCGTCCGCCCGCGCCAGCACTTCCGGGCGCGCGTCGGCGGGGCAGAGGGAGACGCCGGACTCGGCGAAGGCCGGGAGGTCCACGAGGTCGTCCCCCACGAACGCCACCGCCGGACGGTCGAGGGCGAACCGGGCGCGGAGATCGCGGACGGCGGCGGCCTTGTCCGTCACCCCCTGGAGGTCCGCCGCCACGCCGAGGCCTCGCGCGCGGAGCGCCACGGCGGGGGAGGTCCGGCCGGAGACGAAGGCGACGTGGACCCCCGCGCGCACCAGGGCGGACAGGCCGAGGCCGTCCCGCGCATCGAACCGCTTCCACTCGCCGCCCTCGGGCCCGAACCAGAGGCCTCCGTCGGTGAGGACTCCGTCCACGTCGAACGCGACGAGGCGCACGGCGGCGAGCCGCCGGCGGAGGGAGGGGAGCCGCGGGAGCCGGGCGGCCGCCATCAGAGCGCCACGCCGATCTCGACCACGTCCTGCACGTCCAGCACGCCCACGGGGCGATCCCGGGAGTCCAGCACGGGCAGTTCGTCGATCTTCGGTCCCTTCAGGATGCGGAGCGCCTCCGCCACGAGGGTGGTCGTGCGGACGGTGATGGGGTCCTTCGTCATCACGTCCCCGATGGGCCGCTCCAGGAACGCGGTTCCCTCCGCCAGGTGGCGGCGGAGGTCGCCGTCGGTGAAGATCCCGACGAGCCGTCCGCGTCCGTCCACGATGAGCGCGGCGCCCGCGCGCGGGTAGGTGATGGCGCTGATGCGGGCCAGCGCGCTGCCCACGCTCTCCGACCGTCGCACGGTGGGCACCTCGGCCCCCTTCCGCATGACCTCGCCCACGGTGATCAGCTGGCGGCCCAGCGAGCCTCCGCGGTGGAAGAGCGCGTAGTCCTCCCGGGAGAAGTTCCGCCGGCGGGCCACGGTCATGGCGAGGGCATCGCCCAGCGCCAGCGTCGCCGTCGTGCTCGACGTCGGGACGAGGCCCATGGGGCAGGCCTCCGCGATGCGGCCCACGTCCAGCGCCACGTCGCTCCACCGGGAGAGGCGGGACTCGGGGTTGCCCGTGACCGAGACGAGTCGCGCGCCGATCTTCTTCACGACGGGCACGACCTTCAGCACCTCGTCGGTCTCGCCGCTGAAGGAGAGCGCCAGCACGACGTCCTTGGCCCGGACGCGCCCCACGTCCCCGTGCAGCGCCTCCGCGGAGTGGAGGTAGAGCGACGGCGTCCCCGTGGAGGCGAGCGTCGCGGAGACCTTCTCGCCGATGAGCCCCGACTTGCCGACTCCGGTGACGACGACGTTGCCCTCGCACGCGTGGACCATGTCCACGGCGCGGAGGAACTCCGGGCCCATGCGGCGGAGCACGGACCGGAGCGCGGCCACCTCGGCGCGCACGACGCTGCGGGCGTACTCCAGGTCCCCGTCGGCGGCCGGGGCGCGGCGACTCCTGCGCTTCAAGGGGAACCCTCCGGGAAGGGGCGGCACGGACCGGCCGTACTATGGTCGGTGGGCGCATCGCCCGCAACATGCCGGCCCCGGGATGACGGAAGATTCATCGGCCGCCGGGCGCTCCGCGCGGAGACGGGAAGGGCCGGCCCACCCGTTCGGCGTCCGCGGGGGAGCCGCGGAGTAGCATCCGGGCGCGATGCTCGGCTCCGTCAGCCTCCTGGATCTCGTGAACTTCGTGTTCATCATCGCCATGTCCACGGCGGTGCACGAGGGGGCCCACGCCTGGACCGCCAACCGGTTCGGCGACGACACGCCGCGGCGCGCGGGCCGCATGACCCTCAACCCGCTGGCGCACATCGACCCCATGGGCTCCGTGGTCGTACCCGCCGTCCTCTACGCGATGGGGGGCATCTTCGTGGCGTGGGGGTCCACGCCCGTGACCCCCATGAACATGCGCAATCCGCGCCTCCACGGGGCCCTCTGCTCCGTCGCCGGACCCGCGGCGAACTTCGGGCTCGCCGCGCTGACCCTGGCGGCGGCCTGCGGCACGGTGATCGCGCTGGGCGGGATCCCCGCCATCGGTTCGGGCGAGCGGCAGGTGCTCGACGTCCTCTTCATGGCCGTCTGGATGAACCTCTGGCTCGGCCTCTTCAACCTGGTGCCGCTCCCGCCGCTGGACGGGAGCCACGTGCTGATGGCGGCGCTGCCGCTCGACCTGGCGCTGCGGTACGCGTCGCTGAAGAGGTACGCCTTCTACGTGCTGGTGATCCTCGCCCTCACGGGGATCCTCGGCGACGTCCTCGAGCCCCTGCTGCGCGCCCTGGTGGACATCGCCTCGTTCGCCCTCGACCTCGCCCACCGGTTCGCCCGTGGCTGACGACGAAGCCCCGCGGGTGGAGCTGGAGGCCTACTCGGGCCCCCTCGACCTGCTGCTCTACCTCGTCCAGAAGGAGGAGGTCGACGTCCACGACATCCCCGTGGCGCGCATCCTCGAGCGGTACCTGGAGGCGCTGCGGGCGACCCCGGTGACGGATCTCGATCGCGCGGGGGAGTTTCTCGTGATGGCGTCCACGCTCATGTCCATCAAGGCGGCCATGCTGCTCCCCGCCACGGAGGTCCCGCAGGAGGACCTGGTGGATCCGCGCGAGGAACTGGTGCGGCAACTGGTCGAGTACCGGCGCGCGCGGGAGGAGGGGGAGAGGCTCGGGCGGCTCCGCGACGCCGCGGCGCTGCGGTGGCCCCGGGGGTCCGCCCCGCTCCCCGAGCCGCCGGAGGAGGACGCGCCGGAGCCCCCGGGCGTGCGCGAGGTGACGCTGTTCGACGTGTTCGCGGCGTTCCACCGGCTGCTCCGCGAGACCGAGGGGACGGCCCCGCGGCGCATCGTCTACGACGACGTGCCCCAGGAGGTCCACGTCCGCCGCATCCTCGGCGTCGTGGAGCGGGGAGGCGGGGCGGCGGGCCTCCGGGATCTCCTCGGGGAGCGGCGCGATCGCCCGTTCGTGCTGGGCACGTTCCTCGCGGTCCTGGAACTGATGAAGGAGGGACGGCTGCTGGCCATCCGCGCCGCCGGCGGCGACGACATCCGCGTCCTCGGGGCCGACTCCGCCGAGGGCCGCGCGGTGCTGGAGGCGCTCCGGGCGGCGGCGTCCCGGCGGGAGGAACTCGCCCCCGCCCCGCCGCGGCGCAGGGGGCCGCCGTGGAAGCGCGGGGGCGAGGAGGGGGAGGCCGGGCCGCCCGTCGAGACCGGGGACGTCCCGCCCGCGCCGTGACCCGCGCTTGACCGCGGCCCGGCGGCGGGAGAAGATCCCGGTGTTCCCCCGCGTCCCCTTCCCGGGAGGCCCCATGCGTCTTCGCCCCGTCCCGGTCCTCCTCTCCCTCGCGCTGCTGGTGGCGCTGGTCGCGCCCGCCCGCGCCCGGGCCGACGGGCCCGAGTGGATGCGGTCGCTGAAGGAGGCCTTCGCCCGCGCCCGGGAGCGGGGGGCGCCCATCCTCGTCTGGTGCGTGGGGGACGAGGACGCCGACGAGCAGGCCGACCACAAGGTGCTCATGGACGCGAGGGTCCAGCGCGCCATGGCGGGCTACCTCGTCGTCCTCGCCAATCCCGTGGACCAGCACGGGGTCGTCGACGGGAAGCTGGACGGCAAGCCGGCGCGGATGTGCCGGCTGGTGCCGGAGATCCAGTGCTCCCATCACAAGGCCATGTTCAACGAGTGCTACGGGACCTTCCCCGACTTCATGCTCGACAAGACCCGGGCCGCCCGCTTCCCCAACCACTTCGTCGTGGACGCCGACGGGAAGCTCCTCGGCAGCATCAACGCGGGGAACCTGATGTCGGGGTTCGGAGTCGCGGCGGCGTCGTCGTTCGAGAAGGAACTCCCGAAGATCCTCGAGAAGAGCGGCGGCCCGGGGCTCACGGACGAGGAGTTCGAGGACTACCGCAAGCGCCTCGAGTCGGCCCGTGTCTCCGCGGACCAGGGCCGGCTGTCGGAGGCGGCGGCGACGCTGGTGCCCATCAGCGCGCTGCGGAAGAAGATCGAAATCGTCGCGCAGGCGAAGGAGATCCTCGCCCGCGTGGACAAGAAGGCGTCGGAACTGCTCGGGGCCGGCCGGGCGGCGCTGAAGGCGGGGAAGGCGCTGGAGGGGCTCGCCACGCTGGAGCGCGTTTCCACGGAGTACCCCGGGACCGACTCGGCGAAGGCCGCGGCGAAGGAGGCGGAGGAGTTCCGCGGGAGTCCCGCGGGCAAGCGCGTCCTCGCGGACCTCAAGCGGGAGCAGAAGGGGCGCGAGGCGCTGCTGAAGGCGCTGGAGGCGGCCGACGCGGGGGACCGCGACGTCGAGGCCCTCCGCATGCTGGACGGCGTGGCGAAGACGTGGGCGGGCCTCCCCTCGGGCGAGGAGGCGGCGCAGCGCGCGGCCGCGATCCGGGCCGACCCGGAGCGCGGTGCGGCGGTGCGGGCGGCGCTCGCGGAGAAGCAGGCGTCCGGCGATCTGCTCCTCGCGAAGGGGTTCCTCGAGGGCGGCAAGAGGGAGGAGGCGCGCCTGCGGCTGGAGAAGGTCGTCGCCGATTTCCCGGACACCGCCGCCGCGGCGGAGGCGAAGCGGTTGCTGGAGGGTCTCCGCTGAGCGAGTTCGCCGTCGCGTTCCTGGGCACGCCGGCGGCGGCGGTTCCCTCGCTCCGGGCCCTGGCGGCGGCGGGCGTGCGTCCGTCCCTCGTCGTGACCGCCCCCGATCGTCGCCGCCGCCGGGGCGCGCCCCCGGAGCCCAGCGCCGTGGCGGCCGCCGCGGAGATCCTGGGGATCCCGATCCTCCGCACCGCGGACGTGAACGACGGCGGCGCGGTGGCGGCGCTCCACGCGCGTCGGCTCGATCTCCTCGTGGTGGTCGCGTTCGGCCAGATCCTCCGCGAGGAGGTGCTCGGGCTGCCGAGGCTGGGCGCGGTGAACCTCCACTTCTCCCTGCTCCCGCGCTGGCGGGGTGCGGCACCGGTGCAGCGCGCCCTCGAGGCCGGCGACGCGGTGACCGGCGTGAGCGTGCAGCGGATCGTGAAGGCGCTGGACGCGGGCCCCGTGGTGGCGAGCCGCGAGGAGCCCGTCGGGCCCGACGAGACCGCGGAGGCGCTGGAGGGGCGTCTCGCCGATCTGGGGGCGGCGCTCCTGGCCGACGTGGTCAGCCACGCGGCGGACACGGGGACGCTCATCCCGGGCAAGCCGCAGGATCCGTCCGGCGTGACGCACGCGCGGAAGGTCTCCCGGGAGGACGGGCGGGCCGACTTCGCGCTCCCGCCGGAGGTGTTCCGGCGGCGCGTGCGCGCGTTCCACGACTGGCCCCGCGTGACCGCGACGCTGCACGTGGACGGGCGGGCCCCGCTCCCGGTGCACCTGCACCGCGTGGAGGCGCTTGCCGCGGCGGCGACCGCGTCGGCGGCGCCGGGGACCGTGCTCGCCGCCGGTCCCGCGGGCATCGACGTGGCCTGCGGTGGCGGCGCACTCCGGATCCGCCGGCTGCAGCGTCCCGGGGGCAACCCCCTCGACGCGGGCGAGTTCCTGAACGGCTGCGCCATCCGGCCGGGGGACCGGCTGGGCTGACGCTCCGCCGTCGGGCCAGCCCGACTAGAGCGGGTCCCAGCGCACCGTCACCCACCGGCCCGGCTCGTGGGCGACGACCAGCAGTTTCGCCCACACCCAGTCCCCGCTGGCCTCCTTGCGTCGGACCCGCACGACGTAGACGTGACCCTCCGCGACGGGAGCGGACGCGAGGTTCGCGTCGGCGTGCGTGGGGAAGAGCAGGCGGCCCGACTCCATGTGCTGGAACGCGTCGTCGGGGAAGTTCTTCCGCACGGCGAGGCGGTCCCCGTCCAGGCGGATGGAGGCGTAGCCCCGTCCGCCGCCGATGACCTCCTCGAAGTCGTACCGCTCGGGCAGTTCCGAGGCGAGGCCGAGGTCGAGGATGGCGCCCCGGTCGTCCTCCTCCAGCGCGACGGTGAACATGTCCTCCGCGTAGACGCCGTAGTCGAGATGGGCCCGCGTCTCGATGAACGCGGCCCCCTCGATGCGGCCGCCGTGCCGCCCCGTCGCCAGGTTCAGCGTGTGCGTGACGGGGTCCAGCCGGTGGAGCGTCACCAGACCGCCTCCGTCGCGGGACTCCAGGGCGGCGGCGGGCTTCGCGGGACCGACGGCGACAGCCAGCGCCGCACCCATGGCAACCCCGAGACCGGCGGCGAGAATCCAGCGATTGTCCATGGGGCACCTCCTCGACGGATCGGGGTCCGCGCGGGAACGACCGCCGCGCCCGCTCTTAGAGCCTATTCCGATGGGGCTCCCGTCGCCGGCCTGGCTGCGACGGGCATCTGCGGCGTTGCGCCTCGTCGGGAACTCGCCCCTCTGAGTTCCCCTCCTCGGCGCGCCTTGCATCTGCCACGTCTCGCCGACGGCCGGCTCGGTCCGCCCTATCGAAACAGGCTCTTAGACGCCGCCGCCGCGGCGCGCCTTCCGCCCGAGGAGCACCTCGCGGGCGGCGTTGAGCACGAGGATCTTCTCGTGGGCAAGGCGACGGAAGTCGGGGTCCAGGTGGGCGACGAGGTCCGGGTGGCACCGGCGGGTGGCGTCGCGCCACGCCTCCTGCGCCTGCGCCGCGGTGGCATCGGCGGGAAGCCCGAGGGCTGCGAGGGCCTCGGCGCGGGAGGTCGGGAGTCCCGCCCGCGGGGGCGCCGGCCTCGGAGGGGGAGCGGGGGGCGGCGGAGGCGGCGTGCGATCCTCGGGCGCCCCGTCCGCCGTGGCCCGGGGCCGCGGCGGGGGCGTCGGCTCCCGCTCCCCGCCGCCGCGGAACCGGGCCGCGCGGAGTTCATGGAACGCCGCGCCCCAGCGCGCCCGCCACGCCTCCGCGAGGGCCGCCCGGCGCGACCCGGCGCGCCCCCGGAGAAGTCGGGGGGCCCGGGCGGGGCCGAGGCCGACGGCCTCCGGGGGGGCCAGCACGGCCGGTCCCCCCGCGGGAGTCTCCAGCGCCCCCTGCTCGCCGCATCCGCGGCAGTGGAGCAGCGTCACGGGGCCGCCCTCGGACTCGGCCCGCGGCTGGAGGACGGCGCGGAGGCCGATGTCTTCCATTGAGGGTCGGCTGCCGCAGGACCAGCACCCGGGCGGAGGTCCGTTCTCCACAGGCCCAGTCTACTCGGGGATCCCCGGGGACGCCCCGGGGGGCCGCGGCGGGAGGCGACGACTCCACGAACTTTCCACAACGAATGGGTGGAGTACTTGACTCTCCCCCACGATATAGGAGATCGTGGAGCCCATGACGCGCGCCCTGGCGGGGTCGATAAGGGTGGAGTACAGCCCCTGCATCCGTCCGTTTGCTCCGGGCCCCGGGCGGGCCCCCGTCCCCGAACCTCCGCGGGCGCGGCCCGTTCCCGGGAACGTCGGCACCGGCTTTGCGGCGGTCCCCACCGGTGCAGGAGGTCCGACAGCCATGGACATCACGCGGAGCCCGCGAGCGGCGCTGACGGTCAACCGGTATTGCTCCACGTGTCTCATGACGCGGCGGTTCCTGGATCAGCCGGGGCACCTGGAGTGCGAGGCCTGCCGGAAGCGGCTGGTCAAGGTCGAGCCGGGCCTGGGTGTGAAGCGGTAGGACGGTCTCCCGCCTGTGGAGGTGGTCGCGGCACGATGAGAGGGGCGACGGTGGAGTCCCGGTCGGAGTGAGCGCTCCACGGCGCGACCGATCGGGTTGGGAAACGGGGGGGCTGGTCCATGGGGACCCGCCCCCCCGTTTCGCTACCGTCCCCGCCGTCGGCGGCGCGGACCGTCCGTTTGCGGCCTCACCGGGGGAGCACGGGGAGCCCGGAACCTCCCCGGAGTACCCCACCCTCCGTCCCGGCGCTCGCCGGGACGTCCACCCGCAGCGGAGCGCGACGAAGTCCCGCGCCCCGCGCGGAGACCGCCCGGTGGGAGGGACCGGGTCGCCGTCCTCGGGGGGTGGTGCCCTCGTTGCCGGCGTCGCCGTGGGTGGCCCCGGCGCCGGTGGCCCCGGCGCCGGGACCTGCCCCTGAGAGCCTCTCCAGCCGCCCCCTCTACTTCGCGGGCGTCGGCGGTTCGGGAGCGCGGCGGAGGCGATCTCCGACGGCCACCGGCGGCGCACCCTCGGGGCGCTCCAGCACGGTGGCGCGGATCTCCCCTTCCGCGGATGCGGTGATGCGCACCCGGGCCCGGAGGTCGGCGGCCTCGCCGGAGACGACCTCCAGCCGCGTGCCCACGGGGAGGGAGGCGAAGCCGGCCTCCGCCCGGAGGAGGAGGGAGCCGTCGTCGCGGACGGCGAGGACCGCGCCCACCGCCGCCGTCGCGGGCGGGAGCGCCGCCGGCGCGTCCCCCTCGGCGGCGGGATCACCGTCCCCCGCCGGGGACGCCGGAGCGTCCACCGTCGGAGACTCCGCGGGCCCGGGGTTCGGGACCACGGGCTCCTCGCGCGGAGGGACCGGCGCGGGCGCGGCGGGATCCGCGGTGGTGGGCGAGTCGTTCTCGACCACGGTCCCGGGGACGCGATCGCGGACGGGGTCCTTCGGCAGGCCTGCCACGGAGTCCCGCACGATGGCCGCCAGGTCGTCGTAGGGGAGGCGGTCCGGTCGCCGCAGGCGGGCGTCGCCCAGCCCCTTCGCCCCGCCCCTCACGACGAGGCAGAGGCCCGCGAGGCTGTTCTCCACCGTGCGCACGCCTGACTTGCCGTCGCGGAAGACGCGGAACCGGCCCTGGGCCTCGCCCAGCACCTGGTAGTCGCCCCGCCCGTCCCGCCAGAGGAAGACGAACACGTCCTCCCCCTCCTCGAACCGCGCCATGCCGTCCACGCGCACTTCGTCGTCCCCCACGCGCCCGCCGTGCACCTTGACCAGCGCCGTGGCCAGTCCCGGGGGCCCCTTGTGGACCCGGTCCACGGCCAGGTCCACCCAGGTCTCGATGGCGGTGCGGTCGGCGTCCCAGCGGGCCTTCACCGAGAGCACGCGCCCCTCGACGACGAGGTGGGCGGTGTCCGCCAGTTCCCGCGGCGAGACGCGGAGGACGACGCCCGCCGCGGCGGGCGCGGCGACGGCGGCGACGGCGAGAACGGCGGCGAACGCGCTCCGGCGCATGGACGCTCCCGGGTCAGAGGTGGCGAAGGGGCATTGTACCGGCGGAGGCGGCCGGGGCGACCTACACGGAGAAAACGGTCAGCACCACGCCGACGGTCAGCGCGAAGGGGAGGTTGTCGTCCAGCGGCAGCGGGAGGGACTCGACGATGGCGGCGCCGCCGGCGGCGATCACGATGCCGGCGGCGGACGCCAGGGTGAGGGCCGACGCCTGCCCGTGCAGCGGGGATCCGGGGACTCCCTGCAGCACCAGGTGGGACGCGGCCAGCACCGCGAGGCTCGCCCATCCGACCACGAGGAACCCGAACACCGTCTTCCGGCGGTTCCACGGGAGGGGGGTGGTGCCGAACCGGCGGCCGAGCACCGATGCCAGGGGGTCCGCCACGGCGAGGGCCAGCCACGCCATGGCGGCCCGATGGGGTTCCGCCACGAGGAACAGCAGGAAGACCGCCATGGGGTAGGTCACGAGCCCGCCGGCGGGCGGTTCCCCCTCGCGGCGCAGCGCGCGCCCGAAGGAAGTCCGCGGCAGGACGAACAGGTTCAGCAGCACCGCGGCGCCGGACGCCCAGAGCATCCCCTCCCGCCCGATCCACGGGTACAGGCCCAGGGCCGCCGGCATGCCCGCGTGGACCCAGGGTCGGAGGCTCCCCTGCTTCACCGCGGGAAGAGCCAGAACGTCGCGGCCAGGCCCGCCTGCGCCACGATCATCAGCAGGTACATGTGGTTCCACGACGGGTGCGTCTTCGACGTCGTGAGGGCCTCCGGGTCGCGGAGCAGGAGCCGCACGATCCACCCCCCCCACAGGGCGAGGGCGATCCCCAGCCCCGCCAGCGCGAGCCGCGACGGCGTCCGCTCCCCGTGCGCGAACACGCCCCACGGGAGCACGAGCCACGGGAGGACGAGGAACGGCGCCGTGATCCAGATGCTCCGGCGGATGCCGAACCGGATGGGAATGGTGATGCAGCCCTCCGCCCGGTCCCCGGGGATGTCGGCGTAGTCCTTCGTCGTCGCCGCGCCCAGGATGAACAGTCCGTACATCCCGCCGAGGACCCACGGGAACATGCTGTCCAGCCCGCCCCAGCCCCGCGCCGCCGTCCAGCCCGCGATGAACAGCAGCGTGCCGCGGGGGATGGCGATGGTCGGGTTGGCGGCCCACCAGAACCGCTTCGTCCGGAGAGGCGGACCGGAGTAGGAGTAGACGACCGCGGCGGTGAACGCGACGATGAGCAGCGTCGGCCAGGGCCAGCGCTCCGCCAGCGCGCCGGTGCGAGGCAGGTCGGTCGCCAGCATCGTGAGCGTGAGGTCGAGACCCGCGGCCACGGCGAGGGCCGCCGCCGCGGCGGCGACCGTGACCACCCACGCCTCGCGGATCGAGAGGTGACCGGCGGGAAGGGGGCGGTCGGGCTTGTTCACGCGGTCGATCTCGAGATCGAAGATCTGGTTCACCGCGTTGGACGACGTGTTCAGCAGCGCCGCCAGCGCGGCGCCCGCGAGGATGCGGGGCCACGCGGCGGCGAGGAGTCCGTACCCCTCGTCCCCGGCGGGGAGCGCCGCCCGCGCGGCCCCCAGCGCGACGAGGGACCCCGACACCATCCCCAGCGCGGGAGCCAGCAGGGTGAAGGGACGGGAGAGCCGGACGACGGCCCCGAGGCGACTCAAGGTCCCGGTCCCGCTGGGGATGCCAGCGCCGCCAGCGCGGCGCCCGACGCCGTCGTGATCAGGTTGCCGAGGAGGCCCCGGTGGGGGGCGCTGCGGAGGAGCGGCGTCACGAGGGACTCCACCAGCGAGCCCAGGGTGCCCGCGAGGCCGATGCCCGGCACCGTCCACCAGGGGAGGAGACCGGCGTACGCCGCCGCCGCCGCGACGACGGCGGCCCCGAGGAACCCCGCCACGGTCCCCTGCGCGGAGACCGCCCCCTCGGTCCCCGGCCTCGCGCTCCGGGGCGGCAGGAGCGTGAACGCGTGGCGCCCGCGCACCTGCCCCACCTCCGTGCCCAGCGTGTCCGCCGCCGCGGCCGCGAAGGCCCCCGCGAAGGCGCCGCGCACGAGTTCCGGATCGAATGCCGGGTGCATGGCGGCGAAGGCCAGCGCCGCTCCCACCGCGCCCTTGGCGAGGACCCGGCCCGCCCCGCGGCTCCCGCCGCCGGGCTCGGCGAACCCGAGGCGCGACTTCTCCGCGTACTTCCATCGCGTGGCGAGGCTGCCCAGCACGAAGAACGTGCCCATGGGCACCAGCCCGCCGCCACCCAGGCCCAGGCTCGCCGCCCCGCCCAGCGCCAGTCCCGCGCAGAGGCCCGAGACCGACACCGCGCCCGCCGCGCGGGCCATGCCCCCCACGGCGAGCGTGAGGATGAGCCCCGCCGCCACGGAGTCGGGATCGGGAAGGCGGAGGTCCATGGCGCCCATTCCACCACAGCGGCGGCTCGCCGGAGGCGTCCCGTCAGCGGCGCAGCAGCCCGTCCGCGCGGAGCCCCTCGAGAAGCGCGCGCACCCCGTCGTCGAGGGAGCGGCAGCGCCACCCGAGGTCGCGCTCGGCGCGGGCCGACGTGTAGGCCCAGTCGTGGCGGAAGATGGCGACGGCGCCCCGTGTCAGCCGGGGCGAGGGACCGCCCAGGCGCGCGAGCCACTCCGCCGCGAGTCCCGCGGCGGAGAGCAGGGCGAAGGGGATGCTGCGCGGCGCCACGCGCGGCCCGCCCGCCTCCGCCACGCGGTCGAAGAAATCCCTCAGGGTGGCGTTCCCGCCGCAGAGGAGGTACCGGCTCCCCGGCGCCCCCTTCTCCAGCGCCAGCACGACTCCGTCGGCGGCGTCCTCCACGAAGGTGAAGCACCAGCGCCGCCCGCCGCCCCCGGGCAGCCCGAAGAGAAGCCCCCGCGCCGCGTCCAGGACGAGGCCCGCCACGAAGTTGGACTCGCGCCGGGGCCCCGGCCCGAACAGCACGCCCGGGTAGACCGTCACCAGCGGGTCGCCCGCCTCCACGCGCGCCCGCGCCGCCGCCTCCGCCAGCGTCTTGGTGCGCTCGTAGTCGTTGTGGAAGCGGCGGCCCCGGTCCGCCTCCAGCATCTCGTCCCCGGTGAAGCCGTCCGTCGGGCCGAGGGCGAAGAAGGAGGACACGAAGACCGTGCGGCGGATGCCCGCCGCCGCGGCGGCGTCCAGCACGTGGAGGAGCCCCTCCACGTTCACGCGGTCGAAGACGGAGCGGTCCCGCTCCCAGGAGCGCACCGTGGCCGCCGCGTGGATCACGCCGGACGCGCCGGCGCAGGCGCGGTCCAGGGACGCGCGATCCGTGACGTCCCCCGCGACGACCTCGACGAGCGGGCCGGCCAGCGCGCGGGCGCCGTCGGGGTCCCTCGCCAGGAGCCGCACCCGGTGGCCGCGCCGCCGCAGCGCGGCGAGGACGTGGCCCCCCAGGTACCCGGTGCCTCCCGTGAGGAGGACGGCGTCGGCCACCGTCCCGCGCTACCGGCTCCGCCACCGCTCCGGCGGAGGAGCGACCGCGGAGGAGGCGGCGGGGAGCGGGGGCGTCGCGGCCCCGTCGTCCGGAACGTCCCGGAGGGAGCGGACACGCTCCAGGAGGAAGTTCATGAGGATGCGCTGCATCCCGTAGGCCCCCTTCAGGTTGCCCTCCCGCTGCCACGCGTGACCCACGAGGTGGAGGACGTGTCCCGCGCCGTGGGGGAAGGTCACCGCCAGCGCCCCTCCGCGGTAGCGGCGCGCGAAGGATTCGCTCTCGACGAGCACGGTGACCCGGTCCGGCTCGAGGATCTCCACGGGATGGGCGCGGTCCTCCACCCACCAGACGGCGTCCGCTCCCATGGAGCGCATGCCGCGCACGAGTTCGTGTCCCGGCCGCGGAAGGCGGATCGTGACCTGCTCGTTCTTCGTGTAGACGCCGCGACCGCCGGCGTACAGCGACCGGAGGACGCCGGGGAACGCGCGCTCGATCACGTTCTCGAGTCCCCAGTCCGTGGTGGCGAGGTAGCCGCCCGCCGCGACGAAGTCCCGCACGCGCGCCGCGGCCCGGGGGGAGAGCACGTCGTTGCCGCAGTCGACGATGAGCATCCCGCGGCCGTCCAGGGGGACCAGTTCGAGGTCCTCCGGCGGCAGGGTCTCGTGCCGCACTCCCATGAGCGCGAGGACCTCCTCCACGTGGTCGTACGCGCCGGAGACCACGAGCAGCCGCCGCGCGTCGATGCGGGCCGCCAGGCGCCGCTCCGTGGCGCCGTCGCCCCCCAGGCTGGTGCGCAGGAGGCCGGCCGCGGCGCGGTTCGCGCCCTCCGCGCCGTCGCCGGTGAAGGACGGGTTGCCCTCGAACCGCACCGCCCGCGTGGGGAGCGATCGGCCGACCCGCGTACCCTCGGGGGCACCGAAGCCGAGCTCCGCGGCCGTGGGGCGGAATCCAGGATCGGGGACCTCGTCGCCGGTCTCCACGGCCTCCGCCTCGCGCCGCCGTTCCGCCTCGGCGAGGGGGTCGCCGTCATCCATGGCGCGCGGCAGGTCCGGCAGGGAGGGCAGGGCGGCGCGCTCCGGGGGGGAGACCTCCTCCTCGAGCCAGGGTCCCGCGGAGGCCGGATCCTCGGACAGCATCAGCGTGCGCGGCCCCGCCACGCCGCCGGCGGGGTCCGGAAGGAGGAACAGCAGGGCCGCCGCCGCCACGTGCGCGGCGATGGAGAACACCCACGGAGGGGAGCCGCGAAGGGCGACGTACAGCGACTCGTCGAAGCCCGGCGGTTCGTGCGCGGCGCGGTGCCCGGCGGGCCGCGCGAACGCCCCCGCCGCCGACGCTGCGGGGCCGCGGAGGGGAGCCTCCGCGAGCGCCACGTCGAGGACCGTCACTCCCGCGGCGCCGAGAATCAACTCGTCCCCGGCCACCACGACGGCGCGACCGACGCGACGGCCGTTGAGGATGGTGCCCTCGCGGGAGCCCAGGTCGACGACCTGCAGGCCGCCGCTCCCGTCCGGCTGGAGCCGGCAGTGGATCCGATCCACGCCGGCCCCCCGCACCGCGACCCCGCCGTCGGGCGCCGCGCCGAGGACCACGCGGTCCGCCTCGACGCGGATCGAGCGGGACGTGCGGCCCTCCCGGAGCACCAGTCGCAGCATGGGCGGATTGTAGCCGCCGGGCGGGCTACCGCGCCCCGGGGCGCTCCGAGGTCGCCGCCGGCCGCGCCGCCCCCCCCTCCTCGTCGCCGGCGGCCCGCAGCAGGAGGAAGTTCGTGAGCAGGCGCTGCATGGCATACGCGCCCCGCACGTTCCCCTTCTTCTGCCAGAGGTGGCCGAGGAGGTGCAGCACCTGGCCGCGACCGTGGCGGAAGGTCACCGCGAGGGCGCCGGCCCCGTACCGCTGGCGCAGCGCGGGACTCTCGACGAGGACCTTGACGCGATGGGTTGCCATCACCTCGACGGGGAAGCCGCGGTCCTCCACCCACCACAGGGCCTCCTGCGCGACTTCCGCCAGGCCCTCCACCAGCGGGTCCCGGTGCGCCACGACCCGGAACGGAACGCTCTCGTCCACCGTCGCGATGCGACCGCCCTGGCCGCCCAGCGCGCGGACGTAGCCGGGGAAGGAGGGTTCCAGCACGTTCACGAGGGCCCAGTCGGTGGTGCAGAGGAACCCGCCCTCCTCCACGAACCGGCGCACGCGCAGCGACTGCGCGGCGTCCATGATCTGGTTGCCGCAGTCGATGATCAGCACGCCCTCCGGCGAGAGGGGCACGACCGGGAGATCCTCCGGGGCGATGAGTTCGTGGCGCAGTCGCAGCACGCGGAAGAGGCTCTCGGCGCTGTCGTAGGCGCCCCGCGTCACGATGACGCGCCGGGGGTCCAGCGTGCGGACCCTGTTCAGACCGCCGCCCTCCCCGCCGAGCACCCCCTCCAGGATGCCCGCGGCGCGGCCCTGGGCTCCGTCGGCGCCGTCCTCGCCGAATCCGGTGTCCTCGCCGAAGTCCGCGCGCACCGGCGTCGTCGACTTGCGCGGATTCCCGGCGGCGGACCGGGGGATGCGGGTTCCGAATCCCTCCGGGAGGGAGCCGGAGAGGCCGAGCACGGGGAGGTCCTCCCCGACGCCGGCGGGCCCGACCGAATCCTCGGCCCCCGCGGCGAGGTCCTCGGGGAGGTCCAGCGCGCGCGGCGGCGGGGCGGAGTCGCGGGGTGCCGCTGCGGCCAGGTCCTCCCGCGGCACGGCGCCGACCGGCCCGTCCGCGCCGTCCCGTTCCACGGCCGGTTCGGCGCCCTCCAGTCCGGCGGCGAGGGTCCGATCCCAGGGAGAGACGGGCCGCGGGGCCGGCGTCAGGAGGAAGAGCGCCAGGAGCACCGCCCCGTGGACTCCCGCGGACACGAACCAGGGGGGGGATCCCCGCAGCGCCAGGTAGAGCGTCTCGTCGAAGGAAGGCGGATCCGGCCGCCTCCGCTCCAGCAGGTCCAGCGACGAAGGCTGGACGGGGAACTCCAGCGCCCACTCCTCGATGACCACCTCGGCGCCGCCGAGGCGGTACACGTCGCCCACGTCCACGCGCCGCGGCCCCGTCCGGCGCCCCTCGAACAGGACCCCCTCGGGCGCCTCCATGGGGACGATCTCGAAGTCGTAGCCGACCCCCCGCAGGAGCGCGTGGCGGCGCGCCACCCCCCTGGACGCGAGGCGGATGTCACAGCCTTCGGCGGAACCGAGGACGACGCGGACCCCGTCCGTTCGCACGGTGCGCTCGCGGCCGTCCTCCCGGACCGTGAGGAAGAGCATCGGGGGATCGTAACCGCGCCGGGCGGGTTCCCCGGGCTAGCCGAACAGGAGTTCCGCGGTCAGCGGGACGTAGGGACCCTTCGTGGCGGGGCGGTTCCCCATGGAGACCTCCATGCGCCGCCGGGCCGGCTCGAAGACCATCGCCTGCAGGTTGAGCCACCGGCTGGACACCGCGCGGAGGCCGCGCTTGACCTGTTCCACGTCCAGTTCCCCCTTCCGCCGCTCGGCGAACATCTTGAGGCGGTAGTAGCGGTAGAGCGAGGGCAGCCTCACGGGGTCGTGGAGGATCGAGCCGCGGCCGGCCTCCAGGAAGTGGTTGGTGGAGTAGAGGCAGCCTCGCTCGGTGGCCCGGCGGCGGACAAGGCTGGGGCGGATCTCCAGGATGGCGCTCTTCCCGCCGGGTTCGCACACGAGGACGTTGTTGCTGCACGTGCGGCGGGTCGCCGCGAGGAACTCCTCGACGCCGTCCACCGTCGACTGCGTCTCCAGCGCCTCGCGGAAGAGCGCCGCGAAGGGCATCCCCTCCTCCGTGTCCTCGACGCCGTACACGACCATCATGGCCAGGACGAGGCCCGTCTCGTTCATCCCGGAGAGCGTGCCGATGAAGCCGGGCCATCCCACGGACACGGTGGCGTGCCGCCCCCGCGCCCGGTAGACGCAGACGGAGCCGTAGCGGTGGGCGACGCCCATGCCCGGGAAGTCGAGATTGCGTCCCACGATGGGCCCGCCCTCCCGCTGCGGGCGGGGCACGGAGATGGTGGAGCAGAGGAACAGCTTGTGGATGTCGAGGAACGTGTGGATGAGCAGCGTGTCCTCGGCGGAGATCCCCGTGCCCGTGGCCAGTCCCTGGAGTTCGTCGCGGAAGCCGCGGGAGAGGTGGGGCTCCAGCACCCGCGCCCCGGCGGCGAAGACGGGGCGCTTGGCGGGGGATCCGTAGAAGGCCTCGAGGTAGTGGTCCTTGAGGTAGCGCGCCTGGTCGCGGACGAGGGTGCCGTGGGCCAGGCCCATGCGGTACCGGGAGCCGCTCAGTTTGAGGAGCGGATGGCCGCCGACGATGGCGAGCGTCCCGCCGGGGACGGAGCCCTCGCGCCACTCCGGCGCGCGGGCGGTGGAGAGGAGAGAGCGGGTGGTGCGTCCCACCATGACCGCGGCATGGCGGGCCGCCTCGGAGAGGGCGACGCGGCGGCGGGGTCCGCCGGCGGCTCCGTGCCCACGGGGCGCCGCGGTCACGGGGATCCAACGCTACGGCGGGCCGGCAAGCCTGGCCCCCGCGCGGACGGGCCGTGGGTGGCTGGAGGAAGGGTGGTAGGCAATCGACGGGTACGGCGGGCCCGCAAGCGTGGCCCCTACTTCGGCTTTGGTGTCTGCTGGCGGAGGAGGACGGCCTGCTGGCCCCAGTGGGTCTTGGGGAAGCGGACCTGGCACTCGGAGAGTTCCTTCTGGCCGTCGGCCCACCAGTTGGGCGTGTCCTGGAGGCGGAAGAAGCAGGCGCCCGTGTGGTACAGCGCCTTGGCGAGGTCCTCCGCCGCGGGCCCGTCGGCGAAGAGGCAGGTCACGCGGAGGAAGCACCGGCGCGCCTCGATCCACCCGGCGCGATCCCCCTGCTGGAACCAGATCTCGCCGAGCCCGTTGTACGCCGCCGCGAGCACGGACGGGTCCCGGGCGACGCCGGGCGCCGTGGCGGCCTTGATGATGGCGTCGAACTCCGTCTTCGCGGGGCCCGTGTCCCCCAGCGCCAGGGTCGCCTGAGCGTAGCCGAGGCGCGCGATGAGGTTGACCGACAGGAGCCCGGCCTTGCCGTTGGTGGCGCTGGCGATGCTCTGGAACTGCTCCTGCGCCTTCCGCAGCGCCGCCTTGTCCTTGGAGGCCATGGCGGCGCGGAAGGCGACCCGCGCGCGGAGCAGCGTGATCTTCACCTTGTCCGACTCGCCGAGCCCGGGGATGGACTCCAGTTCCGTCGCCATGGAGAGCGCCGCCTCCATGTCCCCGGCGTCGATGAACGCCTGGAGCATGGTCTCGCGCGCGTGGCGCCGGTAGAACGACTGCGGGAAGGCCTTGTCCATGGCGGCCACGGCGTTGCGCATGTTGGCGGGATTGCCCGTCCCCGCGGCGGCCCGCACCGCGTTGTGGAAGGACTTCTGCTGCTGGATCCGGTTGAGCCCCCGGTCGGTGCCGAGGGCGAGGAAGCGGTTCATGGCCGCCTCGTACGCGCCGCCCAGGAGGTCGCCCTCCGCATCCCGCCAGGCCTGCGGGAAGGTGGAGGGATCGAGGTACAGCTCCTCGACGTCGGAGGCCTTGTAGCTCTGCAACTGGGGGACGGTGCCCAGGCGGTAGGTGACCTTCGACTCGTCGGCGTCCACGAAGGTGACGGTGCTGGCGGCGAACTCCGCCGCCGTGGGCTCGGAGCCGGCCACCTGGGGGAAGAACGTGCCGTCCTTCTTCCGGATGATGTCGCCGGCGAAGGCGGGCGCCGCGGCGCCCAGCGCGACGAGGGCGACCAGGGCGGCGCGAGCGATGGGATGGATGGGCATCGGGTCTCTCCGGGGAGTGCGCGGGGCCGTGACCGGGGAACGGCCGACCCCCTGGCGACCGCGGGAACGGCGGGCCATGAATTGTGCCCGAAACGGACGGTCGGGCAAGGGGAAAGGGGGTGGCGGTGCGCTCTGCTCCCTGCGGTCCCGGGCGCCCCGCCGGGCGATTCCATGCTGGCCTGCTCCGCGCCTCGCCCGTCGGCTCCGACCCGGTCGCTCCGCGCTCCCCGGTCCGACCCGCAGGCGCCGTCCCGCCCCCTCCCTCACGGCGCCGGCGGCGTTCCCCCGCGGCGCTCGGCGATGAGTTGCGCGACCACGGAGACGGCGATCTCCTCGTGGGTGCGGGCGCCGATGGTCAGTCCGACGGGGCAGTGGACGGTGTCGAGGCGCGCCGCGGGGACGCCCAGCGCCTGGAGCCGATCGCGGGCCCGCTTCGCCTTCCGGGTGGAGCCGATCATGCCGACGTAGCGGGGCGCACCGCCCAGCGCCCAGCGGAGGCACCGCTCGTCGAGGGCGCACGTCCGGGTGGCGATGACCACCCAGGTGGTGGCGTCGGCCTCCAGCCGGGCGAAGGCGTCGTCCCAGGGGAGCGCCAGGACCTCCGCGGCGTCGGGGAAGCGGAGGGCGTCGGCGTGGGAGGGGCGGTCGTCCACGACGGTCACGCGGAAGCCCACGGGGGCGGCGATGCGGGCGATGGCGCGGCCGAGGTGGCCCGCCCCGAACAGGATCAGCCGCGGCACCGTGAGGGGCTCCACGAACACCTCCAGGGTCCCGCCGCACACGAGGCCCGGCTCCGCCTCGTCGTCCTCGGTGAGTTCGAACGAGAGGGTGCGGCACCGCTCGTCCACCATGGCCTCCAGCGCCGCCAGCCGGGCCTCCTCCTCGAACCGGCCGCCGCCGACGGTGCCCGCCGTGGAGCCGTCCCCGCGGACCACCATCCGCATGGCCTCCCGCGCGGGCACGGAGCCGCTGATGCGCGTGACCGTGCAGAGCGCGCCGCGCCCGCCCCGGCGCCGCAGCGCCACCGCCTCCTCCAGCGGATCCGCGCCGCCGCTCACCGGGGAGGGGCCTCGTCGTCGAGGAGGAAGATCTTCCCGTCCCCGATGCGCCCCGTGCGCGCCGCCTCCGCCACCGCCAGCGCCGCCCGCTCGGCGACGTCCGGTGGCGCGTGGAACTCGATGCGCACCTTGGGGAGGAAGGTCACCCGGTACTCGGTGCCCTGGTAGAGCTCCAGGTGACCCTTCTGCCGCCCGTAGCCGCGCACTTCCTCGGTGACCACGGACTCCACGGGGAACGCCGCGAGCGCACGCACCACGGCGTCGGTCTTGGGGACCTTCACGATGCAGATGACCTTCACCGGCGCATCGTAGGGTCGGCAAGAGCGCGGAGGGCGGGAACGTCGACCTGCGCGCCGGCGGACCACCCCAGCGCGCCCCCCGGCCCGAGGACCACCGCCGGCGGCACGCCGTAGCGGCCCGGGTGGACGGCGCGCAGGCGCAGGACGAACCGCGTCTCCCCCGGGGGGAGGCGCGGGAGGGAGAGCACCCACTCCCCCGGCGCCGGTTCCACGCGGGTGCCCGGCGGGGACCGTCGACGGAGGCGCCACGCCTCCTCCGCGGGGACGAACCCCGCGGGCAGCGCCCAGCGCACCGTGGCGGTGGCCACGGACGCCTCCGCGGTGACGGTCAGGGACGTGTCGACCACCTCCCCCGGGGGGACGGAGGCGGGGACGGCGGCCTCCACGCGGACCCCGCCGGCGGCGCTGGCGGGGGTGCGGGCGTCCAGCGCGCGAGGGAGGGACAGCACGAAGCCCTCCAGCCCGGGCACCGTCGCCTGCAGGACGGCGCGGGCCCCGGGCCGCGGGACGAGGGCGGCGTCGAAGGGACCGGCCCGGGGGGCGGGGGCGTCGCCGTCGTCGGGGCGGACGAAGGTCTCGAACGCGAGGCCCCCGTCGAGCCAGAGGCGGAGGGGGCCCGACGCGGACGGGGGCGCGAGGATGCGCCACGTCCACCCGCCGTCCGCGGGGGCCTCGGGGAGGGCGGTCGCCTCCCCCGGGCGCACGAAGCAGGGGACCTCCACCCGGGGACCGGCGGGGAGCGGCGTCGCGGCGCGGGGGCCGGAGGGCTCGTCCCCGGGACGCCACGGCGCGGGGGCGGCCCCCCCGGTGCGGGAGGCGGTGGCCGGGAGTTCCCGCGTCCCGTCCAGCACGCGATGGGAGCCCACGACCCGGGCCAGCGCGCGCGCGCGCACGGGTCCGTCGGAGGGCGTTCCCTGGAACACGACCGCGAACTCCCGCAGCGGGCCCGACACGGCGATCCCCGGCGGGGCCGCGGCCTCTCCTTCGGAGGCGGAGGGGTGCTCCAGCACCACCGCGAAATGCGCCACGGGGCCCGGCTCGCCGGGCGCGGGGGCGATGCGCGCCGCCACGCGGATGCCTCCGGCGGTGCGGGAGAGATCCACCACGAGGGCGGGACCTCCGCCCCCCGGGGCGGGGACCTCCACCTCCCGGAAGCCGGCCGGGCCGGCCACCACGGCCGTCGCCGTGACGGGGCCCTCGGGACGGTCCCAGCGGCCCAGCGGGAGGCGGAGGGTCCCCGCCGTGAGCGTGCCCGAGGCGAACGCCAGCAGCCGCCCGCCCCCCCGCACGGCCACCAGCACCGGGGCGCCCTCCTCGGCGCCGGGGAGGGAGACTTCGGCGGCGGCGTCGGTGAGCACCAGCCGCACCGCCCCGCCGGTCCCCTCGGGCGGGTCGTACGGGGGTGGCCGTCCCGGGTCCGGGACCATCTCCCCACCCGCGTCGGTGGGCGCTCCGGGAGCCACGGGAAGGGAGACCTCCGACAGGCCGGAACTGCACACGAGCCGCCCCGGCGCGAGATCCGCGGGGAGACGGACGTCCAGGCGGCGCCAGGACGGGTGCCCCGCCTCCGTCGGGGGGACGACGACGGAGGGGACCACGGGGTCGTCCGGATCCTCCGGGACGAAGCGGACGGCCATGGGGGCCTCCCCGTCGGCGGAGAGGAAGACGGCTCGCCCGCCGGGACCCGCCGCCGGCGTGACGCAGAAGAGGCCCGGCGTCCCGGGGCCCGGCAACTCCGCCGCGGGCAGCGGGAGGACGACCCGCTCGGCCCCCTCGCCGACCTGGAGTTCCGCGGCGCCCGCCTCGAGGCCCGACAGCCGGCACGTCCCGGCGCCGTCGGTGGTGGCGCGGATGTCCGCGCAGGCCACGGTGACCCGGGCGGCGGGGGCGCCCCAGGGGGGCCGGACGACCAGGACGACGACCTCGCTCCCGGCGCGGAGGGCGCGGGCGAGCAGCGGCGGACGAGCGACCCCGGGGGGCGGGGCGGCGGCGAGTGGCGTGTCCCGCGGGGGCGACGGCGTCGGGACCGGCGGCGGCGACTCCCGGGAGCGGAGCGTGAGCACCGTCGCCAGCGCGACTCCGGCGACGGCCAGGAGGAGGGGGAGGGGACGGCGCACGGCCAGAGTCTACTCCCGTGCCCGGGGACCCCGGCGGAGCGCCTCCCGGAGGGCCACGGCCTCGGGCACGCGGAGGAGGAGGGCCGGGAGCGCGAAGGCCGCCGCTCCCGCCAGCACTCCCGCCGCCAGCACCGCCGCCCGCGCGGCCAGGGACGCGTCCCCCGCGAGGTCCAGCGTCCCGCGGGCCGCGGCGTACGCCGCCGCGACGGCCCCCGCGGAGAGGGCCGCGGCCCGCAGCGCCGTGGCGCCAGCCCGACGCATCCCGCGGAGGCGCAGCCGGCGACGCGCGATCCAGACGAGGATCGCCAGGTTCACCCACGCGGTCACCGCCGCCGCCAGCGCGAGGCCCCGCTCCTCCATGGGCCCCACCAGCAGGAGCCCGAGGCCGAGGCTGAGGGCCACGGACCGCGCCCCCACGCGGACGGGAGTGGACGTGTCTCCGAGCGCGTGGAAGGCGCGCGTGACGACCTGCAGCGCGCAGAACGCCGGCAGGCCGAGGAGGGACCAGCGCAGCACCGTCGCCGCCCGGTCCGCGGCGGCGGCATCGAACCGGCCGTGCCGGAAGAGGAGCGCCAGCGTCTCCGGCGCGAGGAGCGCGAGGCCGGCGGCGGCGGGCAGCGCCAGGAACACGACGCTCCGCAGGCCCTCGGAGACGGAGAGGCCCAACTCCCGGCGCCGGTTCTCCGCCGCCAGCCGGGCCAGAAGCGGGAACCCCGCCACGGCCACGGAGACGCCCACCAGCGCCAGCGGCAACTGGAGCAGCCGGCCGGAGTAGTAGAGCGCGCTGTTGGCGCCGTCCCCGGCCACGAAGCGCTCCGCGATGAGGGCGTTGAGGAGCAGGCTCACCTGGACCGGGGCCAGGCCGAGGGCGGCGGGCAGCAGGCGGCGCATGGTGGAGGCGAGCGCGGGATCCCGCAGCGCGAGGGCGGGCACGGGCCGGAGCCCCGAGGAGCGCAGCGCGGGCAGGCACACGGCCGCCTGCACGACCCCCCCCGCGAGCACCGCCGCCGCCACCGCGCGGGCGTGGCCCTCCGGTGTCCCGGGGAAGAGCGGCACGAAGGCGAGCATCCCGGCGATCCACGCGAGGTTCATGGCCGCGGGAGCCAGGGCGGGCGGCCCGAACCGGTGCTCCGCCTGGAGGGCCGCGGCGAAGATGGCGGTCACGCACACCAGCGGCGCGTAGGGGAAGCACCATGCGCAGAGATCGAGGATGAGGCGCAGTTTCGCCGCATCCGCGGGCCCCTCCGGTCGGAACCACTCCACGGGGATGGCGAAGAACACGGGCACCGCCACGAGGGTCAGGATGCCGAGGACCCCGGCGACGAGGGTCGCGACGGTCCGGAAGAGCCTCCCCGCGGCGGCGCGGTCCCCGGCGGCGACGCGGCCCGCGTACGCCGGCAGGAACGCCGAGGTCAGCGCCCCCTCGCCGACGACCTCGCGGAGGAGGTTGGGCACGCGGTAGGCGATGGCGAAGGCGTCCGCCGCCGCCCCCGCGCCGAGGACGTGGGCCATGACCCCGTCCCGCACGACGCCGAGGACGCGGGAGAGCAGGGTCCCCGCGGACACGACCCGGGCCGAACGGAGGACCTCCACGGCGGGGATTCATCGGCACGGTCGTTGCGCCCGGGGAATCCCCGTGGCCGGGGCCGACAGGTTGGCAGTAGGCGGCGTGTCCCCCAGAATGGACTTCCGCGCGTCCAACGGGGGACGGGGCGCCGCGCGCGGAGGTGCGACGTGAACGCAAGGAACGGACGGACGGGGTGGGTGGTCGCGCTCGCGGCGGCGGCGCTGGGAGGCGTCCTCCTGCCCGGTGCGGGGCGCTCGGAGGAGCCGCGGCCCGCGGGCGGCACCCCGGCGCCGGGGGCGGTCGTCCCCGCGGGGGCCGGCGTGCCGACGGAGGGGGAGGTGCCCGACGTCCCGCCCGGCGTGGAGGATCCGCTCCGGCGCACGGCCCTCGTGCGGGCCGTGGAGCGCGTGTCCCCCGCCGTCGTGAACATCGCCACGAACCAGGTCGTCCCCGTGGACGGGTTCGCGAACCTGCTGGACGAACTGCGCGGCCGGGTCTCCCGGTTCGGCTACCGGCGCACGCAGAGCCTCGGCTCCGGGGTCGTCATCGATCCCGAGGGCTACATCCTCACCAACTCCCACGTCGTGCGGGCGGCCACGGAGATCCACGTCAAGTTCGGCGGTGTGCAGGATCCCGCCGACGAGGGCGCGCTCGCGACGGTGGTCGCCGACGACCCGCGCAACGATCTCGCGCTGGTCAAGATCGAGGGCGGGCCGTACCCGTTCGTGGAGATGGGCTCCAGCCACGATCTCCTCATCGGAGAGCCCGCCATCGCCATCGGCAACCCCTACGGCCTCACCAGCAGCGTGGCGATGGGGGTCATCTCGGCGACGGAGCGAGTGGTGGACTTCCCCACGGGGACGATCCCCGGCGTGATCCAGATCGACGCCGCCATCGATCCCGGGAACTCCGGCGGTCCGCTGCTCAACGTCCGCGGCCGGCTCATCGGGCTCAACACGGCCATCCTGCAGCAGGCCCGGGCCATCGGGTTCGCCATCCCGGTGGATCGCGTGAAGCGCCTCCTGGCGCGGCTGGTGGATCCCGTTCGCGGCGCGACCAACTGGGTGGGGTTCGACGTCTCGAACCGGGGGGCCGATCTCATCGTGGACGACGTCGAGGGCGGGGGACCGGCGCAGCGCGGCGGACTGCGCGTCGGGGACGCGGTCCTCGCGGTCGACGGGTCGGTCCCGCGGAGCGTGCTCCACCTGAAGCGGCTCCTCTTCGCGCGGGAGCGCGGCGAGGAGATCCGCCTCCGCGTGCGGCGGGCCGGAGCGGGCGCGCCCGTGGACGTGTCGGTGACCGTGCAGGAGGATCCCGTGTTCCGCGCCGCCCGCGAGCGGATCGGCGTCGTGCTGGAGCCCTTCGCCGTGCAGCCGGAGCGGCCGGAGGCGCGTTCGCCGGTGAAGTTCCGCGTGCGCAACGTCGTGGCGGGGGGATCCGCCGCCCGGGTCGAGGTCCGTCCCGACGACGTCCTCGACTCGCTGGCCAACGTGCCCCTGGACACCGTGGAGACGCTGGAGGAGGCGATGCGCGTGCTCCCCTCCAACCGCCCCGTGCCGCTGCGCCTGCTGCGCCAGCACGAGCAGCGCTGGCGCTACATGAGCGCCGACCTCATCCTCGCGGCGCCGTCGAAGTAGGTTCTTCCACCGCGAGGAAGAACCCGTCCTCGCCGAGCCCCTGGTAGAGGGGCATGAGCAGCCATCCGTCGAGGGTCGCGTGGACGGGGCCCACGACGTCGTAGGCGAGGAGCAGTCCCTTCTCCACGCGCTGGAACGACCGGAACCCGGGCTCCATGCGGAAGTCGTCCCCCGGGTTGATGTGGTGGCGATGGACGACGCGGACCGCGCGGGGGAGGCCCCGTCCCACCTCCTCCAGGCGGCGGTGGTGGGCGGCGAGGTCGGGAACGTGGGCCGCGTCCACGCAGCCCCGGCCCTCGAGGAGGAGCCACATCGCCGACTCCAGGTCCTGCACCACGCGGGGGTCGGCGTGGGTCCCTCCCTCGATGACGATCCCGGGCCGCCGCACGCGGGCGAAGTGCTCCAGCATGGTCCCGCGGATCCGCTCCGCGAGCCCGAGGATGGCCGGGAGCGGGAGCGAGAACCCGAGCCCGCGGTTCTCGTCGGTCTCGACGAACCCGGTGAAGGCGGGGCCGCGGCCCGACGTGGTGTGGAGATCCACGAGGAGCGTGGGGACTCCCTCCGGCTCCTCCGCGAGGATCCCGTCGATGGCGCGCTCCAGTTCCGCGCGCTCGACGTCCTCCGGGAGGACGGCGTCGGCGGGCGCGGGATCCGCCCAGAGGCGGTTCAGGTCGGAGCCCAGGTAGCGCACTCCCGCCGCCAGCGCGGCGCGGTTCCCCGCGAGGGCGACGAACCGGCCCCGGAGCGGAGGGTGTCCGGCCGCGAGGCTGGCCGCGACGTTGCGCAGCGCGTGGACTCCCGCCGGCTCGTTGCCGTGGACGCCGCCGATGCCGATGACGAGGGGGCCGGGCTCCGTGCCGCGCACGTCCGCGAGGACGCGCTCCACGACGATGCCCGCGAGCGCCGGGCCCGCGACGGGCTGCATGCGTACCGTCCTCCCGCGTGAGGGGGCGGCCGCCGAGCCGCCGGGACGCCCATGATGTCGCGCCGCGCGATGGCCGCCGAGGAACCGGCGTCCGTAGAGTAGGCGAGTCGCCGCGACGCCGGGATCGGCGCGAGGACGCCGCGGGACCGCGGTCCATCACGAATACGTCGGGCTAGGCGAGCGTCGCCGCGTCCACGCCGCCCAGCAGCACCTCCGACGGGCGGAGGTCGAGGAGCCGATCCGCCGGTACGGCGAACAGATCCTCCGGGTAGACGGCGACGTCCGCCGGCCCCCCCGCGCGGAACGGCGCCGAGACGGCCAGCCGCAGCGCCTCGGCGCGGGAGATGCGCTGCCCCGGCCACCAGCCGCCGGCGGGATGCCCGGCCGGCGTGCGGCGCTCCGTGGCCGCGTGGATCCAGCGGAGCGGCTCCGCGACCTCGACGGGGGCGTCGGACCCCAGGCGGAGGATCGCTCCGCCGTCCAGCAGATCCCGGAGGGGGAACGCCCGCGCCCCGCGCCGCCCCCACGCCCGATCCGCCACGGGGATGTCCGTGGCCATGTGACCGGGCTGGACGGAGGCCTCTACTCCCAGCGCGGCGAAACGCGGGACGTCGTCGGGGTGGATGCACTGCGCGTGCTCCACCCGATGGGGGAGTCCGGGCGCGCGCGCCAGGGCGTCCAGCGCCGCGCGGACGGCGGCGTCGCCGATGGCATGCACGAAGCACGGGAGCCCGAGGGCGGCGGCCCTCCGCACGAGGTCGTCCAGCGCGTCCGGCGAGAGGGTCCGGATCCCCGTCGAGGCCCCGTCGTCGTCGTAGGGCTCCAGCATCCACGCCGTGCGCGACCCGAGGGCGCCGTCGAGGAACAGTTTCAGCCCCGTGACGCAGAGGCCGTCGTCCTCCACGCCCGGCGTCACGCCGGCCCGCTCGAAGGACGGGAGGTCCTTCTCCCGGAGCGCGGCGCGGATCCGGAGCGGGAGGCCGCCGCGTCGCCGGAGCGACGCCGCGGCGCGGAGGGAGCGGCCCCCGTCCATGTCGTCGGCGGCGGTGATCCCGGCGGCCAGCAGCCCGCGCGCGGCGGTGAGCACCGCCGCCCGGTCGTCCTCCGCCGTGGCGGACGCGGAGACCGCCGACCCCGCGGCGAAGACCGCCGATTCGCGCAGCAGCCCCGTGGGCCGGCCCGACCCGTCGCGCACGACCTCGTCCGGGAGCGACCCCGATCCGCCCGGGAGAAGGCCCAGGGCGGCGATCCCCTCGGCGGAGAGCAGAGCGCTGTGGAAGTCGTGGGCGAAGAGCAGGACCGGGCGGCCGCCGGCGGCATCGCCGAGGTCCGCCGCCGCCGGCGGGCGCCCCAGGGAGAGCGCGTCGAGGCTCCAGCCCGCCCCCTCCAGCCACGCGCCCGGAGGAAGCGTCGCCGCCCGGGCCCGGACCGCGTCCCGGAGCGCCGGAAGCGCGAGGCCGTGGAGGTCCACGCGCGCTCCGTGGCGCCCCAGCGACAGCAGGTGGACGTGCGCGTCCCGGAACCCGGGAAGGACCGTGCCGCGCCCGGCGTCGATGACCCGCGCCCCGGGCGCCGCCGCCGCCATCGCCTCCGCGCGGGAGCCCACGGCGACGATGCTCCCCGCCCGCGCCGCCAGCCCGCCGTCTTCGGCCCGGGATCCGTCCCCGCGGAACAGGGAACCCAGGATCACGAGGTCGGCTCCACGGGGTTCCATGGGCCGGGATGCTACCCGCGCCGTGGGGGCGCGGCGCCGTCCCGCCGGGCTCGGGTACCATGCCCCGCCATGCCCCGCCTTCCCCCGGCGGCGACCCTCGTCCCCGTCGTCGCGGGAGCCGCGCTGCTGGCCTTCGCCACGGCGCTCCACGGCTCCTTCGTGAACTGGGATGATCGCTGGCTCGTGGTGGAGAACGAGAGCCTGCGCTCCTTCGCGGCCGTTCCCCGCATCCTCGATCCGACGGCCGATCGCATGGATCTGGGCGCCGAGTACCTCCCCCTCCGCGATCTCTCCAACCTGGTGGACTGGCAGTTCTTCGGCGCCGAGCCCCGCGGCTACCGGCTGGGGAACTGGCTCCTCCACGCGCTGGCCGCGGCGGCGGCGTTCCTGTTCCTGCTGGAGGGGCTCCGTTCGCGCGCGGCGGCCTTGGCCGGCTCCCTGCTCTGGGCGGTCCACCCGCTCCACGCGGAGGTCGTCGGCTGGGCCTCGGCGCGCAAGGACTCCCTGAACGCGGTCTTCGCGCTCCTCGCCGCCGCCCTGTACCTGCGATCCGCACGCACCGGCGCCCGCCGCTCGTACCTCCTGGCGCTGGCGGCGTTCGTGGCGGCCACGCTCTCGAAGACCAGCGCCGCGGCCCTCCCCCTCGCGCTGCTGGCGTGGGAAGTGCTCGCGGGGGATCGCACGGTCCCGGCGGGCCGGCGGGTCGGCCGCGCCGCGCTCCGGGCGCTCCCGTTCCTGCTCGTCGCGGCGGCGGGCGCGTGGGTGAACGCCGTGCACCAGAACAACGCCTGGCGCTCCCCGACGTGGCGGGGGGGAGGCTGGCTCGAGAACACGTTCCTCGTGGCGGGGATCCACCTGCGGTACCTGCGGCAGTGCGTGCTCCCCTACGGACTCTCTCCCGCCTACCCCGCGGGCGGCGCGGACGCCGCCTCGGCGACGAACCTGGCGGGGGTCGTGTTCGCCGTCACCGCCGTCGCCGCCCTCCCCGCCCTCGCGCGGCGCGCGCCCCTCGTGGCGGCTCCCATGCTGTGGTGGGGGCTTCTCCTGCTGCCGGTGTCGAACCTGCTGGTCCCCCTGTCGAACCTCTCCGCGGACCGCTACGTCTTCCTCCCGTCGCTGGGACCGGCGGCGCTGGCGGGCCTCGCGTGGGCCGCCTGGGAGCGCCGCGCGCCCCGTCCCGCCCTCGCCGTCCTCCTCGCGGCGGCGCTGGCGCTGGGCGCGGCGGCGGCGGTGCAGGTGCGCCACTGGCGGAACTCCATCGCGCTGTGGGATCGCGCGGTGGCCGCGTGCCCCGGGTCCGGCAAGGCGTGGCAGGTCCGGGCCGCGGCGCTGGCGTCGGCGGGTCGGCGGCGCGAGGCGCTGGAGTCCTTCCGCGCGATGGTGGACGCGGAGCCCTGGGACGCCGTCTGGTGGACGCTCGCCGGCTCCCGGTTCTTCGCCCTCGGGGGACCCGACCTCCAGCCGGAGGTGGAGGCGCTGCTGCGGCACGCCGTGACGCGGGCGGGGCCGAGGAACCCCGGTCCGCTGCTGGCCCTCTCCGCCTACTACGGTCTCGCGGGCCGCACCGCGGAGGCGCGCGCCGCGCTGGACGATGCGGCGCGGCGGGAGGCGGACCACGCGGAGGTGCGCGTCTGCCTCGGCTTCGCGCGCCTCGCCGACGGGAACGCGGCCGCGGCCCGCGCCGAGTTCGAGCGCGCCCTCCGGTTCCCCATGCCCCCGGCGGAGGAGCACCGCGTGCGCGAGACGCTCGTGCGCCTCGCCGAGGACGCGGGCGACGCGGCGGGCGCCGAACACCACCGGGCGGGGCTCCGCCTCCTCGGCGAGAGGAGCGGGGAGCGCGAGCGGTGAAGGGGGGTGGGGACGCGTGGTCCCGCCGCGCGGTCGTGCTGGTGGTGGCCGCCGCGCTGGCGGCCTTCGTCACGGCGCTCCACGGGTCCTTCGTCAACTGGGACGACGACTGGCTCATCGTCCGCAACCCGTACCTGCGCGGCCTCCACCACCTGGCCGCGATCCTCGACCCCTTCGGCGAGCGGGCGCTGCTGGGCGCCGAGTACCTCCCGCTGCGCGACCTCTCGAACCTGGCGGATTTCGCCCTCTTCGGGACCGAGCCGACGGGCTATCGGCTGGGCAACTGGCTTCTCCACGGGCTGGCCGCCGGGCTCGGGTACGTCGTGCTGCGGGAGGCGCTGGGATCGCCGCGGGCGGCGCTTGCGGGCGCGCTGCTCTGGGCGGTGCATCCGCTCCACGCGGAAGTCGTGGCGTGGGCATCGGCGCGGAAGGACGTGCTGAACGCGGTGCTGGCGCTGGGGGCGGCGGCGCTCCACCTCCGCTCGGCCCGCACCGGGGGCCGTCTCGCGTACGCGGGGTCGCTGGCGCTCTTTGCGCTGGCCACGCTGTCGAAGACCGCCGCCGCCTCCCTCCCCGTCGCCCTGGCGGTGATCGAGGTCGTCCGCGCCGGGCCGGCGACGCCCCTCGCCGCGCGGGTCCGCCGCGCCGCCCTCCGCGCGGCGCCTCTCCTCCTGCTGGCGGCCGGTGGCGCGGCGCTGAACGCGTGGCACCAGTCGAACAACGCGGTGCGCGCGGAGTGGCGGGGCGGCGGTCCCGTGGCGAACGCGTTCATCGTGGGGGGCGTGCAAGCGCGCTACCTCCTGCAGGCGGCGGTACCGCTCGGACTCGGGCCCGACTACGCGATCCGCGAAGGGGACCCGACGCGGGTCGCCAACGTCCTCGGGCTGGTGGTGACGGTGGCCGCCGTGGCGGGAACCGCCCTGCTGCTGCGGCGCCGGCCCGTGGCGGGGGCGGCGGCGGCGTGGTGGTGGATCCTGCTGGCGCCGGCGGCGAACCTCCTGGTCCCCATCACGAACCTCTCCGCGGACCGGTATCTCCTGCTCCCGTCGCTGGGCGCCGCGGCGCTCGGGGGGCTCGCCTTCGAGGCGGCGGTGGGGCGGGGCGGACGCGGGGCCCGGGCGGCGGGACCGGTCCTCGGCTGCGTGGTGGTGCTGTTCGCCGTCCTCTCGCTGCGACAGGCCCGGTACTGGCGGGACGGCCTCGCGCTCTGGAGTCGCTGCGTCGCGGTGTCGCCGGACTCGGGCCGCGCCTGGCAGAACTACGGCGAGGCGCTGGCGGCGGCCGGGCGCCGGGAGGAGGCGCTGGACGCCTACCGGCGCATGGTGGACGCGGAGCCCGACGTGGCCGCGTTCCGCGTCCACGCGGGAAACCGGCTCTTCGCGCTGGGCGGTCCCGGCGCGGCCGACGAGGCGGAGGGGATCCTCCGCGAGGCCGTGCGCCGCGCGCGGCCCGACGAGGGCGGACCCTTCGTCGCCCTCGCCTGGCTCCTCAACCACCGGGGCCGCCTGGAGGAGTCCGTGGGGCTCCTGCAGCAGGCGGTCCGTCGTCAGCCGCGCCTCGCCGAGGGGAACCTGAACCTGGGCCTCTACCACGCCGCCGCCGGGGAGTGGCGGGAGGCGATCCGGAGGCTCGACATCGCCCTCGAGGCGGGCCTCCCGCTCCCCGACGCCATCCGGGCCCACGACGCGGCGCAGCAGGCGGCCCGCGCCCTCGGGGACGAGGAGCGGGCGCGCCACCATCGCCAGGAGCGGGACCGGAAGAGGGCCCTGACGCGGGGCGAGTAGGAGGGGCGCGGCCCCGCCGCCGCCTCCCCTACGGGCGCGTCTCCGTCCCGACCCACCCGGCGTAGGCGGCCAGCGCGTGATCCACCGGCAGGGACACGACCTCCGGCACGGAGTAGGGGTGCAGCTCGCGGACGGCGGCTTCCAGCGCGGCGACGCGGGCGGCCGTGGTCTTCAGCACGAGGAGCGTCTCCCGCGCCTCCTCCACGGCCCCCTTCCAGCGGTAGACGCTGCGCACGCCGGGCACGAGGTTGGCGCAGGCCGCCACGCGGCGCTCCACGAGGGCCCGGGCCAGCGCGCGCGCCCGCCGCGGCGGGACGGTGACGAGCACGACGCGGAGCGCGGAGGTCCGTCCGCGTCCGGCGGCGGTCACCGGGACCCCTCGCCCGCCGGGGACTTCCCGGGCGCGCCCCCGGGAACTCCCGCCGCGGGCGGGGCCACGGGGCCCACCGGGGTCGCTCCCAGGAGCGCCGCCGCATCCACCTCCTCGTAGGGGCGGCCCACCGCGGGGGGCTTCCCGATGGAGATGCGGATGCGGAGCGTCTCCGGGAAGAAGAGACCCGACTGGAGGTTCATGAAGGCGGCCATCTTCCCGCCGGCGCGGAGCGACTCCTCCACCCCGGCCACCGTCAGCGGCCCCGTCCCGTCGGCGCCGCCCAGCAGTCTGCACATGCGCTCGAACCGCGGGTCCCGCTTGGGCGGCGACGCGGGCTCGTTGTAGTGGTTGGTGACCACCGTCAGCCCGGGCCGGATGGCGGGTCGCTCGTCGCACTTGCCGGCGGCGCACTCCAGCACCATGCCGCCGCCGGGGCCCGCGAGGAGCAGGTTCTGCCCCACCGTCAGCGGCGAGGCCTTCACCAGCGCTACCGCCTCCGCGAGACTCCCGCACTCCTCCATCAGCCGCCGCAGGAGGATGGGGTAGGGGACGCCCTTGCGCGCCTTCTCCCCGTCCACCGGGGTCAGCACCACCAGTTCCCCGGCGAAGACGCCGGTGCCGTTCATCCCCGTCACGACGCCGACCATCGCGGGGAAGCCGACGGAGAGGTACGGGCGGAGGTCCTTCGGCCGCGCCGCCACGAGGAGACCGTACTGGCCCAGCATCCCCAGGTCGGGCCACTCCAGGTTGCGTCCCACCACCGTGCCGCCGCCCTCGATGGTCGCGCCCCACGCCACCAGGCCGGAGCACTGGTTGAGGCCGAGGAGTTCGACCACCACGGACCCGAGGAGGATGTCGTCGTAGGGCACGCCCGCGGCCTCCGCCATGGCGGCCATCTCGCGGCGGTGGCGCTCGGGGATCTGCGGTTCCAGCGCCCGGGCCGATGCCAGCGCCCGGTCCCGCTCGCCGCGGAGGACCTTCGGGAGGTAGTGCTCGACGAGCCAGCGGACGGGGCCGCGGAGCAGCGTCCCGTGCTGGCGCCCCATCTCCTCCGGCGTGCCCTGGAGGTGGAGGATCGCCATCCCCGAGGGGAGGACCTCCAGACGCCCGCCGTGGGCCTCGGCGGCGGCCCACGGAAGGCCCGCCGGGCCCTTCGCGTCCGCCGCGACGGCGGCGGGCGGGCCCGGAGCATCCTGCCCGCGGGCGGGATCGGACCCGGGGAGGAGGAGGCACGCGGCGAGCGCGGCGAGGGCGAACGGGCGGAGCGAGGGGCTTCGATGGATCATGCCCGCATCCTATCAGCGGCGCGTCAGCGCCGCGGATCCGCCAGGAACGAGTCGATCTCCTCCATGACACCCTGCTGCAGCGCCCGGCTGAGGAGGGAGTCCGCGGTGGCCTCGGTCACGCCGCGGAGCCGGACCCGTCCGGCCCCCCGCTCCTCCACGGCCAGAGCCCGCTTCACGCTGGGAGGATCCGCCCCCGCGTAGACCGCGAAGACGGGGCAGTCGCCCCGCTGGAGCAGCGCGCGCGCGTCGTAGGAGTCCCGGAGCACGTGCCGGAGCGGGACGAAGGGGATCTGCTCCGCGAGCACCTCCGCCAGCGACGGGATGGGTTCGAAGGCGATCACGCCCGCCAGGGGGCGGCGCCCCGCGAGCGCCATGGCCACGGAACCTCCGAGTCCCCACCCGCCGGCGTAGATCCGGTCCGGGAGGACGTCGTCGCGCTCGTTGCGGAGGTAGTCGTATACCTTCGCCGCGTCGCTGACGATGCCCTCCTCCGCGGGCGATCCCCGGCTCTGCCCGAAGCCGCGGAACTCCATGGCGAAGACGTGCACTTTCAGGTCGCGGAGCGGCTTGAGCTGGTGGGAGATCTCCGTCACCGACTCGTGGCGGTCGTGGAGCCAGAGCAGCGCCGCGGCCCCCTGCCCGGGGGCCTGCGCCCAGAGGCCGCGGATGGTGAGGGCCGCGTCGTCGGTGGCGCCCTCCTCCGGATCGAGCTGCATCGGCTCGTAGCCCTGGGCGGAGACGTTGGCCACGCGGGCCTGCCACTCCGGGGATTCGCCGCGGTAGAGCGCGCGGCCCGGGTAGACGAGGTAGCCCTGGCCGAGGTAGACGGCGAAGAGCAGGATCAGGGCAAGGATCAGGAGCCAGAGCAGCAGTTTGCCGAGGCCCTTCAGGAACTTCCCCATGGACCTCCCTCGCGGCGCCGCGCCGGGCCCTTCCCGCGTCCGGGGCCGGGACATGGTACCGGACCCCGGGCGGCGTCGGCGGCCAGTTCCGCGGCCTCCGCCGCCGGACCGCCGGCCCTCGGCGGAGACCATCGGCGTACAATCCGGCGCGCGGCGGGAGCCGCATCGGGAGGTCTGCATGGGACCGGGTCGAAAGCGCGCGGCGGCGGTGCTCGGCCTGGTCTGGGCGTGGGCCCTCGCCGGAGTCGCGGCGGGCTGCGGCGACGGGCCCCCCGCCGCGGCGCCGGGTCCCGACGGGTCGGCCGTCCCCCCGCCGCGCCGCGTGGTCGTGGCGACGGAGGCCGCGTACCCGCCCTTCGAGCTGGTGGACGAGAAGGGGGTCATCGTCGGGTTCGACATCGACCTCGTGCGGGCGGTCTGCCGCGAGGCGGGCCTGGAAGCGGAGTTCGTGAACCAGCCCTTCGACGGAATCCTCCCGGGGCTCCAGCAGGGCCGGTTCGACGCCGCCGTCTCCGCCATCACCATCACGGCGGAGCGAGCCGCCGTGGTCGCGTTCACCGACGGGTACTACGACGCCGGCCAGACCATCGGCGTCCGTCCCGACGACGAGCGCATGCGCGCGGTGGCCGGTCCGGCGGACCTCGCGGGCAGGACCCTGACGGTGCAGCTGGGCACCACCGGCGAGATCGAGGCGCGGAAGATCCCGGGCGTCACGGTGCGCACGTTCGACGCCATCGACCCGGCGGTCCTCGACGTCGTCCAGAAGCGCGCCGACGCCGTCATCGCCGACGACCCCACGCTCCGGGACTACGCGGCGAAGCGCGGCGGGATCCGGCTCGCCGGCGCCCCCTTCACGGAGGAGAAGTACGGCATCGCCGTGCGGAAGGACCGCGCCGACCTCGTCGCCGCCCTCAACGACGGGCTCCGGCGCGTGCGCGCATCGGGGGAGTACGACCGCATCCGGGAGCGGTGGATCGGCGGGAAGTGACGGTCCCCCCGGGGCGCTGATGGACGGCGACACGCTGGTCCGGCTCCTCGGCGGGTTCGTCGTCACCCTCCGCATGGCCGGGATCGCGCTGGCGCTGGCCCTCGCGGGAGGGCTGCTCGTGGCGCTCGGGCGCCTCAGCGGGCGCGCCTGGCTCCGCCTCCCGGCGACGGCGTTCGTGGAGGTGATCCGCGGGATCCCGCTCCTCGTCCTCCTCCTCTGGATCTACTTCGGCGAGCCGTCCCGGCTCCTCGCCCTCGCGGGGATCACCCTCCACGCGGAGCCCGCGGCCATCCTCGCGTTCGCCGTCTGCTACAGCGCCTTCATCGGCGAGACCTACCGGGCGGGCATCCAGTCGGTGGACCGCGGCCAGGAGGAGGCCGCCCGCGCGCTCGGGCTGTCGAAGGGCCACGCGATGCGCCATGTGGTGCTCCCGCAGGCGGTGCGCAACGTCCTTCCCGCGCTGGGGAACGAGTCCATCGCGCTGCTGAAGGACACGTCGCTCGCCATGGTCGTCGCGGTCCCGGAACTCATGATGATCGGGAAGCAGGAGGCGGCCCGCACGTACCGCACCATGGCGGTCTACTCCTCGGTCGCGGGGATCTACCTCGTGCTCACCCTCGGCCTGTCCCAGGTGCAGCGGTTGCTGGAACGGAGGTACGGTGCCGCCGCTCATCCGGCTCCGCGGGCTTAGGAAGTCGTTCGCCGGGACGGAGGTCCTGCGCGGCATCGACCTGGACGTGGAGGAGGGCGAGAAGGTCGTCGTCATCGGACCCAGCGGCTGCGGCAAGTCCACGCTGCTGCGCTGCATCAACCTCCTGGAGGTCCCCGACGGGGGAACCGTCGAGGTCGGGGGTCGCCTGCTCCGCGCGGACGACCCCGACGTGGACGTCCACCGGGCCGAAGTCGGGATGGTGTTCCAGCGGTTCCATCTCTTCCCCCACCTCGACGTGCTCGGCAACGTCACGCTCGCGCCGCGTCTCGTGCGCCGCCTGGATCCGGCGGCGGCGCGGGCGCGCGCGATGGCGGTCCTCGACCGGGTCGGTCTCGCCGACCGCGCCGCGACCCGGCCCGACCGGTTGTCCGGCGGGCAGCAGCAGCGGGTCGCCATCGCCCGCGCCCTCGCCATGGAGCCGCGGGCCATGCTCTTCGACGAGGTCACGTCCGCGCTGGATCCGGAACTCGTCCACGAGGTCCTCGACGTCATGCGCGAGCTCGCGGAGCGCGGGATGACCATGGTCGTCGTCACGCACGAGATGCGGTTCGCGCGGCAGGTGGGCACCCGCATGGTCTTCATGGACGGGGGCCGGATCCTCGAAGAGGGCACTCCCGGCGCGCTCCTCGACGGTCCGCGGGAGCCGCGGACGCGGGAGTTCCTCGCGAAGGTGCTGTAGTCTCGTGCGGCGGCGCGGGGAGGACGGCCCGTCGCCACGCCCTGCCGTCCCCGGGAGGCGCCCATGACCGCGAGTCGCCCGCCGCGCATCGCCATCGCCGCGCTGGTCGCCGCCCTGGTGCTCCCCGCGGTCGCGGCCCCGGAGGAGGACGCCGAACCCCCGGCGCTCCGCGGCCTGGACCCGGTGGCGCTGGGAGAGGGCCGCGAGGTTCCCGGGCTCCCCGGGCTGACGGCGCAGCGCGGCAGGTACCGCTACCGGTTCGCGGACGACGCGAGCCGGAAGCGCTTCCTCGCCGACCCGGAGCGCCATGCCATCCAGTTCGACGGCTACTGCATGCGGATGGGCCCGCTGACGGGGCACGGCTCCGCGGACCGGTTCGCGGTTCACGAGGGGCGCATCTACCTGTTCGCCTCGGACGCCTGTCGTCGCCGGTTCCTGGAGGCCCCGCCGCGCTGGATCGACGGGCCCGACGGAGTGCCCGAAGGGGACGAGGCGGCACGGAAGCGCGGCGGGGCCCTGCTGGATCTGGCGATCCGCGGTGTCGGGGGGGCCGATGCGCTGGCGGCCGCCGCCATCCTGCGGGTGCGCTCCCGCACGACGACGGAGACCGCCCAGGGTAGCCACGTCTCCCACGTGACGAGCACGCACCGCTTCCCGGGAACCCTCCGGATGGACTACGAGTGGGAGGGCGGCGGATACGCATGGCTGTTGTCGCCCGAGGGCGGATTCGCCGACGCCGCGGAGGGCCCCCCGGTCGAGGAGTCCGTGCGGGCCTGGATGGTGCGGGAGATGCGCCGGCAGCCGCTCTCGCTGCTGGACGCCTGGCGGCGCGGCGGGGCCGTCGCCGTCGCCCTCGGGACCGCCACCGTCGGGGAGCGGGGCGTGGAGCGCGTGGCCGTCGCCGTGGACGGCGCGACGACCACGCTCGCGATCGATCCCGTCGACGGCAGGATCCTGGAAGCCTCGTGGCGGGGCCGGACCTCCGTCGGGATCACCGACACGTCGCGGCGCTACTCCGGGTTCCGGACCGTCGCCGGCCTGATGCTTCCCCACGCCGAGGAAGTGCTCGTCGAGGGCAAGCCTCCCTCCGCGCGGAGGGAGATCGTGTCCGTGGAGGTCAATCCGGAGATGCCCTCCGGGTTCCTGGCATCGCCCCGCTGAACGGAGCGCGGGGCCGGCCGTCGGGCCCCGTTCATCATCCGTTCACGGTGTCCGCCGGAGGATGGCGGGAACCCCCGGCGGAGACGACATCCCATGCGCGGCCGCGCCGATCCCTGGCTTCTCCTCATCGTCCCCGGGGCGGCCCTCGCCGCGTTCGGGGGCGCGCGCCTCGCCGCACCTCCACCCGCCGGCGACATCGAAGCGAAGGCGTCCGCCATGGACCTCCGCGTGGCGCGACTGGAGCGCGGGCTGGACCGCGCGCTCGTGGAGATGGCCCGCCACCGGGCGGAGGTGCAGGGCCGCCTGGACGCCATGGAGGCGAGCCGGGGGGGGCCCGACCCCGCGCGGACGGCTCCCGACGGGAACGGCAGCGCGCCCGAGGCCGACGCGCGTCCCGTGGAGGAGGGGGATCCCGCCCGGGCGGAGGTCGTTCTCGGTCTCGCGGCGGAACCCGCGTCGGCGGCGCACGCGGCCGCGATCCGCCGGCTCGCCGGAATGGCGGTGCATGGCTGGGGCCCGCCGCTCGCGGAGCGGGAATTCGCCTGGTCCGTGGCGCTCATCGATCGCGAGGCGCGGCGCGGACGAATCACTCCGGAGGAGGCCGCCGATCTCGCGCGCGAGTTCGGCGCCCTCGACATCGGACACGGAGCCAGGCCGGTCCTCGCGAAGGCGGTCGCCCTCGGGTGGGGCCACGACGAGCGCCTGCGCGGGTTCCTGGCGCGACTGGGAACCAACGCCGAGCCGGCGCTCCACCTCGGCGTGCTCGCCGGACTCGATGACGAGCACCCGGGAGCCGCGTTCAGCGAGTACGTGCTGCGCATCATCCGCGACGAGCGCGATCCGGAGGTGCTCGCCGTGGCGTTCGGACTCGACCGGATCGAGGCCGCCGCGACGGCGGCCACCGCGCCGGGGCTCGTGCGCGCCCTCGAGACGCGCGTGCTCGATGGATCGCTGGACGCGGAGGGTCGGGCGAACGCCGGACTCGCCATCGCCGTGGCGAGCCTCCGGGCACCGGAGGTGGGCGTGGTCACGCTCCGCCGCCTCGCGGAGATCGAAACCGACTCCGCGGTCGCGGAACGCTACCGCGCCGCCGCCGCCGCGCTCGAGGCGGGTGGGGCGACCCTCAAGTCGCTGGAGCGGCTGTTCGAGGAGTAGGGGCCGCAGCCCTGCCGTCGCTCAGGAGACCGCCGCGGAATCGATTCCCCGTTCAGGGTGCGTTCATCGTCCATCCGCAGAATGGAGGCATGCGGATGGCCCCGGTGGGTCGTCCGCGAGTCCGCGGGCAATTCTGAAAGGAGTCTCCCCATGTCGATGTTCAAGGGACGAAAATCGCCGGTCTCCGCGCCGGTACTCGCCACGCTGGCGCTCGCGCTCGGAGCACTCGTCGTTTCCACATCCGGCGACGCGTCGGCGGCGTCGGTGAGCAAGGAGTGGAAGAAGGTGGCCAAGGACCTCCGCAACGCGGTCCGCAGCGAGGCGAAGGCCGATTACCTCGTCGCCCGCGCCCGCGCCTCGACGCTCGATTCCGACGAGCGCGACGAGGCGCTGGACGAGGCGAAGGAGGAATTCAAGGAGGCCAAGGCGCTCGCCAACGAGCAGTTCGGCGCCCGTCTCGACCTCGCGGCGCTGCTGGAGGAGGACGGGATCTACCGCCACGACGTGGACCCGGCGGATTTCGTCGCCGTCATCGACAACCCGCTCATGCCGCTCTTCCCGGGCACGACCCGGACCTACGTCGCGGAGACGGAGGAGGGCACGGAGACGATCGTCGTGACGGTCCTCGCGGAGAAGAAGGAGATCCTCGGTGTCATGTGCACCGTGGTGCGTGACACCGTGCGGCTCGATGGCGTTCTCGTCGAGGACACGCTGGACTGGTTCGCCCAGGACGTGGACGGGAACGTCTGGTACTTCGGGGAAATCGCGCTGAACTACGAGGATGGCGATATCACCGACGTGGACGGCTCGTGGAGGTCGGGAGTGGACGGGGCCCAGCCCGGAATCGTCATGCCCGCCGCGCCCGTCGTCGGTCGGGCATATCGGCAGGAGTTCCTCGCAGGCGAGGCGGAGGACTGGGCGCAGGTCCTCGCGCTGGACGCGTCCGCGACGGTCCCCTTCGGGAGTTTCGCCGGCTGCCTCCAGACGCTGGACGCGACGCCGATGGAGCCGGACGCCGTGGAGCACAAGTACTACGCCCCGGGAATCGGCGTGGTGCTCGAGGTGGACCCCGAGACGAACGAGCGGGTCGAGCTGGTCAGCGTCACCACCGACAACTGACGACGAGTTCCGGCGGGGCCGTCTCCGGCCCCGCCGGGCCGTCCCCGCGGCTCAAGCCCGCGCGCCGACGAGGAGGAAGTTGCGGGCGCGGGGACGGAAATCGCGGGCGCCGTGGACGGTCCTCTCGCGGGTCCGCGCGCGCGCGTGGGATGCGGCGGTCCGAAAGCGCTCCGGCGGGAGGTCCCCGTACTCGACGACGCGGTTCACGCGGAGCCCGGCGACCTCGAATGCCGCCCGGAGGTCGGCCGCACGATGCAGCCGGAAACCCCGGGGCCCCTTCCCGGGCCTCGCGGCGGTGGGACGCAACCCCGGCAGGACGGACAGGACGCGGTCGGCGAGGACGCTCATGCTGGCGGCGTTGGTGGCCGTGGCGACGAGGATGCCGCCGGGACGGAGCACGCGGGCGGCCTCGGTCAGGAACGGCAGGGGCTCCGCGAGGCACCCGAGGAGGGACACGGCCACGATCCCGGCGGCGGCGCCATCGGGAAACGGCAGTCGAGCCGCGTCGGCCACGACGAAGAGGGGGGGGCGCGCGGGCCGATGCCACCGGCGCGCCGCGTAGGCGATCATCGCGACATCGCGATCCACCCCGACCGCGCGCGCTCCCCTCGCGTCCAGCCGTGCGGCGAGATGACCGGGACCACAACCCGCGTCGATCCAGAGCGCACCTCGGACCACCATCGGCTCCGCCAGGTCCGCGGCGATGCGGAGCCCGCGACGGAGAACCCAGCCCGGGGGCTCGTCCTCCGGGGCGTCGTGGATCGCCGCCAGCGCTTCGGGATCGAAGTTCCCGCCTCCTGGGTTCACCGCCCGCCGCCCCCCGCAGCGTCGCTCCACGGGAGGACCTTCTGGCCCGCCGTGGGCGCCGGGTCGCGGCGCACGATCAGGATCGTGTGGCCGTCCCTCCAGAGCGCCGCCGCCAGCGGGCCCCCGCGATGCCGCTCCAGCCGGGCGAGGATCCCGGCGCGGAGCCCGGCCTCGTCGAACTCGATCCGCGGGCTCACGGCGATGGTCACGCGCGTCCGGCCATCGGATTCGTCGGTCCACGTCACCTGCACATCGTCCCCGCATCCCCCCCGGTCGACCAGGGCCTCCGCGGCCGCCGCCGCCACCGCGCCCGCGGGGAGTTTCACGCCTTCGCCGGCGATCTTGGCCGGCGCCCGCACGTCGGACACGTGTACGTCGAACCCGACCGCCGCGAAGGGGCAGTCGCAGGGACCGCGGCGGACGTCCGCCTCGTCCCCGAGTTCCGCGTTCAGGAGCACGAGGGGGGCCGCCGTGGAGAGCGAGGTGAACGCCAGGGGGCCGCGGGCGACGGCGGCGCCGGGGGGGCGCGTGCCGGCGAGCACGGCGACGCGATCCAGGTGCACATGCATCCCGTCGGGGCCGCTGCCCCGGCCGCACCCTCCGGCCACCAGCCCCGTCTCCGTGGCCCCGAACCGCGCGTGGACGTCGAGGCCCGCATCGGCCAGAACGCGGCGGCGGTCGGAAGTGAGCGACTCGCCTCCGGTGAACACCACCTGTCCCGAGACGTCCAGCGATGCGGCGCGCGCGGCGTGGGCCATCCGGACGGCGGAACTGGCGAACGCCTTGAGCAGTCGGCGCTCCCCGCGTCGCCGTCCCTCCTCCAGCCACCGCGCCACGTCGATGGCCCGGTCCAGCGGCGTGAAGCGGGCCCGCGGGGATCGCAGGGGCGCCCCCGCGAGGTAGAGCCCCCCGAGGGCGAGGGCGAGGTCGGGGGCTTCGCTCCACCGCGGGGGGCGGACCTGGGAGAACCAGCGATCCGGCGCCCGCCCGAGTTTCCAGTGCAGCAGGACGTTGTGCACGCCCGCGATCCCCGGCGGTGCGGGGTACCAGAGGGCGATGCGGGCGCGCTCGACGCCGTGGCAGGCGAGCAGCAGCCCCTCCGCCGCCGCCTCCTCCACGAACAGGGGCCAGTCGAAGGGGACGGTGCGCGCGGGGGCCGTGGAGCCGCTCGTGCGCGCCGTGATTCCACGGCCCGCGAGGAGGGGGTTCGCGAACGCGTCCGCGCCGGCCTCGATCTCCAGACCGGGCCGGATGACGGGGGAGCGGCCGGCGAGTTCCTCGGCGCCGACGCGGACTCCCGCCGCGGCGAGGGAGGAGAGCGCCCCCTCGAGTCCGTGCCTCCTCACGGAGGCGGCGAGGTCCCCCGGCCCGCACCCCGCCCACTCGAGGAGGCGCCGGACGGGACTGCCGGGGACCGCGTACACCGTGGCGTCGACGGCGGCGAGGAACCGCGTCTCGCGCGTCTCCATGCGGCGGCGGATGGCGGCGGCGCAGGCCTCCGTCGAGAGCGGCCGGAGGCACTCCCGGAAGGTGGCGCCGGCGAGGCGCGCGAGCCCGGCCCATCGCGACGCCATGGTCACGGCGCGGCGGTATCGCCCGCGACGGCCCGCTCCGCCCGCGCCAGGAAGGAGAGATCCAGGTATCCGGTGGGCTCCGCGGGCACGTATCCGCGCTCGATCATGAGCCCGAGGACGCGCCGCATCGCATCCCCGTTGCGGAGGGCGAACGGATCCGGGCGATTCGACTCCAGCGCCTCCCTGACCACGGCGGGACTCACGCCGATCCAGCGCCCCCCGATCCGCGCCGCCTCGTCCGGGTCCGCCGCCACGGCGCGTGCCGCGCGGAGGTGGGCGCGAACGACGGCGTCCACGAGGTCGGGCCTCCGCGCGATCAGGCCCGCCGTCGTGGCGAGCGAACAGCCGGGGGCGCCGGGCCAGATGTCGCCCGTGCGGCGGACGACGCGGCCGAGACCCAGCCGGACGAGCATGGTCGCGTAGGGCTCCACCATGGAGGCCGCGTCGGCGCCCTCGCCCACGAAACTGAGCACCGCGCCGTCCCCCGACGGCATGCGCACCTGCGCCACGTCGGTCCAACCGAGGGAGGCGAGCAGCGCCATGGCGGTCAGGTCCTTGATCCCGCCCTCCTGGGGCACGGCCAGACTGCGGACGTCGCACTCCGCGACGCCCTTGCGGACGACGAGGGCGGCCTCCTCGATGCCCGAGCCGGCCACCGCGACGAGCCGATTCCCCCTCCCCCGATCCGCCGCCACGCGCGTCCACGGGATGACCGCGAACTGGACCTCCTCGCGGGCGAGGCGCTCCGGCACCGCCCAGGCCGTGGGCGCGACGGAGGCGCGGGCCCGCACCCCCTCCGCCTCCAGGAGCCCCGTGTCGATGGCGACGTAGGCGGGCAACTGGCAGATGCCTCGGAGCAGCGCGAACTGGACCGTCTCCATGCCGTCCCCCTTGCCTTTCGGTTCCCCGGCTCCGCCGTGCTCCCCGGTCCTACCGCGTCCGTCGCCGCGTCACCACGAGATGGGGCCGGACCACCTGCTCCAGACGGTCGTGCTCGCGGAGGACCAGCACGAAATCGGCCTCGCTCTCGACCTCGTGACCGAGGGATCGGAGGAGCGTGACGAGCGCGTCCCGCGTCCTCTCCTCCCCCCGGCCGATCCACCGATCCCGCGGGGCATGCTCCTCCCACCACGTGTACGGGCTGGCCACGGCAAGTCGGCCCCCGGCGGCGCAGAGCGAGGCGGCCATGCGCACGAACCCCTCCGGATCCCCCTGCCGCTCGAGGAGGTTCGCGGCCAGTACGAGCGAGGCGCGGCCGGGCGCCACCGGCGGGCGCTCCGGCTCCGCCACCACGATCTCCCGCTCGCCCGCGCCGACGGCGGCGGCGAGATCGGCCTCCGGGTGGGACGCGAAGGCCCCCTCCTCCACCACGCGGACGCGGGCCCGCCGGGCGCGGAGGATCTCCCGCGCGAGGCGGGCGGTGACGAAGGAGGACTCGCACCCCAGGGTGAAGGCGGCGGTGGCGGAGATCCCGAGCGTGGCCCGGCCCACGGAGGCCCCCAGATCGACGGCCAGGCCCCCGTCTCCGTCCAGACCCGCCAGGCGGGGCCAGAAGTCCCCCCCCGTGAGGGATCCGCGGGCGGCGTCGGGGAGGAGGTCGGCGAAGTGGGCCAGCAGGTGGGGGCCGGCGAGTCGGAGCGGGTCCTCGACCTCGTGGGTCTCCTGGGCGACGCGGCGGTGGCCCTGGTCGGCGAGGACGGCCACGCCCTGGAGGATGGGGTACCCCTCGGCGCACCGGACGCAGCGCAGGGTCCCGGTCCGGATCTCGTCGCCGGTGCCTTCGGCCCCCTCCAGGCGGACCGCCGCGGGCGTGTGCCGCTTCCAGGTGCAGGCGGGGCAGACGAGCAGCACCCGATCGAGTAGGTCCGCGCGCATGGGGCGGCGAGCCTACCCGAAGGTGCCGGCCGGAGCGTGTGAGCCAAAGCGCCGGCTTCCACGCTCCGTGTCGGGGGGGCTCGGGAGTCGAGGACGAACGCGGGATGCGGCGCCGACCGGCTGAACCCCTGCCCGGCGCCCCCTCCGCGCACCGGCCCGTCGTCCCCGTCACTCCGCCAGCCCGCGGGCGACCGCGCCCAGGGAGAGCGCCAGCACCAGGCGGCGTGTCCACGCGCGGAAGGACGCCTCCGGAAGGCGGTCCAGGAGATGGCGGCCCGCCCCGGTCCCGAGGAGGACGCCCCCCAGCATCGCCGGCAGCAGCCACCGGGGAAGGGCAGCGGCGCCCGCCGCGCCCGCTCCCGCCGTCGCGAACACCGCCGCCTTCAGGACATGCCCCACGGTCTGCGTGAGGGCCTTCGTCCCGACCACGGTGCGCCGGTCCGCGGCGGAACGCAGGTAGAACAGGTCGAGCAGCGGGCCCGAGGCCCCGGCGGCGAACTGGGCGGTGATGACCGTCGCGCCGCAGGTCTCCGCCACGCCCCGCCGCTCCACGGCGGGAAGGCCCCGACGGGAAAGCAGGAGCGCGCCCAGCGGGATGCCCCCCAAGAGCAGGAACACCACCCGGCGGGGGAGGACGGGCCCCATCCACGCGGCGGCGGCGGCCGCCGGGAGCGCCCCGGCGAGGTAGCGCCCCACGACCATCCGGTCCACGTGGGCGCGGAGGAGCCAGGCCCGGATCCCGTTGGAGGTCGCCTGGCAGACCCCGTGCAGCGCCATGGCGTCGGGCACGGGGAGGACCGCCAGGAGGATCCCCATGAGCAGCATGCCGCCGGCCATGCCGAACACTCCGGAGAGGAGGGAAGTGCCCACCGCCGCGGCCACGAGCAGGAGGGGAACGGGGTCCACGGGGGAGAGCATGGGCCCGGGGAACCGGTTCCCATGGCGACATCGACGATAGAATTCGTGTCCGAGGAGGCAACGAAGGCGCCGCCCCAGGAGGACTCCCCGTGATGGACCGGCTGGAAGCCCTGGAGGCGGTCCTCCGCGAGGGGACCATGGCGCGCGCCGCCGTCCGCCTCCGCATCACCACGTCCGCCGTGAGCAAGCGGCTGGCGGCCCTGGAGCGGGAACTGGGGCGCCCCGTCCTTCGCCGCGACGGGCGCCGGGTCCTCCTGACCCCCGAGGGCCGGCGGATCCTGGAGGCGACCTCCCCCCTGGTGGCGCGCCTCCGCGAGACCATGGCGGGCTCCCGGGCCGCGGGGGGAGGGTCGCTGGAGGTGGGCGTGTCCGAGTCCATCCTCGCCTCCTGGGGCGCGGCGCTGCTCCGGCGCGCGGCGGACCGGGTTCCCGGTCTGCGGCTGACGCTCCACGCCCATCGGGGTCCCGGCAGCGTCGCGCGCGTCGCCGCCGGCGACTACGCCCTGGCGATGGTGGCCGGCAGTCCCCCCGCCGGGTCCGGCCTCCGGGCAGTGCCGCTGGGCGAGGAGGAGATGGTGCTGGTGCCGTCGGGCCTGGACGCGGCGGCGCTGGAGGGGCTCCGGCGGGTGCCGGTGCTCGGCATCGAGGCGGCGGCGCTGACGGCCCGGGCGCTGGGCCCGCGCCTGGCGCGACTGCGGCGCGCCGGGGGGCCCGACCTCCGCGTGGAGAGGACGGTGGAGTCCTACGCCGCCCTCGTCTCCCTGGCCCGCGAGGGTTTCGGCCACGGACTCGCCCCCCTCGGCATCGTCCGGGCCATGGGGGTCCCCCCCGCGGCGGTGGTGCGTCTGCCCTCCCCCGGTCTCCGCCGCCCCGTCGTCCTCCTGGGGAGGTCGTCCCTGCTCCGCGCCCCGCCGGGGAGCGCCCTCCGCGCCGCGCTGCTCCGGGAAGCGGCGGGGTCGCTTCCGGGGCCCGCGGGGGAAAGAGGGTTCTTGCCCTCCCCCGCCGCGCCGGATTAGATTGCGGTACGGTTGGGACGGTACGCCGTGGGTCGGGTCGTGACCCGAGGAGGCTGGAAGCCATGAAGAAGCGGATCGCCGCACTGGCGTTCGCCGCGGCCGGCGTCGTCACCCTGCCCGGCTGCTACCTCTCCCGGCAGGTGGCCGGGGACGACCTCGCCGGCGGGCCGGTGAACCCGGCCCTCTGGATCACCGTCCCCCTCGACACGGTCCTCCTGCCCCTGGAGTGGTCCCACTTCCGCGCCATGAACGATGGCTGGAACCCCTGGACCGCCCAGGCCGCCAAGGCCGAGTACGTGGACCAGTTCCACTTCGAGGAGTAGTCGCCCTCGACGCCGGGTCCCGCCGCGCGCCTGATTAGTTGCCTCGCCTCCGGGGCGCGGATAGCCTCACTCCCCTTGATTCGGCCGGTCCGGGTTCCGTATCGTCCACCCGCGCCGCGCCGGTCGCGACGTGGGGCGACGGAAGAGGGGCGGACGGGGGCGTGACCGGAGGGGCCGGGCCGCGCCGGGGTCCGGGGCGCGGGAAGGGCGGCGAGCGGGCGTACTTCCGCTTCCTCCATCTCGGCACCCAGCTCGCCCTCCTCGTGGTCCTCGGGGTGCTCGGCGGCCAGTGGCTGGATCGACGTTTCGGCCTGGATCCGATGCTGACGCTCGCCGGCGCCCTTTCGGGCATCGGGCTGGGCCTGGCGGTGGTCATACGGGAGGCGAGCGGCACGAGGCGATGACCAAGGCGATTCCCCTGCTCGCGGTGGCGTCGGCGGCCCTCATGACCGGCGTCGTCCTGACCGCACGCGCCCTCTCCGGCGCGGACGGGGCGCCATGGTCCGGGATCGCCGTGGGATCCGCCCTGGGCGTGGCCTTCACCGCCGGCGAGGTCGTGCTCCTCCATCGCGCGACCATGTCGGGATCCCCCCTCGCCACTCGCATCCAGGGGGCGGCCGCCGCGCTGCGGGTGTTCCTCCTCTTCGCCGTCGGCCTGCTGCTGCAGAGCAGCGAACTCGCCGATGCCGGCGCCTTCGCCGTGACCTTCGCCGGCGCGTTCCTCGCGGGCCTCCCCTGGATCGCCTACACGGTCCACGCGTCCTCGCCGCGGAGGGCCCGCCCGTGACCCCCGTCCTCGCCGCCGGCGACGTGATCAGCCACCTCACCAACTCCTACGATCTCCACTTCGGCCCGTGGAAGCTCGACCTCCTCCCGCTGAACCACGCCCTCCACGGACTGCTGGGGTTCGATCCCGGCATCTCGAAGCACGTGGTGATGATGCTGCTCGCCGCGGGCGTCGTCGGCGCCGCCTGCATCCACGCCGCGCGCCGGGCGGCGCTTCCCAGGGGCCGCGGCCTCCTCGCCAACATGGTGGAGGCGACGGCGATCTTCATCCGCGACGAGGTGGCGAAGCCGGGGATCGGCCACCACCACTACCGGGCGTACTATCCCCTCATCGCGACGATCTTCTTCTTCGTGCTCGGGTGCAACCTCATCGGGCTCCTGCCGCCGCCCTTCGGCGCCACCGCGACGGGGAACATCTCGGTCACGGGGGCGCTCGCCATCGTGACGCTGCTGGCGATGATCGTCGGCGGGATGGTCGAGAAGGGGGCCCTCGGGTTCTGGGTCGGGCTCGTCCCCCACGGGGTCCCGTGGTGGCTCTGGCCCATCATCTTCTGCATCGAGTTCTTCGGGCTGCTCACCAAGCCGTTCGCCCTGATGGTGCGCCTGTTCGCCAACATGACGGCGGGACACGTGATTCTCGCGGTCCTCGGGGGTTTCCTGGCGTTCGGGAACGTCTCCCTCGGCGAGTTCATCGGGAAGACCGTCTACATCGGCGTCCCGACGGTGGGGTTCTATCTCTTCATCACCATCTTCGAGATCGCCATCGCCTTCATCCAGGCGTTCATCTTCGCGTATCTCTCGTCGATCTTCATCGGGCTCTCGTTGTCGCACGAACACTAGTTCTGGTCAGCGGGCCCCCGGGCCCGCATCAAGGAGGGAAGCAGACATGGAGCAGGCAGCGGGGACGCTGGTCAACATGCACTGGGCGTACGTGGGCGCCGGGATCGGCGCCGCCATCTCCGCCATCGCGGCGGGGTACGGCATCGGCAAGATCTCGGCGGCCGCCAACGAGTCCATCGCGCGGCAGCCGGAGGCGGCCTCGGACATCCGCGGCTCGACGCTCCTCACCTGCGCCTTCATCGAGGGCGTCTGCCTCTTCGCGTGCGTGGTGTCGTTCATGATCCAGGGGAACGTGAACACGGCGTTCAAGAAGATCCTGGGGATGTAGCCGAGTCGCGAGGGGGCACGACATGGAGCAGACCGCGATCGCGTTCCTCCCGATCCTCGCCGCAGGGGGCGGGGGGGAACTCCCGCACGCGCAACTCGAGATCCAGACCCTCGTCTGGGTCTTCGTGATCTTCGGGATCCTGCTGGCGATCCTCGCGAAGTTCGCGTGGAAGCCGCTGCTCGCCGCCGTCGAGGCGCGCGAGAACCGGATCGCCGAGAGCCTCCGGCGGGCGGAGGAGGTCCAGAAGGCCTCCGAGGAGATCGCCGCCCGCCAGCAGGCGGCGATGGCGGAGGCGCAGGCGCAGGCCAAGGCCGTCCTGGACGAGGCGCGCGCGGATGCCGAGCGGTTCCGTCGCGAGGAGGCGGAGAAGACCCGCGTCGAGGGCGAGGCGTTCCTCGACCGGGCACGGCGCGAGATCGCGCTGGAGGAGAACCGCGCGCGGGATGCGCTCCGCCGCGAGGTCGTCGATCTCACCATCGAGGCGGCGGGCCGCGTGCTGTCTCGGTCCCTCACCGGCGATGACGACCGGAGGCTGGCGAAGGAGGCCGTGGCGGAGATCTCCGCGCGGCAGGTGGGGGCGGGCCGCAATTGAACCGTTCCGACCCCGCCGCCCGGTCCTACGCCGAGGCCCTCCTCATGATGGCCCGGGAGAGGAACCGCCTCGAACCGGTGCTGGACGACCTCCGCGCCGTCATGGGGGTCTTCCACGGGGATCGGCGGCTGTGGAGCCTCTTCACGTCGCCGCGCATCGACCGCGTCGAGAAGGAGGCCTTCGTCCGCAGGGCCTTCAAGGGGCGCGTGGGGCCCGAGACGGAGGGACTCCTCGTCGTGCTGGTCCGCAAGAGCCGGGAGCCCATCTACGACAACATCGTCGACCAGTTCATCCGTTTCCGCGACCTGGCCCAGAACCGGATTCACGTCCACGTCGCCTCCGCCCGGCCCCTGGACGATGGCGTGAGGAAGTCCCTCGCCGCCGCCGTCGCGGAGGCGTCGGGCAAGACCGTGGAACTCCACGAGACCCTGGACGAGTCCCTCATCGGGGGGCTCGTCGTGCGCGTCGGCGACGTGCGCGTGGACGGGAGCCTGCGCAGCCGGCTGCGCGTCCTCGGTCGTCGCCTCGCCGGGGACCGGGCGTGAGCCCTCCCCGCGTCCCCCCTTCGACCCCGGCAAGGAGCGCCGCATGAACATCCGCCCCGAAGAGATCACCAGCGTCCTCAAGAAGGAGATCGAGCACTACGACTCGGCCATCCAGATGGACGAGACGGGCACGGTCCTCGAGGTGGGCGACGGCATCGCCCGCGTGTACGGCCTCGAGAAGGTCATGGCCGGCGAGATGCTCGAGTTCGAGAACGGGTCCTACGGGCTCGCGTTCAACCTCGAGGAGGACTCCGTCGGCGTCGTGATCATGGGCCGCTTCATCGACATCAAGGAAGGGCAGCTCGTCAAGCGGACGGGACGCATCCTCTCCGTGCCCGCGGGCGAGGCCCTCATCGGGCGCGTGGTCACGCCGCTGGGCGAGCCGCTCGACGGCAAGGGTCCCATCGCCACGACGGACTTCATGCCGCTGGAGGGCCGCGCGCCGGGCATCGCCGATCGCCAGCCCGTCAAGGTGCCGCTCCAGACCGGGATCAAGGCCGTGGACGGGATGATCCCCATCGGCCGCGGTCAGCGCGAACTGATCATCGGCGACCGCGAGACGGGCAAGACGTCGGTGGCGGTCGACACCATCATCAACCAGAAGGGGAAGGCCTGCATCTGCGTCTACGTGGCGGTGGGCCAGAAGGCATCCACGGTGGCCGGCATCGTGGACAAGCTCACGCGGAACGGCGCCATGGATCACACCATCGTGGTCTCCGCGACGGCCAACGACCCGGCCCCGCTGCAGTACATCGCGCCCTACGCGGGCACCGCGATGGCCGAGTTCTTCATGTACAAGCAGCACAAGGACACGCTCTGCGTGTACGACGACCTCTCCAAGCAGGCCGTCGCGTACCGCCAGCTCTCGCTGCTCCTCCGCCGCCCGCCCGGGCGCGAGGCCTACCCCGGCGACATCTTCTACTGCCACAGCCGTCTGCTGGAGCGGGCCGCGAAGCTGTCCCCGGAGAAGGGCGGCGGCTCGCTGACGGCGCTCCCCATCATCGAGACGCAGGCGGGCGACGTGTCGGCCTACATCCCGACCAACGTCATCTCCATCACCGACGGGCAGATCTACCTGGAGCCGGACCTGTTCTACGCCGGGGTCCGCCCCGCCATCAACGTGGGCATCTCGGTCTCCCGCGTCGGCGGCAACGCGCAGATCAAGGCCATGAAGAAGGTGGCCGGCACGCTCCGCCTCGACCTGGCCCAGTACCGCGAACTGGAGGCCTTCGCGCAGTTCGCGTCGGACCTGGACAAGAACACGCAGCGCCAGCTGGCGCGCGGCGAGCGCACCGTCGAGATCCTGAAGCAGGGCCTCTACGCCCCCTGGCCCGTCGAGGACCAGGTCGCGGTCATCTTCGCGATGGGCAACGGGTACTTCGACGACGTCGAGGTGGAGGATCTCAAGCGCGTCGAGAAGGAGATGATCAACGCGCTCCGCACCGGCAAGTCGCTGGCGATGGTGGCCGAGAAGAAGGAACTGACGCCCGACGTCGTGGCGGCGCTCAAGTCGGAACTGGACGCCTTCAAGGCCCGCCTCCAGCCCGCGGCGAAGGCGTAACCGGGGGGATCCGGCACCGTGCCCGTCAACGTCAAGGCCATCCGCAAGAGGATCAAGTCCGTCTCCTCGACGCGGAAGATCACCAAGACCATGGAAATGGTCGCGACGAGCAAGCTCAAGCGGGCGCAGGACGCCGTCGTCTCGAGCACGCCGTACTCGAACCTGCTCCTGTCCATGATGCGGGACGTCGCATCCCGCGTGCGCGATCGGTCGCGGTTCCCGCTCCTGCGCACCGTGGCGGAGCCGAAGCGGACGCTCGTCTTCATCGTCACGTCCAACCGGGGCCTCTGCGGCGGCTTCAATTCCAACCTCATCCGCAAGGGCAGGGACGCGGTGCGCGAGGAGGAGGCCGCGGGGCGCACTCCCGTCGTCTACATGGCGGGGAAGAAGGGGGTCGGCGCCTTCCGGTTCCAGGAGATCCCCGTCGAGCGGAAGTTCACCGATCTCGGCGACAGGCCCGGCTACGAGGACGCCGAGCGTCTCGCGGCCGAGTTGACCGGCCCCTTCCTCGCCGGCGAAGTGGATCGCGTGCTCGTCGTCTTCCCCGACTTCCGGTCCCTGGCGTCCCAGCCGCCCACGGTGCTCCAGCTCTGCCCCGTCGGGGACGACGGCGGCGCGGCCCGGCGTCCGGCGACGGCGGACGAGGAGTTCCTCTACTCCCCCGCACCGGAGACCATCCTGGAGCGGCTGCTCCCGCTCTACGTGCGCACCACCGTGTACCGCGTGCTGGTCTCCGCGGTGGCGTCCGAGCAGATCGCCCGCCGCACCGCCATGAAGCTCGCGACGGACAACGCGGGCGAGATGGTGACGACGCTCACGCGCGCCTACAACAAGGCGCGCCAGGCCCAGATCACGCAGGAGATCGCCGAGATCATCGGCGGCGCGGAAGCGCTGAAGAAGTAGGAGGCAGAGGAATGGCGACGCTCACGGACGGACGCATCGCGCAGGTCATCGGGAACGTGGTGGACGTCGAGTTCCCGGCGGAGGCCGTGCCCGAGATCTACACGGCCCTGATCATCGAGCAGCAGGTGGGCTCCGACACCGCCCGCGTGGTCTGCGAGGTGCAGCAGCACCTCGGTCGCAACCAGGTCCGCGCCGTGGCCATGTCGACGACCGACGGCCTCGTCCGGGGCACTCCCGTGACGAACACGGGCGCCCCCATCTCCGTCCCCGTGGGCGACGCCTGCCTCGGGCGCGTGTTCAACCTGCTGGGCGATCCGGTGGACTACGGTGCGCCCCTGCCCGCGGGCATGGAGCGCCGCCCCATCCACCAGGCGCCGCCCAGGTTCCAGAACCTCTCCACGAAGACGGAGATCTTCGAGACCGGGATCAAGGTCATCGACCTCATCCACCCGTACGCGCGCGGCGGCAAGACCGGCCTGTTCGGCGGCGCCGGTGTCGGCAAGACGGTCATCATCATGGAGCTCATCAACAACATCGCGAAGGCGCACGGCGGCTACTCCGTCTTCTGCGGCGTCGGCGAGCGCACGCGCGAGGGCAACGACCTCTGGCTCGAGATGAAGGAGTCCGGCGTCATCGACAAGACGGTGCTCTGCTACGGGCAGATGAACGAGCCGCCCGGCGCCCGCCTCCGCGTGGCGCTCTCCGGGCTCACCATGGCGGAGTACTTCCGCGACAAGGGGGGCACCGACGTGCTGCTGTTCGTGGACAACATCTTCCGGTTCGTCCAGGCCGGCTCCGAGGTGTCCGCGCTGCTCGGCCGCATGCCGAGCGCCGTGG